>JBBPIM010000032.1:0-22845 GCA_038040325.1 Candidatus Mayfieldus profundus
CGCACCCACCTGCACAACGTCTACGGCAAGATCGGCGCCGTGGATCGCGCCCAGGCCGTCCTCACGGCCCACGACCGCGGCTGGATCTAGGCGACACGCTCGCCGCTATTCGATCAGCGACTCGCGCAGGGCGATCGCGACGGCGTGCGCACGGTTGCGCGCGGCGAGGCGGGCGAGGATGTTCTTGGTGTGGGTCTTGATGGTCTGCTCGCTGAGCCCGAGCCGCTCGGCCGCGATCGTGGTCGACTCGCCGTCGGCCAGCATCTGAAGCAGCTGGCGCTGGCGGCGGGTGAGCTTGCCAGGGCTGCCGGGGGGTGGGACGGCCGGATCGACGAAGCGCTCCTGCTGGAGAGCCGCGGAGACCGCGTCGCGCAGCTGCTCCGCCCCGGCGCCGCGGCTGACGTAGGCGCTCGCCCCGGCTGAGAGCGCTTCGCTGGCGAGGTGGCGCTCTGCACGGTCGCCGTGGGCGACGATCCCGAGCGCCGGCTCGGCCTTGCGCAACTCGCGTATCGCCTCGTTGCCGCTCAGCTCGTCGTCGTTGCCGTCGGTGGGTGACCGATAGTCGATCACTGCGACGTCGAAATCGCCGACGTCGCGGACGCGATCAATGGCTTCACAGCGCGAGTCGAGTTCCTCCACCTCGAAGCTGTCGTCCAGTGCACCGCGCAGCCCGAGCCTCACGAGGGGCTGCGCCTCCACGACAAGACAGCGAGGTTGGTCGCTCAGGACTGCTCCGATCTCCAGTACCGCCGGGATACCCCGGTCGACGGACAGGGACACCGATCCTAACCAAGCAACGGCCGGCATACGACCCCAATTTTCGGCCAATCGAGTCCTGCCCCCCGCTCTTTGCGGCGGCCGATCGCTGCGGTACAAAGGGGATCGTGATTTCGGTCACTTCCAAGTCGCGCTACGCGGTGGTCGCAATGGCCGAGCTGGCCCGCTCCGGCGAGCGCCCGGTGCCGATCAAGGAACTGGCGGAGCGCCGTGGCATCCCCGAGCAGTTCCTCGAGCAGCTGTTCTCGACCCTGCGCCGAGGGGGGCTTCTGACCAGCCACCGGGGGATGAAGGGCGGCTACACGCTGGCGCGCAAGCCCGAGGAGATCAACGTGCTGGAGGTCGTCCAGGCCCTGGACGGCAAGATCGGCCAGGAGGCCGACGAGGCCGGCGGCATCTGGGCCGAGGGCGTCGGCGCCCTGCGCGGTGTCTTCAGCCGCACCACGATCGCCGAGATCGCCCGCCGCGAAGCCGAGGAGGCGGGCTCGGGCATGTACCACATCTGAGCCAGGCGGTCTTGGAAGCCGGCCGATCCAGGCCGACCGGAAGGAACTCACGCGGGTAATTGCCGGGCGATGCCGTCAGTGCGCTTCTCCCCGAACGGTGAGGCGATCGCGGTGGTACGGGTCGCCGGCAGGCTCGTGCAGTTCACGCTCGTCGACGAGGACGGCGACTGGAAGGTCTCCAAGCCGCTTCCGCAGCGCTCCTGAGCGCCTCTCCAGCCGAGGCTGCGCGGCTGTGGGGGTCGCCATGCGTTTCGACGGCGCCCCTCCGCTAGGTTGGGCACGATGGCGACCGGGTCAGGCACGGACGCCCCGAGCGGGCTTCGAATCGGAGCTGAGGCGGCTGCGGTGGTCGGCAACACGCCGATGGTCGCGCTGCGCCGTCTCGGCGACGGCCTGGGCGGCGAGGTCTGCGCCAAGCTCGAGTACTTCAACCCGGGCGGCTCGGTCAAGGATCGGATCGGCGTGTCGATGATCGATGCCGCCGAGGCCGAGGGCCGGATCGAGCCGGGGCGGTCGGTGATCGTCGAGCCGACCAGCGGCAATACCGGGATCGCGCTGGCGATGGTCTGCGCCGCCCGCGGGTACGAGCTGGTGCTGACCCTGCCCGAGGGGATGACCCGTGAGCGATCCCAGCTGCTGCGCGCCTACGGCGCACAGGTCGAGGAGACGCCCTCGCTGGGAGGCATGAACGAGGCGGTCGATCTGGCCCGGAGCATCGCCGCGGAGCGTGACGCCTTCATCCCACAGCAGTTCTCCAACCCGGCCAATCCGGAGGTGCACCGCCGCACGACCGGCGAGGAGATCTGGGCCGACAGCGGTGGCGAGGTGGACGCGTTCGTGTGCGGGGTCGGCACGGGCGGAACGCTCACCGGCGTCGGCCAGGCGCTGAAGGAACGCCGCCCGGAGGTCCATGTTGTGGCGGTGGAGCCGGCAGCCTCGGCTGTGTTGTCCGGCGGCGACCCGGGCCCGCACAAGATCCAGGGGATCGGCGCCGGCTTTGTGCCCGACGTGCTCGACCGCTCCGTGATCGACGAGGTGATCGCGGTTTCCGACGACGACGCGCTGGAGATGGCCGAGCGGGCGGCCCGCCGCGAGGGCCTGCTGGTCGGCTTCTCCGCGGGGGCGGCGATCCACGCGGCGCTGGAGCTTGCGGGCCGCCCCGAGTTCGAGGCAAAGCGAATCGTCGCGATAGTCGCCGACAGCGGCGAGCGCTACATGTCGCTGCCGTTCTTCCCGCGCTCATGACGCCGCTCCCTACCCTTTAGCCATGTTCGGAATGGGGACACTGCGCCGGGTGATCCGCGAGGTCGGCTCCGATGTTGCCACCGCGCGCGAGCGCGACCCCGCCGCGCGCAAGGCCGACACCGTGGAGATCCTCAGCAGTTGGGCCGGGGTCCAGGCCCTGCTGGCTCACCGCCTCGCCCACGTCCTGAACGAGGCCGACGTGCCGCTGGCGCCGATGGCGATCGCCTATCTGAGCCGTGCGGTGACCGGAATCGAGATCCACCCGGCGGCGCGGATCGGCAACGACTTCTTCATCGACCACGGGTCCGGTGTGGTGATCGGCGAGACGGCCGAGATCGGCGACCGCGTCACCCTCTATCAGGGCGTCACCCTCGGCGGCACCGGCTTTCAGCGCGGCAAGCGCCACCCGACGGTCGGCGACAACGTGACGGTCGGCTCCGGCGCCAAGCTGCTGGGCCCGATCGAGGTCGGCCACGGTGCCAAGGTCGGCGCCAACACGGTGGTGGTCGAGGACGTTCCGCCCAACTCCACCGTGGTGGGCAACCCCGGTCACACGGTGCGGGTCGAGGGGCGTAGGACCGAGGGCCCCGACGCGGACTGGATCCACCTGCCCGACCCGATCGCCGACGCGATCAAGGCGTTGTCGGAGCGGATCGCCGCGCTCGAGGAGCGCGTCGCCGAGCTGGCGGGCGAGGACAAGCCCGATTCGCGGGTGCGCCCGCTGCGCGAGCGCAAGGGACGCTCCTCGGCGGGCGGCTGACCGCCGGCTCGGCGCCGCCCGCGCCGCCGGATATCTTGGGGCGGTGAGCAACCTCACCGAATCCGACGCCCAGCCCGAGCTGCGCGGCGCCCCGACCGAGCCCGGCGCCGACCGGGTCGAGCGATTGCTGGCGGAGCTCAACGACGCCCAGAGAGCGGCCGTCACCCACGGAGAGGGACCGCTGCTGGTCCTGGCCGGAGCCGGTTCGGGCAAGACGCGGGTGCTGACCCATCGAATCGCCTACCTGCTGGCCACCGGCCGGGCCCGGCCCGGAGAGATCCTCGCGATCACCTTCACCAACAAGGCCGCCCAGGAGATGCGTGAGCGGGTCGAGCGCCTGGTCGGCCGCGCCACCCGCGCGATGTGGGTGATGACCTTCCACGCGGCCTGCGCGCGGATCATGCGCGCCGAGGCGGAGCGGCTCGGCTACTCGCGCGGGTTCACGATCTACGACGAGGCCGACTCGCTGCGGATGATCAAGCGCTGCATGGAGGAGCTCGAGGTTGACCCCAAGCGCTTCCCTCCGCGCGCGATCCGGGCCCAGATCTCCGGGGCCAAGAACAAGCTGCTCGACCCGGCCTCGTTCGCCGAGGACCAGAGCTCGGTGTTCGAGGAGACGGCGGCCGACGTCTACACCGTTTACGAGAAGCGCATGCTCGAGGCCAACGCGATGGACTTCGACGACCTGCTGGTGCGTACGGTCAACGTGCTGGAGCTGTTCGAGCCGGCTCGCGACCGCTGGCGTCGCGCCTTCGGCCAGGTCTTGGTCGACGAGTACCAGGACACCAACCAAGCCCAGTACCGGCTGCTGCAACTGCTCGCCGAGGAGCACCGCAACCTGTTCGTTGTCGGGGACGACGCCCAGTCGATCTACAGCTTCCGCCACGCCGACATCCGCAACATCCTCGACTTCGAGCGCGATTTCCCGGATGCTGAGGTGGTCAAGCTGGAGCAGAACTACCGATCCACCCAGACGATTCTCTCGGCGACCAACGCACTGATCGCCAACAACAAGGACAACCGCCCCAAGCGTCTGTTCACCAACGGCGCCCAGGGCACGCCGGTCGAAGTAGCCCAACTCGGCGACGAGCACGAGGAGGCGCGCTGGGTTGCCGGCGAGGTGGAGCGGCTGATCGGCGAGGAGAACGTCGCCCGCGACGAGATCGCGGTCTTCTACCGCACCAACGCGATGAGCAGGGTGCTGGAGGACACCCTGGTCCGCTTCGAGATGCCCTACCAGGTGATCGGCGGAACCAAGTTCTACGAGCGGGCCGAGATCAAGGACGCGGTCGCCTACCTCAGCCTGCTGGTCAACCCCTCCGACGCGATCTCCTTCGGGCGGGTCGTCAACAGCCCCCGGCGCGGGATCGGCAACACCAGCCAGGCGCGGCTGCTCTCGCACGCCAACACCACCGGCCTGCCGATTTGGGAGGTGGCGGGCCGTCCCGAGGAGGTGCCGGGGCTGGGGGCGGCGGCGATCAAGGCGGTGTCGCGCTTCCACGAGACGATGGAGAGCCTGCAGGAGCGTGCCGAGTCGGCGCGGGTTGCGGGGCTGCTGGAGGCGACGCTGCGCGACAGCGGCTACCTGGAGGCCTTGGAGGCCGAGCGAACCGTGGAGGCGGAAGGCCGGGTGGAGAACCTGCAGGAGCTGATCGGCGTCGCCGCCGAGTTCGATGCCAACCGCGAGCTGGAGGGCGAGGGCGACGTGTCGCCCCTGGAGGAGTTCCTGCAGCAGATCTCCCTGTACACCGAGCAGGACAGCATCCGCGAGCAGGAGTCGCTGGTGACGCTGATGACGATCCACAACGCCAAGGGCCTCGAGTACGACGCCGTGTTCATCATCGGCTGCGAGGAGGGCGTGTTCCCGCATATGCGGGCGCTGGAGGAGGGGGGAGAGGAGGAGGAGCGGCGCCTCTGCTACGTGGGGATGACCCGAGCGCGCAGTCGCCTCTACCTCACCCACGCCCGTGAGCGCCGCATCTTCGGGGGCCGCCGCCAGCCGGGGCTGGTGTCGCGCTTCGTGGACGAGCTGCCCGAGGAGCTGGTCGAGCGCCACGACACCGCGCCCGGCGCCGCAGCCTGGACAAAGGCGACCGGCGGCGCCGCCCCGACCGCCGAGCCGGGGCCGGCGCTTGAGTTGGAGACCGGCGACGACGTCGTCCACGCCAGCTTCGGCGATGGCGTGGTGACAGGGATCGAGCCCGGCGGGGTGATCGTGGTGCGCTTCGCCGGCGACCCGCAGGAGCGCAAGCTGATGGCCGACTACGCGCCGATCCGCAAGCGATGAGCGAGGGAACCCGGGTGGGCGCGAAGATCATCGACGGCAAGGCGGTGGCCGCCGAGGTGCGTGAGCGCGTGCGGGGCGAGGTGGCCGAGTATGCGAAGCACAGCGGCCGCACGCCGGGTCTGGCGACGGTGCTGGTCGGCGAGGACCCGGCCTCGCAGATATACGTGCGAAACAAGCACAAGGCCTGCGAGGAGGCGGGGATGCGGTCGCTGCACCACGAGCTGCCGGCCGAAACGTCCGAGCGGGAGCTGCTGGAGCTTGTCGGCCGCCTCAACGGCGACGACGAAGTGGATGGAATCCTCGTGCAGCTGCCGCTGCCCGACGCGATCGACGCCGACCGCGTGGTCGCCGCGGTCGAGCACGGCAAGGACGTGGACGGCCTCACCCCGACCAGCGCCGGCCTGCTGGCGAACGGCAACCCCGGCCTGGTGCCCTGCACCCCGGCCGGCGTGATGGAGCTGCTGCGCCACGAGGGCGTCGAGCTGGAGGGCGCCGAGGCGGTGGTCGTGGGGCGGTCGAAGCTGGTCGGCCGCCCGCTGGCGAGTCTGCTGCTCGGCGCCAACGCGACCGTGACCACCTGCCATTCCCGTACTCGCGATCTGCCGGGCACCTGCAGCCGCGCCGACGTGCTGGTCGCCGCGGTTGGGGTCCCGCGGCTGCTCGGTGCCGACGCGGTCAAGCCGGGGGCAACGGTGATCGACGTCGGCATGAACCGCACGGAGGACGGTCTGACAGGCGACGTCGACTTCGAGGCTGCCCGCGAGGTGGCCGGCGCAATCACCCCCGTGCCCGGCGGAGTCGGGCCGATGACGATCGCGATGCTGCTGGTCAACACCCTCGCCGCCGCCCGTTCCCGCGGCGGCTAACTTTCGACCCCCTCAGGTTGTAGGGTCACGCCGAACCCCCTAGCCCCATGGAGGCATAGCCAGATGGACCTAACCAGACTGACCCAGGGCGAAAAGATCGCCGCAGTGTCGGGCGTCTTGCTCTTCATCTTCATGTTCTTCGCATGGTTCGGACTTCCGAGCGCGGTCGAGCAAGCCGCCGAGCAGGCGAACCAGATCGCTGAGCAGTTCGGTGCGCCGACGGTCGACACCGGAAGCGTCACGGCCAGCGCGTGGGAGTCGTTCAGCTGGATCGATCTGCTGTTGTTCCTGACCGTGATTGCGGCGGTGACCGCCGCGGTCCTGAAGGGCACCGGCTCGCAGGTTGAGATGCCGACCACCGTCATCGTGACCGTGCTGGGTGGTCTCTCCACACTGTTCGTGCTCTACCGGGTCATTGATCCGATCGGGGATGCGTCCCGCAAGCTCGGGCTGTTCCTGGGACTGCTGGCATCGGCAGGAGTCGCAATCGGCGGCTATATGGCGATGCAGGAGGAGGGCACCTCCTTCGGTGAGGCTGCCGACCGTCTCGGAGGCGGCGATGGGCCGGGCGACACTGGAGATCGCCCGAGTCCTTCCCCAAGCGAGCCGCCCTCCGCGCCTCCGCCTCCGCCCCCACCGCCTCCATCCAGCGGCGGAGCGCCCCCCTCGGCCTAGGGAGTTCGGGCCGCCCGGGTGCGCCGGCACGGCGCCCCGGGCGGCCCTCTTTTCGATGAGGCTGGAGCGGCTTCGCAGCGGCGATTGGCTCGCCGGCGCCGGAGGGGCGCTGCTGCTGGTGGCGTTGTTCCTCCCCTGGTTCGGCGAGGCGGACGCCTGGCGGGCTTTCGACGTCGTCGACGTGATCCTGCTGATCGCGGCCCTCGCCGGGGTCGGCGTCGCCGTGTTCGCCGCGGCGAACGCCAAGACCGACGTGCCGATCACGTCGAGCGCGTTAACCGCCCCGGTTGGGGCGATCGCGACGCTGCTCGTGCTCTACCGCTTGATCGACCCGGTTGGCGGCCTCGACCGCGAGGTCGGCCTCTACCTCGGCCTGCTGGCCGCGGGGTGGATCACCTACGGGTCCTGGCGCTCGACCCGCGACGAGCGCACCCGCGACGGCTAGGGGCTCAGAGCCGCTCGGCAAGTCCCGCCGAGACCCGTTTGGAGAACGCGATGATCGTCATCATCGGGTTGACGCTGACCGAGGTAGGGAACAGCGACGCGTCCGCCACGTACAGGCCCTCCGTCCCGTTGACCGAGCCGTCCACGGCGCAGACGCCGGCCTTCGGGTCGGCGGCGATCCGCGCCGTGCCCATCGGGTGGAAGGCCTCCAGTCGCAACTCGGCGGGCTTGACCTCGGTCGCCTCGAAGTCGGCGAGCTGCTCGCGCTTCAGCACCCCGATCCGGCCGATGTTGGGGTAGACCTCGGTCGCCCCGGCCGCGAAGTGGACCTCGGCGGCACGGGCGATCCCGAAACGCAGGCGGGCCGCGTCGTCGCGGGTCAGCTTGTAGCTGGCGCGCAGCGACCCGTCGCCATGCAGGCCGATCCGCCCCGAGGAGCGGTCGGAGAGGTGGACGCCGATCGAGCCGACGCGGCTGAAGCCGAGCATCGCCTCCTGGTGCTTTCGCCCGGTGCCGAGCAGCCAGGCGCCGCCGAAGGGAAACGGCGTGAAGGTCGCCTCCAGCAGGATGCCCTGTGGCTCCCACTGGTCGATGTAATAGCTCTGCATCACGCCCTCCCAGCCGCGCACCTCCTCCTTATAGCGGGCACCGATCCAGGCCGCCGGATGCACGCGCAGGTTGCGACCGACCTGCCCGCCCCCCAGCCCCGAGCGCAGCAGCAGCTCCGGCGTGCCCAGCGCCCCCCCGGCGACCACCACCGACTGGGCGCGGACGGTGTAGGGCCGCCGCCGGCCGTTGCTGTCGCCCTCGGCGCCGGCCAGGCACTCCACCCCGACGGCGCGACCGTCCTCGAGCAGGACCCGCTGCACCTCGACCCGCTGGCGCACCCGCGCTCCCGCGGCCACCGCGCGCGGCAGATAGGAGACGTGCATTCCGCGCTTGGCGTCGATCGCGCAGCCGAACGGGCAGGAGCTGCACTGCACGCAGTTGCCCGCGTTGCGGCTGATCGGGCCGCCGCTGGCGCCGAGCGCCTGCGCCCCTTCCATCGCCAGCTGTCCGTTGCGCCCCATTCGGTCGGGATCGACCGGGGTGACTCGCAGGAACTCCTCCGCCTCGGAGTACTCGGCTTCCAGCTCGGTCGCCCAGGCGATGCCGAACTCGTCGCGCCAGTCTTCGAGCACGGCGTCCGGCGCGCGGAAGCAGGTCCCCGAGTTGATCACGGTTGTGCCGCCGACGGCGCGGGCGACCGGCACCGTGATCGGCGGGTGGCCCTCGGCGACCGTCAGGCCCGCCTCGCGGTAGAGCGCCGCGATCGCCTCGATCGGCTCGATCGGGTAGCTGTCGCGGTCGAAGTGGCCTCCCGCCTCCAGCACGACGACGTCCACGCCAGCCTCGGCGAGGCTCGCTGCGGCAGGGGCGCCGCCCGCTCCCGAGCCGACGATCACCACCTCGCACTCCTCACCCGCCTCTCGCGGTTCGGTGTCGCCGAGCGATCCGGCGGGCTCCGGGACCGAGCCGTCGGCCATGGCGCATGTCACCGAGTAGCCGACGCGCTGCTTCACCTCCGGCACCACCGCGTAGCCGAACGTGCACAGCGCCTTGGCCATCATCAGCAGGTCATGGTGGAGGCCGAAGCTCGAGCCCTCCATCTTCTGGAGGAAGTCCTCTCGCGCCGCCAGGTCGAGGCGGCTGAAGCGCCAGGGGAAGGGCAACCACTCGAAGGCCCGCAGGCCCAACCTCAGGCGGGAGATGTTGCGGGGGGGAAGCTCGGCCAGGAAGCGGGCTAGGGGCCCGGCGACGTCCACGTCACGCTGTGCCGCCGGCAGCCCGTCGTAGCCCGGCGCCATCGCCTCGCAGATCGCCGCCAGGGTCCGCTGCTCGGCGGCGGAGAGCCCCGGCGAGCGCCTTCAACCGGGTGCGGCCGGCCGCGCGACCCTCCCCGCCAGCGACCACAGCCACAGCGACAGGAAGGCGAGGTAGCCGTCGACCAGGAAGTTGAGCAGGTAGATGAAGACGTCCTGGTCGAACAGGTAGAAGCCGAGCGCGCTCAGCGAGGAGGCCGTCTTGCCCGCCGCGAGCACCAGAAGGAACGGCCGGTAGCGGACCACGTCTGCCTGCGCCACAGCGCAGATCCCGGCGATCACCACCATGTAGGCGAAGGCCAGCGCCAGCCAGAACTTCTCGACGGTGTCGGGCGCGCGGGTGAAGTCGCCGATCTCGTCGCCAAGGTCGGAGATCACGTCCAGCACCCCGTCTGGGAAGGCGATGAAAAGGAAGCCGACCACGGCGAACGTCACCGCCAGCAGCCGCAGGTTGGCGACGACGAACTTCTCCGCTCGTTCTCCCCGCATGGCGGGCGGCATCCTATCCGGCCTCACAAAACCAACATCCACCAGCCTCTCGCCTCGCAATCGGGCTTCGCCCTCTGCTCGACGCCGACATCACTGCCGTGCAGACCTAGAATCCGCCGCGTGATCGACCGCGAGCAAGTGCTGCACGTGGCGCGGCTGGCCCGCCTCGGCCTCAGCGAGGAGGAGGTGGAGACGATGTCGCGCGAGCTTTCGGGAATCCTCGAGCACGTGGACCGGATCGGCGAGCTCGACCTCGACAGCGTCGAGCCCACCTCGCACGTGGTCGAGCTGGAAAACGTGCTGAGGCCCGACGAGCCGCGCCCGAGCTGGCCCAAGGACAAGGTGCTGGAGCCCGCTCCCGACCCGGCAGAGGGCGCGTTCCGGGTTCCCTCGCCGCAGGCCGAGGCCGGGGCCTAGGTTCATGGCCGAGCTGCTGGAGCTGACGGTCGCCGCGGCCGCCGAGCGGATCCGCTCGGGGGAGCTGTCGGCTGCCGAGTACCGGGATGCCTGGTTGCAGGCGGCCGCCGGCGACGAGCTGAACGCCTACCTCTGGAGGCATGACCCGAGCAACGAGCAACGAGCAACGAGCAACGGCAGCGGAGCGTTGGCAGGAATCCCGGTCGCGGTCAAAGACATCTTCTGCACCGAAGGGGTCGACACCACCGCCGCCTCGCGCATCCTCGAGGGCTACCGGCCGCCCTACACGGCGGCCGCGGTGCGCAACCTCGACGCCGCCGGGGCCTCGCTGCTGGGCAAGACCAACATGGACGAGTTCGCGATGGGCTCCTCGAACGAGAACTCCGCGTTCGGGCCCGTGCTCAACCCCTGGGACATCGAGCGGGTCCCGGGTGGGTCGTCGGGCGGGTCGGCCGCGGCGGTGGCCGGGGGCCTGGCACCGTGTGCGATCGGCACCGACACCGGCGGCTCGATCCGCCAGCCGGCCGCGCTGTGCGGGATCGTCGGGCTCAAGCCCACCTACGGGGCCGTCTCGCGCTACGGGATGATCGCCTTTGCCTCCTCGCTGGACCAGTGCGGGCCGCTGACTCGAGACGTCACCGACGCCGCCCTGCTGCTGGGGGCGCTCGAAGGCCGCGATCCCTGCGACTCGACTTCGGTCGGGATCGAGGGCGGCATCTCCCTACCCTCCCGCGAGGACCTGAAGGGGCTGCGCTTCGCGGTCCCCGAGGGCCTGGCGACCGACGGGGTCGAGGCCGGAGTTCGCTCCACCTTCGAGGCGTCGCTGAAGACGATCGCCGAGCTTGGAGGAGAGGTCGCCGAGGCGCCGCTGCCCCACGCCGACCACGGGATCTCCGCCTACTACGTGATCGCCCCCGCCGAGGCATCGGCCAACCTCGCCCGCTACGACGGCGTCCGCTATGGCCTGCGGGCCGACTCGGCCGACCTCACCGAGATGTACGAGTCCACGCGCGACACCGGCTTCGGCCCGGAGGTCAAACGGCGCATCATGCTCGGCACCTACGCGCTGTCCTCGGGGTACTACGAGGCCTACTACGGACAGGCGCAGCGGGTGCGCACCAAGATCGCCGAGGACTTTGCCCAGGCGTTCGAGAGCTTCGACTTCGTGGTCACGCCGACCTCGCCGTCGGTCGCGTTCCGCCTCGGCGAGAAGACCGACGATCCGCTGGCGATGTATCTCAACGACTACTTCACGGTGCCGATGTCGCTTGCCGGAATCCCGGCCATCTCGATTCCCGCCGGGCTCGCCGAACCGGAAGGGGAAGGGCCGCGGCTGCCGGTGGGCTTTCAGATCGCCGGCCCGGCTTTCAGCGAGAACGCGATCCTCGACGCGGCCTTCGCGCTGGAGAAGGGGATCGGCTTCGACGCGCGCCCGGATGGAGGGGGCGGTTGACATTGCTTAGCGAACAGGAGTGCCGCGACGCGGTGCGTGACGCGCTCGACTCGCTGCCCCCGGAGATCGCGAAGCAGATGGGGGACGTCGCCGTGATCGTCGAGGACAGCCACCCCGACGGGCTGATGGGCATCTACGACCCGATGGGGGGGGTGCAGCGGATCGTCATCTTCCGCGAGGCGAACCCGAGCGTCGAGGAGGTGCGCCAGACGGTGTTGCACGAGGTCGGCCACCACTTCGGGATGGGCGAGTCGCAGATCCGGGAGTTGGGGTACGGATGAGCCCTCAACACGAGGAACGAGGAACGAGGAACGAGGAACGAGATCTCGAGCCCGTCATCGGCCTCGAGATCCACGTCCAGCTCTCCACGCGCACGAAGATGTTCTGTGGCTGTGAGCTGAGCTTCGGCGACGAGCCGAACATCCACACCTGTCCGATCTGCCTCGCGCACCCCGGCGTGCTCCCGGTCCCCAACGAGCAGGCGATCCGCTACGCGTTGATGATCGCGGCGGCGCTGGAGTGCGAGGTGGCGCCCCGCTCGATCTTCCACCGCAAGAACTACTTCTACCCAGACAATCCGAAGGCCTACCAGATCAGCCAGTACGACATCCCGCTTGCTCGCGGCGGCCGGCTCGGCGACGTCCGCATCCACCGCGTGCACCTGGAGGAGGACGCGGCGAAGATGATCCACGTCGGCGAATCGGGGCGCATCCACGGTTCCGGCGCGTCGCTGGTGGACTTCAACCGAGGCGGAACCCCGCTGGTCGAGATCGTCACCGAGCCCGATCTGCGCGGCGCCGCGCAGGCACGCGAGTGGGCCCAGCTGCTCCGCACGACGATCCGCCAGCTCGGGGTATCCGACGTGAACATGGAGGAGGGCAGCCTGCGGGTCGACGCCAACCTCTCGCTGCGTCCGGCCGGCAGCGAGGAGCTCGGGGTCAAGACCGAGCTGAAGAACATGAACAGCTTCCGCTTCCTGGAGCGCGGGATGGAGGCCGAGCTGGAACGCCAGCGTGGGCTGCTCGAATCGGGCGAGCCGGTCGAGCAGGAGACGCTTCATTTCGACCCGGCGAGCGGGACGCTGACCCCGCTGCGCTCCAAGGAGTACGCCCACGACTACCGCTACTTTCCCGAGCCAGACCTGGTGCCGCTGGCCCCGACCGAGGAGATGCTGCGGGAGGCCGCCGAGGGGCTGCCGGAGCTGCCGGCGGCGCGCATCGAGCGCTACCGCGACCAGCTCGACCTCGCGCCCGAGGTGGCGACGCTGCTCGCCGGTGAGCCGGATACGGCCGCCTACTTCGAGCGGGCGCTGGAGGCGGCCGAGGGAGTCGAGGCCAAGGTCGTCGCCAACTGGGTGACCGGAGAGCTGGCGGGTGCCCTACGTCAGGACGGGGGAGAGGCTGGGCCCGCGGAGTCGAAGGTGGATCCCGAGGCGCTGGCGGGGTTGGTTCGGATGGTCCAGGGCCGGCAGGTCTCGCACGGCGCTGGCAAGCAGGTCCTCGCCGTGCTGATCGCCGAGGGGGGAGACCCGGCGGAGATCGTCGAACGCGAAGGACTGGGGCAGATCGCGGACTCCTCGGAGCTGGAGGGAGTCGTCGAGGCGGCGATCGAGGCCGAACCCGAGGCGGCCGAGGAGGTTCGCTCGGGCAACGACAAGGCGATCGGCCGCATCGTCGGCGCGGTCATGCGCGAGACCAAGGGCCGCGCGGACGGGGGAGAGGTGCAGCGCCTGATCCGCGAGAAGCTGGGCGCCTGATGGGCGAATCGGCCCTCTCGCTTTGGTCGGAGGACTCCTACCTCTCGATCGCATCGAAGGGTTCGATGCTCTCGATCGGCTCGGTCGGGTCGGTGCTCTCGATCGGTTCCATCGGCAGCATCGTCTCGGCCTTCTCGGTCGGCTCGGCCGCGTCCTTTGGCTCGGCGCTTTCGGGCGCCGCCGCCGGATCGGCGATGTCGGCGGGCACCCGCGGCGCGATCATGAATGAGCCTGACCCGCGTGCGGCATGGGTCGCGGCCGGGGTTCTCGCAGGCACCGCCCTGGCGATTGCCGGCCTCGCGGCACGGCGCCGCTAGCTGCTCCGCTCGGGCCCGTGGGCCGTCTTAGGCACCCATGAGGTGCTCAATTCGGCCCACGTGGGCGGAGGCGTGCCTAGTGCGGGAAATTACTTTGTAACACACTGTTACAAAGTGCCATACTTGGGTCCGGCGAGCGAAAGGAGGTCGGATGGCGTGGAACGTCGTCATAGCCGGTGGTGGTTTCGGCGGCGCCAATGCGGCCCGCGAGCTGGAGCGGCTGTTGCCGAAGCAGTCTGCTCGGCTGATGCTCGTAAACGACGTCAACTTCCTGCTCTACACGCCGTTCCTGCCGGAGGCCGCGGCCGGCACGCTGGAGCCGCGTCACGTGGTCACGCCGCTGCGGGACATCCTGCGCCGCACCTATCTGCGACTCGGTGCGGTCTGCGACCACGACCCGGCGCAGCGCACGGTGACGATCCGCTCCCACGAGGACGAGACCGAGGAGGTCCGCTACGACGCACTGCTGCTGGCGCTGGGCTCGGTCTCGCGGGTGCTGCCGGTGCCGGGGCTGGACAGGCACGCGATCGGGTTCAAGAGCCTGGCCGACGCGATCTGGCTGCGCAACCACGTGGTCGAGACGCTGGAGGCCGCCAACGCGACCGAGGACCCGGCGCGTCGCGAGGAGCTGCTCACCTACGTGTTCGTCGGCGGCGGCTACGCCGGCCTCGAGGCGCTGGCCGAGCTTCAGGACTTCGCCGCCGATGCGATGGACCGCTACCCGCGGGCGCGGCTGCACGGGATGCGCTGGGTGCTGGTCGAGGCCACCGACCGGGTACTGCCGGAGATCGATCTCAAGCTTGCCGAGTACGCGTTGCGCGAGCTGCGGGGGCGCGGCATCGACATACGCCTCGGGACGACCCTCAAGGAGGTGGCCGCCGACAGCGCCAGCCTCTCGACCGGGGAGACCCTTGCCACGCGCACAGTCGTGTGGACTGCGGGGGTCACGCCGCACCCCAGCCTCCAGAAGCTCAACGTGCCCCTTGACGAGAAAGGCAGGGTGCCGGTCGACGAGTACCTGCGCGTCGAGGGACTGGACTCCGTCTGGGCCCTCGGCGACTGTGCCGCGGTCCCCGAACCTGGCGGCGGCCACAGCCCCGGGACGGCGCAGCAGGCGGTCCGCCAGGGGCCCGTCGCGGCGCGCAACATCGCAGCCGCGCTCGGCGTCGGCGAGCCGCAGCCGTTCCGCTACCGGGACAGCGCCGCCTTCGTCAACCTGGGTCGCTACAAGGCGGTGGGGCGAATCGGCAAGCGCACCTTCCGCGGCTTCCCCGCCTGGTGGTTGGCTCGCACGTACCACATGAGCCAGATCCCGGGCGCCGCCCGCAAGGTGCGGGCGGTGGTGGACTGGACGGTGAGCCTGCCCTTCCGTCGCGACATATCCGAGGTCGGCTCGATCGGCCACCCCCGCCCGCTCAGCGCCGAGGTATACGAGCGCGGCGGCTCGCATCGCCCGCTCGACGAGCAGTAGGCGGGGACCGGCCCGCTCGGCTGGACACCTGTCCGGGCAGAATGTGGCTGTGGGCTACGAATACGTGCTGATCGCGGTCACCTTCGGCCTTGCCACCGGCATTATCGGCCGCGCCAAGGGCAGCTCCTTCTTCATCTGGTTCGCGGTAGGGACGGTGCTGCTGATCTTCGGCCTGATCGCCGTAGTGCTCTACCGCTCCGAGCACGCCGAGCCCGAGCGCACCTGCCCCAACTGCGGCAAGACCCACAAGATCTATGTGCAGGTCTGCAACCGCTGCGGCACCGACCTCTACCTGCCCGACCCTTCCGACGTCACGCATCCGGGCGCGTAGCAAATTCGGCCATGTCCGCCGCCGGCGCCCTGTGGAGGTGTAATCATGCGGCCGGGTGAATTCACGCCGTACGGCAAGGACGCTTCTGGGGTTGCTGCTGCTCGCTTTGTGCGCGGCGCAGTCGGCGCTTGCCGGTCCGCTTGTACCGGACATCCAGACGAACCCGCTGCCGACATCTCCGTTCGATTACCAGCTTCAGAACGGGGAGTTCAGGTTCACCAACGGGTGGGCCAATCACGGCCAGGGACCGTGGGAAACCGTCCCGGCGGGCCCGGCGAGCAGCGAGGACTGCGACGGCGACGGCGACGCCCTCAACGATCTCGCGGTGGACCAGAACGTCTACCAGGACGGCAACGGGAACGATGTCTTCAACCGGGGCATCGACACCACGATCCAGCCGCACCCCGCCGGGTGCATGATCTATCACCCATCGCACGGCCACTTCCACGTCAACGACGCCGGCACCTACACGCTGCTCAGCGAGGCGACCGGGCAGCCGGTCGGCGCTTCGAGCAAGGTCAGCTTCTGCCTGCTCGACGTCGCCCCCTTCGACACCTCGCTCCCGGGCGCGCCGAACAACGACTACTACGACTCCTGCAATCCCGACCTTCAGGGCATCTCGATCGGCTGGTACGACGAGTATGGCTATTACCTGGACGGACAGGAGATCCCCCTCAACGGGGCGCCCCCAGGCAACTACTGTCTGCACTCCGAGTTCGACCCCTTGAACCGGTTCCTGGAGCTCGACGACACCAACAACGCGGCCGAGCAGCGGTACTTCCTCAACCCGTCCACTGGCCAGGTCTCCCCGCTCTCCGGACCCTGCACCTTCAGCCCGCCCCCGCCGCCGCAGCCGCCGGCCGTTGACAGGGATGACCCACAAACGAAGATCACCTTCGGCCCGAGGGGCAGGACTCACGACCACACGCCTATGTTCGGCTTCAGGGCCGACGAGCCCTCAACGCTGAAGTGCAAGCTCGACCACAGCCGCTGGCGCCGTTGCTTGTCGCCGAAGCGGTTTGGCCCATTGGAGCCCGGGGAACACGTGTTCAAGGCCCGCGCGATCGACAAGGCCAAGAACAAGGACCCGAAGCCGGCGCTGAGGCACTTCCAGGTCGTCGACTAAGCCGTCGGCTCTTACCTGAGCCAGGTACGCACGATCGCGTTGGCGAACCCGACGCCGTAGCGGAGCACGGCCGGCTTCTTGGAATGGCCGTGCATGCGCTTCACAACCGTGACCGGTACCTCCTCGGCGGGGATCCCCCGCTTGATCGCCTCGATCAGGAACTCCGACGTGTGGAACTGCTCCTGCCGCAGCGCCAGCTGCGGCAGGAGGTCGGCGCGCACGGCGCGGTAGCCGTTGGAGCAGTCGGTGACGTGGGTGCGGGTGATGAAGGAGACGACCCGGTTGAAGAAGACGATGCCGAGCTCGCGCGCGAAGTGGTTGCCTTCGGCCTCCCCGAGCACCCGCGAGCCGTGGGCGACGGCGACCTTGCCGCTCAACACCGGCTGTACGAGCCGCTCCATCTCGGAGGGGAGGTGCTGGCCGTCGGCGTCGAGGGTGACGACGATCTCCGCCTCCGAGTCCGCCAGCAGCCGGTAGCCGGTGCGCAGCGCTGCGCCTCCCCCGCGATTGATTACATGGCGGGCCACCGCGGCACCATGCGCGGCCGCCACCTCGCCGGTCCCGTCGCGCGATCCGTCGTCGACCACCAGCACCGAGGTCTCGCGGCCGCACACCTCGCCGGGGATGCGGTCCAGCACCCAGGCGATGCTCTCCGCCTCGTTGTAGGCGGGCACCAGCACCGCGACCCTGCCGCCGAAGCGGTCCGGCAGCCCGGCGGACCGGAACTCCTCCCAGGCGAGGCCCTCGAGCACCGCCGACAGCTCGCGCGAGTTGCGGCTGGCCTGCGACAGCGCCCGCAGGATCAGCAGGAACAGCACGAAGATCGCGAACACCGCGAGGCCAAGGATGCGCCCACCATTGCCGCGCTCGAACGAGAACGCCTCCAGCAGCTGGTCGGTGATCTCGGTCCCGGAGACGATCGCCAGGGCCAGGCCGGCGAAGATCAGGATCAGGACGTCGGCGTTGCGCAACGTGCGCCGGCGCCAGATCGCGAAGGCGATGATGCCCGCAGCGGCGATCAGACCGGCGCTTCGCAGCGCGGTCAGCTCGTCGGGGAACAGGCTCGCCAGGGGGCTCACGGCGACTGGAGGATAGGGAGCGCCCGCCGCGGCGCCGGTCAGGCGCTTGCGGGCCCCGCGGCAGGCACCCGACCGTCGTGTCGCTCGCGCAGCCGCCGGCGGACGATGGCGCCGGCCCGGGCGAGGGCCGTGGCCGCCAGCGGGATCACCAGCGTCATCAGGATCTCGTTGCGCCGGTTGCTGGCCAGGGTGATGGCCCCGATCGCGGTGATCACCCCGATCGGGACCGCAAAGGCGACCAGCTCCCACCAGCGGCGCCGCCAGACGAACACACCGAAGCCGCACAGCGCCAGCAGCAGCAGGGCCCGCTGCGCGATGCGCCCCACGGTCGAGTCCATCGCCGGGCCCACGCCGGTGCCCCACATCCCCCCGACCTTGCGAGCCAGCATCGCCAGGTAGTCGAGGGGCTGATCGGTCAGGTACTCCTCGAGGTTGGCCCGGCCGATCTTGCCCAGCGCCTGGTCGCGCTCGAGGTCGGGATAGCGCGCCGCCACGCGGTCGAACAGCGGCACCGGGTCCACGCGCTCCAGCGCCTCGGAGCCAGGCTCGAGAACGCGGCCCTGATAGCGCTCGACCAGTGTGGCCTTGACCCGCTGGTAGTCGCCGTCGGCGGGCAGGTACGAGCCGACGTAGAGCGCCTTGCCGCTGCCGGTCGAGAGCGGGACGAAACGGTCGAGCACGACGAGGTTGCGGATCGTCCAGGGGACGATGCAGACCAGAAACGCGGCCAGCATCAGCCCGGCCGCGGCGGTGCCCGGGCGAGGCCCGCGTTCGCGCCAGACCCGGTACAGCGCCAGCGCGATGAAGACCAGGGCCACGAACAGGTACTCGGGCCGGAACAGCGCCGTGAGGCCGAACAACAGGCCAGGCAGCAGCCATGCCCAGGGGCGCTCCTGCTCGGCCGCCCAGAGAAAGGCCAGCACCGCGGCGGGCAGGGTCAGCAGCGCCGGTGGCTCGGACAGCAGCGCACCGGTGGTGTGCACGAACGGTGGGTAGAAGGCCACACCCGCCGCCGCCATCAGCCCGGCCGGCCGGCAGGAGATCCGCCTGCCCAGCAGGTAGGCGACGACGATCGCCGCCGCCCCCATCAGTGCGATTAGGAGCCGCGCAGCGTTGTCGCGCACGCCCCCGGTCACGTAGTAGACGCCGGCGGCCAGCAGAGGTGTTCCCGGCGACCAGTCGTCGGCGTCGCGGAAGGTCGGTCCGCCGTAGCTGCCGTCCTCGTAAAGCGACTTCGCCAGCGAGAAGTAGGCCCGCGCGTCATCGCCCGCGTCGGCGTGAGGATGCGTCGCCCGGTCGACCCGCAGCACCAGGCCGCAGACCACGATCAGCGCCAGGATCGCCAGCGTCCAGCGGCCGTTGATCACGACCAGCGAACGGAAGCGAACGCCCAGCGCGGCGGAGGCGCGCGTTGACATCGGCGGAAGGATAGGGACGGGCTAGGGCGCCGCCCGCATGGCCCGCAGGCGCTCGGCCAGCCAGACCACGCCCGTTCCGGCCAGCGCCGCGAGGACCGGCAGGATCACGATCACCCGCCGCGGCGATGCGATCAGCAGGGCGCTGAGTGCGGTCGCGGCGAGGGCGAGCAGCGCGAACGGCACCGCCTCCCAGCGCCGCCGCTGCGCCACCACGATCATGCCGAGCAGCGCGAAGGCGACGATCAGGGCGTGCCAGATCCTCCAGGGAGTCTCGAGCATGGTCGCCCGGGGACCCGTGATCCACGCCTCGTAGGCCTTGCGGGCCAGCATCTCTCCCATGCCGAACGGGTCGTCGCCGAAGTTGCTGGACAGGTTGTGACGGCCCATTCGCCCCAGCGCCACATCGGTCGGTGTGCCCGGATAGCGACGGGCGGCGACCTGGTCAAGGACCTGTTCCAGCTCGACCACGCGCTCGCCCCGCAGCCGCTGGGAGAGGCGGACCTGCGGGTCCAGGCCCTCGGCCGGCTCGAGCTGCGAGAACAGCGGCCACGGGTCGGCGGCGGCCGGGCGCGCCGGCTGGAGCTCGTTGACGAGCCGGCGGCGCATTGCCGGGTCGCGCTCCAGCAGCTCCTGTCTGAGCTCGGTGCCGTCGCCGCCGGTGGGTAGGTAGGTGCCGATATAGAGGACCTTCCCCGAGCCCGTCGAGATCGGCACCAGCCGATCGAGAACGATGGCGTTGCGGATGGTCCAGGGCAGGATCGGGATCGCGAACGCTAACGCGGCAGCCACCGCGGCCACCAGTGCCGGGCGTGGACCAGTTGCCCGGCGCGACCGCCACAGTGCGAGCAGCGGGAGCAGCGCCCCGAACATCAGGTACTCGGGGCGCACCATCGCCATCAGTCCCAGCAGCAGCCCGGGTAGCGCCCAGGCGAGCGTGCCGCCGCGATCGGAGGCCCGGAAACAGGCCAGCAGCGCGCCCGCCAGAAGGGTTGTCGCCAGTGGCTCGGTCATGATCATCGACTGGAACTCGAGCATCGCGGGGTAGGTGGCCATCAGCAGCGCGGCGATCAGGCCGGCGATCGGGCCGCCGAACCTGCGGCCGAGCAGGTAGGCGAGGAACACCCCGACCGTTCCGATGATCGCCAGCACGATCCGCGCGAACTCGGGGTGCACGCCGCCGCTCAGCTCGTAGAGGCCCGCGACGAAGATCGGCAGGCCCGGTGAGTAGTTGCTGGACTCCTGTGTCTCGCCGGCGACGAAGTTGCCCCGCTGCTCGAAGCGCCCGTCCTGATAGAGGCTCTGGGCGATCCGCGCGTAGCCGCGGGAGTCCGGCGCCTGGGGGTCTGCCGGGGTGAGCGCGAAGCCGATCCGCAGGCACAGGGCGAGCAGCAGGATCGCGACGAGGGCTGCCCGGTGCATCTGAGCCATGCTAGTCAGGGCGCCGCGGCCGCTGGCGCTTCCGCTACCTTCCGCGGTCATGCGCGTTCTCGTTCTCGGGGGCGACGGCTATCTGGGATGGCCGACGGCCCTGAGATTCTCGGACCGAGGCCATGAGGTCGCGGTCGTAGACAACTTCTCCCGGCGGCGCTGGCACCTCCAGCAGTCCACCGACTCGCTCACGCCGATCCTCACCCTCGAGGAGCGGATAGACGCCTGGCGCCAGGTTTCCGGGCACGAGATCTCCGCCCAGGTCGGAGACATCGAGGACGGTGACTTCCTCGACCGCGTGGTTGCGGAGTTCTCGCCCGAGGTCGTGATCCACTACGGCGAGCAGGCCTCCGCGCCCTACTCGATGCAGTCGCGTGAGGCAGCGGTGGAGACTCAGTACACGAACGTGATCGGCACGCTGAACCTGCTGTTCTCGTTGCGCGACCGCGTGCCCGACTGCCACCTGATCAAGCTGGGGACGATGGGCGAATACGGCACGCCCAACATCGACATCGAAGAGGGCTACATCGAGATCGAGCACAAGGGTCGCAAGGACACACTGCCGTTTCCCAAGCAGCCCGGGTCGCTCTACCACCTCTCCAAGGTCCACGACTCGCACAACATCCACTTCGCCTGCCGGATCTGGGGCATGCGCGCGACCGACCTCAACCAGGGCGTGGTCTACGGGATCGAGACCGACGAGACCGCCCGCGACGAGCGCCTGGTCACCCGTTTCGACTACGACGAGACCTTCGGCACCGTGCTCAATCGCTTCTGCGTTCAAGCGGTGATCGGCCACCCGCTCACCGTCTACGGCAAGGGCGGACAGACCCGCGGCTTCCTCAACATCCGCGACACCCTGCGCTGCGTCGAGCTGGCCGCCGAGAACCCGGCCGAGCTTGGCGAGTTTCGGGTCTTCAACCAGTTCACCGAGCAGTTCTCGGTCGCCGAGCTGGCCGACCTGGTGCAGCGCTGCGCCGGCGAGGTCGGTCACCAGGTCGAGGTGAAGACCTTCCCCAACCCGCGGGTCGAGCTGGAGGAGCACTACTACAACCCGACCCACACCAAGCTGCTCGACCTCGGCCTGGAGCCGCACTTCCTCGGAGACGAGCTGGTTCGCTCGATGCTGGCGATCATCGAGCGCTACCAGGACCGGGTGATCGAGCGCGCGATCGTACCCAAGACGCGTTGGCGTCCTGGAGAGCTCGAGGGCGGGGTGCTGGGCTCGGTTCGCAGCGGGATTTCGAAGCTGACCGGCCGCTGATCGGGCGCCAAAAACCCTGCTGGCCAGCCACAGGGCCGCTGCTACCATCGCTCGCCCATGCGCGCAGCCGATGCATTGATGGAGTCGCTCAAGGCCGAGGGCGTCGAGCACGTCTTCGGCATCCCCGGCGGCGCCAACCTGCCCACATATGACGCGCTCTACGACGCCGAGGTCAAGCACATCCAGGTGCGCCACGAGCAGGGCGGGGGGCATGCGGCCGAGGGCTATGCCAAGGCCTCGGGGCGCGTCGGCGTCGCCTTTGCCACCTCGGGGCCCGGCGCCACCAACCTGGTCACCGCGATCGCGGACGCGATCATGGACTCGGTCCCGACCGTGTTCATTACCGGTCAGGTCCGCACCGACCTGATCGGCACCGACGGCTTCCAGGAGGCCGACGTCACCGGCATAACGCTGCCGATCGTCAAGCACTCGTTCCAGGTCACCGACCCCCGTCACATCCCCCAGTACGTGCATGAGGCCTTCCACGTCGCCTCGACCGGGCGGCCGGGACCGGTGCTGATCGACATTCCCCAGGACCTCTCACGGGCCGACATCGACTACGAGCCGGACACCGACCCGGTCGAGCTGCCCGGCTACAAGCCCTCCACCGAGGGAAACATCAAGCAGATCCGCATCGCCGCCAAGGCGCTGGCCAACGCCAGCCGCCCGGTGATCTACAGCGGCGGCGGCGTGGTCAACGCAAACGCCTCGGAGGAGCTGCGCGAGCTCTGCCTCGCCGACAAGTTCCCGGTCACCTCGACCGTGATGGGCCTGGGCGTCTTCCCGGCCCCGCATGAGCACTGGCTGGGGATGCTGGGGATGCACGGCACCCGCACCGCCAACTACGCGATGGACAACGCCGACCTGATCGTCG
>JBBPIM010000033.1:0-22316 GCA_038040325.1 Candidatus Mayfieldus profundus
CGGCCGCCGCGCCCGCCGCGAGCGCCCCGGCGACGTAGCCCGAGTACCAGGGAAGCCCCGATGAGTCCGCGCAGGCCAGCGCCGCCAGCAGGGCGGCGAGCAGCACCAGCGCGCGGCCCCCGCCCGGACCGGCAGCGACGGGAAGCAGGGCGAGACCGAGGATCAGCCCGGGAGCCAGGTAGCGCAGCCCCGACTCGAACCCGAGCGGCATGCCCTCGGGACCGGAGGCCGAGGCCGGGCTGGCCGCCCAAGCCACAACGCATGACACCCCCACGACGCCGAGCACTCGCAGCAGCGGCTCCCGGCCGCGTGCGAAGCAGGCGGCCAGCCCCGCCAGCCCGAGAACCACCAGCAGCGGCCACAGCGTGCCGAGGGCGTCGTGCAGGCCACCGAAGAACCAGTCGTCCCAGACCGAGCCGTCGAGGACGTAGGAGAGCACCGAGTGCTGCTCGCGGCCCCCCAGCGCCTGGTCGGGAGCCGGAAGCGACAGCGGCCCGACCGACTTGACCCAGGGAAGCGGGCTGCCGGCATGGACGAGATTGCGGAGAAACCAGTAGCCGCACCCGGCGAGCAACGGCAGGCCGACCATCGCCGCGGTCCGCCGGCGGCTTGCCGCCGGGGCGATCACCGTCAGCCCGACCGCAAGCCCTGCGGCCGGCGCAAGGTAGTTGAGCTTGACACCGGCGGCGAGCCCGGCCGCAAGCCCGACGACGACCAGGGCACCGGGAGCAAGCCAGCCCTCGCGTCCCGCCGCGCGCGCGTTGACGGCCACGGCGACCGCCAAGAGCAGGAAGAAGATCGCCGGGATGTCGTTGCGCATCGAGCCCGACTGGTCCGCCAGCGAGCCGGAGACGAGCACCGCCGCGACTCCGATCAGCGAAAGCGGCCCGACCCCGTGGGGACGCCCGACGCACCACGCCGCCAGCAGGGTCCCGCAGAGCCATCCCAGGTTCAGCAGCGGCGAGAGGATGTCGCGGCCGAAGGCGAGGATGCCGGCGCCGTGCAGAAGCTCGGAGTTGGCCGGGTAGAACCAGGCGAGGAATTGCGGGGCGATGAACTCGAGATCGAAGGTCGAGCCGCTCTGCGCGAACAGCGCCGCGAACGGCCCGTGGTACCAGGTCGAGTCGAAGTTGGTAATGCCGGTGTCGAGGGCCAGCCGGACACCGATCGACCAATGGGCGACCGCCAGGCCGGCCACCGCGAGGGCGGCCGCGGTGAGCGCGGTGCCGGAAGGCGGGGCCGGCGGGCAGGAGGTGGCCGCCCGGGTCGATGCATCGGCGCCGGCGGCCGCCGCCGGCATCCCCACCAGCAGGCGCAGGCCCAGCCCCGCGGCGACCACGCAAACGACGTACGAAACCTCCTCGAACAGGCCGAAAGCGCCGAGCAGCTCCGCCATCCAGAGCAGCAGCGCGGCTGCCAACAGCGCGTCGGCGAGCCAGCCCGGAGGCCCGGACCAACCGGGCAGCAGCCTCGCCCGCACCCGCGTCGCCCCCGCCGCCGCGGCGGCCAGCACCGCGGCGGTCTCCGCGGCTCCCAGCAGGTAATCGGACGCCCCAAGCAACGGCTCGTCCCCTGGTCAGCGGCTGCGCACCAGGCGCAGGATCTGGTCCAGCTCGCGCACCCGCAGCAGCCGCAGCAGCGCGAGGTAGCCGCAGGTCCCGGCGGCCAGCGCGAGTCCGAGCGAGCCGATCTGACCGCCGAGCGAGCGCCCGAGTGCGGAGTCGACCACGTCCCACACGACGTACGAGATCCCGGCCAGGGCGGCCGCGGCAGTCCCGATCCGGGCCGTGCTGTCGGCCAGCCTCCCCAGCTGCAGGCCGCCGAGCTCTCGGCGCAGCACCACGCACTGGGCAATGACACTGGCGGCGGTGGCGATCGCGGTCGCGGCGACGATCCCTCCCACGCCGAACGGGCCGTAAAGCGCCAGCGCGGCCAGTGCCGTGAAAGCGAGGTTGACCGCGGCGATCGCGGTCGGCACCCAGGGCTGCTGGAGGCTGAAAAAGGTGCGCGTCAGGAGCAGGAAGAGGCCGTTGAAGGGAAGCGAGAAGGCGAACCAGAACAGAGCGACGGCGACCAGGTCTGTCTGCGATGCATCGAACTCGCCGCGCTCGTAGACGAGCCGGATCATCGGCTCCGAGAGGACCAGGATCGCCGCCATCGCCGGGACCAGCAGCAGCACGATCTGGCGCATCCCGTTGGCCATCGTATTGCGCAGGTCGTCGCGAGCGCCGCGGGCGGCGAAGCGGGCCAGGGTCGGAAACAGCACCGTGGCCACCGCCACCGAGAAGATCCCCTGCGGCAGCATGTAGATGCGAAACGCCTTGTCGATCGCGGCCGGGGCACGATCGGACACCAGCGTCCCGAAGAAGCTGTTGATGACGAGGTTGAAGTTGATCAGCCCGAGGCTGATCGTCACCGGCAGCATCAGCAGCAGCACCCGCCGCACCTGCGGCGCGCGCCAGTTGAGCGAACGCGTAAACCGAAACGGCGTTTTGCGCAGGTCGACCGCCGGGATCAGCAGCTGCACCGCCGTGCCCACCAGCACCCCGATCGCGTAGGCGTAGATGCGGTGGTCCTCCGAGAAGGCCGGCGCCAGCGCCACCAGCACCGCGATGATCGCGACGTTCCAGAAGAACGGCGAGATCGCAAAGGCGCCGAAGCGGTCGTAGCTGTTGAGCACCCCCACGACCATCCCCGTGGTGCCGAGCATGATCAGGATCGGGAACAGCAGCTGCGACAGGGTCACTGTGAGGTCGACGAGCTCGGGGCCGAAGCCGGGGGCGAAGATCGGCATCAGCACCGGCGCCAGCAGCACGAACAGCGCCGTCAGCGCCCCGAGGAACATCGTCACCGCGAAGATCAGCGTCGAAGCAAGGCGGAAGGCCTCGCGCTTGTTGCCCTTCTCGAGCTGCTCGGTGAAGACGGGCACGAAGGCGGCCTGGATCGCCGCGTCGGCGAACAGGCTGCGCACAAGGTTGGGCACCTGGAACGCGATCGTGAAGGCAGACATCGGCCCCTTCACGCCGAAATAGCTGGCAGCGACGATCTCGCGCACAAGGCCGGCGATGCGCGACGCGGCGGTCGCGATCGAGAAAAACGCGGTGGAGCGGGCGATCCTCCCGGCGCGCTCACCTGGCGCCGGGGGGCCGGCCAGCTCCTCACCGGGCTCGAATGCCTCGGCAGTGCGCTCCGCCGCGTCGAGCTCGAGCTCGGAACCTGACTGCTCTGGGCTGTCGGGGGCCTGGGGTCGTTCCAAGCTAGTTGGCTATAGTCGGCGGCCGCTCTGAGCCGGGAGTTCCCGGCTCCGCGCTCACAAAGATGGCCAACATAGCCTCACAGAAGAAGCGGATCTTACGCAGCGCACGCGAGCAGGCGGAAAACCGCAGGCTGACCAGCGCCGTCAAGACCCATTTCCATCGCCTCGAGCAGGCGGTCGCCGCGAATGACGCCGGAGCCATCGAGGCGGAGCACCGCTCCCTCGTCTCGCGCATCGACAAGGCGGTCCAGAAGGGCGGCCTCGCGCCGCGCAACGGGGCGCGCAAGAAGTCGCGGGCCGCGAAGGTCGCCGCGCGAGGCTAGGCCGACCGACTCAGGCTGCCGCCCCCGCGGCGCGGCGCAGGGCCAGGGTCAGCGCCACGTCGTCGCCGTAGTCCGCGCCCCCCCGGCACCAGACTTCGAGGTCGGCGAGCGCCGCGGTCGCCTCGCGCAGCTGCTCCAGCGAGGTGTGACGGACGCGGGCGACGAGCTGCTTCGCGGCGTATGGGTGCATGCCCAGCTCCGACTCGACCTGCTTGGGCGCCGCACCGGCCTCGAGCCGCACCAGCGCCAGGTGGCCCTTGCGCAGCCGTGAGGCGACACCGTAGATCAGCCCGGTGACGTTCTCGCCCTGGCCGATCAGCCGCTCCGCGATCGCAAGGGCCCGCTCCGCGTCGCGCTCGAGCAGGGCATCCGAGAGCGACCACACCGCGGTCTCGGAGGCGTCGCTGATCATCGCCTCGAGGTCGCTTGCCGTCACCTCGCCTTCATCGCCGGCCCAGAGCGCGAGCCGATCCAGCTCGTTACCCAGCCGCAGCGGGCTGGCGCCCATCCGCTGCACCAGCATCCGCGCCGCTTCAGGCTCGAGACGGAAGCCAAGCTCGCCAGCGTCCGCGACCAGACGCCGGGGGAGGTCGCGCTCGCGCGGCGCGTCGTAGCTGAGCACCTCTCCCCCCGCGCCCTTTACCGCTGCCGCGAGCTTCGCCGGTGCCTTGCCGCGGGCCAGCAGCACGACGGTGAGATCTGGTGGAAGCTGGGAGATCGCCGCGGACACCGCCTTCTGCTCTGCGTCGCGCCAACGCTCCACCCCATCGGCGAGCAGGTAGCGGCGAGCGGTCGTCAGCGAGAGCGCCGGGATCGTGGCGACGAACGCGTCCGCGTCGGGTGCTCCCCTCCCCTCGATCGGCTCGAAGACCTCCAGGGCAGTCGCCCCACCCTCGGACTCCGCGCGGGCGCGCAGGCGCACCCGGGTGGCGTGGATCTTCGCCTCGTCGGTTCCAGCGACCAGGTACGCCGGCTTCATGTCGGCCATGCGGCGAGTGTATTGCCGGGCCCGGCGCGGCTACTTGCCGTGCTTCTTGTTCTTGCTCTTGCCCTTGCCGGCGGCGGCAGGCAACACGGCGGGCGCGTCATCGTCGGCCTTGGGCAGCGGAGACACAGGCTTGGGCGACTTGTCGGGTTTCGGGGGCTTGTCGGGTTTCGAGGGCTTGTGAGGCTTCGGGGGCTTGTCCGTGCCATTCGCATCGTCCGGCGCCGTACCTGGCGGCGCGGCCGGCTGCGGGGTCTGGGGCTGCGGGCCAGGGGTCGGCGGCGGCTGCGGTCCGGGCGACGGCTCCACCGAAGTGCCGACGGTCCCGGCGCTGGGGGAGATCGGGTCGACGGTTGCCGGCACCGAGTTGGGGCCGCCCGGTCCTCCAGGACCGCCGCCCTTGCCGCCTTTTCCACCGGGGGAACCGTTGGATCCTTCACGACCACCTGGCGGCGCCTGCAGGGGCCCGCTCACCAAGGTAGGCAAGGCCGAGCTGGTCACCTCGGCCGGGGAACTCGCCGAAGGCCCTGACAGCCGCGCCGCAGGCGGGGCACTGGGCGCGCCATCGATCTCCAGCACCTGATCGGCACCGTTGCGGCTCCCCGCCGGGCTCAATGGCCATCCCTGTGTCGCCAGCGAGGCGACCAGTGCGAATGCCAGCACCACGAACCCACCGACCAGACCCAGCGAGACGATCCCGACACGACCGAACAGGGAGTCGCCTGCACGGCCGAACAGGGATCCCATCCCCGAGAGTCGGTCGTGCGATGGGATCGGATTTGGATAGACGGGAAGCATCCTTGCCTCGCTACCTATTCTCGACCTCCTGCGGACGGCTGAACCCCGGAGGCCCGACGATTCCCTATTCACGGTAGTCCATTCGTTGAGGCGCCGATCGCAAGCGGGCACGGCGGTCAGCGCTCGGTGTCGACCCGCGCGTCACGCTTTGCCGCTTCGATCGTCACCGACCCGTCGACATCGGTCCGCAGCACCGGAACGCCGTGGGCCTCCAGTGTGGCCATGGTCCCGGGCTCGGGGTGTCCGAAGGGGTTTTCGGCCCCGACGGAGATCACCGCAAGGCGCGGCGCCGCGCGGTCCAGCAACGCTGCGAGCCCGGCGTCGGCGCTGCCGTGGTGGGAGACCTTGAGCACGTCGAGCGGTCCTGGGTCCATCGGCACAGCCTCCGCCTCGGCATCGCCGGTCAACAGCATCTCGAAATCCCGCCAGCGGGCGAGCAGCACCAGCGAGCGGGCGTTGGGATCGCCGGCCTGCTCGGCTGTTGCGCCGCCGGCCGCCAACTCGCCGGGAGGCCACAGGGCCTCGAGCCGCAGGCCCCCGGTACGCAGCTCGCCGCCTTCGGCGAGGCGGGTCGGCACGGCACCAGCGGCGGCCGCCTCGGCGAGCAGCCCGCGCCCGGCCTCGGCGTAGACGAGGCGCCGCACGGGCAATGCGCCAAACAGCTCCTCGATCCCGCCCGCGTGGTCCGACTGGTCGTGGGTCACCACGGCGGCGGCGAGGGCGGAAACACCGAGCTGCTCCAGCTTGCCGCGCAACCCGGCCCCGCGCGGGCCCCCGTCCACCAACACCGGCTCGGCGGCATGGGGCTGCAGCAGGATCGCGTCGCCCTGCCCGACGTCGAGCACGGTGACCCGCAAGCCGGCCGGCCGGTCGTGCGGAGCCGGACCGGAGAGCACCGCCGCGCCCAGCGCCAGAAGCCCGACGCCTGTTGCGGCGGCGAGCGCCCGCCAGCTGCCCGCGACCGTGGTCACCATTCCGCCCCAGGACCGGGCCCAGGCGCGAGCTACCAGAGCGCTCGCGAGCATGGCGGCGTAGACCCCGGCTACCGCCGGCCATCCGTCGAGCCGCAGAGGCGCGAGCGCCCAGCCTGGGCGGCCCAGCCACTCCGCGACCTGGGCGATGTAGGCGAGCAGCAGGGCATTGACCCAGTTGAGCGGCTCGACCGGCAGTCCCGGGACCTGTCCCGCGCCGGCGGCGAGCATCCCCAGCCACATCGCCGGCGCCACCGCCGGGAACGCCAGCAGGTTTGCCACCAGCGTGGTCGCCGACAGCGACTCGAAGTGGTGCGCCATCAGTGGAGCCGTGGCCACGGTGGCGGCAATCGTCACCGCCAGCCCCTCCGCCAGCGCCCGGCGCCATCCTCCGGCGCCGAGCCGCGCCTCGAAGCGCCGCCGCAGAGGGCCGGCCGCAAGGAAGATCCCGCACACCGCCGCGAAGCTGAGCTGCCAACCGACATCCCCGCTCGCCCGCGGGTTCAGCGCCAGGGTGACCGCGGCGGCAAGCAGGAGGGCGTAGACGCGCGATGCCGGGCGCCCTGCCAGCGTGGCGACCATCGCAGCGGCGCCCATCGCGCCGGCCCGCTGGATCGAGGGGCCGCCGCCGGCGAGTGGGACGTAGAGCGCGATCAGCGCCAGCAGCCAGACCAACCGCGCCCGCAGCGGGATGCCCAGGGCGGCAAGAAAGGGGGCCGCGAGCAGCGCCAGCAGCAGCACGTTCTGACCGCTGACCGCCAGCAGGTGGGCAAGGCCACTGCGCCTGAAGTCCTCGGCGGTGCGGGGATCGATCCGGTCGTCCTCGCCGAGCACGAAGCCGCGTGCCAGCGCCTCCTCGCGCTCGGGCATCCCGCGCGTCAGCGCCTCCTCCGCGCGGAGCCGGATGCGGTCGATCCGCCCGGGGAGCCCACCGCGGCGTCTGCCGGTCAGGTCGATCCTGCTCACCCTGACGATCCGCCGCACACCCTGGCGGCGCAGATAACCCTGATACCAGGGCGGCGGCTCGGCGACGGTACCCCGGGCCCGCACCTCGGCGCCGACCGGCAGGTTCGACACCGGCTCGGGCGCCTCGAGCAGCAGTCGCCCGGCGGGAGTATCGACGCGGACCCGCACCACCTCTCCCGAGCGGCGCGGCACCGCGGCCACATGACCGCGGACCGCGAGGCGGGCCCCAGGGCGTCCCGCATATGCGCCGCGGTCGATCGCCCGCAGCCGGGCCGCGCCCGCCAGCAGGCCGGTGCAGAGAGCCACCAGCGCCACCAGCGCAACCCAGGGTCGCGGAGAGCGCGCTCGCGACGGTGAGAGGGCGGCCAGCGAGGCGAGCGCCAGTGCGAGCGCCGCGCCGGCCGATTGGCCCCCGGCCCCCTCGCAGAGCGGCGAAAGGGCGAGGCCGGCCGTCAGTCCCCCGACGGCAAGAAAGCGCCAGTCGGGCGACTTCAAGGCTGAAGGCGGCCGCGCAGCGCCTCCATCGTCGCCGGCCCGATCCCATTCACCTCGTCGAGCTGGTCGACCGAGGAGAGCCCGCCGTGCTGATCACGGAACGCGATGATGTCCCCGGCCGTGACCGGGCCGATCCCCTCGATCGTGTCGAGCTGCTCGACCGTCGCCGAGCCGAGGCTTATCGGCCCCTCGTCACCGGCTGCGCCCGGAACCGCGGCGGTGGCGGACGCTCCCGCGGCGCGCTCCGGCACCACCACCTGCTGCCCGTCGGAGAGCCGCGCGGCGAGGTTCACCTGGTCGAGCAGGGCCCTCGGGCCACCGCCCCCGGCCCGCCGGACCGCATCGGTCACCCGCGCCCCGGCGGGGAGCCGGTACACGCCCGGATCGCGCACCGCGCCGGCCACGTGCACGACCACGTCCCGGCCACCTTCCTCGCTGATCTTCAACGGCACCGCGGCCGGCGCCGACCGCCCCGGCTCGCTTCCCTGATCTGCGACCGCCCGTGCCCCGACCAGCAGCAGCGCAACTGCGACGGCCCCGTAGACGGCCAGCTGCGAACGGCTCAGCTCCGACACACTGCGATCGTCGGGCCGCACCGGTCACCGGTGGCGCGTCGATTCGGACCGGAGGCGCACAATTTGCGCCTCTAGAGGCTGGTGCACCGGACTCAGCGGATCGCGAATCCGCTCAGACCCTCCGGTTCCTCCTCGGAGACCTCAACACGCTCGACCGTCGCACCGCGCGGCCCCTCGTGAGCGAAGCGGACCATCGCCTCCACGGCATCCGCCTCCCCCTCGAAGGCGGCCTCGACGGCGCCATCGGGCCGGTTGGTCACCCACCCGGCCACTCCACGAGACTCGGCCATGCGCCGCATGGTGTCGCGGAAGAAGACTCCCTGCACCCGCCCATGGACAACCACGCGCCTACGAACCATGAAGGTGGAGTGCGAAGGCCGGGAGAACCGAGCCGGCCGACCGAGGACATAGCCAGGCGACGGTTTGCAGCGGTCTACTCGTCGTCTTCGTCGTAGCCTGCGACTTCGGCCATCTGGCGGCCGTACAGCTCGGCCAAGGCAACCGGAGGCGACTGGATCGAAACGCAGGCCAGCTCGGCATCTGCCTTGTTGGCAATCGCGTGATCCGTGGCCGGCGGCACCAGCACCAGGTCGCCCTCGGCGATCTCCTGCGTGTCGCCGGCAACCGACATCTGGCCGCGCCCGCGGACGACGACGTAGACCTGCTCCGCCTCCTCATGGGAATGGAGGGTCTGCTCGACCCCTGCCGGCACCTCGAGCCAGGTCACGGACATGTTGCGCGAACCGAGCTCACCCGCGTCCATTAGGACGTGCGAGCGAAGGCGGTGCCACTCCTCGACCGACGCCTCGCTGAGCCGCCTGACAAGCACGGCGCAACTTCTAGCAGACTCAGCGCACGACGAGGTTTACGAGCTTGCCCGGCACGACGACCTCCTTGACGACCTCCTTGCCGTCGAGATGCCGCTGCACCTTCTCGCTGCCGCGGGCGAGACGGATCAGCTCCTCCTCGGGGGCGTCGACCTCGGCCTCGATGCGGTCGCGCAGCTTGCCGTTGACCTGCACGACCAGGGTGATCGTCTCGGAGCTGAGCAGCGCAGGATCCGCCTCGGGCCATGGGGTCTCCCAGACCCGCTCCCCGGCCAGCCGGTCGTACACCTCGGCGCCGAGATGCGGCGCGAAGGGGAAGATCAGCGAGGCCGCCGTCGCGGTTGCTAGGCGCACGCAGGGGCCGCCCTCCGCGTCGCCGTAGAGACCGTCCTTGAGGCGGTAGATCTCGTTGACCAGCTCCATCACCGCGGCGATCGCGGTGTTGAACTGGAATCCGCGCCGGAAGTCGCGGGTGACCTTGTCGATCGCCCAATGGGCTTTCGCGAGCAGGGTTCGGGCGTGGCCGCTGAGCTCGTTCCTCGTTCCTCGTTCCTCGTTCCTCGGCCGATCCTCGGTGCGTTCGGCGACCTCCTCACCAAGGCGCCAGAGGCGCGAGAGGAAGCGGTGCACCCCCTCCACCCCCTCGTCGCTCCAGTCGCCTCCCTTCTCCGGCGGCCCCATGAAGCAGATGTAGGTGCGAGCGGAGTCGGCTCCGTAGCGCTCGAAGTAGTCGGCGGGGCTGACGACGTTGCCCTTCGACTTCGACATCTTCGCTCCGTCGCGGGTGATCATCCCCTGGGCGAAGAGGTTGACGAAGGGCTCCTGGACACCCAGCAGGCCCATGTCGGCCAGCGCCTTGACGAAGAAGCGCGCGTACATCAAGTGCAGGATCGCGTGCTCGACCCCGCCGATGTACTGGTCGACCGGCATCCAGTGGTCGGCCACAGCCCGGTCCCAGGGCTCGTCCTCGTTGCGCGGGTCGAGGTAGCGCAGGAAGTACCACGAGGAGTCGACGAAGGTGTCCATGGTGTCGGTCTCCCGCCGGGCGGAGCCGCCGCAGTTCGGACACTCGGTCGCAACCCAGTCCTCCGCGCCGGCCAGCGGGCTGCGTCCCTTCGGGGCATACTCCTCGATCTCGGGCAGCTCGACCGGGAGCTGATCGTCGGGGACGGGGACCATGCCGCACGCCTCGCAGTAGACGATCGGGATCGGCGCGCCCCAGTAGCGCTGGCGCGAGACCAGCCAGTCGCGCAGGCGGTAGCTGACCGCGGCCTTGCCCTTGCCCTCGCGCTCGAGCCAGGCGATGATCTCGCGGATCGCCTCGGTCGCCGGCATGCCGGTGAAGGGGCCCGAGTTGACGAGGCGTTCACCCTCTGTGTGCTCGACGTAGGCGGCATCCTCGGGAACCTCGCCGGCGGGGGGCTCGACCACCTGGCGGATCGGCAGGTCGAAGGCCTTGGCGAACTCGTAGTCGCGCTGGTCGTGAGCCGGAACGGCCATGATCGCCCCGGTGCCGTACTCCATCAGCACGTAGTCGGAGACGAACATCGGGATCTGCTCGCCGTTGACCGGGTTGGTGACTGTGCGGCCAAGCGCGACCCCGGTTTTCGGCCGCTCCTCGGCGGCGCGCTCCTCGGTGGACTCGCGCATCGCCTGGTTCACGTAGTCGCGCACCGCCTCCTCGGCATCGGCGGCGGCGACGAGCCGCTCGATCTCCGGGTGCTCGGGGGCGAGGACGAAGAAGGTGGCGCCGAACAGGGTGTCGGGTCGCGTGGTGAACACCGGAAAGTCGATGCCGAGCTGCTCGCAGCTGAACACCACCTCTGCGCCCTCCGAGCGCCCGATCCAGTTGCGCTGCATGGTCAGCACGTGCTCGGGCCAGGACTCGAGCATGTCGAAGCCCTCGAGCAGCCGGTCGGCGTAGTCGGTGATGCGGAAGAACCACTGCTCGAGCTTGCGCGACTCGACCGGGGTCCCGCAGCGCTCGCAGCGGCCGTCGATCACCTGCTCGTTGGCCAGCACGGTGGCGTCCACGGGGCACCACTGAACGGGCGCCTCGGCGCGGTAGGCGAGCCCCTTCTCGAACAGCCGCAGGAAGATCCACTGCGTCCAGCGGTAGTACTCGGGCGTGTGCGAGCTGATCTCGCGCGACCAGTCGATCGAGATGCCCCACTGCCTGAACTGGCGGCGGAAGACCTCGATCGAGGACTCGGTTGCGGCGCGGGGGTGCTCGCCGGTCTTGATCGCGTTGTTTTCCGCCGGCAGCCCGAAGGCGTCATAGCCCATCGGATGCAAGACCTCGAACCCGTGGCGGCGGCGAAAGTGGGCGATCGCGTCGCCGATCGAGTAGCACTTGAGATGCCCCATGTGCGGCTCGCCCGAGGGGTAGGGCAACATCTCGAGCACGTACGACTTGGGCTTCGAGCCCTCGAAGCCATGCCGGCCGGGGTTGGCGACCTCCCAGGTGCGCTCCGATTCCCAGACCTGCTGCCAGCGCCGCTCTATCGCGTGCGGGTCATAACTGCTCACGCAGGCGATACTACGCAGCGGACCGGGGTGCTCCCGTCCCTACTTCTTCTTCTTGGGGATCTTGAACTTCTTCGTGGCCGGGCCGGGGTCGACGGTACCGCGCGAATCCAAGGCGCGGACCTGGAAGGTGGCCCGCGGGCATGGGGCGAGTCTAGGTATTGGGCCTGGCGGGGGTCAGGCGAACGGGGAGAGGGAGATCAGGATCTGCGGCCAGACATAGACCTCGATCAATGCACCGATGAGGAGCATCGGCAGCGCGATCGCGACGGTGGCGAATGTGGCGGCGAGGAGCTGGTTCCAGTGGCCGCCGCGGCTGGCGATGATCCAGGCTGCCAGGGGGAAGAACAGGGCGGTGAGCTCGATCAGGGCGTGCGGGAGAACGCTGAGCACGAGCTGACCCGGGGTAATGCCGAGATGGTCGGCGATGGTCGCGCCCTGGAAGCCGAGGACGAAGGCCTGCGTGGTGAGGGAGAAGAGGGTCACGGCGATGACGAAGGTGATCGCGAACTGGCCGGCCTTGACGTGGATCCAGCGCGAGAAGCCGGTGCGGCTGCGGGCGGCGATCGGCATCGAAGCGCCGGCGATGAACCCGGCCACACAGGCGGTTGCGTGGAAGGCGAGGACCAGGGCGTTGCGGCCGATCACCTCGAGTACGTCGAGGGCATCGGCGGGAACGTTGATGCCGTCGATGTAGACGGGGCTGGGGTCGGGGGTGACGACGCTGCCGACAGCCCATACCGCGCCGAGCAGGGTGGCGGCGATCGCCAGGCTGAGCGCGGACCAGCCGCCCAGCACAGCCCAGTTCCCGCGCTGCCACAGCTCGAAAGTGGAGCGGGTGTCGCGGATCCCCTGCGCGAGGACGTACTCGTTGGGGCTCACCCGGGAGTCATCGGCAGTTGGCGGGATGGCTTTGAGGATAGGGACGTAGAGCGGCGAGATCGGGCGGCTAGGATGCACCGGGCGCGCCCCTGTCGCTCAATCGGCGACTGGAACGGCGATCCGAATAGCGTGTGATCGCCAGGGGGTCAAGTCAAACGCTAGGAGGTTGCGATGCACGCACGTTCAGGTTCCTTTGAGCTTTCGACTGACAAGCTGCAGGAGGCGGTCGACGCGTTCAAGGACAACGACCTGCCGAAGTACAAAGACCAGGGCGGCTACAAGGGATTCATCCTGCTTGTCAACCGCCAGAACGGCAAGATGCATGGCGTCTCGTTCTGGGAGAACGAGTCCGACATTCAGGCCAGCGACGAGCTCGGCAGCACGGCCCGTCAGCGCATCCAGGACCTCGCGGGCGGCGAAGCTGCGATCGAGCGCGAGGATTGGGAGGTCGTGGTCGACGACGAGGCCTGAATCCCTGGCGGCAGCCCCCACTGCTCGGCCCTGTGGCTCAGTCGGCGAGTGGGAGCGGGGGCGCGGCAGGGGTAAGCCGGACGTAGGGCTTGCCGCGGCGCGTGACGAGGAACTCCTCGCCAGTTTGGGCGCGTTCCATGTACCAGCCGAAGCGGTTGCGGAACTCGTGGGCGCCGACTTCGACTGCCGTATCGGCGCAGGTGGACTGCGAAGTGGAGCCAGCGGGGCTCGAACCCGCGACCTCTACCATGCCGAGGTAGCGCTCTTCCAACTGAGCTATGGCCCCAAGGCGGTATTCGGCTGCTGAGTGTAGACCAGCCAACTGCCCGTTTTTCGCCTCCGCCAGACGCAGATGAATCATCGACTGCGACGCAACCAGGCTGATGGGGAGCAGGTATACGGCCTCCGTGTCGCTGCAATATGCAGCAACCGCGTCAATTTCGGTGGACTCGTAATCACTGCGCACGTAACCGCGACCCGGTGAATACCAGCTGCCGCGAGTCCTGATCAGGATCACATCGCCACGACGCGGCGCCCACTTGCACTGGATTCTCAGAAGGCGACTCCCGGTATCGAATATCAGGTCGTATCTGGCATCGACGTTCGGACGCGAAACGACGATGCCGAGCTTGGTCGCCTCGGCCGCGATCGCGGCTTCCGCGATAGCACCCTTCTGATTGCCGGTCAGCTCTCGGTTCACGTGCACGAACATATGTTCGTGCATTTCGCATCACAGAACAAGACAAGAACGTGACGAGTGTGTGACAACCGGCCCACTGCGGCCGATTTCGAGACCGCGCCTAAGCCGCCTGCTGCTCCGGCCCGGCTTCGGCCTCGTCCTCGCCGACGTCGAGCACGACCCGCCCCTGGCCGGCCTTGCGCACCTTGAACTCGAACGGCGCGTTCTCCTCCAGCTCGCGCAGCAGCTCGACCGGCTCGTCGAGCCGCATCGAGAGCGTCGCCCGTCCCTCCGAGAACTTCCGCACCGAGATCTCCGACGTCGCGTCGATCTTCCCCGCCGCGTCCTCGAACCCAACAAGCTGCGCGAAGTCGCCCAGCGGCCCGACCTCGACCTCGACGAGGCCCTGGAACAGCTCCTCCGCCGTGCGTCGCGGCTCGCCGTTGCCGCCGGGCACCGGATCGGCTCCATTCGACCCACTCAGGGCCACCGGCTCGATCCCGACCCTCCCCGCCAGCTCCTGCACCCTGCGACTCACCTCGACCGCCTCGCGCAGCGCCTTCATCCTGATCCTCGTGGCCTGGCCGCGCGCCTGTGCGTGGATCTCGTCCAATCGCCTCGAGACCGCCTCGAGCGAGCGCACGCTCTGATCGTGCCGCTCGTTTGCCTCGCGCAGCTCCTCGTGCAGGTCGCGGATCTCGCGCTCTCGCTCCAGAACCATGCCCGAGAGGCAGGAGAGCTCGCGCTCGAGCTCACCGATACGCGCCTCATGCGCAGCGACTGCCGCGTCCACCTCGCCGCGGCGGTAGCCGAAGAACGCCCTCCGGAAGCTACCCATGGGCGGCAAGCTAGGCACCCTGTCGGACGGTATTTCGTTACATTCGAATCTATCTCGAACGTGTGTTCGCTTCAGGCGTCAATTCACGCCTGCGGCACCCTGTCCTACCGCCTCCCCGGCCAGCCCCAGCTCCAGCCGCGGCGCGTCCTCCCAAAGCAGCTCCAGCCGGTAGCGGCCCCTCGCCTCGGGCGTGAACACGTGCAGCACGCAATCCAGGTAGTCGAGCAGAACCCAACCAGCGGCCCCCTCCCCCTCGACCTGGCGCGGCAACAGCTTCCCCTCCCGCTTCAGGCGCAGCCCCACCTCGTCGGCGATCGCCCCGGCCTGGCGCTCGTTTCGCGCCGTGCAGATCACCAGGAAGTCGGTGTAGGAGACCAGCCCCCGCATGTCGAGCGCGACTATCTCCCCCGCCTTCTTCGAGTCGGCCAGCTCGGCGAGCCGGCGTGCCAGCGCCTCGGAGTCCATCAACGCGAGTAAACCCCCTTCTCCTCGATGAAGCGCGCCACCGCCTTCGGCACCACGTAGCGCAGCGGCCGCCCCTCCTTGGCCCGTTCCCGCACCGACGACGAGGAGATCCCGAACTCGGGCATCTCCAGCATCTCCGTCCGCCCGTCGGCCCCGAGGCTGCGCAGCGCCGCGGCCACGTCGGCCTCGGACACCCCGGCCCGCCGCGCCACCGCCAGCCGCGCCAACTCGACCACCCGCTGCGGCTCGCGCCAGCTCTCCAAGCCGACAGCCGCGTCCGCACCCATCACGAACACAAGGCTGTCAGCGTGCTCGGTGGCAAGCGCCTCCAACGTCTCATACGTGTAGGACGGCCCCTCGCGCTCCACCTCCACCGTCGACGCGACGAACCGCTCGTCATCCGCAGCCGCCAGCCGCGTCATCGCCAGCCGGATCTCCTTTCCGGGGTCATCGAGAATCCGCTTGTGCGGAGCTTCCCCGGTGGGGACCAGCAACACCCGCTCCAGCTCCATCTGCCAGAGCGCCTCCTGCGCAAGCGCCAGATGCCCGAGGTGCGGCGGGTTGAATGCCGATCCGAGGACCCCGATGCCGGCGACCGCGCCCTACCCCCTCGCCGATCGCCGCAACAGCAGATCGCGCACCACGGCCGCGCGGCTACCCACGTACCTGGCCGTCGCCGCGCGCGACGTACTTGAAGGTCGTCAGCTCGCGCAACCCGATCGGGCCGCGCGCGTGCAGTTTCTGGGTCGAGTTGCCGATCTCCGCCCCCATCCCGTACTCGAACCCGTCGGTGAACCGGGTCGACGCGTTGACGTACACCGCCGCCGCGTCGACGCCGCCCGTGAACTCCTCGGCGGCCTGCTCGCTGGAGGTGACGATCGCCTCCGAGTGCCCGGTCCCGTGCCGGTTGATGTGGTCGATCGCCTGCTCGAGCGAGTCGACCACCCCCACCGCCATCTTCATGTCGAGGTACTCGGTGTCCCAGTCCTCCGCCCCGGCCTCTCCCACCTCGAAACCCGCTGCGTTCTGCCGCACCCGCTCGTCGCCGACAAGCTCCACCCCGGCCTCGCTGAGGTCGGACAGGATCCCGGGCACGAACGCCGGCGCCACCGCCGCATTGACCAGCAGCGTCTCTGCCGAGTTGCACACTCCCGGCCGGTCCACCTTCGCGTCGTAGGCGACCGCGCGCGCCATCTCCAGATCGGCGTCGTCGTGCACGTAAACATGGCAGTTGCCCGCCGCCGCATACAGCACCGGCACCGTCGCGGCCTCCTTCAGCGCGTCCTTCAGCCCCTCTCCCCCGCGCGGGATCAGCAGGTCCACCACCCCGTCCTGGGTGGCCAGCTCGCGCAGCTCGTCACGGTCTGCGCTCGCCAGCAATACCACCGCCTCCTGCGGCAGTTCGGCGCCCGCCAGGGCCTCGCGGACGATCGCGGCCAGCGCCCCGTTCGAGCGCTCGGCGTAGCTGGACCCGCGCAGCACGATCGCGTTGCCGCTCTTGATCGTCAGCGCCGCGCAGTCGATCGTCACGTTGGGCCGCGCCTCGTATACCACCGCCACCACGCCCAGCGGCACACGCACCTTGCGCAGCTTCAATCCGCTGGCAAGCGTGCGCGCCTCGATCTGCTCCCCGACCGGGTCGGGCAACGCCTCGACCTCGCGCACGCCGGCGGCCATCGCCCGCACCCTTTCCTCGTCGAGTGCGAGGCGGTCGCGCAGCGCGCTGGTCAATCCCGCGGCCCGCTCCTCGGCGAGGTCGGCCGCGTTGGCCTCCAGCACCTCGGCGGCCCGCTCCTCCAGCAGCTCCGCGGTGCGGATCAGGACGCGGTCCTTGGTCGCGGTGTCGGCGGTCGCCAGCGCACGCGACGCCTCGCGGGCAGCGGCGCAGCTCTCGGCGACACTTGCGGCGGTCGTGGCCATGGTCAGCTAAGGGTAACCGCCGCCACTGGCGCGCACGCACAGGATGGGGCCGGCTCAGGCGAGCACGAAGTAGTCGCGGTGCACCGCCTCCTCGGCGGCGTGCGGCATCAGCTTCCGCACCTGGGGGCTCTTCAGACCCTGGATCTGGCGCATCTCGGCGGCCGAGTAGTTGCAGATCCCCTTGCCGACGACCTGGGCGTCGGCCACAACCTCCACCGCCTCGCCGGCCTCGAACTCCCCGTCCACCCCCGTGATCCCGACCGGCAGCAGGCTGCTGCCCTGCTCGCGCAGGACCCGGGCAGCGCCCTCGTCCACGGTCAGGCGCCCCCCCGCGGGCTTGCCGTACTTCAGCCACAGCTTGAAGCTCGATGCTTTCGAGGGCCGCGGCGTAAAGCGGGTCCCGACCCGCTCTCCGGCCGCCGCGTGGCGCAGCGTGTCGGGTGCGGTCCCGTCGCAGATCAGGGCGGAGATCCCCGCCTCGCTCGCCATCTCGGCGGCGGCCACCTTGCTGCGCATCCCGCCGAGCCCGAAGGGCGAGGTCCGGTCGCCGATCTCGTATCCCTCCAGCTCGCCGAAGTCCGTCACCTCCTCCACCAGCGTCGCCTCCGGGTGCTGCCGCGGGTCGGCGGTGTGCAGGCCCTCGGTGTCGGTGAGCAGCACCAGCAGGCGAGCGTCGAGCAGGATCGCCACCTGCGCCGAGAGGAAGTCGTTGTCGCCGAAGGTGATCTCGTCGGTGGCGGTCGTGTCGTTCTCGTTGACGACCGGCACCACGTCCCACTGCAGGAGCCGCCTCAGGGTCTGGCGCGCGTTGAGGTAATTGGTGCGGGCGGCGATGTCCGAAGCCGTGAGCAGCACCTGCGCCGAAAGCACCCCGTGGTCCGCGAGGCGCTGCTCATAGGCGCGGAAAAGGTCGCCCTGACCCACCGCGGAGGCGGCCTGTAGCTCGTCCATCGCGCGGGGGCGCCGACCCAGCTCCAGCAGCCGCATCCCGCGCGCGATCGCGCCCGAGGTAACCATCACCACCTTCTCGCCCGACTTCTCCAGCTCCGCGACCTGCCCACAGACGCGATCGAGCACGTCCGAGCGCAGCTCGCCGTCTTCGGCGGCGACGATCGAGGAACCCAATTTTGCGACAACGGTCATGGCCGGCAAGTGTAGGAAGGGTCACGCCCCTCGCGGGGCGATGGTGTGCGCCCACCCGTGCGGACGTGCCGCTATTCGGACCTACGCATGGCTTCGCGGACCAGCTCGGCGTCGTGCTCGTAGCTGAGCAGCGCTGCAGCGCCTTCCGCGTCCACCCATCGGAGCTCGTCGACCTCCGGCCCGGGATGAAACTCGCCCTCCGTGGGCCGCATCAGCCAGTAGCGCACCAGCTTGCTACGGCCCTTGCGGTCACGATATGCAACCGGGCTGAGCTCCGGCCCCAGCTCGCAGCGCATTCCGGTCTCCTCCTCGACCTCCCGCAGCGCGGCCTGCTCGAAGTCCTCGCCGTCGTCGAGCTTTCCCTTCGGCAGTGACCAGTCCTCGTACTTGGGGCGATGGATCACCGCGACCTCGACGCCATTCGGGCCGGGGCGCAACAGCATCCCGCCCGCCGCCCGCACCTGCGGATCCTCGGTCGGCACGGGGTCGGTCCGCGACATGGCTCCAGGTTAGGTTCGGGCAGGGCGCCTAATTACCTGGGTGCAGATCGAACTCGTGCTCGCCGATCCGCACCTCGTCGCCAGGCTCGAAGCCGGCGTCGCGCAGCGCCGCCAGCACGCCCATCTCGGTGAGGCGCTGCTCGAGGTAGGCCAGAGCCTCGGCGTTGACCAGGTCGTGGCGCTCGATCAGCATCTCCACTCCACGCCCGGTGACACGAAACGCCCCCTGACCCTCCGGCTCGACCGAGTACCCGCCCTCTCCGGCTGGGCGGTAGATGCGGTGCTCGGCCTCGAACCCGGCCGGCTGGCGAGCCTGCTCGCTCCCTGCAACCACCCCCGCAGGAGCTCGGTCCTGCGGGGTATGGGCGACGATTTGCCGGCCCAGCTCCTCCAACCCCTCGCCCGTGACCGAGGAGGCGCCGAGCACGCCCAGCACTCGATCGCCCAGGCGCGGGCGCCATTCGGCGGCGGCCCGCTCGGCATCTTCGTCGGTCACCAGGTCGCGCTTGGAGAGAACCACCAGCTCGGGCAGTCCCTCGAGCCCCCCTCCATGGGAGCCCAGCTCGGCGCGCACAGTCTCGTAGTTGGTCGAGGGGTCGCCCTGCGCGGGAGCGATCTCGACCAAGTGGACGAGCATCGCGCAGCGCTCCACGTGAGCGAGAAACTCGTGGCCGAGGCCGGCACCGCCGGCGGCGCCTTCGATCAGTCCCGGGATGTCGGCGATCACGATCTGGCGGTCATCGCCCTCCAGCGTTCCCAGCACGGGCTCGGTGGTCGTGAACGGGTAGTCGGCAACCTTCGGCGCCGCCCTGGTGAGGCGGGCCAGCAGCGACGACTTGCCGGCGTTTGGCAGGCCGATCAGCCCGGCGTCTGCCAGCAGCTTCAGCTTCAGCTCGACCCAGCCGGACTCGCCGGCGGTCCCGCGCTCGGCGAAGCGCGGCGCCTGCCGGGTCGAGGTGGCAAAGCGCTTGTTGCCATGGCCGCCGCGACCGCGGCGCGCCACCACCGCCCGCTGTCCTTCCTCCACGAGGTCGACGACCCTGCCGTCGAGCGAGGTCGCCTGGGTCCCGGGCGGAACCGAGATCACGGCGTCCTCGCCGCGCGCCCCGTGGCGGTTCTTGCCCTGGCCATGCTGCCCCTTGCCGCCTCGAAAGTGCGCCCTGCGCCGCAGCCCGGCTAGATCGCGGAGTGATCCGTCGCAGACGAGCACAACGTCCCCTCCGTGCCCCCCATCCCCCCCATCGGGGCCCCCCTTCGGTACGTGGGCTTCGCGCCGGAACGACACGCACCCGTTCCCGCCGCGGCCACCTTCCACTTGTATCCGTGCTCGGTCGTACATCCGAGGAAGGGTGACAGGACCGGCCCTAGGGCCGATCGGGGAAAGTCGAGCGCCTTCAACGGGCTGGCTGCACTTGCACATCGCATGGGTGGATAACTGCAGCCACCTGGTCCGATTCGACCGCAATCCGCACTTGTGACGTGTGTCAACATCAAGCCGTGACGGAGCAATCCGGCGGCCTGAGGCTGACAATGACGCGAGTCCTGCCTGCACCTCGCCCTCGCGTGTTCAGGGCCATAACCGAACCGGACGAGTTGGCGAAGTGGTGGGGTCCCGAGGGGTTCACTGCCCCGAGCATCGATCTCGATCTCCGCGTCGGCGGCAGCTACCGGATCGCAATGCAGCCCCCAGAGGGTGACCTTTTCCATTTGTCAGGGGAGTTCCGCGAGGTCGACCCGCCGGCCCGCCTCGCCTACACGTTTCGGTGGGAGGACCCGGACCCCGACGATCAGGAGACCGTGGTAACGCTGTCGCTCGAGGACCGCGGTGAGTCAACCGGGCTGGCCCTTGACCAGGGCCCGTTTCTCACCGAAGGACGCCTTGCCTTGCACACAGAAGGATGGACGGACGGACTCGACCGGTTGGAGCAGCTGATGTCGGCGGACGAAAAGTGACAGCGGCTCCTTCCGCGGGTGGTGCGGCGCGCCCGGTTCCGCGACCGCGCGCAGCCCCTGCGAGCACGGCGCGGAAACGGGTGCGCCGTGACAGGACCCGCGGTAGTGCGGCTGGGGCTACTCGTCGACCGAGACGACGCGACCCCTGCGGGTGGGGCGAAACCGGACGTTGCCGGCCCGGGTGGCGAAGATCGTGTGATCGCGCCCGAGCCCGGCGCCGTCGCCGGCCCGAAACCGCGTGCCACGCTGGCGCACGATGATCTCGCCGCCGTTGACCTGCTCCCCGGCGAACACCTTGACGCCGAGCATCTTCGGATTCGAGTCGCGGCCGTTTCGGCTCGAGCCGAGGCCCTTCTTATGAGCCATCGCTGCCCTCCTTCTTCGGCGAGGCCTTGCGCGCCGTCGCCTTGGACGCCGTGGTCTTGCGCGTGGTCGTCTTGCGGGGGGCCGCCTTGCGGGTGGCTCCCTTCTTGGCGGTGGGGCCCCTCTTCGCCGCCGGCTTCGTTTCCGCCGCCGGTTTCGTTTCCGCCGCCGGTTTCGTCTCCGCCTTGGCGCCCGCCGGCTTGCGCGCCATCTTCTTGATCTCGGTGATCTCCAGCCTAGTCAGCTCGGAGCGGTGGCCGGCGCGCCGCCTGTAGCCCTTCTTGGCCTTGTACTTGAAGATCCGCAGCTTCGGGCCGCGCAGGTGCTCGGCGACCGTCGCCTCGACCTTCACCTTCTCCAGCTCGCCCGGGTCCGTCACAACATCGCCATCCCGGAACATCACCGCACGCAGGGAAACCTTGTCGCCCTCCTTGACGGAGAGGCGGTCGACGAGCAGGGTCTCGCCCTTCTCGGCCTTGTACTGCTTGCCTCCGGTTTCGACTACGGCATACACATTCGTTCCTCGTTCCTCGTTCCTCGTTGCTCGGGTCTAGTCCTCGGACTTGGCGGCGCGCGAACGGCCCCGGCCGCCTCTGCGACCGCGGGGACGCCTGCGCGAGGGGCCGGATTCTAGCTTCTCGCCCTCGTCGTCCCCGCCGTCAGCACCTGCCCCGTTGCCCGAGGCCTCGACACCCGGCAGCGAGGCCACCGCGGCGGCCCGCTCGACCCGCTCGATTCGCACCAGCTTGCGCTCGCCCACGAATGGGCCGCCGCCTGTGACGCTGACGATGTAGGAGTCGACGCGGGCAATCGCGTCGTCGGCGTTGTACATGTGCGGCTCCTCGATCTTCACCAGCACCTCCTCCCCGACCTTGAACGGCAGTGCCCGCTCCTCGATCTGCGTGCGGCTGCCGGTCTCGACGACCTCGAAGGTGTCGATCGGAAGCGCCTCGCCGCCCTCGAAATGGAACTGCTTGCCGGTTTCCTCCTCGAGCTCGGCGAGCCCGCTCTGGGGCTCGATCAGCTCCGCGGCGACCTTGGGATTGACGCGGATCAGGTAGGCGTCGGGCTTTGCGTCGCCGGCGACGATTTCGCGCAGCTTGCGCAGGCCCTCCAGCGCCACCGTCTCCGCGGAGAGGATCACGCCCGCGCCCTCGCAGGTCGGGCACGGGGTGGTGAGGATCTCGCGCACGCCGTCGGTGACGTTCTGGCGGGTCATCTCGACCAGCCCCAGCGGAGAGACCTCGACCACGTAGCTCTTCGACTTGTCGGCGTCGAGCGCCTTTCGCATGGTCCCCAGCACCTTCTCGCGGTTGCGGCTGCGGGCCATGTCGATGAAGTCGATGACGATGATCCCGCCGATGTCGCGCAGGCGCAGCT
>JBBPIM010000034.1:0-21482 GCA_038040325.1 Candidatus Mayfieldus profundus
TCGACCGGGGGATGTTCGGCGGCGACACCACCTGGTACCACATGCCGTTCGCGGCGAGCTTCGCGCAGGACGCCTCGGTGGTGGACCTGCACTACACCGACCCGCTGCGGCTGGTCGTCTGGTTCTACCCGGCAACCCACGAGCTGATCAACGGGGCCGGGATCATCATCTTCCACAGCGACTTCCTCTCGCCGCTGATGAACCTCGGCTGGCTGGTGTTCGGCCTGCTGGCCGCCTGGTGCGTCGGGCGGCCCTACGGCGTCGCACCCGCCACCCTGGTCGCCTCGGCGCTGGTCTTCGACTCCGGCGTGATGGTGGTGACGCAGGCGGGGGAGGGGCGCAACGACGTGATGGCGATCGCCCTGCTGGTTGCCTTCGTCGCCTTCATCGTCAACGGCCACCAGGTGCGCGGCTCGGGGACCCTGGTGACCGGCGACGAGACCGACGCGGGCCGGCTGATCGACCGCGGGCCGCTGATCATGGCCGGCCTGGCCGGCGGCCTGGCGATCTCCGTGAAGCTGACGATGCTGGCGCCGGTCGGCGCGATCGCCGTCGCGGTGATTCTCTTCAACGCGCGCGGCTGGCGCCCCAAGCTCGACACCACTCTGGTCCTGGGCGGCGCCATGTTCGTCACTGGCGGCTTCTGGTTCGTGCGCAACCTGCTGCACGCCGGGAACCCGACGCCCCAAATCGGCTGGGGGCCGCTGAACCTGCCCGTGCCCGACCAGATGCCGCTCGACCCGCGGCCGCGCTTCAGCGTCGCCCACTACCTCTTCGACCCCACCACCTACCGCAACTGGTTCTTCCCTCAGTTGGAGAACTCCCTCGGCCCGCTATTCGGACTGATCTTGGTGGTTGCCTTCGCGACCGCGATCTACGTGGTGTTCAAGGCGCGCAACCGGATGCTGCAGGCGCTGGCCGGAGCGGCGCTGCTTACCGCGGTCGTCTATCTGTTCACGCCGCTCACCGCGGCCGGGCCCGAGGGAACCCCGCGCGGGTTCTTCACCAACACCCGCTACCTGATGCCGGGGCTGGTGCTGGCCTTGGTGCTGCTGCCGCTGGCGCGGCCGCTGCGAAGCGACGAGGGGCACGCGCGCTGGACGCTGGGCTTCCTGGCCGCGCTGTACGCCCTCACCGTGCTCAGCACGCCGCAGTGGTTCCCACGCTACATCGTCGGCGCGGTGCTGATCACGGCGGCGCTGGTCTGGGTGCCGGCCTATCTTGGCTACACGCGTGGCCTCGGGAGATTGACCCGCCAGGGCGCCGCCGCCGTTGCCGGGGGGGTGGTCCTGCTGGCGATCGTGCTCGGCCGCGCCCAGGAGGTCCAGTACTCCGAGCACCACTACACCGAGCCGACTCTGTTTCTGCAGGAGGGCGGTCCCGTCAAGGCCTTCCACTGGGCCCGCAGGCAGCACGACCAGCGGATCGGAATTGCCGGCTCCGGCGAGATCTTCTTCGACCAGTACGGCTTCTACGGGGCCGACCTCTCCAACAAGGTGGACTACATAGGGGTGCCCGGCCCGCAGGGCCAGTACACCCTTGCCACCTACTGCCGCCAGTTCCGCAAGCGGATCAACGCCGGCGACTACGACTATCTCGTCACCAGCCAGTACGCCTACGACAACCTTGACTCCGAGTACGCCTACCCCTACCGCGCCTGGACCAAGGACGATCCCGCGCTCGAGGAGGTGCTCGGCGAGGAGGTGTCGCCGCAGCCCGACTACGTATACAGGGTGCTCGGCGAGCTCGACCCGGCCCGCTGCGGCGCCAACCGCGAGTAGGTCGCCCCGGCCCAATACGGCCGCGTGTGGCGCACGCGATTCGTCCGTATCGTCACTATTAGGAGGTCTGGCAGCATTCAGGAGCGGCGGCTGCTCATGAGCCTTTCATCCTGGGCGGTCAGCCTCCCCCAGTTACATGGAGTCATCAGAGAGACATATAGACCAGCAACCCGTATTCGTCGCCGACCACGGCTGGCGTCAGCGGGCGGTCAAGGCCGGCACCGCCGCCGCGACAGCCCTGTTGCTTGCGTGGTTGGTCGCGATCGTGATCGGGGCGCTTGGTTTCGGCAGCCTCCCGAATGTCCCCTTCACGGGCGAAGACAGCGACCCGAGGGGGAGCAATGGCACCCCCTCCCAGCGTGCCGAGACGCCGGGATCGCAGTCGACAAGCACGACCAACTCCAGAACATCCGGCTCCACCCAATCGAGGCCGGGTGAACAGCAGCAAACCCCTTCCTCCAGCAACCAGACCCAGGCGGCAGCGGGAACGGGCGGTAGCGCAGGCGGCGGTTCAACAGCGGCAGCGTCTCCGGCCCGGAGCGCGACAATCCCCGGCTCGGTGAAGAGTAACGGCAAGGGCCGCGGTGCCCCGACGACGCAGCCGGCTGGCGGGAGAGGCGCGCCGACCGTAAACCCGAGCGGCACGACTCCCGGAGCGAACGCGCACAGGTCGAACCCGAACGTCGGCGGCGCCAATGCGGGAGGCAACGGCGGCCAGTACTGAGCCGGGGGGACGCAGCGAGTCGGCGCGGCGGCTCGGCCTGCGCATTGAGCGCCCTCCCGCGCACTGGTCTGTCCTTGTCCTGCTGATCGCCACGCTGCTGCTGCTGCTCTTCGCCGAGGGAGTGGCCACCCACCTCACGGGTTCGAGCTCGACTCCCGCCCCGAGCGGGGACGCGGTGCTTCGGTCGGGCGAGACCCTGCTCGTGGCGCGTGGCGAGCGGCTCGTTCCGCGTGGCGGCCCGCCGGGACGGCGCCTGGCGCTCACTTTCGACGACGGGCCGGACTCAAAGTGGACGCCGCGCATCGCGGCGACCCTGCGGCGCCTCGGGGTCCCGGGCACGTTCTTCGTGGTCGGAGATCGCGTTGTGCGCTACCCCAGCATCGTCGACGACCTCGCCGATCGCGGGTTCGAGATCGGAAACCACACCTTCAACCACGCCAACCTCTCCGAAATCGCGGCCTGGCAGCGCAACCTGCAGATCTCTCTGACGGAGAGTGCTGTGGCCGGCGCCGCGGACCTTCGGCCGCGGCTGGTCAGGCCGCCCTACTCCGCCGTCCCGGAGGCGGTGGACGCTGACGACGAGCGCGCCTACGCGGCAATCGCACGGCGGGGCTATCTGATCGCGCTCTCGAACTTCGACGGCGAGGACTGGCGCCGCCCAGGGGTCGAGCAGATCGTCCAAAACGCGACCCCGCCTGGCCGGCAAGGCGGCGTAATCCTGCTGCACGACGGGGGAGGCGACCGGTCCCAGACGATCGTGGCGCTGAACCGCCTCGTGCCAGAGCTCGAGCGCCGCGGCTTTCGCTTCGTGACCCTCTCGGAGCTGGCCGGCCTGCCGCGTTCCGAGGTCGAGCTGCCAACCTCCAGCGCCGAGCACCTGCGCGGCCGGCTGCTGATCGGCGCGCTCACGGTGGCTCGCTGGCTGACCACGCTGCTGGCCGTCATGCTGGTGCCCATCGCCGTGCTGGCTGTGCTGCGGGCGATCGTCCTGGTCGCGGTGGCGCGACGCCACGCCGCCGATTACCGGAGCCGACCGGGCGACGATTCGTTCGCTCCGCCCGTCTCGATTGTGGTGCCCGCCTACAACGAGGCGGAGGTGATCGAAAAGGCGGTGCGCTCGCTCGCCGCCAGCGAGTATCCGGGTTTCGAAGTGACCGTCGTCGACGACGGCTCAGACGACGGCACGGGCGCGATTGTCGAGGGGCTTGGCCTGCCAAAGGTGCGGGTGGTCCGCGAGCCCAACTCGGGCAAGGCAGCGGCACTCAATACGGGTATTGCCTCTGCGGCGCACGAAGTGATCGTCGCCGTCGATGCCGACACGATCTTCGAGCCCGGCACGCTGAGGTCTCTCGTGCAGCCGTTGCGTGACGAGCGGGTCGGCGCGGTGGCCGGGAACACCAAGGTCGGCAACCGTCAGGGCATTCTCGGCCGCTGGCAGCACATCGACTACGTGATGGGATTCAACCTCGACCGCCGCCTCTACGACGTCCTGGACTGCATGCCGACGGTGCCGGGCGCGATCGGAGCCTTCCGTCGCGATGCGCTTCGCGCGGTCGGGAACTTCTCCTTGGCGACCCTCGCCGAGGACACCGACGTTACGATCGCCCTTGGCCGCGCGGGCTGGAGGGTCGTCTACGCGGAGGACGCGCGTGCCTTCACCGAGGCTCCGTCGACGCTGGCCGCATTGTGGCGGCAGCGCTACCGCTGGTGCTACGGAACGATGCAATCGCTCTGGAAGCACAAGGCGGCGCTGTTGCGCCGCGAGCCCGGTCGGATCGGCCGCATTGGTATCCCATACCTGCTGCTCTTTCAGGTTGTGCTGCCGCTGCTGGCGCCGCTAATCGACGTCTTCACGATCTACGGACTCGCCTTTCTCGACCCCGTGCCCGTGCTGGCCTATTGGGTGGGGTTCAACCTGCTGATGCTCGCCCTTGGCGTGTTCGCATTCCGGCTTGACGGTGAGCCGCTGCGGCCGCTGTGGGCCATGCCGCTACAGCAGTTCGTCTACCGCCAGCTGATGTACCTGGTGGTGATCCAGTCGGTGGTCAGCGCCGCGCGAGGCGTGCGCCTTCGCTGGCAGCACGTGGAGCGAACCGGCGAGGCGGAGGTGGCTGGCTAGCTACAAGGTGCTCGGCGAGCTCGACCCGGCCCGCTGCGGCGCCAACCGCTAGATCCTGCCCAAGGCGGCGCTACGCTGGGCTTCGAGCCCCCGTAGCTCAGTGGACAGAGCGGCGGCCTTCTAAGCCGCGGGTCGCAGGTTCGAATCCTGCCGGGGGCGCTCCGCAACTGCGCAAACACGAGGTTGCATCACGGGATCGCCTCCCGGAGAGACTGGGTGTGTGCAGAATCCTGTACACTCGCCCGTGTGGCTAAGACGGTTCCATTCACGGAGGCGCGCGCGAGGCTCACGGAGCTGCTCGACGAGGTGAACGAGCGGCACGAGCACGTCGTCATCACTCGCAACGGCCGCCCGGCTGGCGTAATCCTCTCGAGCGAGGAGTACGAGGCGCTCGCGGAGACGCTGGAGGTGCTCGAGGACGACGACGCCCTTGAGGCGCTGCGCGAGAGCGAGGCAGATGTCCGGGCCGGCCGGGTGTACTCCCTGGACGAAGTGAGACGCGAGCTCGGGCTTGCCTGAGCCGCGCCTGACGCGGCGCGCGCGCAACGACCTGGAGGCGCTTCCGGAGACGGTTCGTGAGGCCGTTCTCGAGACGCTCACCTTGATCGGCGCTGAGCCCGAGCGCGCGGGGAAGGAACTGGTCGGTCGCCTGGAAGGGCTGTGGTCGGCGCGCGTGGGCAACTATCGGGTGCTCTACACGGTCGAGGTGGGGGGTGTCATCGTGCGGGCGATCCGACATCGCGCGGTCGCGTACCGCCGTCGCCGGCGCTGAACTGTCTTCGCTCGCCCTTCGTATGGCGGCGGCTCAGGGCGATCCGTCCGGGCGCCAGCCGAGCAGCGTGGTTCGGATTATGTGATGCCGGGGGCGCTCCGCGGCTCTCCGCTTTCGGCCGGCGCTTTCCGCAGGATCGTGGTCTCATCCTGGTCTCATCGACAAGCCGCTGATCGCTGGCTCAACTCGAGTCGAGCGCTTGGAGTTCGCCGTGGTCCTTGCGATCGGACACACGATATTCTTATATTGGACACACGAGTACGGTACAATGGACACATGACTGAGCTAGCGCTACTCGCCGAAGAAGTAGGCGTGAACGAGCGAACGCTGCGGCGAGCAGTGAACCAGGGAACCCTGCGCGCCGCTAGGCCGACGCCGAGGGCTCTGGAGCTGCCGCTGCCCGAGCGGCGCTATGTCCGGCGTTCATGGTCGTTGCTCTCCGCTTTGCGCACAGCCCTGCGGACCGAGCCGAACGTCCGCTTTGCTCTGCTCTTTGGCTCCGCAGCCACAGGAACCGACACATCATCGACCAGCGACGTCGACATAGTCGTCGGCCTGCGCGATCCGAGCTTGGAGCGCGTGGTCGATCTGAGCGCAAAGCTGACAGCGGTGATCGGCCGTCACGTTGATGTCGTCCGGCTGGGTGACGCCGAGGCCGAACCGCTCTTCCTTGCCGATCTCGTGACCGAAGGGCGCGTGCTCGTCGACCGAGAAGAGCTGTGGCCACGACTGCGTCGGCGCGAGGCCGGCCTGCGGCGCCGTGGTCGCAAGCAGGAAGCCCAGCGCGCCCGGGCCGCCCTCGCAGGCATCGACCGTCTCCTGAATGTCTGAGGATGGCCGACGGAGAGCCGCGGAAGGCGGATCGCAAGCGCTGGGAACGCGACATCGTCCGCCACCTCGAGGACTTCCCGCGCCAATACGCCGCGCTGGAAACCGCGATGGCGGCGTTCGGCGGGGATTTCGATCTCCAGGAGTTCAAAGAGGCCTTCATCACCACAGAGGACATGGAGGCGTATAACCGCGTCCAGGCGCTCGAGAGGGCCACGGGGCGGGTTCAGAACTTCGTCGCCGACCTCGCCAACGCTGGCGTCCGACTCTCACAGTTGCCGCGTCCGCCAAAAGGAGACGACGGCTCACCAGCCCAGCAGGCGTTCGAAGCCCTGCGCGACGCAAAGGTCATCGACGGCGAACTCTGTCGCCGGCTGATGCGGGCGCAGAAGGCTCGCTCGATGATCGAGCACAGCTACGTCCAGACCCCCGCCGGCGATGTCCATCGCGCCGCTCAACTCGTACAAGAAACGGCTCGTGACTTCATCGGCCCTTATCGAGCCTGGATTGATGCTCACCTAGAGGAAGGCGCGAATGAGTCGTAAGGATCACACTTGTCTGAGGTCTGAGCGCTCGCGACGAAGCTTGCGAGGATGATGGTCTCATCGAGGTCACATCGCCACTTCGTGCATAGCCCGATCTGGCTCTGTGATGCGGCTTCCGGGTTGGCCGACCAGCGCACTTCTAAGCCGCGGGTCGCAGGTTCGAATCCTGCCGGGGGCGCTTGTCCGCACGACGCACCAAGATCGTTGCCACCATCGGCCCCGCCACCTGGGAGCCCGGCACGCTGACCGAGCTGATCGAGGCCGGCGCCGACGTGGTGCGGCTCAACTTCTCGCACAGCGACCGCGAGCGGCATGCCCAGACCCTCGAAGCGGTCCGCGAGGCGGCCGAGCGCTGCGGACGCGAGGTCGCGGTGCTGGGCGACCTTCCCGGCCCGAAGCTGCGGGTCGGCGAGATGCGCGGCGACGTCGTCGACATCGACACCGGCAGCCACGTCACCCTGACCACAAGCGAGGTCGAGGGCGACGAGGACACGATCCCGGTCTCCTGGGGTGACCTGTCGACCACCCTGCGGCCGGACGAGCACGTGTATCTCGCCGACGGCTCGATCAGGCTGCGCGTGGTCGAGCCGGGTGACGGGGAGGTGGAGTGCGAGGTCGAGGTCGGCGGCCCGCTCTCCTCGCACAAGGGGATGAACCTGCCGGGTGCCGAGACCGGGTTGCCGGCGATCTCCGGGGAGGACCTGGAGTGGGTGGACTTCGCGGTGCAGGGGGGAGTCGACCTGCTCGCCGTCTCCTTCGTGCGCCGGGCGTCGAGCCTCGACCCGGTCGCCGAGCGGCTGCGCTCGCTGGGCTCCGACATCCCGCTGATCGCGAAGATCGAGCGCGCCGAGGCCGCGGAGAACGCCGAGGAGATCATCAAGGCAGCGACCAGCGGGATCATGGTGGCGCGTGGGGACCTCGGGATCGAGGTACCGCTCGCGCGCGTCCCCGTCATGCAGAAGGAGCTGATCCGCCAGGCCGGCAAGCTCTCCAAGCCGGCGATCACCGCGACCCAGATGCTGGCCTCGATGGTGACCGCGCGGCGGCCCACGCGCGCGGAGGTGACCGACGTGGCCAATGCGATCTACGACGGCACCGATGCGGTGATGCTGTCGGAGGAGACCGCGGTCGGCCGCCACCCGGTCGAGGCGGTGCGGGTGATGGACCGGATCGCGCGCGAGACCGAGCCGAGCCTGCCCTACGGCGAGTGGCTGTTCGGTCGCACCGAGCAGGCCGTCCAGGACGTCGCCGACTCGGTCGCGCAGAGTGCGGTCAGCTCGGTCTACAGGCTCGACCTGGCGGCGCTGGTCGTGCCGACCACCAGCGGGCGTACCGCGCGGCTGATCTCCGCCCACCGCCCCAAGGTGCCGGTGCTCGCCGTCTCCACCCGGATCGAGACCGTGCGCCGGATGAACCTGCTGTTCGGCGTCCAGGCCGTCCTCACCGAGCAGCATCCCGAGATCCGCGACCTGCTCCACGAGTGCGCGGCGCTCGCCGCCCGCAACGGGGTCGCCCAGCGTGGCGAGCTGATCGCGATCGTCGCCGGCCTGCCCGACCAGGAGCTGGGCACCAACCTCTTCGAGGTGCATCGGGTCGCATAGCCGGGCCACGGATCGCGAGATCCCGATCGTGCTGCTCGAACCGGCCTGAGCGTTGCGGGCGCTCCCGGCCGCGCCGGGTGCCCCTGCCGGCGCGCTAGATTGAGAACGCGCGGTGAGCGTAGCTCAGTTGGTAGAGCTCCTGGTTGTGGTCCAGGTGGTCGCCGGTTCGAGTCCGGTCGCTCACCCTGAAAGTGCGCTTTGTTGCCTGCCAGAACCGGGTCTTGACATCCGTCGTCAATTCCCTATAGGGTCGCCGGGAGTTAAGGGGACAGTCCTGACACAACCGAGCGGGAGAGCCATGACACAGCCAGTCTTCGCAGGAGCAAAGCGCACGATCTGCATCGCCATCGCAGCGCTGGTCGCGCTCCTTGCTCTGCCCGCGATTGCCGCCGCGGACACCACCACCTGGGATGGCAGCGCCAGCTCTGACTGGAACGACGACGCCAACTGGGACAACGGCCAGCCACTCGTCGGCGACCTCGCGGTGATCACCGCCACCGGCCCCAACGACCCGACGGTCTCCACCGCGGGCGAGGTCGCCGCGGCGGTGAACATGACCGGAAACAAGGTGCTGACGATCACCACCGGCGGCAGCCTCGACGTGGGCGGCCTGATCGACGTCGACAACGGCCCCAAGGTGGTCGTGACCGGCAGCGGCGATCTCGAGTTCGGCCAGCTGAACATCAACACCGCGGCAGGCCTGGACCTGCTCGACGGCGCGATCACCAGCACCGGTGCCGGGCTCACCGCTGACAGCGCCCAGACCGTCATCAACGCCGGCACCAACTACGGCGGCGCCGCCACTGAGGGCCTGACCCTGGGCTCCAACATCTCGATCAACCAGACCGCCGACATCAGCATGGGCGACAACTTCTTGAACATCGGCAGCCATCTCTACACGCTCACCGACGGCTCCGACATCAACTGCGGCGGCGGCGGAGCAATCCCGACCGTCGACGTGGGCAGCAGCGGAACGCTCCGCCACAGCGGCACCACCGGCGCCGTCGTCGAAGCCGACGTCGACTCGGACGGAACGCTTGAGGACGCAACAACCACGGGGGGGTCGGGGTTGACGATCAGAGGCGACGGTTCCTGCGGCGTCTTCACCCACACGCTCGGCGGCGCGCTGACCACCTCCGACGGCAGCGACACGATCACGCTCTCGGGCCTCGTAAACGACACCTACACCGTTAAAGCCGGCGGTCTGACCGTAAACGCCCCGGGCGGGCTGGTCCGCTACGGCCCCGGTGATGGCACCGTCACGTTCTCCCTCAACGGCCAGAGCGTGTTCATGAACGGAGACTTCACCTTCGAAGGCAGCGCTGGCGACTTGATCTCCGGCACCGGCACCTTCGACAACGTGCAGAACCCGCTCAGCGGCACGGGCGACTTCCGGATCCGCGACGGCGACTTCGCGGCCGGCTCCAACATCAACATCCCCGCCGACACGTTGGCGAGCGTGGACGTGAGCTCGGACTGGACCAACACCTTCACCTTCAACAACAACGGGACCCTGCTGCTGAACGGCACCGATCTCACCGCCAACACCGCGGCGAATACCCCGCTGATCAACAACGCGGGGTTGATCAACCACACCGGCGGGGCTGGCGACCTGGAGCCACGGGTCGACTCCACGGGGACGATCCAGGATGCCAGCAACGGAAATTCGCTCGTCCTCGAGCGCTCCACCAACTCCGGCCAGGTCAACGAGTACTCCGGCACGATGAAGACGATCGGCGGCTCCGCCGGAATCAGGCTGGGCACCGAGATCCACCGCCTGCAGGGCGCGCTGACGATGGACACCTCGAGCGGCACCTCCGGCACCGGCGACGACGGCAACATTGAGACCATAAACAGCGCCGATCTGCAGCTGAACGGCCAGACGCTGACGCTGATCGGCTCCTCGCTGGATCACGACAGCGGCAACATCTCCGGCACCGGCACGATCAACGGCCCGGGGCTGATGATCGCCGACGGCGGCGACTTCGCCGGCGGCGGCGCGATGAACATCAACGCACCGGTCAACCAGACCGATTCGACCAACGTGGGCGGCTTCGGCTCCACGCTGATCATCGGCGGCACCTGGACGACCAGCGCCGACATCACCGACAGCGGTGCGACCGGAATGCCGATCAGCATCCTCTCCACCGGCGTGCTGCGGCACACCGGCAGCGTCAACGAGGTTGAGAACCCGCTGACCATCGCCGGCCTCGCCGAGCAGGCCGGCACCGACGACTGGTCGCTGAACGGCAGCCCGAACACTGTCACCGGCACGGGCACGGTCAGTGTCGTGAGCGGCAACCCGCTCTTCCTCAACAACCTGAGCAACTACGACGGCGGCACCGACACGCTGACCAACGGCACCTACTCGGCCACGGCGGGCTGCCTGGTCATCGCGGGTGAGGTCGACATCCTCAACGCCAACGTAAACCTCTCCGACACAGGGGGCCTGACCACCGGCGTCTGCGGCCCCTCCGCCCTGGTGAACCTCGCGACGATCGGGTCAAGCGGCAGCCTCGAGCTCAACAACCACAGCGAGGACGTTGCCGCCACGCTGACCAACAACGGCACCCTGGCCGGCGACGGCGGCACGCTGATCGCCAACGTGATCAACAACGGCAACATGAGCCCAGGGACCAGCCCCGGCACGTTCGACATCACCGGCAACTACACCCAGGGCTCCGGCGGGCAGCTCAGTATCGAGGTGGACGACAACGTGGAAGGCGACTTCGACGTGCTCAACGTCGACGGCGACGTCGCCCTTAACGGCGAGCTGGCGCTGCTGCCGAGCTCGGGCTACGCGGCCTCGGCCGTGCCCGGGGACTTCGTCAGCTTCCTGCGCTACACCGGCGCCCGCAACGCGACGACGTTCGCCACGACCACGGTTACCCCGCCGCTGGACGGCGGAAAGCCCTTCACCGCCGTATATGACGACCCCAACCAGCAGGTCTTCGCCGTGGTCGGCCAGGGCCCGCCCGCGCCGCCGCCGCCGCCCGCGCCGGTGCCGGCTGCTGTCGACAATCCGCCGCAAACGAGGATCACCTCGGCCAAGGTCAACGGCGAGACCGGGCGGGCGAAGTTCCGGTTCAGGTCGAGCGATGCGGGCTCGAGATTCAAGTGCAAGCTGACCGGCCGCGGGCTGCCTCCGAGGAGTAGAGCCGCGTTGGCGCGCACCTTGAGCAAGCCGTTCCGCAAGTGCAGCTCGCCGAGGATCTACCGCAACCTCGACCCCGGTAAATACACCTTCAAGGTCAAGGCCACCGACCCAGCCGGCCAGACGGATTCCACTCCGGCCAAGCGGAAGTTCAAGCTCGACCCGCAGATCTAGGCGCGCCGCGCGCTGCGCGCCGTGCACTACCCATGGCGACGTCGAACATGGGCCCCGAGCCATCTCGTAGGCTTGCCCGGACGTGGGAATCGTGCCCCAGAAGAACGCCTGCCGGCACTGTGGAGCAACCGTGAAGCCGCTGCACCGCTGCCCCCGCTGCGGCCGGCGCGCCTGGAACATCGCGGCGCTGTTCGCGCCCTGGTGGATGCGCTGACCGCAGCGCTCAGCCCGAGAGCAGCCAGACCAGCAGCGTCAGCACCACCATCCCGGCCTCGATAGCCAGCAGCAGGCCGGCCGCGTCGGCGAGCGAGTCGGCCGGGTCGAAGCCCCCGGCGGCGATCAACAACCCGCCCAGCGCCAGCGCGACCAGCGCGACCAGGCCCCAAAGCAGCATCGCGCGCTCCCAATGCTCGGCGCGCTTCGGATGGGATGCCTGCAGGATCCGCTCGATCGCGAACGGCACCGAGAACAGGGCGGCGAAGGCCGCGACGGCGAACAGGGCGATCCACCCGTTCAGGGAGGAGAGGTCGAGGTAAGGCGCACCCTTGAGCGCAGCGAGGACCAGGCAGACCGCCGCCAGCCCGGTGCTGCCGAGCAGCGCCAGCACCGGCCACGACATCCCTCCCTCGGGCTGGGGCGCCTCGAGCCTGGGATCGTCTGGGTCGGCCATGCCCGGCGACTCTAGCCGGGGCGCGCTCAGCAGCGGTGGATCGCAGCCTCGCTGCGCACGACCTCGAAGGCGCTGCCGGGGATCTCCTTGAGCTGGTTGAGGTTGTTGTCGGGCCAGCGGCGGTCCGAGGTGCCGCTGAAGAACCAGTTGGAGCCGTTGTCGGCGCCGATGAACCCGTAGCGCTTCATCGCCACCGCGATCACATGCGCCGCCCCGCTGATCCCGGAGATGTCATAGCCCTCCTTGAGCCGCAGCCGCAGCCCCATTGGGGGCGCGTCGGGATCGCTGGAGTCGCCGGCGCAGTGCGAGGCGGGGTGCACCCAGGCGTTCTGGGTGGAGTCGAATGTGACCCGGATCGCGTGGTCGATGCTGCCGCGCTTGACCTCGTCGTAGCGCACCAGGCCGGGGAAGATCGGCAGCCCGGCGGCATCGGCCGATGTGTAGCCGTCGCTGCGGAGCCTGGTCGAGCGCAGGTTCCATATCACCCCCGAGTCCGCGTTCCAGTGCTTGCGCGGCTGGCGCTCGAAGAACGCCCGGTAAAGCTCGTACAGCTTGCAGCGCCTGCGATCGACGACCAGCACGTGGCGGTCGCCGTCGCTGTTGCGCCCTCCCTCGACCGGCGCCTTCGGTGGGACCCGGTAGCGGCCGTGGTCGGACTCGTCCCCATATGCGGTGAAGCGGACCTTGATCCGCTTCGCCCTCTTGCCGGCCACCGCGTAGGGAAACCCGTACTCGCGCGGGGAGCCGAAGTCGGGGTGCAGCATGTCGCCGCCATGCGAGTCGATGTAGGCGATGTAGCCGCTCGAGTTGGGGTCGACGGGGGCGTCGGAGATGTCCTGGTTCCAGGCCGCCTGGTTGGGCAGCGAGGACGCGCCGGCGGGCAGCCCGGCCAGGGGGTCGGGGAAGATCGGGCAGCCGCCGAGCTTGGGGTAGGGGCCGAGGCGGGCGCTCTTGCCGACCGCTGCGGCAATGCCGGCGGCGATCAGCGCGCCCGCGGCCAGTGCTGCGAGCACCGCGAGGGTCCGCGGAAGACGCATGGTCACTCAGCCCTCCTCGCGCCCGCCGCGCATCTCGCTGAACACGGCGGTCATCTCGCCCGGCTCGCCGTCGCGCCAGGCGTCGGCGATCACGTGCGAGACGGCGTTGATCAGCGCCAGGTGGGTGAAGGCCTGCGGGAAGTTGCCCCAGTGGCGCCCCGTCCTTGGATCCAGCTCCTCGGCGAAGAGGTCGAGCGGGCCGGCCAGGCCGAGCAGCTTCTCGCAGAGCAGCCGCGCTCGCTCGCGCTCGCCGATCTCCGAGAGCGCCGAGACCAGCCAGAAGGAGCAGATCGTGAAGGTCGCCTCCTCGCCGTGCAGCCCGTCGTCGGTCTCCTCGACCAGATAGCGCAGCACCAGGCCCTCCACGGTCAGCTCGTCGGCGATCGCCAGCACCGTCTTGAGCAGGCGTTCGTCGTCCGGCGGCAGGAACCGCAACAGCGGGATCAGCAGGGTGGAGGCGTCCAGGGCGTCGGTCTCGTAGTGCTGGCGGAAGACCCCGTCGCGTACCCCGCGCTCGAGGATCTCGGCCTTGACCTGCTCGGCGATCGGCTCCCAGCGCTCGGCCAGCTCGGGGTCGCCCTGCTTGCGGGCGAGCCGGGCGCCGCGGTCGATCGCCACCCAGATCATCAGCTTCGAGGAGACGTAGTGCTTGGGCTCGCCGCGGGCCTCCCAGATCCCCTGGTCGGGCTCGGGCCAGGCCTCGATCGCCGCCTCCACTGCCGCCTTCAGCAGCTCCCAGTTCTCGTCGCGGATGTGGTCCACGGCCTTGGCGTGGATGTAGACGGAGTCCAGCAGCGCGCCCCAGACGTCGTTCTGGCGCTGCGAGAAGGCGCCGTTTCCGATCCGCACCGGCCGCGCGCCGCCGTAGCCGGAGAGGTGGTCGAGCGTGCGCTCGGTGAGGTCGGTCTCGCCGCCGATCCCGTACATGATCTGCAGCTTCCCCTCGCTCCCGCGCACGACGTCGGCGACGAACTGCGCGAACTCCGCCGCCTCCTCGTCGAAGCCGAGCGTGTGCAGCGCCCAAAGCGAGAAGGACGAGTCGCGGATCCAGCTGTAGCGGTAGTCCCAGTTTCGCTCGCCGCCGGGCGTCTCGGGCAGCGAGGTCGTCGCAGCCGCCAGCAGTGCGCCCGTCGGAGCGAACGTGAGCCCCTTCAGCACCACCGCGGAGCGCTGCAGGTGGATGCGCCAGGGGTGGTCTGGAAAGGAGCCGTGGCGCAGCCAGGCGCGCCAGAAGTCCGAGGTGGCGCCGAGCCGCTCGTGCGCCTCGGGGGCGCTGCGGGGGGCGCCGCCCTCGGGGTCCCAGCAGACTGCGGCGTAGGCCGACTGCCCCTCCTTCAGCGAGAGCCGGCCCACCGCGCGGTCACCGTCGAACTCCAGCTCGAAGTCGGTGGCGAGCTGCACGTGCTGGCTGCCCCCGCTGGCCACCGCCTCGCCGTCCTCGGCGATCTCCCAGCGGGCCGGCGCGGAGCCGTACTCGAATGCCGGCCGGCAGTCCAGCGTCAGCTCGACCTCTCCGTCGATGCAGCTCACGGTCCGCACCAGCGTCTTGTCGGACTCGTGCCGGACCTCGGGGCGCTGCATCCCGCGCTCCTCCCGGCCCGATTGCGCCCACTCGGTGATCGTCAGCGCGTCGTGGACCACCAGCCAGCCGGTGTCCGTGGTCCAGGTCGTCTCCAGGATCAGTGTCCCTGGGAGGTAGCGGCGGCCGAGCGGCACCTGGACGCCGGCCGGGGCGATCCGCATCGAGCCGGCCTCGCGGTCCAGCAGCGCACCGAAGATGCTGGGAGCGTCGAAGCGCGGCATGCAGAGCCACTCGACGGCCCCGTGGGGAGCCACCAGCGCGCTGGTGTGGCAGTCGGACAGAAAGGCGTACTGGGCGATCGGCGGGAACGCCCCCGGGGACGGCGGCATGCGGGTGAACCTAGCATCGCGTCAGAAGGAGCCTGCCGCGCGGGGCGGAACCTAAACCCGCCGAGGTACCACCGTGATCGTCGACTGTGCCCACTACAAGGCGGGTGCCCGCCAGCACGAGGGCAAGCTGCCCCTCGAGGAAGCCGCGACCTGCGTCAGCGGCGAGGAGGGCGAGTTCGTCTGGCTCGGCCTGCATGAGCCCAGCGGCGAGGAGCTGCAGGGCGTCGCCGAGCAGTTCGACCTGCACGAGCTGGCTGTCGAGGACGCCGAGCAGGCCCACCAGCGCCCGAAGCTCGAGGACTACGAGGGTTCCTACTTCATCGTCCTCAAGACGGCCCGCTACAACGACGAGTCGGAGACGGTCCACTTCGGCGAGATTCACCTGTTTGCGGCGAGCAACTACCTGATCGCGGTGCGCCACGGCGAGGCCAGCGAGCTGGGTGCGGCGCGCCTGCGGCTCGAGGAGCGCCCGGAGCTGCTGAAGCTCGGGCCGGTCGCGGTCGTCTGGGCGGTCCTCGACAAGGTGGTGGACGACTACCGGCCCGTCGTGGACGGGATCGACAACGACATCGAGGAGGTCGAGGCGCAGATCTTCGGCGAGGGCCCTGCCCCGACCGAGCGCGTCTACTTCCTCAAGCGCGAGGTGATCGAGTTCCACCGCGCCGTCTACCCGCTGCTGGGCCCCCTGGAGGCGCTGGAGCAGGGCGCCTACGGCGTCGATGACACGCTGCGCCGCTACTTCCGCGACGTCGCCGACCACGCCCGCCGCGTGGACGAGCAGGTGATGTCGCAGCGCGAGCTTCTCACCAGCGCCCTGGAGGCGAACCTGGCGCTGGTCAGCGTGCGCCAGAACGACGTGATCAAGGAGATCTCGAGCTGGGCGGCGATCATCACCGTGCCGACCTTCGTCGCCAGCGTCTACGGGATGAACTTCGAGCACATGCCGGAGCTGAAGTGGAAGGTCGGCTATCCGCTGTCGCTGGTGGTGATGGTCGTCGCGGTGCTGACGCTGTACCGCTTCTTCAAGCGCGTCGGCTGGCTTTCCTGAGCGCTGCGGGGCACCGTGGCAGGGACGCCCCGGCGCTAGGCTGACCCGCGATGACGCCGCCGCTTGCCCACTGGGCAGGGGCCTTCGTGCCGCTCGAGCTGGTGCCGTTGCTTGTCGCGGCCACGCTCTATGCGAAACGCGCCTCCACGCTTGCCGGCCGCGGGCGGCCGGTGCCTGTCTGGCGCCAGGCCTGCTTCGGCTCGGGGCTGCTGCTGGTCACCGTGGCGCTGTTCTCGCCGATCGGCCACCTGTCGGAGGAGCTCGTGCTGATGCACATGGTCGAGCACCTGCTGGTCGGCGACATCGCCGCGCTGCTGCTGGTGCTCGGCCTGACCGGGCCGCTGCTGCAGCCTCTGCTCGCGATCCCGGTGCTGGACCGGCTGCGGGTGCTGGTCAACCCGGCGGTCGCCTTCCCGCTCTGGGCGATCGTCCTGATCGCCTGGCACATCCCCGCCCTCTACGACGAGGCTTACGGGGGCGCGGCGGTGCACGCGCTCGAGCACACGATGTTCATCTTCTGCGGCTGCCTGATGTGGATGGCACTGCTCGGCCCGCTGCCGAGGCCGGCCTGGTTCACGAACGGCTGGAAGCTCGGCTACATCCTCGCGGTGCGCTTCACCGGGGTGGCGCTTGGCAACGTGCTGATGTGGTCGGGGACCGTCTTCTACGACCGCTACGCGAGCGGCGAGGCGTACTGGGGCATCTCGCCGCTCACCGACCAGAGCATGGCCGGGGTGATCATGATGGTCGAGGGGACGCTGCTCACGCTGGGGGCGTTCGCCTGGCTGTTCTTCCGCACCGCCGAGGAGGGCACCGAGCGGCAGCGGCTGCTGGAGCTGGCCGAGGCGCACGGGGTCCCGCTCGACGAGGCGCGGGCGGCGCGCGCCGTCGCCGCCGGCGAGGGCAAGCGGTTGGAGGAGCGTTTGCTGGCAGGAAAGGGGGCGGCCGGCGATGGCCGCAACGCATAACCGCTTCCTGCTCGTCCTGGTGTTCGTCGTCGGGTCGGCCAGCCTCGGCGCCGAAATCGCCGCCGCGCGCCTGCTCGCCCCCTACTTCGGGGCGTCGACCATCGTCTGGGCGAACACGATCGGCGTGGTGCTGGTTGCGCTGTCGATCGGCTACTGGCTGGGCGGGCGCTTCGCGGACCGCCACCCCCACCTGCGTGGCCTCTGCCTGCTGGTGCTCGCCGCGTCGGTGCTGATCGCCGCGGTCCCGTTCGCCGCGCGGCCGTTCCTCGGCTTCAGCGTCGAGGCGTTCGAGGACATCTCCGCCTTCACCTTCGTCGGCTCGCTGTTCGGCGTGCTGGTCCTGGTTGCGGTGCCGGTGATCCTGTTGGGCGCTTGTTCGCCCTGGGCGATCAGGCTCGCCGTCCCCGACGTCGAGCATTCGGGCACCGTGGCCGGCCGCCTCTACGCGGTCTCCACGGCCGGGTCGCTGCTGGGGACGATGCTGGCCGCGCTTCTGCTGATCCCGTTCGCGGGCACCCAGCGAACCTTCCTCGCCTTCGCGGTGGCGCTCGCCCTCGTGGCGGCGGCGGGCCTCGGATGGCGCTACTTGGCGGCTCCCCTGGCACTGGCCGCGGTGGCTGCGGTCCCGGTCGGAACCGTGAAGGCGACCGGTCCGGGCGAGGTCATCTACGAGGCCGAGACCGAGCACCAGTACGTGCGGGTGGTCGAGCAGCCCGATGGCGACCGCACGCTCGAGCTCAACGAGGGCCAGGCCGTTCACTCGCTCTACCGCCCGGGCAGCTATCTGACCTCGGGTTACTGGGACGGGTTTCTGGTCCTGCCCCTGGCATTCGCCGGGCGTCCCCCGCATAGGATCGCGATCCTGGGCAACGCGGCCGGAACGGTCGCCAGGGCCTACGGACACTATTTCCCATCCACCTCGGTCCACGGCGTGGAGATCGACGACGAGTTGACCGAGGTGGGCCGTCGCTTCTTCGACCTCGACAATCCGCGGCTCGACACGTTTGACGAGGACGCACGGCCGTTCCTGAAGCGGTCCTCCGGCGGCTACGACGCGATCATGGTCGACACCTACCGCCAGCCCTACATTCCCTTCTATCTGACCACCCGCGAGTTCTTCGAGCTGGCCCGCGACAGGCTGGCGCCGGGTGGGGTCGTGGTGGTCAACGTCGGCCACCCCGAGGGCAGCGAGGAGTTGGAGAAGGTACTGGGCCGGACGATGGCCGAGGCGTTCCCGACCGTGCTGCGCGATCCGATCGAGCCGACCAACACCCTGCTGGTCGGATCCGAGGCGACGGGGTCCGGCGAGGGCCTGCTCGCGGCGGCCGCCGGCCTGCCGGCAGAGCTGGAGGCACTGGCCAGAGACGGCGCCCGGTCGCTGGCACCGCGCCTGCCCGGTGGCCGGGTATTCACCGACGACCGTGCCCCGGTCGAGTGGCTCGTGGACCGCTCGCTGCTGGGCTACGCGACCGACCGCGATGACTGACCGGCCGGTGCGCCCGAGCATCAGCGCCGGTGACCACTTCCGGGCCTGGCTGGTCACTGGGCCCCTCGGGCGGCTGGTCTCCTTCTGTGTCGAGCTCGCGGCCGCGCTTGGCCGTGCCGTGCTGCGCCGACGCTGAACACTGTGGCGCTTTTCCGTCGCATTGCGACGGAAAGTCGCCGCACGCCGATCGTCTAGGGTCAGGTCGGTGAAGACCTCGGTCACCGAGCTGAGCGACTCGCGCGTGCGGGTCGAGGTCGATGTCGAGGGCGACGACGTCGAACGTGGCATCGGCCGCGCCGCCCGCGGGCTGGCGCGCGACCTGCGGATTCCGGGGTTTCGCAAGGGCAAGGCGCCCCCCTCGGTGGTGATCCAGCGGGTGGGGCGCGGGGCCGTCGTCGAGCAGGCGGTGCGCGACTCGCTGCCCGAGTGGTACGAGGGCGCCCTGATCGACTCCGGGGTCAACCCGGTCGGAGACCCCAGCATCGAGGTCACCTCGGTGCCCGAGAGCGAGGGAGATCCGCTCAGCTTCAAGTTCGAGGTGGGGGTGAGGCCTCCGGCCAAGCTGGGCGACTACCGCGGGCTGGAGGTCGGCCGCCCCGAGGCGGAGGTCCCCGACGACGTGCTGCAGGCCGAGCTGGAGCGGCTCCGGGAGGGCTCCGCGCGGCTGGAGACGGTCGAGCGCGAGGCGGCCGACGGCGACTTCCTGCTGGTCGACTTCCGCGGCGAGATCGACGGCGAGCCCTTCGAGGGGGGAGAGGCCCGCGACTACCTGCTCGAGCGGGGTGGCGGTCAGCTGATCGAGGGATTCGAGGAGCAGCTCGCCGGCGCCGGCGCCGGCGAGGAGCGAAAGGTGGAGGTGAGCTTCCCCGAGGACTACCGGGCCGAGCACCTCGCCGGCAAGGACGCGACCTTCCACGTCGACGTCAAGGAGGTGCGCGAGAAGGTCCTACCCGACCTCGACGACGAGTTCGCCCTCAACGCCGGGGGGTTGGACACGCTCGACGAGCTGCGCGAGGACATCCGCGAGAAGATGGGGGCGGCCGCGGAGGAGCGGATCGAGTCCGACTTCCGGCTCGCTGCCGTGGACGCGGCGGTTGAGGCCTCATCGGTGGAGATCCCGGGGGATATTCTCGATGCCCGCGCCACCGAGCGCTGGGAGCGGGTCGAGCGCCAGCTCACGGCCCGCGGGATCAACCCCACCTCCTACCTGCAGATGCAGGGCAAGTCGCGGGAGGAGATCGTCGAGGAGTCAAAGCCTGACGCCCAGCAGGAGCTGAAGCGCGAGGCGGTGCTGGCGGCGATCGCCGACGCGGAGGGGATCGAGGTCTCCGAGGAGGAGATGCTGGAGGCGCTGGAGCACACCGCCGAGCACGAGCGCACCACGCCCGACAAGCTGTTGGAGCGGCTGCGCCGCAGCGGCCGCGACGCCCTGGTCCGGGAGGACCTGCGTATCCGCAAGGCGATCGACCTGCTCGCCGAGTCGGCGAAGCCAATCCCGATGGCGCAGGCGGAGGCCCGGGAGCACCTGTGGACCCCGGAGTCCGAACGCGAGACAGCCGCCGAGGGCGCGGGGCTGTGGACGCCAGGCAGCGGGGGCTCGTAACGAAGCGGGCCGCTGTCAGACTGTTGCTCGGATGAGCGGGGAAGCAACATTCGCCGCCGGCTGCTTCTGGCAGGTGGAAATCGTGTTCGGCAACACGCCCGGCGTGCTCTCGACCGAGGTCGGATACACCGGAGGCCATGCCGAGAGGCCCAGCTACGAACAGGTCTGCGGCGGCACCACCGGCCACGCCGAGGCCGTGCACCTGACCTTCGACCCCGAGCAGGTCTCCTACGACGAGCTGCTGGAGGTGTTCTTCAACCTCCATGACCCGACCCAGCTGAACCGCCAGGGGCCGGACATCGGCCATCAGTACCGCTCCGCGGTCTTCTTCCACAGCCCCGAGCAGGAGCGCGCCGCCATCGCCGCCAAGGAGCGCGCCGCCACTGCTTACAAGCGGCCCGCGGTCACAGAGGTGGTCCCGGCCGAGCGCTTCTGGCCGGCAGAGGACTACCACCAGCGCTACCTCGAAAAGCGCGGCCTGGCGACCTGCCGGGTTCCCAGCGCCGCGGCGTAAAGCCCGACTCACGGCTTCTATAGGATGGCTCGCCGATGAGCCCTCTGGTCCCAATGGTGGTCGAGCAGACGTCGCGCGGCGAGCGCGCCTTCGACATCTACTCGCGCCTGCTCAACGAGCGCATCGTCTTCCTCGGCACCCCGGTGACCGAGGACATCGCCAATCTGGTCGTGGCCCAGCTGCTGCACCTCGAGTCCGAGGACCCCGACAAGGACATCAGCATTTATGTCAACTCACCCGGTGGCTCGGTCTATGCGGGGCTGGCGATCTACGACACGATCCAGTTCATCAAGCCCGACGTGCAGACGATCTGCGTCGGGGTTGCGATGAGCATGGGCGCGCTGCTGCTATGCGGCGGCGCCGAGGGCAAGCGGATGGCGCTGCCCAACTCGAAGATCCTGATCCACCAGGTGTCCGGCGGCTTCCAGGGCCAGGCGACCGACATCGAGATCCACGCCAAGGAGATCATCGACGTGCGCCGGCGGCTGGACGAGATCATCGCCAAGCACACCGGCCAGCCGCTCGAGAAGGTCGCCAAGGACACCGA
>JBBPIM010000035.1:0-19214 GCA_038040325.1 Candidatus Mayfieldus profundus
TCGCGCTCGCGGTCGATCGCCGGGTTGGTGACGACGGCGACCGTCTCCTTGAAGTAGTCGGCAAGGTTCTGGCGCTCGGGCGAGAGCGCGGCGAGCGGGCCGTCGTAGCCCAGCGAGCCGATCGGCTCGGCGCCGTTGGAGGCCATCTGCTGGACCAGCTTGACGTCGTCGCGCTGCCAACCGAACCCGGCGAGCACACGGTCCTCGACCTTGACCGGCTCCTCGGGGCCCGCCTCGGCGTAGCCGGGGATCTCGGTCCCCTCGAGCGGGCCGCCGGTGTTGAGCGCGCGGTCATAGCCGGCGGCATCGGAGGCGCCACTGCGCTCCAGCCAGCGCGCGCGGACGATCCGCTGCATCTCTTCGTGGGGGTGAAGCGTCGAGCTGCGCCGATCGCGGTCGATCAGGACCAGCGTCTTCTCGCCCGGGGCGAGCGGCTTGGGCTCGGCGACCATCTCGTGGACCGAGACCACGCCCGGCTCGGAGCTGAACACGAAGTCGTCGGCCGTCTCGACCTGCCAGAGCGGGCGCAGGCCGAGCGCATCGACCGAGAACACGCACTCGTCGTGGTGGCGGGCGATCAGCGCCACCGGTCCCTGCGCAAACGGGCCCATCGTCTGCCGCAGGTACATGTAGAAGGGGTGGATCTCCTCCGGCAGGAAGCGGATCTCATCGACGATCGGAGGCACGATCATCTCCATCGCCTCGGCGAGGCTGAGGCCGTCGCGGCGGATCAGCGTGTCGATCACGCGGTTGAGGTCCTGCGAGTCCGAGCAGCCGGGCTCGATCGGCACGCCGAGCATGCGCGCCTCCTGGCGAAGCTGCTCGATGGTGTTGATCTCGCCGTTGTGGCCGAGCACCGAGAACGGCTGCACGCGCTTGAACGAGGGCCAGGTATTGGTCGAGTAGCGGTTGTGTCCGAAGCAGCCCACCGTCTCGAAACGCTCGTCATGCAGGTCGGGGTAGTACTCGCCCAGCACCTTCGGCGCGCCCATCACCTTGTAGACGCAGGTCGAGGCGGAGAGGGAGGGAATGTGGACGGCGAGCTTTTGCTCGAGCTCAATCAGCAGGTCGAACAGCACGCGGTCGCGCCGCTCGACGTCGGCGACCAGCCCGGCGACCTGCCAGAAGTGGGGCTCCTCCTCGCGCGCGGTCGCGCCCAGCGCCTGCGAGTCGACCACGCCGACCCGCTCGGCGAGGATCCGGAAGCCGCCCCGGCTGAAGATCTCGCGGGCGTCGTGCTGGACCTTCTCCAGAACCTGCGAGCGCTCCACGAAGACATGGGCGACCGCGAATGCGTCGTCCAGCGCCAGCGCCGGGTTGTGGCCGCCGGCGCGCACCTCCTCGGCCCAGATCTTGCGCGGGATGTCGACCAGCAGTCCGCAGCCGTCGCCCTCGCCGTCGACGTTGCCGGCACGGTGAAGCATCTTCTGCAGCGAGGTGATCGCCAGCTCGACCGGCTCGTGGCTGGGGGTGCCGTTGCGCCGCACCGAGGCATAGATCGCGCACGCGTCTTTGTCCTCGACGCTCGGCGGCGACACGCGGGGACGCCACGGAAGCTCAGGCGAGTAGCGCTCGGGCCGTCCAGACCCTGGCTCGCGAGACTGGGGGTGTGCCATCAGACCTCCGGTTTCCGCGCCTTCTTCGAGCGGGCACGCGACGGGGTTTTCGGAGCCGGAGAAGTATACGGAGCGGCGCCGGACGCATCGGCGGACTCGTGCCCACGTGACCGGAGGGGCGATGATCGCCCGCGAAGTAGGATCGACGGCGCATGGCGGTGACGATCGCGATCCTCTCCCAGAAGGGCGGCACCGGGAAGACCACCATGGCCCGGTCGCTGGCCGACATCTTCCAGCGTGTCGGCTTCGAGACCCTGGCCGTGGATGGGGACCCCCAGGGCAACCTCTCGGACTACTTCGACACCGACCCGGCCGCACAGCCGACGCTGGGCGAGGTGCTGGCCGGGCGCGCGAAGGCGGTCGATGCGATCCACGACGGCGTGATCCCCGCGAACCTCGGGCTTGCCGAGGCCGAGCTGATGCTGTCAGGCAAGATGGGCCGCGAGCTGACCCTGCGCAATGCGCTTCGCGAGCCGAAGCGCCGCTACGACGCGATCTTGATCGACTGCCCGCCCACCCTCGGCCTGCTCACCGTCAATGCACTGGTCGCGGCCGACTGCGCGCTGCTCTCGACCGAGGCCGAGTACTTCTCGTTGCAGGGCGTCGAGCAGGCGCTCGAGGTGGCCGGTCTGGCGCGCGAGAACCTCAACCCGGAGCTGGAGATCCTCGGGATCGTCCTCAACATCGCCAACATGCGTACCCGCCACGCCCGCGAGACGCTGGAGACGCTGCAGCAGCACTTCCCGGGCAAGGCGTTCGAGACCGTGATCCGGCGCTCGATCGCCTATGCGGAGTCGGCCGAGCGCGCGATCCCGATCCTCGACTACCGGCCCGACCGGGGGATCGACTACCTGCGGCTGACCGCGGAGGTGTTCGGGCGGCTGGAGATGCCCGAGCAGCGGGCTCGGGTCGAGGAAATGGCCGCCGAGCTCACGCCGGCCTAGCCCCACCCCATGGGCTCGTAGCCGCTGGAGTGCGGCGCGGAGACGATCAGCACCTTCGCCGGCTGATCGCTGTCGTTGCGGATCGTGCGGCGCACCTCGGGCGCGACACGGATGAAGGTCCCCGCCGGGGCCTCCTTCTCGATCCCGTCGACGGCCGCGGTCGCCTTACCCTCCCAGACGATGAAGACCTCCTCGTGGTCGCGCTCGCTCTCGTCGTGCTCGGGGATCTGGCCGCCGGGGCCGATCTCGACGAAGTTCATCCCGAACGAGCTGACGCCGAGCGACTTGCGGGCGAGGCGCCAGGTGCATTCGCCGGAGCCCTCCATCTCCTCGAACTCGGTCAGGTTCTCGATCGTGAACCCGTTTACCTCCGGCATCGTCTGTCTCCTCCTCGGTCGCGGCTGGAGGTGAGAGGATATTCCGCGGCCACGGCAAGGAGAGCTGATGAGCGACAACGACTCGCCCGAAGCGCTGCAGGAGACGATCGACCGCTACAACGAGGCCTGGAACGCCCACGACCTCGACGCGATCATGTCGATGCACGCGCCCGACATGGTGTTCGAGAACCACACCGCGGGTGAGTCCGCGACCGGCGAGGAGGCCCGGTCGCACATCGGCGCGATCTTCGATACCTGGCCCGACATTGCCTTCTCGACGCGGCGGCTGTACGTGCGCGACGGGTTGGTGGTTCAGGAGTGGACGGCGACCGCGACGCACCAGAACACGATGCGCCGCGGCGACCTGGTCGCGGAGCCGACCGGCAACACGGTGAGCTGGAACGGCCTCGACGTGATCCCCTTCGAGCACGGCCTGGTCAAGCGCAAGGACGTCTACTCCGACTCGGTATCGATCCTGCGCCAAGTGGGCTTGATGGACTAAAGCTCTGGGACGTCGACGCCGTGCGGCGTGAACGGCAGCCGCCGCACCTCGGCCCAGTCGCCCGCGCGCCGCTCCAGCTCATCCACCACCTTGCCCGTGTCCTGCCAGGTTGTCCAGACCAGCACCGCCGGTCCCGCACCGGAGATCGTCGCGCCGAGGGCGCCCAGCTCCGACGCCGACTCGACCAGCTCCATCGAGCGGGGGTAGAGCTCGCGGCGGCGTGGCTGATGGATGCGATCGCGCAGCCCGCGAGCGACCAGGTTGAGGTCCGCCTGCTGCAGGCCGAGCACCAGCAGCGAAGCGGCGGCGACGTTGGCGACCGCGTCGGCGGTCGGAATCTGCTCGGGGATCGCCTCGCGGGCCCGCTCGGTCGAGACCTCGTCCGCGGGAATCACCCCCACCGCCTCGAGGCCCTCGGGAGGCTCGAAGCGGGCCGCGGCCGGCGCCCCGTCCTGCTCGCCGCAGACCACGAAGCCGCCGTAGATCGCCGCGGCGACGTTGTCGGAGTGGCCCTCCAGCTCGGCGGCCCGCATCAGCATCTGCTCGCGGTTGAGCGCCAGCTCGTAGAGGTGGTCGGCGGCGGCCAGTCCGGCGACGATCGCCGCGGCGCTGGAGCCGAGCCCGCGCGCCGGCGGGATCTCGCTGCGCATGCTGAAGCTGAGGCCGTCGGCGGGATGCAGCGACTCGAACGCGCGCACCACCAGGTTGTCCCGACCCTCCGGCACCGGCAGGCCACCGGCGTCGAACGAGAATTCCCCGCTCTCCTCCACCTCGAGCTCGAGAATCAGTGAGACCGCAGCGGCCAGCACGTCATAGCCCGGCCCCAGGTTGGCCGAGGAGGCGGGTACCCGGACCAGGCGTCGCCGCACGGTCAAGGGGCTATTTCCACTTGATCGTGCAACCGACCGGCTCGGTCTGCGAGCGCTCGGGCTCGCGGCCCTCGATCACCGCGTCGAGCGCCTCCCGCAGCCACGCGGCGTCCTGGGAGGGGTCGTCGTATTCGGCGTCGGGGGCGCCGCGGTAGCGCAGCCGCAGGTCGCGGTCGAAGACGAAGACGTCGGGCGTCCGCTCCGCCCCGAACGCGCGCGCCGCCTCCTGGCTTTGGTCGTGCAGGTAGGGATGCGGCCAGCCACCCTCCTGCTCGACCCGCTGCGCCATCGCCTCGGGGCCGTCCTGGGGGTAGCGCTCCGCGTCGTTGGAGTTGACCCCAAACACCCGCACCCCTCGGCCCGAGTAATCGCGCGCGACGTCGAGCATGCGGTCGTGCCAGGCGAGCGCGTAGGGACAGTGGTTGCAGGTCCAGTAGACGACTGTCGCGGCCGCTTCGGGGGACGGCTCGCCCAGCTCGTGGGTTTCGCCCGAGGTGTCGGGCAGCGCGAACGAGGGCGCCTTGTCGCCGATTCCCAGTCCACTCACTCCGTGCTCACCTCCAGAAGAGCGTCGCGCAGGTCCTCCCGGTCGGGGAGCGGTGACGTGCGCCCGTCCCGGCCCCGGTAGACCCGGCAGGTTAAGCCGCCGGGCTCTTCGGGGCCGGGAGGCTGCAGATCGCGCCCGTCGAGGCGGATCGTCGGCGATCCCGGAAACCCGAGCCGCTCGGCCTCGTCCTCGGAGGTCACCTCGATCACATCGACAGCGGCGGGGTCGAGCCCGGCGCGCTCCATCTCCTCACGCAGCATCCCCAGCGCCCGTTCCCAGGACGGACACCCCTTCCACCACATCAACTCGATCCTCGGCGGCACCGCCGCAGCTTCGCACAGCCATGGACGCGCCAAAGCGGCGCCGAGGCGCGGCCCCTGCGCTAGCTTTCGCGCCCGATGCGTTCGGGGGACAGGAGCCGGGTCCGAACACGCAGCCTGCCGCGTGCGCTGCTCGCCGTGCTTGCCCTGTCGTTGCTGGCGGCGGCGACCGCCTGGGCGGCGTTCCCCCAGGATCCGCCCGACGACCCCGCTTTCGACCCGGCCGAAGAGCCGCCTGCCGCGACCACCTGCCTGAGCGAGTCCGGCGACGCCCAGCAGCACTACCTCTTCTCGAAGATCCCGCAGTGCACGCCCAACGCCCGGGCCGGCGCGTAAGCCAGACCGGTCGGACTAGTCGAACACCGCTCGCTCGACCGCCGCCACGTCGTTGCGGCAGCCGACCACCGACGGCGCCTTGCCGAGCGCGGTATCGGGGTCCTTGAGCCCGTGGCCGGTCAGCACGCAGACGACCGACTCCGGCGCTTCTCCCCCCTCGGGCGCCGGCAGGCCGTGGGCGAGGATGCCGGCCACCGAGGCGGCTGAGGCAGGCTCGCAGAAGACTCCCTCGGTGGAGGCGATCCACCGATAGGCGTCGAGGATCTGGTCGTCGGAGACGGCGGCGATCCGCCCGCGAGAGGCGGTGACCGCGTTCATCGCCTCCTCCCAGCGGGCCGGGTTGCCGATCCGAATCGCCGAGGCGACCGTCTCGGGCTCGTCGATCGGGTGTCCGTGCACCAGCGGCGCCGCACCCTCGGCCTGAAAGCCGTATAGGACCGGCGACGCGCCTTCGTCCTGAAAGCCGGCCCAGTACGCAGTCACGTTGCCAGCGTTTCCGACCGGGATCGCCAGCGCCGCAGGTGCCTCTCCCAGCTCGTCGACCACCTCGTAGGCGGCCGTCTTCTGGCCCTCGATGCGGTACGGGTTGAGCGAGTTGACCAGCTCGATCGGGTGGCGGTCGGCGAGCTCGCGCACGATCGCCAGCGCGTCGTCGAAGTTGCCCTGCAAGGCGACCACCCGCGCGCCATGCATCAGCGCCTGGGCGAGCTTGCCGATCGCGATCTTGCCCTCCGGCACGATCACCGCCCCCCTCAATCCGGCCCTCGCGGCGTAGGCCGCCGCGCTCGCCGCCGTATTGCCCGTCGATGCACAGATGATCGCCTCCGCCCCGCCGCCCTTTGCGCGCGAGACCGCCACCGTCATGCCGCGATCCTTGAAGCTGCCGGTGGGATTGGTGCCCTCGAACTTCAACCAGACCCGGGCCTCGACCCGTTCGGAAAGGCGAGGCGCTGGTATCAGCGGAGTCGAACCCTCATTGAGGCTGACAACGGGGTCGTCCGGCTCCAGGGACAACCGGTCTCGGTACCGCTCGATTAGTGGCTGAGGCATCGCGTGCTGTGGTCGGAGGGGGTCGGGCATGCCCCGAACGGTGTGAACGTTCCCGCGCCTCGCGGCAGTCGGAGACCGCCACCGCCCCTCGCGGGAATGTGAGAGAGGGGTATGCCCGGCCCCCATCCCAAGCCCATCACACGAACTCCTCCTCGATCACCCGAATCGAGCGGGGCGCTGAGCGCAGGAAGTCGAGCCGCCCGATCTCCTCGACGGCCTGGCCGAAGGCCGACTCCTGGCACTCGTGCATCACCATCACCAGACGGGCGTCGTTGCCCAGGCCTCGCTGGTTGACGCTCTTGACGGACACGCCGTGGTCTCCGAGGACTTTCGCCACCTGGGCCAGGACGCCCGGCCGGTCGGCCACTTCCAGGTGCAGGTAGAAGGACGAGGTCACGTCCTTGATCACGTCGAGCTTTTCCCTGAGCTGGTGCACCGGGGTCTCGCCCGAGAGGATCGACACCACGTCGCCCAGCACCGCCGAGGCGGTCTGGATCCCGCCGGCGCCGGGGCCGGACATGGTCACCTCGGTGATCGCCGGTGCCTCGACCATCACCGCGTTGAAGGGGCCCTCGACCGGCGCCAGCGGATGCCCGCGATAGAGAAAGCAGGGGAAGACGCGCACGCTGATCCCACCGTCGCGGCGCTCCGCCACTCCCAGCAGCTTCAGCGACAGGCCGAGCTCCTTCGCGTACTCGAGGTCGTCGGTCTGAACCGTCTCGATCCCCTCGTAGTCCACCTCGTCCAGGGTCACCGGAGTGTGGAAGGCGAGGCGGGCGAGGATCGCCATCTTGGCCGCGGCATCGGCCCCGTTGACGTCGTCGGTCGGGTCGGCCTCCGCGTAGCCCAGCTCCTGGGCGCGCTTCAGCACGTCGGCGTAGGCGGCGCCGGTCGCGGCCATCTCGCTGAGGATGAAATTGGTGGTCCCGTTGACGATCCCGAACACCTTCTCGATCTCGGTCGCGCCGAAGCTCTCCTGGATCACCCGGATCACCGGGATCACGCCGGCCACGGCCGCCTCGAAGCGAAGCTGCACGCCGGCCCCCCGGGCCGCTTCGAAAAGCTCGTCTCCGTGCTGGGCGAGCAGCTGCTTGTTGGCGGTGACCACCGGCTTGCCCGCCGCCAGCGCCCGCGACACGTAATCCCGCGCCGGGTCGGTGCCGCCGATCAGTTCCACCACGAGGTCGGAGCCGGCCAGGATCTCCTCGAAGTCGCCACCGCTGCGGGTCAGCACGCCAGCGACCTCGGGTCGGCGGCCGGTCTCCTCGGCGACGGCGTCGGCTCGCTCGGCGATCAGCCCCGCGAAGGCGGAACCGACCGTGCCGTGTCCCAGCAGGCCTATGCGGACCGGCTCGCTCAAGCGTCGCGCGCGACCAGGTCTTCGTAGCTCTCCCGCCGCACGGCGACGCGCGCGTCACCGTCCGAGCAGAAGATCACCGGCGGGCGCGGCACGCCGTTGTAGTTGTTGGCCATCGCGTGGCCGTAGGCGCCGGTCGCGGGGGTGACGAGGATGTCGCCGACCGCGGGCGCGGCGAGAGTTGCGTCGCGGACCAGGATGTCGCCCGACTCGCAGTGCATCCCCGCGATCGTCGCCGGCGTGTCCGGGGAGGCGTCGGCGCGGTTCGCGATCAGCGCCTCGTAGCGGGCGCCGTAGAGCATCGGCCGCAGGTTGTCGGACATGCCGCCGTCCACGGCGATGTAGGTGCGCACCCCGGGGATCTCCTTCACGGTGCCGACCGAGTAGGCGGTGACTCCGGCGTTGCCGACCAGCGAGCGCCCCGGCTCGATCAGCAACCGCGGTGGGCTCTCGAACACCTCGGCCACCCCGCGCACCTTCACCTCGACGTAGGCATCGATCGAGGGCGGTTCGTCCTCGCTGGTGTAGGCGATTCCAAGCCCGCCGCCGACGTTCAGCAGCCGGCACCAGTCACCGGCGAGCTCGCCGAGCGCCCGGATCGCGAGCTTGTAGGGCTCCAGCTCGAAGATCTGCGAGCCGATGTGCGCGTGCAGGCCCACCAGGTTGAGCTTCTCCGAGCCCAGGACCCGCTCGATCGCCCTCGCCGCCAGCCCGTCCTCGAGGCCGAAGCCGAACTTGGAGTCGAGCTGGCCGGTCTGCACGTAGTCGTGGGTGGAGGGCTTGATCCCAGGCGTAACCCGGATCAGCACGTCCTGGCGGCGCTTGAGGATCGACTCGCAGAGATCGATCTCGTCGAAGGAATCGACGATCAGATGGCCGACGCCGGCCTCGGAGGCCATGCGGATCTCCACCGCGCTCTTGTTGTTGCCGTGCATGTGGATCCGCGCCGGGTCGTAGCCCGCGTGCAGCGCCATGTACAGCTCGCCGCCGGAGGCGACGTCCACCGAGAGCCCTTCCTCTGCGCAGAGCCGGTAGGTGGCGGTAGTCGGAAAGGCCTTGCTGGCGAACAGCACCTCGAAGTCGTCGGTCCGGGAGCCAAACGCGTCCAGGTAGGCGCGGGCGCGGACGCGGATGTCGTCCTCGGCGTAGACGTAGGCGGGCGTGCCGAACTCCGCCGCCAGCTCGACGATGTCGCATCCGCCCACGACGAGATGGCCGCGTTCGTTGACGCGGCTGCCGATCGGGTAGACCGACGATCCCTCGATCGGGTCGGCGCTTGCCACCGCGCCGGACTGTCGCGAGTCGCTCATCGGGACGGCATTGTGACGCTTCCGCGAGGATTGCCGGCATGGACCTGCCCAGCCCCCGCCGCTCCAGCGAGCAAGGAGTGCACGAGGGTCTCGCCTGGGAACTCTGGCTTCCCGACTCCGAGCCGCCCTGGCCCGGAATCCTGGTCCTGCACGGAGCGGGGTCGCGCAAGGAGAACCACGCGGACTTCGCTCGCTTGGCCTGCGGGTCGGGCTGGGCGGCGCTGGGCTACGACCAGCGCGGCCACGGCGACTCCGACGGGGAGATGTCGCCGCAGGCGATCGCCGACGCCGGGGCGATGGCCCGCTTGCTTGGCTCGCAGGACGGCGTCGACCCGAGCCGCGTCTGCGTGCGAGGCTCGAGCCTCGGCGGCTTCGTGGCGATCCACACCGCGGCGGTCTCGGATTCAATCGCGGGCGTGATCGCGATCTGCCCGGCTGGCGAGCGGATGCTGCTCTCAGGGCTGCGCAAGGGCAAGCTCGAAATGCGCGCCGACGTCAGCGCGCTCGAGCCCTGGCTCGAGGAACACGACCTGCGCGAGGCGGTCGAGCTGGTCGGCGCCAAGCCGCTGATCCTGCTGCACGCTCGCGGCGACGACGAGGTCCCCGCGCAGTGGTCGAAGGAGCTGTACGAGCGCGCGAGCGATCCCCGCAAGCTCGTGGTCGTGCCGGGCGGGCATCACCGCTCCGTTCAGCACGACGCCGAGCTGCAGTCGGTGGCGCTGCGCTGGATCGAGCGCAACCTCGGCTAGCCGCTGCCGAGCAGCCCGTTGGTGGCGCTGTTTACGGTCTGCGAGACGCCGAGCTGGCTCAGTGCGCCGCCCAGGGCGTGGTCCACCTGGTTCACGGTGTTGTTGAGGGTCCCCGCGACCTGCCCGGAGGTCGGGGGCGCGGGGGGAAGTTGCGGCGCCGGGGTGAAGTTCCCCGGGCCGATCGAGGTCGCCCCTGGCCCTGGCAACGGCACGTTCGGCCCACCGGGGGCGGTCTGCTCATCGCCTCCCCTCGGCGGCAGCGCGCCGCCGATGAACGCCGCCCCACCCCCCACTCCCGCCGCGGTGAGAGGCGGGCCGACCGGCGCAGAGGCAGCCACGAAGTCAGGCGCGGGGGCAAGGGCCCCGGCCGCTGCATCGGCAGGGGCGCCTCCGGTCACAGTGGCCGCCCCCCGGTCGGATCCGCGGAGGTTCGGCATCGGCCAATCGCGGAAGGCCGAGAAGGATGCGAGCAGCACGAAGGTGGTGATCGCGGCGGCGATCAGGGCGGCGCTCGACGCGGCTCCGGCCAGGTAGGACTGTGCCTGACGGATCATCGAGCGGGCACCTCCCGTGTCTGCCGGTGGTCGAGCATCCAGCTCGCGGCCTGCTCGATTGCCTGGGTCCTCTCGGCTTCCCAGCCGACCGATGTATGGCGTCCGTGCCTCCATTCCAATACCTAGTAATCGGACTTCTCGATGCGGAGCTTTAGGGAGCTCCACGCCTGACGGGACCGGATATACGGCCAGTCAGCGCCGGGGGCGGACCCGCGCTAGAGGTAGGCCAGCGGGTCGGTGGCGGCGCCGTTGACGCGGACCTCGAAGTGCAGATGGTCCCCGAAGCAGTGCCCGGTGCAGCCCACGTAGCCGATCACCGCGCCCCGGCTGACGCTGCCCGAGGTGACCGCGAAGCCCGACTGGTGCGCGTAGCAGGTGGAGAGCCCGCCGCCGTGGTCGATGCAGGTGTAGTTGCCGTAGCCGCCGTTCGGCCCTGCGAGCACGACGCTCCCCGAGGCGGCGGCGCGAATCGGGGTGCCGGCAGGTACCGCGATGTCGATCCCCTCGTGCATGCTGCCCCACCGCATTCCGAAGCCTGAGACGACCGGCCCGTTGACGGGCCAAATGAACATTCCCGAACCGCCCTGGATCGGGCCGGCGGGAAGGGTGGAGATCCCCTGCGCGGCCAGCAGCTGCTGCTGGATCTTCGCCTGGATGCCGGAGACGTCGCCCTCGAGCTCCTGCTCTTCGGCCGCGATCTTGTCCAGCGCCGACTGGCGCTCTCCGCGCGCCGCGACCAGGTCAGCCTGGCGAGCCTGCAGCGAGGTCCGGGTCCGCTCCAGCTCGCGCTTCTTGGCGGCGATCGCGTCGCGAGCCGCCTCGATCCGCTCCTTGGTCGCGCGCAGCCGATCGACCAGCGCCCGGGTCTGGTTGCGCAGGTCGCGCACCCTCGACACCACGCTCTCGTCGGCCTCCTGGAGCCGCTCGATGTACTCGGCGCGCTCGACCAGGTCCTGGAACCCGTCGGACTGGAGGATCACGGTGACCGTGTCGGGCTCGCCCGACTGGTAGATCGCCACCAGGTGCTCGCGCAGGCCGATCAGCGAGCGCTTCAGATGGGCGCGCAGCACCTCGAGGCGGGCCTTGCCCCGTTCCAGCTCGGCGACCGCCCGGTCCAGCTCGCCCTGCTTGGCGTCGAGCTCGTCCTGAACGACCGCCTCGCGGTTGCGCAGCGTCGCCACCTCGCCCTCGAGCTGGTGGATCCTGTCGGTGTAGCCGGAGATCTCGGTGGTCAGCACGCCCTTGCGGCCGCGCACCTTGCTGAGTTGCCCTTCCTTTTGGTCGAGCTGGGACTCGAGGTCCTGCGCCGGCGCCGCGTCCTCACGCACGGCGAGCATGGTCAGGGCAGCCAGAAGCGCGCACAGCAGCAGGGCTGCGCGCGCAGGAAGTCCTGGGTTGGAATCGGGAACCGTCCGCATCCGGCCTACCGCGGCCCCACGCCAAAAGGGGCACAACGCGTGGCGTGAGGCTAGCAACGTAGGCAGTTTTGCAAGCAGTTGCTAATAAACTGCAACCAGGCTTGCGAGGCGGCGCTCAGGCACGCCGAACCGGCGCGTTCTCGACCTCCAGCAGGTCGCCGGAGGCCTCCTCCTCCATCTGCAGCGTGGTGTGGTCGATGCCGAAGCGCTGGTGCAGCAGCACCTCGAGGCGGCGCCGCACCAGGTCGCGATCGGCGCCCTCGGCCACCACCACGTGCGCGGCGAGCGCGCCGAACCCTGCGGTCAGCGTCCACACGTGCAGCTCGTGGACCTCGCGAACGCCGGGCACCTTGCAGAAGGCGCGGCCGAGCTCATCCATGTCCAGGTCGGCCGGCGCCGATTCCATCAGCACGTCGAAGGGCTCCTTGATCAATCGCCAGCAGGAGGCCAGGATCAGCGCGGCGATCGCGATCGAGACGAGCGGGTCGACGACTGGCGAGCCGCCGGCCAGGATCACGGCGCCGGAGAGGATCACCCCAAGCGAGCCGAGCGCGTCGGCGAAGCTGTGCCGCAGCACTCCCTCGAGGTTGATGTCCTCGCGCTCGCCACGTGCGAGCACCGAGGTCGCCCAGAGGTTGCCGAGCAGGCCGAGGACGCCGAGCGCGAGCACCCCGCCTCCCTCGACGCCGGGCGGGTCGCCGATCCGCCCGATCGCGGCGACCACGATCAGCGCCGCGATCGCGACCAGCGCCAGCCCGTTGACCAGCGCTGCAAGGACCTCGGACCGCTGGTAGCCGAAGGTGCGGCGCTCGCTGCCCGGCATCGAGGCCAGCCGCGCCGCCAGCAGCCCCAGCGCTATCGCTCCGGCGTCGGAGGCAACATGGCCGGCGTCGGCGAGAAGCGCCAGCGAGCCGGTGACGATCCCACCCGCGATCTCCGCAGCGAGCAGGCCGAGGTTGATCGCCAGCGCCAGCGCCATGCGCCGCCGGTTGCCGGCGCGGCGGGCGTCCAGCGCACGCGAGTGCCGACCGAAGGTATGGGCGTGGGCGTGCCCTGCGGACACGCAATGAGGATAGGGGCCGAAAGCGGGAGCCCGAGGGAGCCCATGGCGCACAGCGGGACGAACGCGCACTTATGCCGGCTATCGGGGCACAATGATGCAGTTCGGGCGGCGGTTCCGGCGGTCCCGGCGGTTCGGGCGGCTGAGTGGCGTGCCCGCTGGGGCCCTACGCGGCGGCCGGCTGCTTCTTCTTCGGCGCCTGCCCGACAGCGCCGTTGCTCGACGCCTCGGCGGTGCCCCGGGCCGCGTCGGCGGCGATCTCGGCGGCCGCCTGCAGGCGCTCCGCGTACTCCCTGGCCTGCATGCGCGAGATGACCAGGCGCTGGATCTCGGCCGTGCCCTCGAACAGCTGGTAGATCTTCGCGTCGCGGAAGAACTTCTCCAGCGGGTACTCCGTATTCCAGGCGTCCGGGCCGACCAGGTCCATCAGGGTCGCGGTCGCCCACATCGTCACGTCGCCGGCCTTGAGCTTCGACATCGAGCCCTGGCCGCCGGTCATCGGAATGCCGTTGCGGCCCATCCAGGAGGCGCGCTGGACCAGCAGCCTCGCCGCCTCGATCTCGGTGGCGACGTCGGCAAGCGTCTGCTGGATGCGCTGGGTCTTCAGCAGCGGGACGCCGTTCTCCTCGCGCCCGCCCAGGTACTCCAGGGTCCACTCGTAGGCCGCCTGGGCGATGCCGAGCGCCGAGGCGCCGACGATCGGCCGGGTGATCTCGAACGTGGCAAGCGCATTGGAGGCACTGGAGCGCTGCCCGGAGCGGGCCCGTTCGAGCTTGCGCTCGAGCTTGTCCATCCCGCCGAGCAGGTACTCGACCGGGACGCGGACGTCCTCGAGGATCACCTCGCCGGTGTGCGAGGCGCGGATCCCGAGCTTTGACTCCTTCTTGCCCTGGCTGAAGCCAGGGGTGTCCTTGGGGACGATGAACGAGGCCTGGCCGCGATGGCCGAGCTCGGGGTCGACCGTGGCGACGACGACCGTGACGGCGGCGATGCCGCCGTTGGAGATGAAGACCTTGGTCCCGTTCAGAACCCACTCGTCGCCGTCGAGCCTGGCCGTGGACTTGAGGCTCTTGACGTCGGAGCCGGCCTGGGGCTCGGTGACCGCGTAGGCGCCGAGCTTGATCTCGTCGCCGGTGCCGAAGCACTCAGGCACCCATTGGGCGATCTGCTCCGGGGTGCCGGAGCTGGCGATGCCGGCGGCGGCCAGCGAGGAGGCGGAGATGGCCAGCGCTATGCCGGCGCAGCCCCAGTGCAGCTCCTCGGCGTAGATCACGGAGAACTGGCCGTCGGCGTCGGTGCCCATGCGCTGGATGTGGTCGAGGCCGTGCATCCCCCATTCGCGGGCCTCCTTGATGACCTCCCAGGGCGTGCTCTCCTCGCGGTCGTGCTTGGGCGCCGCCGGGCGCATCACCTCCCGAGCGAACTGGCGGCAGTAGTCCTTGAACTCCTGCTGCTCCTCGTTCAGTGCGAAATCCATTCGATTCCTCCTTCGCCACGCCCGAGAGCCGGGGGGATCGCTGTGGGGAAAACCGATTGACTGGTCAGTCAGCCAGTCCCAAGAGCTTATCTGACCACGAAGTCAGAAGGCGAGGCTCAGGCAGGCTCAGGCACGAGCGCCCCGGCATCGAGCTGGGCCGGCGATGTGTAGCCGCACAGCGCCAGGGTCAGGTCGAACTCGGCCAGCATCATCTTCAGCACGGTCTCCACGCCGCTCTGGCCGTCGAGGGCGAGCCCCCAGATGTAGGGGCGCCCCAGCAGCACCGCGTCTGCCCCCAGCGCCAGCGCCTTGATCGCGTCGGCGCCGCCGCGCACACCGCTGTCGAACAGCACCGCGACCCCCTCCCCCACCGCCTCGACGATCGCCGGCAGGGCGTCGAGCGAGGCAAGCGCACCATCCACCTGGCGGCCGCCGTGGTTGGAGACGACGATCCCGTCGAGGCCGCGGGCCACGGCCTCGCGCGCGTCGCCGGCGTGCTGGATTCCCTTCACCAAGATCGGCAGCGAAGTCTGCTCGCGCAGCCCGGCCAGCTTGTCCCAGGTGAGGCGGGGATTCACGTAGACGTTCAGGTAGTGGCCGATCGCGGCGCCGAGGTCCTCCTCGGGCGGCCGGTCGAGGCCGGCCCGGAAGACCGGGTCCTCGAAGAAGTTCGCATTGCCCTTGCCCTCCAGGAACGGCAGCCACGCCTGCTGCAGGTCGCGCGGCTTCCAGCCGGGGATGAAGGTGTCCACGGTGACGACGATCGCCCCGTAGCCGGCCCGCTCGGCGCGCCTCACCATGCTGGCCGCGATCTCGTCGTCGTTGGGCCAGTAGAGCTGGTACCAGCGCGGCCCGTCGCCGGCCGACTCGGCGACCTGCTCGAGCGAGTAGGCGGAGGCGGTGCTGGCGATGAACGGAAGCCCCAGCGAAGCGGCTGCGCGGGCGCTGGCCAGCTCCCCCTCGGGATGGACGATCTTCTGAACTCCGATCGGCGCCAGCATCAGCGGCGCCGGCAGGTCGATGCCGAGCACCTTGGTATCGAGCCGGCGCTCGCCGACGTCGCGAAGCATCCGGGGCACGATCCGCCGGCGCCGGAAGGCCTCCAGGTTGGCGCGCATCGTGTCCTCGCTGCCCGCCCCCGCGCACACGTAAGAGGCCGCCTTGGGGTCCATCGCCTCGACCGCATGGCTCTCCAGCTCCGCCACCTGCACCGGGATCGTGGGCTGCTCGCCGGCCAGGCCCTTGGCGTAGATCTCCCGGTAGTAGTCGGCGAATTCGGCCATGCCGGGAGACTAGTCGGGCGCTGTCCAATAGCTTTCCGAACCCGTGCTGCAAGGACGCCTCACGCGGCTTCGCATGGCCAAGACCCGCTTCCGCCTGCGCCTGACCCGGCTGCGGCTGCGGCTGCGAGGCACCAAGCCGCCGCCGCACAAGCCCTCCGCGCCCGACGCCCGATCTTCCGGCGCCCCCTCCTCCGGGCTGAAGACTCCCCGCCGCAGGCGCCTGCCCCGGCCGCGGATCGGTCGACCCTCGATCTCCCGCCGCACCGGGCTGATTGCCGTTGGCGTGCTGCTGGTCGCCGGGGGCGCCGCGGCGGTGATCGTCGCCCTCGACCCCTTCGGCGGCGAGGACGGTGGGTCGCCGGCTCCTCGCGTGGCGGGCGCGGAGAAGGTGGAGGTCCAGGTGGAGGCGGTGGAGGCAGCCGCCTCGCTGGGCTTCCCGGCCTTCGCGACCGCCAACACCACCCGGATCGGGGGCTCGGACCCCGAGGCCAACGCCGCCGGCGTGGCGCTCGCCGTCTATCCGTCGGCGGGCGGCAGCGCTCCCCCGCCCGCGGTGACGCTGGTCGCCGAGGACGACTGGCAGGGCGCGATCGCCGCCTCGGTCCTCGCCTCGGACCCGATCCACGCTCCGATCCTGATCGGCTCCAGCGACGGTCTGCCCGACGCGACCGGCGATGCGATCGCCGCGCTCGGTCCCACCGGGTCGCCGGAGACCGGCGGTGCCGGGGCCTTCGCGATCGGCGACGTCGACGCCCCCGAGGGCATCGAGACCGCCTCCGGGCGGGGAGCCGACCCGGCCGCGCTCGCCGCCGCGATTGACCGGCTGCGCGAGAAGCTGCTCGGGCGCCAGCCCGACCACATCGTGATCGCCAGCGAGGAGGAGGCCGCCTTCGCGATGCCGGCCGCGGCCTGGGCCGCCCGCTCGGGCGACCCGGTGCTGTTCGCGCGCTCCGACGAGCTGCCGAGGCCGACCGCGGAGGCGCTGAAGCGCCACAAGGGAGTGCCTGTCTACGTGCTCGGGCCCTCCTCGGTGATCTCCTCGCAGGTGGTGCGCCAGATTGCCCAGCTCACGGGGCCGCCGAACCGCGTTTCGGGCGAGGACCCCGTCGCCAACGCGATCGAGTTCGCGCGCTACGCCGACGGCACCTTCGGCTGGAACATCAACGACCCCGGGCACGGCTTCGTCGTCGCGCGCAGCGATCGGCCCGCCGACGCGGCGACCGCCTCTTCGCTTTCCGCCTCGGGGACCTGGGGGCCGCTGCTGCTCACCGACAGCGCCAGCGAACTGCCTGGGGCGCTGCGCGGGTACCTTCTCGACGTGAAGCCCGGCTATCGCAGCGACCCGACCCGGGCCCTCTACAACCACGTTTGGCTGATCGGAGACCAGGAGGCGATCGACGTCAACCAGCAGGCCGCGATCGACGACCTGGCCGAGCTGACGAAAATCGGTGGCGGATCGGAGCGGGAGTCCACGCCCTCGAAGAAGCGCGGCAAGGCGTGAGCGAGGCGGAGCGGCCCGACCTGCTCCACCCCTCACATGACGTGACGGTCGATGAGATCCGTGCCCTGACCGGCGCGGCAACCCCGCATTTTGCGCTTCAGGTGCGAAACCGGGTTCGGCGGCTGATCGAGCCCCTGCCCCCCGAGCACCCGGCCCGCCGGGAGGGCGAGCGGGCGATCGACCAGCTGGAGGACCTCGCCGAGCACAGCGGCGAGCCGCGGGGCAGAGGGCCCGGCGATGAAGACCACTGAGACCGAGTCCGCCCGCGAGCGGGTGCTGCCGCTGCTGGAGCCCGACGCGCGCAGCAAGGCCGAGGCGCTCGCCCCCGACGCCCCCTACCTCGACCTGATCGAGGGCGATCTCGAATCGACCGGGATGACCCAGGACCTGATGACCAGCGGCTTCGTCCCGCGAATCTACGAGCGCTACTGGCGCCCGGCGCTGGGCCGGGTCGCAAAGGGCGCGACCGGCCCCGGGATGGCGGAGGAGATCCGCATCGCTCGCCTGCTTCTGGGCCTCTCCCCCGGCGACGGCGTGCTGGACATCGCCTGCGGCCCCGGCAACTTCTCGCGCGCGTTCGCCTCTGCGGTGGGTGACTCCGGACTCGTCGTCGGCCTCGACGCCTCCGAGACGATGCTGCGCCGTGGCGCCGACGAGCTCGAGCACTCCGCCCTCGCCAACCTGTTCCTGGTCCGCGGCAACGCCACCGCGCTGCCCTTCGTCGACGACAGCTTCGATGCCGTCTGCTGCTTCGCCGCGCTGCACCTGTTCGACGACCCATTCGCCGGGCTGGATGAGATGACCCGGGTGCTCACGCCCGGCGGGCGGATCGCGCTGATGACCTCGGTGCAGCGCCAGCTCGGCCCGCGGGGCCCGCTGAAGCCGCTGACCGAGCGCCTCAGCGGCATGCGCGTGTTCGGCCAGACCGAGCTCGTCGATGCGCTGCAGGAACGCGGCTTCGAGGAGATCCACCAGCGCCTCTCGGGGCTGGTCCAGTTCGTCGGCGCCAGCCTGCGCCCGGATGCGGCCGACGATAGCGGCGCGGGCAAATAGGCTGGCGCCGATGAAGCAGATGGCCCAGGGCGTCTGGCGGCTGAAGGAGTTCCCCGGCCCGACGATCAACATCTATCTGGCCGAGGACGTCCTGATCGACGCCGGGCGGACCTGGGACAGGCGCCGCATCTTCTCCGAGATCGAGGGTCGCGACCTGTCGATGCTGGCCCTAACCCATGTCCATCCCGACCATCAGGGGGCGGCAAAGGACGTCTGCGAGGAGCGCGGGATCCCGCTCGCCTGCCACGTCGACGACGTCGACGCCATGGAGGGGCGCCGGCCGGTGCAGGAGGCGGCCATGGAGAACCCGATCAACCGCCTGATCAAGCGCGTTTGGCAGGGCCCGCCCTACAGGGTGGAGCGGGTGCTCAACGAGGGCGACGAGGTGGCGGGCTTCCGCGTCGTCCACGCCCCCGGCCACGCGCGCGGGGAGGTCATCTTCCTCCGCGACTCCGACCGGGTGGCGATCTGCGGCGACGTGATCCGCAACATCAGCTACGCGACCGGGCTTCCGGGAATCAAGGAGCCGCCGCCGATCTTCACCTACGACCCGGCCGAGAACCGGCGCTCGATCCGCAAGCTCGCCGAGCTGAACCCGTCGCTGATCCTCGCCGGGCACGGGCCCGCCGTCAGCGACATGGCGAAATTCGAGCGCTTCGTCGAGAAGCTGCCGGCGGACTAGGTGTAGTTCCTGACCACGTTGTTCATGGGGGGTGGCAGCCGTTTTACTCCCTATCTGACGGCAATCGTTTGCCGCCCCACATGGGGTGGGGCGTCACGCGCACCAGTGGCGCGGGAATGGACAGGATTTTCGCGCCCTCGGTCACCCGACCGCCGGATGCGCGGTTCAGGGAGATCCAGGAGAACAACGTGGTTGGTAGTTACAACTAG
>JBBPIM010000036.1:0-18658 GCA_038040325.1 Candidatus Mayfieldus profundus
CCGATGCGGGCCCCTTCTCGGAGCGCTACGTATTTCCCGACGCCGACCCGCTGCATCTCTCGCGGGTGCTGCTTTCCCTCGAGCGCGCGGGCTTCGAGCCCGAGCACGTGGAGGACTTCCGCGAGGACTACGCCGAGACGCTGCGCCACTGGATGGGACGGCTCGACGAAAACCTCGATCGCGCGACCCAGCTCGCCGGGCCGGAGCGGGTCAGGGTCTGGCGCCTCTACCTGCGTGCGGCGCGCAACGGCTTCGTGACCGGCTTCACCTCGATCTACCAGGTGAAGGCGCGGCTGGCCTGAGCGGCGGCGCCGGTCAGGACGCGGCGGCGGCGGCCTGCGCCGGCTCCAGCCCGACCATCCGGCACTTCTCCTCGACCACGGCCCCCTGTTCCTCGAGCGACCGGCCGCAGGAGCCGGGCTGGTCGCCCTCGATCTGGATCGTGCGCCCGGACCGCAGCGCGATCCGCAGCCGGCAGGGGAAGCTCATCCGCATCGCGGCGGTGTCTAAGCCCGAGAGGCCGTCGCCGCCCATACGCGCTCCGCGGGAAAGCGCGCGGCGGAAGTCGCGGTTGCGCAGCATCGCCACCAGCTCGGTGGCGTCGAGGCCGCCGTTGATCCCGGATCGGCGGGCGCCGCGCAGGACGCGCAGCCAGCCGATCGGGGAGACGTCCGCGGTTGACGCGCCCGCATCGAGAGGACCGCGCAGCGTCTCCAGGGTCAGCCCGGGGTCGTGGCGCACGTGGACCCGCGCTGCCAGCCCCTCGACGGCGCTGGCGTTGTCGGCGAGCCAGCCGGGGTCCAGCTCTTCGTGGGTGAGGCGCCCCGCAAGCAGGCAGACCGCGACCGTGCGGGCGGCCGAGAAGTTGATCCCGGCCGGGGTCAGCCCGTCGGGCGGGCGCAGGTGCTCCATCGCGACGGTCAGCCAGCCGGCATCGACGTCGATGGTCGCGACCTCCTCAGGTTCCACCCCCGCCCGCAGAGTGGCGTCCGCCGCCGCCTGCAGGTAGGCGCACCCCGGCAGCGGCTTGAAGGCGAGTGTGTCGGTGAGCCAGACATCGCCGAGCGCGCCGAGCATCTGTGGGCGCGGCACGAACGAGAAGGCACGCAGGAAACCGCGCCGGCTCTCGACCAGGTCCAGCGCCCCGCGCACCCCCTCCGCCGCGAGCAGCGCCGCCCGCGCCCCCTGCGACGCCGGCTCGGCCGCGGTGAGCAGCTTGGTCTGCGGGCCCATGAACCCCGGCCATAGCCCGAACGGGGGCTGATACAGCGCGATCGCCAACGCGTGCGCGAGCTGCTCCGGGTCGAGGCCGAGCGCCACGCCGGCGCTCGCCGCAGCGCCGGCGCAGTGAATCGATGCCCAGAACTGGCCGTTGTGGGGGCCGAGGAACACCGCGGCGCCGAAGCGGCCGGCCACCTCGTTGCCGGCGACCTGGGCGAGCAGAGCCCGCTCGGGGTCGTCGGCGAAGGCGCGTGATGTCCAGACCGACGAGTGGCCGGTGTGGCCCATGAACAGGTAGTCGTCCCAGTCGTGCGCTACCGAGGCGGCCGCGCCGGCGTAGACCTCCCCAGCCGGTCCGTCGGGTGCCACCGAAACGAACGGCGCCGCGGCGGCCTCTCCCGCCCGGCCGGCGGCGAGAACCGCGGCGGTCTGGAGGCGGGCGCGCCGGAGCGTCCGCTTGGGGATCGAGTCCGGCGTCAGGTCGGCGAGCCATTCGCCGATCTGCTCGCAGACGGTCATGCCGCCACGCTACACCGCCGAGCGCGCGGTCGAGCCATTGCCCCCGCTTGGCAGACTAGGGCCGATGCGAGCGCTTGCGATCGTCCACCAGCGCGACGCCGGCCCAGGCGTGTTCGCCGACGCGATGCGGTCGCAGGGCGTCGAGCTCGAGACCTGGATGCCGCCCGAAGCCGCTACGCCGCCGCGCGATGCGCGCGATTGCGACGCGGTGCTGGTCCTCGGCGGAGCCATGCACGCCGACCAGGAGGACGACCATCCCTGGCTGCCGGAGGAGAAGGCGCTGCTGGCCGGCCTGCTCGAGGACGGCACCCCGCTGCTCGGCGTCTGCCTCGGCGCCCAGCTGCTCGCCGAGGCGGCGGGGGGAACCCCCCGGCGCCTGCCCGAGGCCGAGATCGGCTGGCACGAAGTCGAAGTTTCGGGTGCAGGCATGGACGATCCGCTGCTGGGGCCGCTGGCGCCGCGCTTCCGCGCCTTCCAGTGGCACAGCTACGAGTGCACGCTTCCTCCCGGAGCCGTTGCGCTGGCACAGAGCGCGGCCTGCATGCAGGCCTACCGGGTCGGTGAGCGGGCCTGGGGGATCCAGTTCCACGCCGAGGTCTCCGCCGCCGACGCCGAGAGCTGGATCGCCGACTATCGAAGCGACCGGGACGCCGTTCGCATCGGGCTCGACGCCGAAGCGCTGCGGGCGAGCACCGCGGAGGCGATCGGCGCCTGGAATGAGGTGGGGCGGGATCTCTGCGGGCGGTTCCTGGCGGCCGTCGCTGCGCCGGCGTGACCGCGACTAGTCCGGCGTGATGTAGGCGCCGGACAACCCGCCGTCGACGAGAAAGGTCGAGGCGGTGACGTAGGAAGAATCGTCGCTTGCGAGGAACAGCGCCGCCTGGGCGATTTCGTTCGCCTCGGCGAAGCGCCCCATCGGCAGGTGCACGAGCCGGCGCTTCGCCTTCTCGGGGTCGGAGGCGAACAGCTCCTGCAGCAGCGGAGTGTTGACCGGGCCGGGGCAGAGTGCGTTGACGCGCACTCCCCGGCGGGCGAATTCGACTCCCAGCTCTCGCGACAGGGCCTGCACGCCGCCCTTCGACGCGGTGTAGGAGATCTGCGACACGGCGGCGCCCATCACCGCCACGAAGGAGGCGGTGTTGATCACCGAGCCTCCGTCGCCCTCCAGCAGGTGCGGGATCCCGTGCTTGCAGCAGAGGAAGACCCCCTTGAGGTTGACGTCCTGGACCCGCTGCCAGGCCTCCAGCGAGGTCTCCAGCGCCGAGCTGTCGTCGGTGGGGTTGATGCCGGCGTTGTTGAAGAGCACGTCGATGTGGCCGAGCTCGGCCGCGACGCGGGTGTACATCTCGCGCACCTGGTCCTCGTCGGTGACGTCGGCCTGCAGAGCCAGCTCGCCCTCGGCGCCGGGGTCGACGTCGACGCCGACCACCCGCGCGCCCTCGAGGGCGAACAGGCGCGCCGATTCGGCGCCGATCCCGCTGGCGGCGCCGGTGATCACGCAGACCTTTCCCTCCAGCCTCGCGGCCATCAACCCTCCTCGGTCGAGTAGAAGACGTTCTTCTCCTCGGTGTAGTGCAGCAGCGCGTCCGGCCCCAGCTCGCGCCCGACCCCGGACTGCTTGAAGCCGCCGAACGGGGTGGAGACACGTACCGAGGTATTGGAGTTGATCGAGATCACGCCGGTCTCGATCGCCCGCGCCACCCGCAGCGCGCGGGCGCCGTCCTCGGTCCAGATCGAGGCCGACAGCCCGTAGATCGTGTCGTTGGCGATCTCGACCGCCTCCGCCTCGCCGTCGAAGGGGATCACCGAGGCCACCGGGCCGAAGATCTCCTCGCGGGCCTGGCGATCGTCATTGGACACCGGGCAGAGCACGGTGGGAGGGAACCAGAATCCGGGTCCCTCGGGCGCCGAGCCCCGGATCGCCACCGGAGCGTCGCCGTCGACGTAGGAGGCGACGGTCTCACGCTGCTCGGCCGAGATCAGCGGCCCCATCTGGGTCGCCTCGTCGAGCGGGTCGCCGACGCGCAGCGACCCCACCGTCTGCTCCAGCTCGGCCATGAAGCGGTCCAGGGCTGTGCGCTCGACCAGGATCCGCGAGCGGGCGCAGCAATCCTGGCCCGCGTTCGCGAACACCGCCAGGGGCGCCGCCGCGGCCGCGGCCTCGAGGTCGGCGTCGGCGAAGACGACGTTGGCCGACTTGCCACCCAGCTCCAGCGTCACCCGCTTGATCGTCGCCGCGGCGCCGGCGGCGATCCCGCGCCCGACCTCGGTCGAGCCGGTGAAGGCGATCTTGGCGACGTCGGGGTGCTCGACCAGGCGCCGGCCGACCTCGCTGCCCGGCCCGGCGACGACGTTGAGCACGCCACCCGGAAGGCCCGCCTCGCCGGCGATCTTCTCCAGCTCCAGCGCCGTCAGCGGGGTCAGCTCGGCGGGTTTGAGCACGACGGTGTTGCCCGCGGCCAGCGCCGGCGCGACCTTCCAGGACGCGATCGTGAGCGGGAAGTTCCAGGGGACGATCAGCCCCACGACACCCAGCGGCTCGTGGAAGGTCATGTCGACGCCGCCGGCGACCGGGATCGTCTTGCCGAGCAGGCGCTCGGGAGCAGCCGCGTAGTAGCGGAACGTCTGAACGACCATCTCCATCTCGCCGCGGGCGTCGGAGATCGGCTTGCCGACGTTGCGGGCCTCCAGCTTGGCCAGCTCCTCGCGGCGCTCCTCGATCGCGTCGGCGAGGTCGTGCAGCAGCGCGGCGCGGTGCGGCGGCGAGACCGCCCGCCAAGCGGGGAACGCCTGCTTGGCGCGGGCGATCGCCGCGTCGGCCTCCTCTGCGCCGGCCCGCGGCACCTCGGCCATCACCTGCTCGGTGGCGGGCTCGACCACCTCGATCGCGCTCATCGCGGGCTCGCCTCCTGCCGGGCCCGTGCCGCATCCGCGAGCACAGCGACGACCCGGCTCTGCTCTTCCTCCTCGGGGTGCCAGAGCACGCCGAGCGCGAAGGGGTGCTCGTCCTCGTCCAGCTCGATCGCTTCGACGATCTCCTCTTCCAGCGACCATCCGCTCGCCTTCAGCCCCTCGCCGAGCGCATCGACCCCCTGGTGATGGTGCGACTTGACCACCGCCTCCTCGACACCGACCACGCGGGCCGCCAGCGAGCCGGGCGCCAGGCGCACCGCGTGGTCGCCGAAGGCACCGGGCGTGTGCCGATGCTCGGAGTGGCCGACGATGTCGGGGAGGTGCTGGATCAGGGTCCCGCCGCGGGCCACGTTGAGCATCTGCATCCCCCTACAGATACCCAGCACCGGCATCTCTTGCTTCAGCGCCGCGCCCGCCAGCGCGATCTCGAAGCGGTCGCGCTCGGGCCAGCTGCCCGTCGTCTCGGCAGCGGGAGCCTGCCCGTAGAAGCCGGGATCGATATCGCTTCCGCCGGAGAGGATCAGCGCATCGAGACGGTCGAGCAGCCGCTGCGGCGCCGCCTCGGCCGCTGCGTCGGGGGGCAGCAGCAGCGCGGTGGCGCCGGCTGCTTGCACCGCGGTTGCGTAGGAGCGTGGCGCCATCGTGACGATCTCCTTCCAGTCACTCCACCTGACCCGCTCGATCGCCGCGCAGATCCCGATCGCGCAGCCGCTCACCGGCGCCGCTCAGCCTCGCTCGAACATGCGCCGGCGCTCGTAGTTGGTGACCACTTCGTCGAACAGCCGCTGCTCGGTGCGCCCGTAATTGAGGTAGTGCTTGTGCACGGCCTCGCCGAACGTCTTGCGCGCGAACTCGCTTCCCTCCCAGAGGTCCACCGCCTCGCGCAGCGACGACGGGAACGGCTCCGCCCCGGCCTCCTCGTAGGCGTTTCCCTTCAGCTCCGGGCCGGGGTCGGTGCCGTTCTCGATCCCGTCGAGGCCGGCGGCGAGCAGCGCCGCATAGCCGAGGTAGGGGTTGACGTCGGCACCCGGGATCCGGCACTCGGCCCGCCGCGACTGGCCGTGGCCGACGACGCGAAAGCCGCAGGTGCGGTTGTCGCGGCCCCATGACACCGAGGTCGGAGCCCAGCTCTCGGCGGCATAGCGCTTGTAGGAGTTGATCGACGGGGCGACGAACAGCGCCAGCTCGCGGATGTGAGCACGCTGGCCGCCGAGGTAGTTGCGGAAAACGTCGGTCTCCTCCTCGCCGTCGACGAAGACGCTCTTGCCGTCCTCCCCCAGGAGGCTGGAGTGGATGTGGCAGGAGCTGCCGATGTCTGACTCCGACGGCTTGGCCATGAAGCTGGCCGAGATCTCGTGCAGGAAGGCGATCTCCTTGGCGCCGTTCTTGTAGATCGTGTGGCGGTCGGCCGAGGTGACCGCGTCGGCGTAGCGGAAGTTGACCTCGTGCTGCCCGTACCAGGCCTCGCCCTTGGAGAACTCGACCGGGATCCCGGCCGCGTGCATGCCGCGGCGGATCGGGCCCAGGTACTGCTCGTCCATCGTCGTGGCGAGGATGTGGTAGTCGAGGATGTAGGGGATCGTCGGGGTGAGGTCGCGGTAGTCCTTCTCGTGGGCCTCGGCGTAGCTCTCCTTGTAGAGGTAGAACTCGAGCTCGGAGGCGAACAGCGGCGTGTAGCCCATCTCGGCCGCGCGCTCGTACTGGGCGATCAGCACCTGGCGCGGCGAGGCGACCACCGGGCTGCCGTCGTGGTTGGCGACGTCGCAGATCACCAGCGCCGTGCGGTCCAGCCAGGGGATCCTGCGCAGGGTGGCGAGGTCGGGAACGATCGCGAAATCGCCATAGCCGTCCTCCCAGTTGGCCATCTCGTAGCCGGGAATCGGGTCCATCTCCATATCGAGGGCGAGCAGGTAGTTGCAGCCCTCGATCCCCTCTTCGACAACCTCCTCGAGGAAGTACTCGACCTGGATCCGCTTGCCGAACAGCCGCCCCTGCATGTCGGTGAAGGCGGAGACGACGGTGTCGAACGTGCCGTCTTTGGCCTCCTTGCGGAGGTCGTCGACCGAGAGCATCCCGGTGGTGCCACCGGGGCCACCGGGCCGGTCGGCGGATGCCTCGGCCTTGCGGGCCTCCTCAGGGGTCATGGCCCGGAAACCAGCTGCTTCGAGGTCACGCCGAAATCAATCGCGGGTGACCACGTCCTCCTCGAGCGTGCGGACTGGCCCCTGGTACTTGTTCTTCGCCGAGATCAGGTACCAGACCCCGAAGATGAGCGGGACAAGGATCGCGAGCGGCGTGTAGTTGACCACGCTCGTGTCGAACCCGTCGTTCCACGGCAGGCCCGTGGGGGTGTACGGCAGGTCTAGGGCGAACACCACCAGGATCACGAAGGCGATCGCCAGCGTGTTGACCAGCTTGTACCTGCGTCCCAGGTTCCAGGGTCCCGGCTCGAACTCGTCGCCCTTGCGCAGCCTCAGGTACACCGGGAGGATGTAGGCGAGGTAGAGGCCGACGGTGCAGATCCCCGTGATCGCGAAGAACGCGAACGGGATGTCGTTCTTGCCGAACAGCGCCGGGATGGCGATCACCAGCGACCAGAACGACACCGCCATCACCGCGTAGACCGGCACCCTGTCGCGGTTGACCCGGCGGAACAGCGTCCAGCCCGGGATCGCCCGGTCTCGCGAGAACGCGTACCAGGTGCGCGAGGCACTGGTCAGGCCCGCCGCCCCGCAGAACAGCTGCCCGACCGTTGCGATCAGGATCACCAGCTTCGCCGCCCAAGGATCCAGGGCGCTGGTGAAGATCGCGCCCGAGAAGCCGGCGCTGTCGTTGATGGCCTTCACGTCGGTGGCCGCGAACAGGAAGGCGAGCAGGACGAACCACCCGATCACCGCCGACCAGAAAATCGAGCGCCACACCCCCTGGGCGGCCGCCTTGGCGGCGCCGCGGGTCTCCTCCGCGGTGTGCGCCGAGGCGTCGTAGCCGGTCTGCGTGTACATGGTCAGCAGGAATCCAATCGGCAGGACCAGCAACCAGAACCCCAGGCCGCTGGTGGAGCCCTCGTGCAGGCCGGAGTTGTTGATGCGCTCGCCGAACACGAAGCTGGCGCTCTGGTGGTCGTCGGGCACGAACACCAGCAGCCCGATGATGATCGCCACCCCGAGCAGGTGCCAGCCGACCGAGACGTTGTTCAGCAACGCCAGGATTCGGTCGGCGAAGATGTTCAGCACCGTATAGAGCACGAGGATCAGGAAGAACAGGAGCCACGTCTCGGCCAGGACGTGCTCGGCGTCGGCGAAGTTGACGCCGAAGACGTCGACCGTGTAGAGGCCCAGCAGGGTGTAGAGGAAGAAGGCCGCGCCGTATGCCACCGAGGCAACGATGCCGATCAGGCCGACGATGTTGAACCAGCCGGTCATCCAGCTCCAGCCCTTGCCGCCGAGGTCGTGGGCCCACCAGTAGGGCCCTCCGGCGGTCGGATACTTCGAGGTCAGCTCGGCCATCGAGAACCCCACCATCAGCACGAAGAAGCAGAGCACCGGCCAGCCGATCGACACCGATATCGGGCCGCCGTTTTGCCAGGCAAAGGCGAAGGTGGTGAACGTCCCGGCGAGGACCGAGATGATCGTGAACGAGATCGCGAAGTTGGTGAAGCCGCTCCAGGCTCGGGAAAGTTCCTGCCTGTAGCCGAGCTCGGCGAGCCTCTGCTCGTCGGCGGTCTGCGGGGTGGACTCCGGCGGTTGTGCTGCCTCCATCCGTGCTCCTCTCCTGGTAGGGCCCGGACGGGCAAGTCCCGTGTGCGACTGGCCATCCAGGCCGCTGCTCAGGGGACCATATGCTCCAAAGCGCACAATTGTCAATCATCAATTCGGAGTACTCGGCGTGGTCGATTCGGACATTGCGGTAATAGGCGCCGGGGTGGTCGGGTCCGCCGCAGCCCTCGCGCTGGCGCGCCGGGGGGTCGCGGTGACGCTGCTGGAGGCCGAGCGGGCGCCGGGGCTGGCGGCAAGCGGGACCAACTCGGGGATCCTTCACACCGGCTTCGACTCCCCCCCGGGGGAGCTGGAGACGGAGCTGATCCTGCGCTCGGCGGAGCTGCGGGACCCCGACCTCGAGACGCTCGGGGTCCCCGTGCTGCGCTGCGGGGCGCTGCTGCGCCCCCGCGACGGCGCCCAGCGCGACGCCGTGGCGGAGCTGGCCGCCACCGCCGAGCGCAACGGGGTGAGGGCCCGCCTCGGTGAGGACGGGTCGCTGGAGGTGCCGGGCGAGTCGGCGACCGATCCGATCGCCTACACGTCGGCGCTTGCGGCGGCCGCGCAGCGCCACGGCGCGGATCTGCGGACCGGCTTCCGGGTGGCTTCGATCCGGCCCGAGGCGAAGGGACTCCGGATAGACGACGAGGGAGGAGGGGGGCTGAGCTGCCACGTCGCCGTCAATTGCGCCGGCCTTTACGCGGACGAGGTTGCGCGCTCGGCCGGAGACGAATCCTTCGAGATCTATCCCCGCAAGGGCGAGTTCTTCGTCTTCGACCCGCCGGGAGGTCAGCCGCCGGACCGGATCCTGCTGCCAGTCCCATCGAAGCGGACCAAGGGCGTGTTGGTGTTTCCCACCATCGACGGCAAGGTCGTCGCCGGCCCCACCGCCGTGAACGGCACCGACAAGGGGGACTGGTCGGTGCGGCCAGAAGCGCTGGATGAGGTGCTGCCAAAGGCGGCGCAGCTGCTGCCGGCGCTGGAGGGTGCCGAGCCAATCGCCTCCTACGCGGGCCTGCGTCCGGCCGGGCGCGGGGTGAACTACCTGATCGGCCCCTCGGGCGCCTGCCCGGGCCTCGTCAATGTGGCGGCGATACGCTCGACCGGCTTGACCGCCTCTCTCGGGATAGCTGAGCACGTGACCGGGATCGTGGGAGAGCTGGGAGTGGAGCTGGGGCCCGAGCAGCCGCTCGAGCCCGCCCCGGCGCCCGCGCAGGACGGGCCCTGGTGGCGACGAGTCGCCGAGCATCGGGGGCAGGCGTGAGCGGGGGGCCGCGGTGACCCAGCTCCTCGGCGTCGACGAGGGAACGTCGGCCGTGAAGGCGGTCCTGTTCGACGAGGACCTGAAGCCGTTGCGCGAGGCGCGGCGCGAGAAGCCGCTCACCCATCCGCGGGCCGGCTGGGTCGAGCAGGACCCCGAGGCGATCGTCACCGCGGTGGTAGAGGCGATCGCCGATGCGCTTTCCGATACGAGCGGAGACGTCGTCTGCGGCCTCGACCACCAGGGCGAGTCGGTGCTGGCCTGGGACGCCGAGAACGGCGAGCCGCTGACGCCGGTGGTCACCTGGCAGGACAAGCGCTCCCAGGAGATCCTCGACCGCCTCGAAGCCGACGGCATTGCCGAGGAAGTGAGGGAGCGCAGCGGAATGCCGCTGGACCCCTACTTCTCGGCCGGCAAGCTGTCCTGGCTGCTGGAGCATCACCCGGCCGTTGCGAAGGCTCGCGACGCGGGCACGCTGCGGCTGGGCACCGTGGACTCCTTCCTCTGCGAGCGGCTCGGTGCCGGCTTCGCCACTGACCCCTCGACCGCCTCGCGCACGCAGCTTGCGGTGCCGGGCGAGCCCGCCTGGGACCCCCAGCTGCTCGAGGCGTTCGGCGTGCCCGTCGAGGTGCTTCCGGCGATCGAGGACACCGCCGGAGAGCTCGGCACGCTGCGTCATCCCGCATGGCCCTGCGAGCTGCCGCTGCGCGCCCGCTGCGTCGACCAGCAGGCGGCGCTGGCCGGCGCCGGTTGCGTCGAGCCGGGGCTCGTCAAGGCCACCTACGGCACCGGCGTATTCGTCCTCGCCCACGTCGGCTCCGAGCGGCCGAAGCCAGAGGGAGGGCTGCTGCCGACCGTCGCCTGGAGGGTCGGGGGAGAGGTGGAGTACGCGCTCGACGGCGGCGTCTTCACCGCCGGGGCGCTGCTGGAGTGGATGAGCCGCGACCTCGGCCTGGCCGCCGACCCGCCGGCGCTCGCCGCGCTCGCCGCCGAGGTCGAGGACTCCGGCGGCGTAAGGGTGCTGCCGGCGCTGGCAGGAATGGGTGCCCCCTGGTGGCGGTCAGATGCCCACGCGGTGTTCTCAGGAATGAGCGGTGGAACCCGCCCCGCGCACATCGCGCGCGCCGCCCTGGAGGCGATCGCCTGGCGGGTAGCCGACATCGTCGAGCTCGTCTCCGGCCAGGTCGAGGCCGAGGCGCTGCGGGTCGACGGCGGGCTCACCCAGGACCCGCTGTTGCTCCAGCTCCAGGCTGATGCGACGGGGGTTCCCGTCCAGCGCGGCGCGGTCGACGCCACCGCCGCGGGCGCCGCGGCGCTGGCCGCGGTCGGGGCCGGGCTGTGGGGCTCGACGCGAGAGATCGGCGAGCGGATCCCCGCCGGCGAACCGGTGCAGCCGCAGCGCGACGACGCCTGGCGCAGCGAGGAGCACGGCAATTGGCGCCGCTTCGTCGAGCGCGCGGCGGAGCTGTAGGTGTAACTACCAACCACGTAGTTCTCCTGGATCTCCCTGAACCGCGCATCCGGCGGTCGGGTGACCGAGGGCGCGAGAATCCTGTCCATTCCCGCGCCACTGCTGCGCGTGACGCCCCACCCCATGTGGGGCGGCAAACGATTGCCGTCAGATAGGGAGCAAAACGGTTGCCACCCCCCATGAACAACGTGGTCAGGAACTACACCTACTAGGGGCAGGGGCGAGCTGGCAGCGGACCCGGGCGACGCGCACGCCTGAGCTGCAAGGATTCACCCGGTTTATGGACTACCTCGTCGTGCGTGACGCCGGCTGACTAGCCTGCTCTGTCTGCCCGGCGTCCGCTGGGACGCGGCGCCCAGGCAGTCGGATGCGGACTGGTTCTGACCAAATCGACCGCAGCAACGCGCGCGGGCGCGCCTTGCTGCCCCTGGCGCTGCTGGTGGCGTGTCTCTGCGTGCTCGCGACCGTCGCCGTCGGCGCACCGGCCCAGACGCTGCAGGAGAAGTTCGACGGCAAGCAGGCCGAGCTGTCGCAGGTCCAGGACGCCAAGGCCGACCTCGCGACGACGATCGCCGAGGACAACCGCCGCGTCAACGACCTGATCGTCGAGGTCGCAGCCGTGCGCGACCGCGCCGCCGCGATCCGCGCCCGGCTCGAGGCGAAGCAAGCCGAACTGGACCGCGCCACCGCGGCCCTGCAGCGCCAGCGGCGCCATCTCGAGGTGCTGAAGGCACGGTTCCGCCGTTCGCTCGGGGTCCTGCGCGAGGAGCTGGTGGCGATCTACAAGTCGGGCGAACCCGACACCCTCAGCGTGGTGATGGAGTCGGCGAGCTGGTCCGACGTTGTCGCGCAGACGGAGTACCTGGAGAGCATGCAGTCGCACTACGAGACGGTGGTCGACCGGGTGCGCACGCTGCGCGACGAAACCCGCGTCGCCGTCGAGCGCCTACGCGCCTCGCGCGCGCGGATCGAGGCAGCCCGCGACGCGATTGCCGCCGATGAGCGGCGGATCGGGGCCGAGCTGGCCGAGATGGAGGAGCGCAAGGCCGAGCTGGACGCGGTTCGCGCCGCCCGCCAGGAGAAGATCGACGCGCTTCAGGGCCGCGAGGCGGCGCTGCAGAACAACCTCTCGGCGATCGCCGACCAGCTTGCTACCGGGCCGGGCGCGACGGCGCCGTCGAACCCTGCGCCAGCGCCCCGTCCCGGACAGACGGCGACGCTTCTGCCGGATGGCACGGCAGCGCCCCCGGCGAGTGCGCCCGCCCCGGTGCAGGCCGCGATCCAGGCCGCCAACCAGATCGTCGGACGCCCCTACATCTGGGGCGGCGGCCACGGTTCGTGGGAGTCGTCGGGTTACGACTGCTCGGGCGCGGTCAGCTACGCGCTTCACGGCGGCGGGATGCTGGATAGCCCGCTCGACTCGACCGGCCTCTCGACCTGGGGACTTCCGGGTGCGGGAACGTGGATCAGCGTCTACGCCAACTCGGGCCACGTGTACGCGGTGATCGCCGGGCTGCGCTGGGACACCTCGGGCACAGGCGGATCGGGCCCGGGCTGGAGCACCGAGATGCGCTCCACCGCGGGCTACATCGCTCGCCACCCGAACGGCTACTAAACCGAAGTTTCGGCTTCGGCCGCCGTGCTAGCCTCGTTCGGCGCACCGTCCGGCGGGGTCGGTTGCGCCGTGGCTGCTGGGAGGCGGGCGCATCAATCGCGACGGTCGCTGCGAAGGAACTCGTGACCGCATCTGACAGCCGCATCCCTTGCCCACGCCGACGTTCCCTGCGCCGGCTCGCGCTCCTGGCCGCGGTGGCCGGCGGCCTGCTGGCCGTACCGCCGGCGGCCTCGGCCACCGTCACCACCAGCACCTACACCACCGGCCCGATCAACGTCGCCGGCTACGAGGTCAAGCAGGACTACATGATCGGCGTCCCCAAGCCGCCGGCCGGGGGGGCGATCACCAACATGGAGGTCGACGTCGTCGACCAGAGCGGGCAGCCGGTGCCGATCCAGCGCCTGATGCTGCACCACATCGTCTTCCTCAACGTCGGCCGCAAGGACCCCACCTGCGACAGCTTCCTCAGCTTCGACAACCTGACCAGCTTCCCGGGCGCCGCGGAGCGCTTCTACGCCGCCGGCGAAGAGCGGGCGAAGGTGGCGCTTCCGGCCGGCTACGGCTACAAGCACGGCGGCGCTCCCTGGGCGATCACCTACATGGTGATGAACCACCGGCCGGTCAATGACCAGGCCTACATCCAGTACAAGGTCACGGTCGACGACAACCCCGCGCTCCAGAGCGTCAAGCCCTACTGGATGGACGTGCAGAACTGTCACGCCGACCCGATCTACAACGTCCCCGGGACCAAGCGGTCCGGCTCGACCCACAACCGCTTCTATGACTTCACCTTCCCCGAGTCGGGCCGCATCGTCGGCGGCATGGGCCACGTCCACGGCGGCGCCCGCAAGCTGAGCCTCACCGAGCCCGACTGCGGCGACCGCCAGATCGGCGAGTCGGTGCCGACCTGGGGCAACCCCGACCACCCCTTCTACAACGTGCGGCCGATCCTCCACGAGCCGGGACCGGTCAACATGACCGGCTTCCAGACCCAGCAGGGGATCCCGGTGAGGGCGGGGGAGCGCGTCCGGCTCAACTCGCTGTACGACAATTCGCGGCCCCACACCCGGGTGATGGGGATCATGCTCGTCTTCCTCGCACCCGACGGCTCGGTTGGCGGCCCCTGCGGACCGATGCCGGGCGACCTGGTCACCCTGGGCTCGAGCCAGGCGGGCCGGCCGGGGCCGATCCCGTTCCGCATCCCGCTCACGGGGCTCGACGCAAACGGCAACGCGATCACGATCAAAAAGCCACCGGGGCGCACGGTCGAGGTGGCGGGGGGGACCGACATCCAGGTGCTGCAACGCTCCTTCTCGCGACGCAACGTGCGCATCCGCCGCGGCCAGAAGCTCGACTACGTCTTCTCCGGCAGCGAGCTGCACAACCTGACTCTCGCCAACGGCCCGGTGGGGATCGGCTCGCCGAACCTGAACGGCAGCCGTGTCTTCACCCAGAAGTTCGGCCGCGCCGGTAAGTACCGCTTCTTCTGCGGGCTGCACCCGGTTCAGATGCAGCAGCGGGTCGTGGTCAAGCGCAAGCGCTGGCACCGGCGCCACAACTAGCGCGGCTCAGGCAACAGGCGAGCGGCCCCCCGAGGCCCTATCGGCCGCGTCGAGCAGCTCGTCGCGGAAATCAGGATGGGCGATCGCGGCCAGCGCCTCGCCGCGCTGGTGCACGGTCTTTCCCTGCAGCTCGGCGGCGCCGTACTCGGTGATGATCACGTCCACCTGGTGGCGGGGGGTGGTGATCACCGCTCCGGCATCGAACCAGGGCACGATTCGCGACTGCACCTCGCCCTTGATCGTCGCCGTCGAGGGCAGGCAGAGCAGCGAGCGGTCCTCGAGCGAAAGAGCAGGCCCGGAGATGAAGTCCTCGTGGCCTCCGATGCCCGAGTACTGGGCGCCGTTGATCGTGTCGGCGACGACCTGGCCCTGGATGTCGACGGCGATCGCGCCGTTGATCGTGGTCATCAGGCGGTTTCGCCCGATCAGCTCCGGCGAGTTGATCACCTCGACGGGAAGGAAGGCCACGTCCTGGTTTCCGTTCAGCCACTCGTACAGCTCCTCGGTGCCGCCTGCGAAGGTGGCGACCGACACACCGTCGAACTGGCCCTTGCGGTTGCTCACCTTGCCCGCCTCGTGCAGGTGCATCAGGCCGGTGGTGAACATCTCCGAGTGCACGCCGTAGTCGCCGCCGTCGCCCTCGGCCAACAGGGCGACGATCCGCGACGGGACCGAGCCGATGCCGGTCTGCAACGTCGCCCCCTCGCGGACGAAGGCGCGGGCGTGGTCGGCGATCGCGCGGTCAGCGTCGCTCGGCGGCGGGTCCTCGAGGGCGAACGGCACCGCATCGCTTTCGACCAGCACGTCGATCTCGTCGACGTGCAGCACATGGGGATGCTCGGGCGGGAGCCCGAAGGTGTGGGGGAAGCGCTGCGATGCCTCCACCACCAGCAGCCGCTCAGGATCGGCGCCCGCCTTGCGCAGCTCGGCCACGTGCGCACCGGCGTGCAGCGAGAGGCTGCAGAGGCCGTCGGGGCCGGGAGGTGCGGCGGCCGTTGCCATGACCCGCGGGCTCTGCTCGGCGAGCAGCGGCGTGAAGCGGCGAAAGTCGGCGGGGGCAAAGCTGATGTTGGCGCCGGCGTCGCGCAGCATCCGCTCGATCGGTCCGAAGAAGCCCGAGAGATAGTGCACCTCGGGGTGGTTGAAGAGCTCGGTGCCGACCAGCAGCAGGGCGCCGTAGACGCGCAGCTCGGTCCAGTCGTCACGCTCGCCGAGGGCGGCCATCAAGGCGGGGGGCTGCCCGGTCCCGAGCGGGATGCCCAGCGTGTCGGAGGGCTCGAGCCGGCTGGCCGCCTCCTCAGGGGTGACGGTCTGGGACACACCGAGACCCTATCCGGGCCCGGCTACCCGACGATCCTGAACCGGTCCCTGGCCGGGGTCCGGTCGGTATTTCCCGCCGCGTCGGTCGCCCGTACCTTGAATCTGTGCTTGCCGGGTTTCTGGCTGCGGTAGGTCTTGGGTGAGCGGCAGGGTTTGTACCGGCGTTTGTCGAGCTTGCACTTGAACGTGGCGCCGGCCTCGCCGGGGGCCTTGAACTTGAACCTCGGGGTGGCGTCCCGGGAGCGGTTCTTCGGCCGCTTGGTGATCTTCGTGTTTGGGTTCGTCTGACAGTTCGCGCTCCAATTCTCACGCAGCCGCTGGCCGCGACCGATCGCCACCTTCCCGCTCCCACTCCTGGCGTCGATCTGGCAGCTCATCGTCCACGTCTCTCCCGGGACCAGCGGTCGGCTCGAGGGGTTCACGTGCCACTCGTAGGTGCCAGTGCCGGGCACGGTCAGGGCCGTGTCGAGGACGTCGTGGACGGCCAGGCCCGGCTGGCTGGTGGGAGTGTCGAACTCCTTGCGCAGCCGCAGTGTCGCCCCGGCGGGGGCGGAGCCGGAGATCACCCCGTGGTCGGCGGTGTTGGCGGCGCGCTCGCCGGCGATCAGGAAGGCCTCCCGCACGCCAAGGTTGGGATGCATCGTGTCCCCGAGGTACTCCTCGACCACGGCGTCGGCGTAGGCGTCGTGGAAGCCGCTTCCCCGCACCTCCGGTGTGTACCCGTAGGTGCCCTGGGCGAAGTAGTTCCAGTCCTCGGTCGCCCCGGTGATGTCGCCGAGGGTCGCGTAGCCGAGCTCCGAGGTCCAGCCGGTCGCGGCGCCCATCGCGTCCCCGAGCTGCTTCATCGCCGCCTCGTCGGGGGTGACCGAGATCACGTCATTGAAGCCGGGCTGCCGAAGCCACTTGCCGTCCGGGGTGGAGGTGTGGTTGGTGATGAACACGGTCGGGTGCAGCTTCGCGGTGAACTGGTGGACCGCCTCCGACTCGGGCTCCGAGTACGGCGCCGTGCCCCTGTAGACATCGTTGGACACCGTGGCGCTCGACCCCGACCCTCCCCAGTAGGCGCCGTAATTGCGATTGAGGTCTACGCCCGAGCTGGCGCGTTGCTCGCAGGGCAATGCGGCCTCGGCGGGGATGTTCGCCCGGCAGTTCTTGCGCTTGAGCTCTCCCGCCGGCGTCCCTTCGTGTGACGCGAAATAGCCGTCGGGATTGACGACCGGGACGATCACCGTCCGCACGTTCGCCAGCAGCGCCGCGATGCGGGGGCTGCCCTGGTTCTGCACCAGGTCGTGGGCGAACTCCATCGGCAGCTCCCCGGAGGGCCACTCGCGGGCGTGGTGCAGGCCCATGTTGAGGTAGACCGGGCGGCCGTCGTCGCTGCGGTTCACGTCGGTGGCGATCTCGATCCCCTCGATCTGTCGGCCCTCGATGCTGGTACCGAGCACCAGCGGCCTGACCAGGCCGGGGTTGCTCGTGACGAGCTGCTGTATCTCGCTCGTGTATTCCGCGAGGTCGCGGTAGTCCTCGCGTCCGGTTGGCAGCGCCGAGCGCCCTTGCCGTGCAAGTGCGCGTCGCTCCGCGGCCCGATCGGCGCGGCTGGCGGCGGCCAGGTCGGCGGTCAGGGTCCGGGCCGGGAAGCCGGCGCCGGCCAGCAGCGCCCGCTCGTAATCCGAGTACAGGACGACGGTCGCCGAGTCGGACGAGACGTCCTCGGTGACGTCGAAGCCGAGCCCCTGGAGGCGCGCCAGCTCACCGGGCCCCAAGAGCGGCACCGACTCCAGGGAGATCCGCTCTCCCGACGGGGCAGGCGGCTGCATCCCCTGCCCCTCGACCCCACCCGCCGCGGCCGGGGCCACGCAGGCAACCAGAAGCAGCAGGCTCGCGGTTCTCCCCGGCAGGCTCACCTTGCGGCCAGGCTAGCAGCGCCTGGCGCCGCCGCCGTTGGCCTTGGTGCGCGGTCAGGCCCGAGGGCCTGACCGCAGCCGCTCGCGCATCCAGTCGATGTCGAACTCGAACGGCTCGGTTTCCTCAACGAAGCCGGCCAGCTCGTCGGCGAACAGCTCCGGCTGGTCGAGCATCGGCCAGTGGCCGGCCCCGGGGATCTCGACCAGCTTGCTGTGCGGGACCGCCTCATGCGCGGCGCGCCCGTGCTCGATCGGGATGATCGGGTCGCGGTCGCCCCAGACGATCAGGAACGGCATGTCGCCGGCCAGGTAGAGCCGGTCCAGAGCGCTGACCCGCTGTCCCCCCGCGTCGATCACAGCGCGCAGGGTGTGCAGGAAGGCCATGCGGGCGTCGGACTCGACCAGCGATGCGTACCCGCGCCCGACCTCTCGCATGTCGTGGCCGGGGCGCAGGCCGAAGCGGTCGAGGAGGCCCGCCACCGAGCCCCCCGCGCGCACCGCCCAATCGTTGACGATCAGCGGCATCACCAGCTCGGCGCCTGGCAGCGTCGCCGCCCGCAGCACAGGATTGACCTCGCGGCCAAGGCCGCCGCTGGAGACCAGCACCAGGCGCTCGCAGTACTCGGGGAACTGGTAGGCGAGCTGCAGGGCAATGCCGCCGCCCAGCGAGTGGCCGACCACGGTGCCGCCCTCGAAGTCCAGGAGGCCGAGCAGATCGCGCACGCCGCTCGCGTAGGCGCCCAGCGAGTAGTCGCCCTTGGGCTTGGCAGAGGCGCCGTGGCCGAACAGGTCGGGGGCGATCACGGTGTGGTCCTCGGCCAGCAGCCGCATCGTCTCCACCCAGCATCCGGAGTGCGAGGTGATGCCGTGGATCAGCGCGATCGCCGGTCCCGACCCGGCCACCCGGTAGGAGACCGTGTGGCCGTGGAGGGTGGCCTCCTTCAGCTCGAAGCCAAAGTCCTCGTAGCGGCCCGCCGTCGCCGGCCCGTCAGGGGTTGTGGTCAGGTCCGCCATCGCCGCTCAGCGGATGTGCACGCCGGAGATGGCCCGGCTGATCACCAGGCGCTGGATCTCCGAGGTGCCCTCGAAGATCGTGTAGATCTTCGCGTCGCGGTGC
>JBBPIM010000037.1:0-18575 GCA_038040325.1 Candidatus Mayfieldus profundus
TCGGCGGCGGCGGAGCCGACAAGCTGCTGGGCAAGGGCGGCAACGACACCTGCGTCGGCGGCGCCGGCAGGGACGCAGAGAAGAGCTGCTAGTCCACTCCCGCCAAGCTGGCCCAGAGCCGCTGCTCGGCATCGAGGCAGGCGCGGGCCGCCGCGTCCACCCGGTCCCAGAGGCCCGGCTCGGGCTTGTCGAGCTCGCTCGCCTCGCGGAAAGCTTCGGCCAGCGCCGTCCAGTCCCCCGCCGCCTCTGCGGCGATCGGCGCCTGCTCGGCGTACCCCGCCTCCTCGAGAAAGCGCGAGTACATCAGCCGGAAATTGCCGCCGCCGGTGCCGCGGCGCTCGATCACCTGGTAGGCGAAGCGGGCGCACCACTGCCAGTCCTCGGTCTGCTCGGGCCAGGAGCCGGCCTCATCGGCGAGCCGGCGCACCGCCGGCAGCCCGCCGTACTCCCCGAAGCTCGGCTCCAGCATCTCCTTGGCCGCCCGCTCGACGGCGCGCGGCGCCGCCTCCCGAACGTCCGGAAGCTCGACCCCTTCGGGGACCGTGAACATGTGGCCCTGGAGGGGGAATGCGGGGTGCTCGCCGTGGCGGGCCTCGCGCAGGCTCGCGATTCGCGTCTCCTGCAGCTCCTCGAAGGCGGTGTCGGAGAGGTAGGCCAGCTCGTCGTCGTAGCCGGCCAGCACCACGGCATGGCCGGGAAAGTGAGCCGAGCGGCCGTAGTGGTCCAGGTAGTAGAGGTCGGTGAGCAGCAGCGCCGGGCGCCCCTCGTCGACACCTGAGCGCGCTGCCTCCCAGGCTGCGTCGGGGTCCTCGAAGGTGTCGAGCGCAAGCGGCGCGCCGGTGATCTCCAGGAAGTTCTCCTCCAGGCGCGCGACGCGTCCGTTGAACCAGCGTGTCGGCGAAGCGTCCTCCAGCACCAGGTAGTAGAAGCAGGCGCCGGCGCCGAGCCCGAACGCCATCTCCTCGCTCAGCTCGAGCCCGTGGTGCGCGAGCAGGTTGCGCAGCGCGGTCGAGCCGCAGTGGTTGCCCGGCACATGCCGGTAGCCGGGGACCATGTGAGGTTCGGCCGCCGCTTCCACGGCGGGGGATTGTGCCGTACGCCGAGCCGTGATCAGCCGCTGGCCGCCGCACCGCCGCGAAGACGGAGGTACTCGGCCCTGGCGCGAAAGCTCTGGCGCATCTCCTCGGTCAGCTCGGTGAGGAACTCCTCGCGGTAGGTGGAGTCGGTCAGCATCGCCACCGCGAAGTAGAAGCCGGAGAACGCGGCGAGGCCGCCGGCCACCCGCAGCATCTCCTCAGTCAGCTCGAGGCGCTCCCCGAACAGGTTGAAGCTGAGTAGCTGGTTGACGGGTTTGCCCGCCCACTCGGCCTGGATCGAGGCGTCGACGGTCAGCAGCCCAAACGCCACCAGGAAACTGGCCACCACGAGGCTGACGATGATCACCTGCACTCCCTGGCTGACGAACATGACCAGGCCGACGTTGAAGAGCTGCGGGCGCTTCAGCGGCGGGGTTCCCTCGCCCGCCTCTCCTTCCAGCACCCTCGCCTCACGCGGCACCCGTACCACCAGGAAGGCCGAGCCGAGCACGAAGAAGAGCCCGATGGTCACCGCGTAGACCGCGAGGTTCTCGCGGGTGAGGATCAGCCACAACTCCTGGGTGACGAAGGTGAGCAGTACGAAGATCGTCAGCAGCGGCACCGCCTTCGCGGCCAGCGAGAGCGCCGAGGTGAGCTGCTCGACCAGGCGCCCCAGGACCCAGCGCAGCAGCGACAGCAGGCCCAGCCCGACCACGGCGTAGACGAGCAGCAGAAACCCGAGGTTGGCGGCGATCGTTCCCAGCGCGCTGCCGGCCTGGCCGCCGAAGATCAATGGCAGCGTCGCGGGGATCAGCACGAACCCGGCCAGCTCGGCGTAGCCGAGGCGGTCGGGGATCGCCCGAAAGCTGCGCCCGCGGGCGAGGTTGAGCAGGCCGAAGGCGACCAGCAGGACCGCCAGGCCGCCTCCGACGGCCAGCAGGTTCTGCCACCAGCTCCAGTCGAGCTGGCCGGCGCCCAGCATCTCGCCGACGAAGACGATCCCCAAGAAGGGCGCGGCGCGGTTGAAGATGTCCTCGCGCGCCGAGCGGTCCTCGATGAACAGGGGCAGGCCGGCCTGGCGGAAGCGGCGCTCGTATTCGACCAGCTCGGCAGTGCCTCCTGCGGCCTCCATGCGGCCCATTTCACCCGCGCGGCCGGACGGCCAGCGCCTATCCTGGCCCGCCCATGCGCCAGCTCGACACAGCGCTGCTGCGGCTCATGCGCACGCGCGGCCACTCTCCGGAAGCCGAGCGCGCCGCGAAGGCGATCGCGGCCAGCGGCGAGTACGGCGCGATCTGGGCCGCCGCCGGCCTCGCTGCGGCCGCCTTCGATCCGCCGCGCCGGGGGCGCTGGCTCGCCGCCGCGGCGCTTGCTCCGGCGGCGATCGGCCTCAACTTCGCGGTCAAGCTGGCGGTGCGTCGGCGCCGCCCGGAGCTGAAGGGCCTGCCGCCGCTCGGCCGCGCGCCCAGCTCGCTCTCCTTTCCCTCCGCGCACTCGACTGCCTCCTTCGCGGCCGCCACGGCGATGTCGCGGATCGCTCCCAAGCGGCGCCCGCTGCTCTACACCGGCGCCGTGGTGATGGGTCTCACGCGTCCGTACCTGGGCATGCACTACCCGTCCGACGTCGTGGCCGGGGCGGCGCTGGGGACGGCGTTGGGAGCTGCGATGCCAGGGTTGGACGGGAACCGCCCGGCCGATTCATGAAGGTGGGCATCGTCGGGTTGCCGAACGCCGGCAAGTCGACGCTCTTCAACGCCCTGACGCAGGCCGGCGCCGAGACCGCCACCTATCCATTTACCACCGTCGACCCGAACGTCGCCGTGGTCGAGGTGCCGGACGAGCGCCTGGCCCCGGTCGCCGATGCGGCGGGGGCGTCGCCGCTGGTCCCCGAGACGATCGAGTTCATCGACATCGCCGGGCTGGTGCGGAGAGCTGCCGAGGGCGAGGGCCTCGGCAATCGCTTCCTCGGCCAGATCCGCGAGACCGACGCGATCTGCCATGTCGTCCGCGCCCACGGCGACGACGGCGTGCCGCACCCGGAGGGACGCCTGGACCCGATCGCCGACGTCGACGCCGTCGAGGACGAGCTTCGCCTCGCCGACCTCGAGCAGGCCGAGGCTCGCCTGGAGCGAGTCGGCAGGACCGCGCGGGGAGGCGACGCCGCGGCGATCGCCGAGCGCGACTGGCTGGAGCAGGTCGTCTCCTCCCTTCGCGAGGGCCGCGGTGCCGGGGACGTCGCGCTGCCGGAGGAGGCCGAGGAGGCGGCGCTGAGCTTGCGGTTCCTCACCGCCAAGCCGGTGCTCTACGTCGCCAATGTGGACGAGGGCGACGCGGAGGTCCCGGCGGGGGTCGGCGAGCGGGCCGCGGCGGGCAGTGCCGGGGCGATCGCGATCAGCGCCCGCGTCGAGGCCGAGCTGGGCGAGCTCGATTCTGCCGAGGCCGAGGAGATGCGAGCCGAGCTGGGCCTGCCCGAGCCGAGCCTCCCGCGCCTGGTCCGCGCCGCCTACGACCTGCTCGACCTGGTCACCTTCTTCACCGCCCACCCCAGCGCCGAGGCGACCGCCCGGTCGCTGCCTCGTGGTGGCACCGCATGGGACGCAGCCGGGCGGGTCCATGGCGAGATCCAGGAGGCCTTCGTCCGCGCCGAGGTGATCGGCTGGCGCGAGCTGGTCGATGCCGGGGGATACGCGGCCGCGCGCGAGCGCGGTGTGCTGCGCGCCGAGGGCCGCGACTACATCGTCGCCGACGGCGACGTGATCACGATCCGGCACTGATTCGTCAGTTTGTCTCAGCCCTCTGTATTACCATTTGACATACCGTGGCGCGCATGACTCCAATCTCTTTCCGCCCGGACTCAGCAGCGGCTGAGGCACTCGCCTACCTGGAAGAGCGCGGCTTCGCCCGCAGCGAGGCGATTCGCCTCGCCCTCGTGGAGCTCGCCGACCGAGCCCGCCGGGACCGCATCAGGCGTGAGGTCGCCGAGATCTCTGCCGATCCCGAGGATCGCGCCGAGAAAAAGCGGATCACTGAGCTGATGGACTCGCTCGCTGCGGAGGACGAGGTGTGATGCGTGGCGATGTGGTGCGGCTGCCCGCCGCTCGCGGGGCGGCCGGCCGGGAGCTCAAGGGGGCCAGATACGGGGTGGTCGTGCAGGGCGACGACTTCGAACTGCTTTCGACCGTCGTGGTCGTTCCAACTTCCCGAAGCGCTCAACCTCGCTCGTTCCGGCCCACGGTGACGGTTGGCGGGACCGATACGCAGGTCCTCCCCGAGCAGATCCGCTCCCTCGATCGACAGCGCATTCGAAACCGGGTGGGACATCTGGCTCCCGCCGAGATGAAGGCCGTGGACGAGGCATTGCGGGCTGTATTCGATCTCCCCCGTCGGTAGGGTCCGCGCGATGAGCGAGGAGGCCCGCTTCCCCGCGGTCGGCGAGAAGTCCGGCCACTACGAGTCCTTCTACATCAAGGCCTGCCGCCCCGGCGGGGGCCAGGGCATCTGGATCCGGCACACCGTCCATAAGCGGCCCGGCGAGGATCCCAACGCCTCGGTCTGGTTCACGCTCTTCGACGCCGAGGCGGCCGGCCCCCGGGCCACCAAGCTGACCGTCCCCACGGGCGAGCTGAGCGCCCCGGAGGGGCTCTGGATCCGCGTCGACGGCGCCGAGATCGGGCCCGGCCGCGCCACCGCCGCAATCGAGACCGACGCGATCAAGGCCTCCTGGGAGTTGACCTTCAGCGGCGACGCAGAGCCCTGCAAGTACCTGCCGGCGGACTGGCTCTACGAGGCGCCGGTCCCGCGCACCAAGTTCGTCGCGCCCTACCCGGACGCCCGCTACGAGGGCTGGGTGGAGGTGGACGGCGAGATGATCGAGGTCGCCGGCTGGCCCGGCATGGTCGGCCACAACTGGGGCTCGGAGCACGCCGAGCGCTGGGTCTGGCTGGAGGGCACAGGCTTCGGCAACGCCGAGGACACCTACTTCGACGCGGGCGCGGCCCGGATCAAGATCGGGCCGATGACCACGCCGTGGATCGCCTCGGGGATGATCGTGCTGGACGGCGAGCAGCACCGCCTCGGCGGCTTCGAGCGCATTCGCTCCTCGAAGATCGATGAGTCCCCGACCGCATGCGAGTTCGTGCTTCCCGGCAAGGACATCGCAGTTCGCGGCCGGGTGTCCGGCCCCGCGAAGGACTTCGTCGGCTGGGTCTACGCCGATCCCAAGGGGCCCGAGCACAATACGGTCAACTGCTCGATCGCCGACCTCGAGCTGACCGTGGAGCAGAAGGGACGGCCGCAGCGCCGCCTCGAGCTGGCCCGTGGGGCCGCGTACGAGTTCGGGATGCGCGAGACCGACCACGGCATCCCGATCCAGCCGTATCCGGACGGCTGACGGGCGCGGGGCCGTCTGTCACGCTGGGTTCGTGCCGACCGACCTGCCCATGGCCTGCTCGCTGAGCGCCGTCGAGTTGGAGGAGCGCGCCGGGCGCTGGCGCCGACTCGCCGAGCGGGCGCTGGTCGAGAGCTCCTACGAGGAAGGCGTGGCGCGGCTGCGCTGTCGGGCGGACCCCGGTGTCGAGGCTGAGCTGCGCGAACTGGTCCGGCTCGAGGGCGAGTGCTGCCCGTTCCTGACCCTTGCGGTCAGCAGTGGCGACGGCGGGCTGCTTCTGGAGGTCTCCGGTCCGGCTGAGGCGCGGCAGATGGTCGCCGCCTTCGCTGCGCCCGAGGCGCTCAGCCGACCTTCTTGAACCGCATCCAGGTCGAGTAGGCGCCCAGCGCCGATTGGATCTGATCGCCGCGCATCTTCTTGGTGCCGCCGGTGCCGATCAGCTTCGCCCAGACGATCCGGGGGGAAACCCCGTGCTTGGTGATCTGCACCTCCTTCAGCTTTCCGGGTACGCCCAGCCGCGAGGAGATCGCGCTCGAGCTGAAGGTGAGCTTCCAGCTGTGCAGCGGCAGCGGGGCGTCGGCGTCGAACGGGTCCTCGACGCCCTTCAGGTACGGGATCGGGTCGGAGCCGATGAAGCCGTACTCCACGTTCTCGGTCTCCCCGCCCGAGCTGGCCGAGTAGTACGCGCGCACGATCTCACCGCCGTACATGATCACCTCCTGCTTGGTCTCCTTGGCGGCGCGGTTGGTGCGCGCGGTCTCGCCCGCAATCCCGTTGTAGACCTGGCTGCGGGTGTCGTCGTAGAGACCGAAGCCGTTGCCGTTGACCTGGCTCGATAGCGCGTAGGAGCGGGCCGCGACGGCCTGCACCTTGAGCGCCTCCAGCGGCCAGGACGAGGGCATCTCGCCGGCGATCACGCCCTGCACGTACTTGTCCACATTGACGGCGTTGATCACGTTGAGCGAGCCGCCGCTGCTGGTCGGGACCGCCTCGAACGCCCCCCGGAACGCCCCCTGGCCGGCGATCCGCACCTTGCCGCTCCCGGTGGCCCGCAGCTTGTCGCCGCAGTTGGCCAGCGGGCTGCCGCCGCTCGAGAGCAGGCGCACGCCGCCGCCGTTGCGGTGGGCGCGGTAGGACTTGGCGGGGTTCAGCACACGCCCGCAGGCGGCGGTGGCCTTGCTGAAGGAGACGTCGCCGCCGGCAATCGTCAGCAGCACCCGCACCGGCGCGGCCGGCGACTGGCCGATGCTGACGCCCTGGTAGTAGTGCCCGAGGATGAACTGGTGGTCGCGGCCGTGCGTCGCGTAGCCGTATGCGCCGTACTGGCTCATGCCCACGCCGTGGCCGAAGCCGCGCCCCTTGACCACCCACTTGACCGCCGCCCCCGCCGTGGGCGCGACGAGTAGCGCGCAGGCCAGCGCCGCCGCGCAGGCGAGCAGCGCGCGCATTGCGAACCTGCTGTGGATATGCCCGTCCATTGCCCCTCCCAACACTTCTTGAAGACTAAGTAGTGCCCTCCTGCAATTGGGACGTCGCGTCCATGTTCCTGCCGGCGCCTTCTCCCCTGCGACCAAGGAGCAGGTGTCGGGCTTGGATTACCCTGGTCCAAGAGCGCGCTTCCCGCTTCGCGGGAAGAGTTCCATAGAGGCAACGACAAGGAGGTTGCAGCGTGGCGACCGAGACCGTCCAGGCGGAAGACCACAAGCTTCTGGTCGCGGGCGAGCGAATCGAGACCGGGGAGTGGGACGAGGTCGCCAGCCCCTACGACGGCACCGTGGTGGGGCGGGTCCCCCTCGGCGACGCCGACCTGGTGGATCGCGCCGTCCGCGCCGCCCATCAAGCCTTCGAGGCGGCTGAGTTCCCCCGCCACGAGCGGGCCGCCGTCCTCGACCGCGCGGCGGAGATCGTCGCCGAGCGCGTTGACGACCTGGCGCTGACGATCGCCGCCGAGGCGGGCAAGCCGCTGAAGACCGCGAAGGTCGAGGCGACCCGCTGCACCGACACGCTCACCTTCTCCGCCGTCGAGGCCCGCAAGTTCACCGGAGAGACGGTGCCGATGGACGCGACGGTCGGCGGCGCGGGCAAGCTCGGCGTGGTGCTCCGCGTCCCCTACGGAGTGGTCGGCGCGATCAGCCCCTTCAACTTCCCGCTCAACCTCGTCGCCCACAAGCTCGGCCCGGCGCTGGCGGCGGGCAACGCGGTGGTGCTGAAGCCGGCCGGCCAGACGCCGATCTCGGCGCTCAAGCTGGCCGCGATCCTGGCCGAGGCCGGGGTGCCGGACGGCTGGGTCAACGTGGTCTGCGGGCCGGGCAAGGAGGTCGGCAACGCGATCGTCGAGCACGAGCTGACCCGCGCGGTCACCTTCACCGGGTCGGCGTCTGTCGGATGGGACATCCGCAGCCGCATCCCGCACAAGAAGGTCAACCTCGAGCTGGGCTCCAACGCGCCGCTGATCGTCTCGGACGACGGCGACTGGGAGACCGCGGCCGACAAGGCGAAGCTCCACGCCTTCTCGCACGCCGGGCAGAGCTGCATATCGATCCAGCGCATCCTCCTGCACGAGGCGGTCGCCGACGACTTCACCCAGCGCTTCGTCGCCAACGCCGAGGCACTTGCCGTCGGCGATCCGCTCGACCCGGACACCGACGTGGGGCCGCTGATCAGCGGCGGCGACCGTGACCGCGTCAAGGAGTGGATCGACGAAGCCGCGCACGCAGGCGCCGAGGTGCTGACCGGCGGCGAGCTGGTCGACGAGGACCGCTGCCTGGCGCCCACCGTGATCGCCGATCCCCCTACCGAGGCGAAGGTGTGGTGCGAGGAGATCTTCGGCCCGGTGGCCACGGTCAGCCGCTTCTCCGACTTCGACCAGGCGCTGGAGATGGCCAACGACTCGAAGTTCGGCCTTCAGGCCGGCGTCTTCACCCGCGACCTGGGTCGCGGCATCAGGGCCGGCGAGGCGCTGGAGTTCGGCGGCGTGATGGTCAACGAGGTGCCGACGTTCCGCGCCGACCAGCAGCCCTACGGGGGCGTCAAGGACTCCGGCAACACCCGCGAGGGCCCGGCCTACGCGGTGCGCGAGCTGACGGAGCCGCGCTTTGTCACGTTCCAGGCCTGAGCTCTAGCAGCTCTTCTCGGTGTCGTTGCCGGCGCCGCCCACGCAGGTGTCGTTCTTGGCGCCGCCGACCAGCTTGTCCTTGCCGCCCTGGCCGAACAGCTTGTCCTTGCCGCCGCCGCCCTTCAGAGTGTCCCTGCTGCCGCCGCCCTTCAGGGTGTCCTTGCCGCCCTGGCCGAGCAGCTTGTCCTTGCCGCCGCCGCCCTTGACGGTGTCGTTTCCGCCTTTCGCGCAGACCAGGTCGTTGCCGCCCTTGGAGTTGATCGTGTCCTTCTTGGAGGTACCGACGATCACGTCGCGCTTGTTGGTGCCGGTCAGCCTGCGGGCCAGCCCGGGCCGCGGGATGATCGTCGCGTTCTTGCCGCTGCACTTCAAGAACGCGGGAGCGGTGAGCTCGAATGCGCCGATGTCTGCCCCGTCGGCGCCCGCCGCGGCGGAGTTGGCGATCGCCTGGAAGTCCGAGGGCCGAGGCGAGCCGCGCTGATCGTCGCCCAGTCCGGAGCTGGAGCCCTTGTCGATGGCGGGGCTTGACTGAGGCAGCGCCATCGTCTGGGTCGGCCCGCCGTTGTTTGCCAGAGCGCCGAGCAGCGGGTCGACGCCGAGCAGGTTGGAGCCGGCGACCGTCTGATTGATCGTCGCGCCCGCGGGGTTCTGGATCAGGCTGAAGGCGGCGTCGACCGTGCCGAAGACATCCGGGCCGTTGGCGGCAGTGTTGCCGGAAACGATCGTGTTCAAAAACGATGGATGCGACGACGAGCTTGTTGAACCGGGGTAAAGCCCGCCCCCCTCGCCGCCGCTGCTGTTGTTGCCGGCGATCGTCGACCCGACGATGCTGAAAGCCTGGCCGTTCAGGTTGTCGATCGAGATCGCTCCGCCCTGGGATGCCTGGTTGCCCTGCAGGGTCGAGTTCTGGATCGTCGAGGGGGAGAAGGGATTGTCAGCAAATATCGCGCCGCCCTGGTCGGCGGCGGTATTGCCGCTCAGGGTCGAGCCCTGCACCGTGACCGCCCCGTTGTCCGTGTAGAGGCCGCCGCCGCCCTGAAAGTTGTTGGAGGTCAGGTAGTTCCCCGTCACGGTCGAGCTCTGGACCGTGAGACGACCGTCGTACAACCCCGCGCCGCCACCCACGTACCCCGCATGGTTGCCGCTCAGTGCCGAGCTCTGGACCGTGATTGGTGTTGTGTGCTCGGCCCAAACCCCGCCGCCAGCGTCGGCGGCGGAGTTCCCGCTCAGGGTCGAGTTCTGGACCGTGACAGGCCCGTTCTCGCTGTAGATCGCCCCTCCCCTGCTGCCCAAGGCTTGGTTTCCGGTCAGCGTCGACGCGTCGACCGTGACGCTGCCGTTGACGCTGTTGATCCCGCCGCCGTTTCCAGCGCTGTTGCCGGTGATCACCGCGTTGCGGACGGTCAGGCTCGCGTCGAGGTTTCGGATCGCACTGTCATCGGCGCCGTACAGGGTGAGGCCGGAGATCGTCACGGGGTCGCCGGCCGTGGTCTGGTCGATGTTGAAGATCGGCGAGTAGCCGCCGACGCCTTCGTAGATGCTGATCTGACCGGCGCCCGGCCCCTGGATGTCGACCGGCTCATAGACGCCCAGGGCGAAGTTGTTGAGGAAGATCGTGCCGCTGAGCCCGGAGGCGAAGACGACCGTGTCGACGGTCGGCTGGTTGTTGTTGAGGTTGTTGCCGTCCAGGGCGGCGCCGATGCTGTTGGACCCCGTGTCGTTGAGGTTCTGGACCGTGAAGGTGGCCGCTTCGGCGCTGGCGCCGGTAAGCAGGCCCGCGCCGAGCGTCAGGCTGCCGGCGGTGGCGAGCTGCCGCTTGCTGGGCGCGAGGCGCCGGTGCCGTCGTAGCTTCTCGTTTCGCCGCCGCCGCCGCTTGCTCATCGTCGCTCCCTGGATCTAGGGGCCCCATGTGGGGCCGTTCGAGCCAACCTATAGGCCTGTCAGGCGCCCGTCAAGTTGTGCTCCTCGAAGCCGAAGCGGTCTGCGCCATTCGGTCAGTCGTCGTGCGGGCGCGCCATGCGCTGGTGGTCGAGCGCCTCCTCGAGGATCTTCTCGTCGACCGCCATCTCCAGCGCCACCTCGCGCAGCGGCCGTCCCGACTCGGCGGCGGCCTTGACGATCTCCGCGGCGCGGTCATAGCCGATGTGGGGATTTAGGGCGGTCGCCGTCGCCAGCGTCGCCTCGGCATGGCGCTCGCACACCTCGCGATTGGCCTCGATCCCGGCCACGCACTTCTCGTCGAGCAGGCGTGCCGCGGAGGCCAGCAGCTTGATCGAGTCGAGCAGGTTGCGGGCGATCAGCGGCACCCGCACGTTCAGCTCGAACTGACCCTGGCTGCCGGCGACGGTGATCGCGACGTCGTTGCCGATCACCTGGTCTCCCACCTGGATCACCACCTCACAGATCACCGGATTGACCTTGCCCGGCATGATCGACGAGCCCTTCTGTAGCTCGGGCAGCCGCAGCTCCGCCAGGCCGGCGCGTGGGCCCGAGCCCATCAGAGCGATGTCGTTGGCGATCTTGATCAGCGAGACGGCGACGACCTTCAGCGCCCCCGACAGCTCGACCAGTGCGTCGCGGTTGCCCTGCGCCTCGAAGGGGTCGGCGGGGGCGGAGATCTCCAGGCCGGTGTCCTCCGCCAGCTTGCGCCGCACGCGCTCGGCGAACTCGGGGTGGGTGTTCAGCCCGGTGCCGGTGGCGGTGCCCCCGAGCGGGATCTGGCCGACACGGGGCAGCGTGTCGCGGACCCGGTCGGATCCGAGGCGGACCTGCGCCGCGTAGCCGCCGAACTCCTGGCCGAGCGTGACCGGGACCGCGTCCATCAGGTGGGTGCGGCCCGCCTTGACGATGTCGTCGAACTCCTCGGCCTTGCGGGCCAACGCCTCGGCGAGGCCGTCGAGCGCCGGCAGCAGGTGCTGGTTGACCTCGCCCAGCGCGGCCAGGTGCACGGCCGAGGGGAAGACGTCGTTGGAGGACTGGCCCATGTTGACGTGGTCGTTGGGATGGGCCTCGCCGCCGGCGAGGTTGGCGATCACCTCGTTGGCGTTCATGTTGGAGGAGGTCCCCGAGCCGGTCTGGAAGACGTCGATCGGGAACTGGTCGTCGTGCTCGCCGGCGGCGACCGCGTCGCCTGCCGCGGCGATCCGCTCGGCGACGTCGGAGTCGAGCTGGCCCAGCTCGGCGTTTACCCGCGCGGCGGCGGCCTTCAGCCTGCCCAGCCAGCGCACCACCGGCACCGGCACCCGCTCGCCTGAGACCTGGAAGTTCTCGACCGCCTTCGTGGTCTCACCGCCCCACAGCTGCTCGCCCGCGGTTTCATCGGTGCTAGCCATCTCCTCGTCCCTCAGCGTATCCCCTCTGATACGCCTGATCGAAGGGCGGGGGAGGGGGCTTGCCGGCCGGGCCGAACAGCGCCGCGGCCTCGAGGCGGCGCACCAGCTCGGAGTGGATTCCGCTCGTGTCCTCGGAGCCCCGCTGGGCCGCGCCCACCAGGTATCCCAGCTCGACGGTCGCCGGGCCGCCGGGATCCTGCCGGGCCGCGAGGTTCAGCTTCGTCGCCACCTCGACCAGGGCGCCGCCCACCTCGGCGAGGTCGCCGCCGCTCTGGTTCTCGGTCAGGCAGTTGCTGATCGGCACGCCGTCCGTCAGGCGCACTTGCCCCGGCGCGCTCTGCAGCGCCTGGGTGAAGGCGGCCGGTCCGTTCAGGCACGCGACAGGGGTCGTCTCGTCCTCGGAGCCGCAGGCGGCGAGGACCGAGAGTGCAAGCAGAACGGGAAGGGCGGCGCCGCGCACCTACCCAACCCTAGGGAACGTCGAAAACCTCCACCCAGTCGGCGATGTGGAACGGCTTCGTCGGTGCGTGGTTCCAGGACAGGTGCAGGTGGTCGCCGCAGCCGTGGTCCTTGTCGTGGTTGTAGCCGACCCAGCGGAACGGGAAGCGGGGGTGGTTGTGGCGCGGCTCGGCCCAGCGCGAGATGCGGTTGATCTGCCGCCAGGACCCGTCGCAGCCCTTGCCGTCCCAGGTCGCGGGCACGACGTCGACGGCGAGGCCGAGCGGATGCTCGCCGAACCTCTCGTGCGGCTTGCCCTCGTAGCCGTCGGCGACGTAGAAGGTGACGAAGCGGTCCGAGAGATAGCGAAGGCCGGGGAGCAGCCGGCGGTCGATGCGGTCGCCCTCGTCGTGCGGGATCGCGGCGGGGATGTCCACGATCTTGCCCTTGCGGTAGGTGATGTGGGTCTCCAACGGCAGCTTGCCCAAGCCGGCGGCCGTCGGCGCGCACAGAAGCAGCGCCAGGCAGGCCACAGCGGCCGCCAGTGCCGTTCGTCCCCCCGCCGTTCGTGTCCCCAGAAGTTCCCGCAGAGAGGTAATGATCGGTTCAGTCTGCCGATCCCTTTATAGGCGTGGCCACCGCCGCTCCTAGAATCCGCCGCTGATGGGTGGATTCCGGCCGGTAGACCCCAAGCAGTCCTTCCCCGAGCTCGAGCAGAAGGTGCTGGAGCGTTGGCGCGAGTCCGACGTCTTTCACCGCTCCCTGGCACAGCGCGAGGGCGCCGAGACCTGGAGCTTCTACGAGGGCCCGCCGACCGCCAACGGGCGCCCCGGCTCCCACCACGTCCTCTCGCGTGTGTTCAAGGACATCTACCCGCGCTACAAGACGATGCGCGGGTACCGCGTCCCCCGCAAGGCCGGCTGGGACTGCCACGGGCTGCCGGTCGAGCTCGAGGTCGAGAGGGAGCTGGGCCTCTCATCCAAGGAGGAGATCGAGGACTACGGGATCGCCGAGTTCAACCAGCGCTGCCGCGAGTCGGTGTTCCGCTACGTCCAGGACTGGAACCGGCTCACCGAGCGGATCGGCTTCTGGATCGACCTCGACGACCCCTACCACACGCTCGACAACGAGTACATCGAGTCGGTCTGGTGGGCGCTGCGGCGGATCTGGGACGACGGCCGCCTCTACGAGGGCCACAAGGTCGTGCCGTACTGCCCGCGCTGCGGCACCGCGCTGTCCTCGCACGAGGTCGCGCTCGGCTACCACGACGTCGAGGACCCATCCGTCTACGTCAAGTTGCCGGTCGAGCAACGAGGAACGAGCAACGAGCAACGAGGTCCCAGCGCACCGTTGGAGGAAGGCGATTCGCTTCTTGTCTGGACCACGACTCCCTGGACCCTGATCTCCAACGCCGCCGTCGCCGCCGGCGCCGAGATCGAGTACGGCCGGGTGAAGCTCGGCGACGAGGTCCTGGTGATGGCCACCTCGCTGGTCGAGAAGGTGCTCGGCGAGGGCGCCGAGGTGCTCGCACACTTCCCCGGCGAGGCGCTGGCCGGCACCGCGTACGAGCCGCCCTTCGACTACATCACCGACTACGGGCCGCGCGGCCACACGGTGCTGCTCGGCGACTTCGTCTCGACCGAGGAGGGCACCGGCCTGGTCCACACCGCGATCGCCTTCGGCGAGGACGACTTCCGGCTCGGCGAGCAGTACGGGATCACGCTGCAGAACCCGGTCAGGCTCGACGGCACCTTCGACGAGCGGGTCACCGACTTCGCCGGGCGCTCCGTCAAGGAGGCCGACCCCGACATCGTCAAGGCACTGGAGGAGCGGGGCAGGCTGCTGCGCGCCGAGACCTACCTGCACGCTTACCCACACTGCTGGCGCTGCGACACGCCGCTGCTCTACTACGCGAAGTCGAGCTGGTACATCCGCACCACTGAGGTCCGCGACGAGATGCTGGCCGCCAACGAGCGGATCGGTTGGCACCCCGAGCACATCAAGCACGGCCGCTTCGGCAAATGGCTGGAGAACAACGTCGATTGGGCGCTGTCGCGCGACCGCTACTGGGGCACGCCGCTGCCGGTCTGGGAGTGCGACTCGACCGGCTGCGACCAGCGCTTCTGCGCGGGCTCGATCGCCGACCTTCGAGACAAGGGCGGCGAGGTCCCCGATGACTTGCACCGCCCCTACATCGACGAGCTCGTCTGGGGCTGCGAGGCCGAGGGCTGCGACGGGACGATGCGCCGTGTCGCGGCGGTGATCGATGCCTGGTTCGACTCCGGCTCGATGCCCTTCGCCCAGTTCCACCACCCGTTCGAGAACGCCGAGTCATTCGAGGAGCGCTTCCCCGCCGACTTCATCTGCGAGGCGATCGACCAGACGCGCGGCTGGTTCTACACCCTGCACGCGATCTCGACCCTGCTGTTCGAAGGGCCCAGCTATCTCAACTGCGTCTGCCTCGGGTTGATCCTCGACCCGGAGGGCCAGAAGATGTCGAAGAGCCGCGGCAACGTGGTCGAGCCCTACGACGTCATCGACCGCCACGGCGCCGATGCCCTCCGCTGGTACTACTTCACCGCTCAGCAGCCCTGGTCGGGCTACCGCTTCAGCGTCGAGACGGTGGGCGAGGCGGTGCGCCAGTTCCTGCTCACCCTCTGGAACACGTATTCGTTTTGGGTCCTATATGCGAATACGGAGGGGCTCAGTCCGGAGGACTTCGCCGAACAGCTCGTTCCTCGTTCCTCGTTGTTCGAGGATGGCAATGACCTCGATCGGTGGGCGCTGTCGCGGCTGCAGCACACCATCGAGGTCGTGCGCGAGCGCCTCGACGGCTTCGACTCGACCGTCTCGGGCCGGGCGATCGCCGCCTACGTCGACGAGCTCTCCAACTGGTACGTGCGCCTCTCGCGCCGACGCTTCTGGGATGGCGACGAGGCCGCCTTCGCCACCCTGCGCCACTGCCTGGTCGAGGTGGCGAAGCTGTTGGCCCCTTTCACGCCCTTTCTCGCCGACGAGCTGTACGTCAACCTGGCCGGCGGCGAGGCGGGTGACTTCGGCGGCGCGCCCGACTCAGCCCACCTCTGCGACTTCCCCGAGCCGGACGAAGGACTTGTCGACGACAAGCTGGAAGCATCGATGGAGGCCGTGCGGCGCACGGTGGAGCTGGGCCGCGCCGCACGCGCGCAGGCGAAGGCAAAGGTGCGCCAGCCGCTGCGCCGCGCGGTGATCGTGGCCTCAGACGAGGAGCGCGCCGCGATCGAGGCCCAGTCCGACCTGGTCACCGCCGAGCTCAACGTCAAGGAGCTGGACTTCGTCGCCGAGAAGTCAGAGCTTGTCTCCTACCGCGTCAAGCCCAACTACCGCGCCCTCGGTCCGCGCTTCGGCAAGCAGATGCCGCAGGTCGCGGCGGCGGTGGAGGCGCTCGACGCCTCGCACGTTACGGCCGCGCAGGAGGGGGGCCAAGAGGTCGGTATCAACATCGACGGCTCCGAGCACACGCTCGGCCCCGACGACCTCTCGCTGGTGCTGGAGCCGCTGGAGGGCTACCAGGTGGAGGCGGAGGCCGGACACGCGGTCGCCCTGCAGCTGGAGCTCGACGACGACCTGCGCCGCGAGGGGCTGGCGCGGGAGATCGTCCACGCCGTGCAGAACGCCCGCAAGGTGGCGGGCCTCGATGTGTCGGACCGCATCGAGCTGAAGCTGGGCGGCGACGAGGAGCTGCTCGAGGCCGCACGAGCACACGAGTCCTATGTCGCGGGCGAGACCCTCGCCACCTCGGTCGCCTACGACGCCGACAGCAGCGGCGACGTCATCAGCATCGAGGGCCGCGAGCTGCGCATCGCGCTAAGCCGCGCCGGGTAGCTCGTCCCGATCTCCGGCTTAGCGCTTGCGCTCGCCGCCGAGGTACCAGTCGGCCGGGGCGCTGTCGTCGAACTTGACCCAGACGTCTTCGCGCTTCGCCTTGCCGGCCTCGACCATCGCCTCTGTCACGCGCCGCGCCACCTCGGCCTTCTGCTCGTCGTCGCGGCCGGCGAACCAGTGGATGTGGATGAACGGCATGGCGCGACCCTACAACGCACCGCGCCTCCCGAAGGAGGCGCAGCGGGAGGTACCGGTAAGAGCGGGGGGTCAGGCGAGCGCGGGCTCCAGCTCGGCCTCGAGGCGGCGCTTGGGCATTGCCCCGATCACCTTCTTGGCGATCTCGCCGTCCTTGAAGAGGATCAGGGTCGGAATCGAGAGCACCTCGTAACGGGCGGCGGTCTGCTGGTTCTCGTCAACGTTGAGGCTGACGATATTCAGGTCCTCGCGCTCACCGTCGATCTCCTCGAGGATCGGGTGCACGACCCGGCAGGGACCGCACCAGGGCGCCCAGAAGTCAACCAGCACCGGGCCGTCGGCCTCGAGAACGTCGGCCTGGAAGGTCGCATCGGTGGTGTCGGTGAGCTTGCCTGTCACGGGTATCTCCCTCCTACCGGTCGAGTTTGCCTGCTCAATACTTCATAAAGTATAGCAACGGGTCTTCAGTCCGAACGCCGTTGCGTGAACCGTAACGCGGGGACCCGCCAGATTGCCTCGGCGACGATACCGCGGCTCATCTTCGAGGCGCCGACGCGGCGTTCGCGGAACACGATCGGCACCTCGACGACCCGGAAGCCGGCCTTGATCGCCCGGTAGGTCATCTCGACCTGGAAGGCGTAGCCGCGCGAGTCGATCGAGTCGAGGTCGATCGACTCCAGCACCTCGCAGCGGAAGCACTTGAAGCCGCCGGTGAGGTCGCGGATCCCGACCCCGAGCACGATCCGCGCGTAGGCGCTGCCGCCGCGGCTGATCGCCCGCCGCAGCGCCCCCCATTCGCTGACCCCGCCGCCCTCCACGTAACGCGATCCGAGCACCAGGTCCGCGTTGCGCGCGGCGTCGAGCAGCCGCGGCAGGTAGGCGGGCTCGTGCGAGAAGTCGGAGTCCATCTCCAGCACCAGCTCGGCGCCGCCGTCGAGCGCACGCCGAAAGCCGGCGAGGTAGGCGGGCCCCAGCCCCTGCTTGACCGGGCGGTGCAGGACCTCGACGTCCTCGTGCTCGGCCGCGAGGCGGTCGGCGATCTCGCCGGTCCCGTCGGGCGAGCTGTCGTCGACGATGAGGACCCTGCGCGAGGCCGGCAAGACCTTGCGCACAGCGGTCACCAGCGCCTCGATGTTGGCGGCCTCGTTGTAGGTGGGGAGGATCAGCCAGACGGCTGGGGAGGGCTCGGACACGTGGGCAGGCTAACTTCCGGCCCGTGCGCAACGCGGAGATCGCCACCGCCCTGGACGAACTGGGCACGCTCTACGAGCTGGACGGAGCGGTGCGCTACCGCGTGCTCGCCTACCGCGACGCGGCCAAGACGGTGCGGGAGTGCCCGCTGTCGGTGGAGGAGCTGGCGAGGGCGGGGCGCGCCACCGAGCTGCCGGGGATCGGCAAGACGCTGGAGGAGAAGATCCTCGCCCTGGTCGACACCGGCGAGATCCCGGCCGCGGCCAAGCTGAAGGAGAAGTTCCCGCCGACCCTGATCGCGGTCACCCGGGTGCCGGGGCTGGGCGCCAAGACCGCGCGTCGCCTCTTCGACGAGCTCGAGATCTCCTCGCTGGAGGACCTCAAGGCGGCGGCCGAGGCGCAGCGGATCCGCGGGCTGAAGGGCCTCGGCCCCAAGGTCGAGGAGAACGTCCTCGCTGCGCTGGATCGCATGGAGGAAGTCGAGGATGGCGGCGCCGGGCGGATGCTGCTCTCCGACGTGCTGTCGGTCGCCGAGGAGCTGGCCGCGGCACTGCGCGAGCACCCGGCCGCCCACCGCGTCGAGGTCGCCGGCTCGGCCCGGCGCCGTGCCGATACCTGCAAGGACATCGACCTGATCGCCACGGCCTCCGAGCCGAAGCAGCTCGCCGAGCACATGGTCGAGCATCCGCTGATCTCCCCCGCCGGCTCGGCCGGTCCCAACGGCGCCCGCGCGCTCACCCACAACGGCATCCCCGTCGACCTGCGGATAGTCGAGCCGGCCGCCTTCGGCAACCTGTTTCAGCACTTCACCGGCTCCGCCGCACACAACGTCCAGCTCCGCGAGGACGCCGTCGCGCGCGGCCTCTCGGTTTCCGAGCACGGCATCACCGAGTCCGAGAGCGGCGAGGTGCAGCTCTGCGCCACCGAGGAGGAGGTCTACGAGCGGCTCGGCTATTCCTACATCGAGCCCGAGCTGC
>JBBPIM010000038.1:0-18052 GCA_038040325.1 Candidatus Mayfieldus profundus
GCGCGGGCGCGAGAAGCTCCACTTCCTGAACCCCGTCCCGATCCGGCTCGTCCACGACCGGTGGGTGAGCAAATACGCAGAGCCCTGGGCGGCAGCGCTGACCGGGCTCAAGAAGAGCATCGAGGAGGACAACTAATGGAGAAGGTCTACGAGATCTACATCAAGACGACGCCCGAGCGCCTCTGGGAGGCGATCACCGACGGCGAGTTGAGGAGCAAGTACAACTTCGGCGCCCGGGTCAGCTCGGACTGGACGCCCGGCTCCCGCTACGAGATGGGGCACCCGGCCGCCGGCGTGCACTTGGGTGAAGGGGAGAACCTCGAGGTCGACCCGCCGCGCCGGCTCGTTCAGACCATGGTGGCTCTCTGGAGTGATGAGGTGAAGGCCGAGGGGGCGTCGCGGATCACCTGGGAGATCGAGCCGGTTGGCGATTCGTGCCGGTTGACCGTGACCCACGACGAGCTCCGCGAGGACGCCAACAACGAGCTCTACGGTGGCTGGCCGATGATCCTCTCCGGCCTGAAGACGCTGCTCGAGACCGGGGAGACGCTCACAACGCCTGGCTCCCTGCGCTATTCGGAAGCATCGAGCGATCAGGCGGCCTGAGACCCTGACCGACCGTGCCGAGGCGCCGCTGCATCTCGGCGGCGCCTCGGCGCGAGTCGCAATCCGTAGGAAGCTCAGCGGGGCGATGCTGAACGGGGCGGTAAACGCCTAAGGGGCAGAATCGAACTGCCGACACCGCGATTTTCAGGGACGCGGCGGTGGGTCTGTCCGTCGCGCGAAGTCCCTGCAAATACCGGTGATCGTCCCACTCGGCTGACCGCACCGCATATCGGTACACGCGAACGGGCGGGCCGGGACACCGGCTTTGATCCCGAAACCGAGGGCGTCCTTCCCATCACAGCCCACCACGTTATCCACGCGGAGCGTGAACGCGAACCGGGAGGGCCGATCGGTGGCCCTGATATCCATACATCGGTGGCGGCGCGTGCGTGCTCAGTGATCATGCCGGGGGAGGACGCTTGCGAGGCGCCCGCAACACACGGAAGCAGGGACGAGTGACGGGCGTGACTGCTGCCCGCGATCGGGCGGCCAGGGCGATGCAAGCGTTCAGCGCATCCGTCTCCGCGCAGCTCCGCGAGCTCGGCGAGCGCGCCCGTGGCGAAACGCCAAGGCGCCGGATTGCGTGGGGCGCGATCGCGGCGGCGCTGGTCCTCCTACCCGTGGCGTTCAACGTGGCTCGCGAGTCCAGCTTCACCGCTTCGGTCGAGATCTTCCCCCGGGCGGCTCCCCCGTATGGGGCGATCAGCGATCCCGGCTACTACCGCTCGTTCGTCACGGACGCGGCGCTCCAGCAGGAGATGCAGCGCAACGCCGGCGCCGGCATCCACGAATATCACGCTGCGACGTTCCGGCCCACGCCGCAGGGCACGGTCTTGCTCGGGGTCTCCTCGGACGACCGGGCGCGGGCGCAGCAATTGGTGAACGCTCTCGCGCCCCAGATCATGGGCGCGTCCGGGCGGCAGCTGGAGAGACAAATCGCCGAGGAGGCCGCGGTCTTGCGGGCCCGGATTCGCTACCAGCGCCTGCAACCGGACGACCGGCGGGCGCTCGGCGGGAGGCTTCGTCAGATCGAGCGGCTTGACCCGATTGTTTCCGACCGCGCCGTGCTCGGCGCTGCCGCGCGCGAGCCGCGGCTCGAACGCCTGGCCGACCGTGTGGCCGACGCGATGCCGGGAGGGCTTCCGGATCGCCCCAACCCCATGTCGGCAGGCCTGGCCGGGCTGCTGCTCTTCGTCACGCTGTGGACGATCGGCCTCGTGCGGGTCCCACCCGCAGCGGCGCCCGCCATGACCCCGCAAGGAGCGCGGCCGCGACGAGCCGCGCGTGCTTCCCGGTCGGTGGCCCTCCCTCGTGGCGCTCCCGCAGCGATCCTCGCCACGGCGGCGATCGCGTTCGTGGCGATCATCATGGTCCTGGGCCGCGACCTGGAAACGTTCCGTCTGGACGAGTGGACGATCATCGCCGACCGCCAGGGCAGCTCGTTCGACGACTTCGTCCGCCCCCACAACGAGCACCTGTCCCTCTTGCCCGTGGCGGTCTTCAAGGGACTGTTCGCAACCGTTGGGATGGAGCCCTACTGGCCTTATCGCCTCGCCGTAGCCGTGCTTTCGGTCCTCATCGGGGTCCTCGTCTACCTCTACGCGCGGCCGCGGCTGGGGCGCGGTTGGGCCCTGGCGCCCGCGTTGCTGTCGATGCTGATCGGTCAGGGCGCCTACGACATCATCTGGCCCTTCCAGATCGGGTTCGACCTCTCGGTGGCCTGCGGCGTCGGCGTGTTGCTGTGCTTCGACCGGCCCGGCACGCGCTCGGACCTGATCGCGGGCGCGCTAGTGCTCTTCGCGCTCCTCAGCTCGTCGATCGGCATCGCCGTGGCGGTGGCGGCGGCGGTCGAAGTGATCGCGTCGCCTGGACAGCGGCGGGCGCGGGCGCTGCGCATCCTGGCCTTGCCGGTCCTGGCCTACGTCGCGTGGTGGCTTCACTACCGGCCGGAGAGTGCCGACGAAGCCGCCGGGCTGGTCGAGGCGCTCCGCTTGCTCGTCGACGTGAGTGGGGCCGCCGTCGCAGGGCTCTTCGGCACACCGATCTCGCTGCACCGCCTACTCGCGGTCACGCTGGCCGTCGCCGTCGTCGTCGGGATCGCGAGCCGCCGGGGCGGGAGACGTCGGCTCCTGGTGGCCTGTTCGCTGCCCGGGGCCTACTGGGTGCTCCTCGTCCTCGGCCGTGGGTCGACGGGGGCCCAGCTGCTCGACAGCCGCTACATCCTCCCGGGCTCCGTCTTCGTGGCCTGCATGCTGAGCGAGCTCCTCCGCGGCTCGACCGCCCGCGCGCGGCCCTGGATGGCCGGGCTCGTGGCGCTGGGCGTGCTCTTGTCCACCGTCAACCACGTGCGCTATGTGCGCGACACGGCGAACCTCGAGGTGGAGGCGCGCGCCGAGGTCGTGCGGGCCCGGGTCGCCGCGCTCTCCCTCGCCGGCCAGGCCGGACCGATCGATCGCGGAGCGCAGCTGGACCCCGCGACGTTTCCGGTGAGCTCGCCGGCGAGGCTCTTCGAGGCCTTCGATCGCCTTGGCGATCCGGTCTCCGAGCCCGATGAGACGATCGCCGCGTCGTCGGCCGCGGCTCGGGCAGCAGCAGACACGACCTACGTGACGGCGAGGGGCCTGCGGGCGCTGCCCGGCGGGTCGCCGCCGTTTGGGACGAGCTGTCGCACGCTGGCCGGCCCGTCGGCCGAGGTCCTCGTGCCCGCTCGGGGTCTCGCCCTGCGGGGGTCGGGCAGGGGTCCCGTGTCCGTCGCCGTTCGCCGCTGGGGTGCGACCTCGATCCCGGCGGGGGACGTGCCGGGCAGGAGCTGGGTGCGCTTGATCCCGGGCCGCGACGCGGCGCAAACCCCCGTGCGGGCGCGCGTCGACGGCTTCGACGTTCGCGTGTGCCCGCTCCCGGGGAGCTGAGTTGTCGCGTCGGCCGGGCTCGCGGTGCGACCTGCTCCCTGAAGGCGTCCGCGCGGACCGCCAGCGCCGCGCCCTTCACCCAGTCCCGTCTCGATCGGATGGTCGTGCGACCAGAACTGGGGAAGCTGGTGGCTCCGGTGCGCACCCGTGTTGCCCTTTCTGTAGCCGGGTGCCTCGTCAGCAACCAGCCAAGTGGCGATTTCCCTTGGTAGAGGGATTTCGGAGAGTGGCGAGGGGCAGAATCGAACTGCCGACACCGCGATTTTCAGTCGCGTGCTCTACCAACTGAGCTACCTCGCCGAGGTGTGCGGAGGAGAAGGTTAGCCTGGACCGGTGGGCAGGATTTTCCCCGTTTTGGCTCTGCTCGGGGTGGCGGTCGCCGCCGCCGCGCTCCTCTCCGGAGGCTCGGGCGCCGATCCCAGCACGCCGCCGGCCGCGCCGGGCCAGCCGCGGCCGTTCCTCGGCACCGCGGTTGTCGGCAGCGGCGGGTTGGCCGCCGCTGTGGACGCCTACGGAAACCTTGTCGACCTGCGCCTGCCAGGGCCGGCCGGCGAGGCCCAGATCTCGAACTCATTCGAGCGGCAGGCCGCCGGGACTGTCCCCCCCGACACCGGAATCGTTGCTGCCGCCTCGGCCGGGCGGCACGAGCCGCTGCCGCTGTGGCGCGGGAAACATCAGCGCCAGCGGTACCTGGCGGGCACCAACGTGGTGCGGACGACTGCGCGGGTGGCCGGAGCGTGGGTTCGAATCGAGGACGCGGCGGGCTTTCCGAAGCCCGAGCTGTCGCGCCGTTTCGCCGTGCTCGGGTCGCCCGGCCAGACCGTGCGGCTGCGCCTCGGCGTCAACCTCGACCTGGCCGGAGACGTCGCCGGCGACCTGCTGCGATCCGCCCCGGCCGGCTTCGCCCAGCGCGACGGGGAACGAGAGGTGCGCTGCGCCTCCTCCCCGCCGCCCCGCCGCATCTCGCTGGAGCACGGCGACGATTCCTCGGCCACCCTCGGGTGGCGCGGCGGAGGGTTGCTGCGCGTGGACGTCACCTGCTCGTTCGCCGGCCCGCCGGCGGCGGCAGCGCCGCTGGCTCGCCGCGCCGTGGGCGCGGATCGCCGCTGGCTCGCCCAGGCGCTTCCCTTGGGCGCCGAAGCGCCCGCCTGGGCGAGGCGGATGTACGCCCGGTCCCTGCTGGTCCTGCGGGGGCTGGCGGACCGTCGCAGCGGCGCGATCGCCGCCGGCGCACGCGACGGCTGGGCCTTCGTCTGGCCGCGCGACGCAGGGGCCGCGGTGCTGGCGCTGGCCGCTTCTGGCTACAGGCACGAGGCCCGGCGCGCCGCCCGCTTCCTGGCCGACCTCGACCTCGGCTCCGGGGCCCGCTTTCGCGGCGACGGCTCGGCGGTCACGGACGACCGCGCGCTTCCGGGGGATTCGGCGGGCTGGGTGCGCGTCGCCGCGCAAGCCGCAGGGATAGAGCGCAGCCTTCCGCAGCCCAGCCCGTGGGCGAGACGCGGCGACTATGGCGAGCGCGAGGGCGACTCCGGCGACTACCTGGCCAACGCAATCGCCGCAGGCGTCCCAGCCGCCCGGATTCGCCGGCTGTTCGCCACCGACCGCGGGCTGGTGCGGATCGCCCACGACCCCGACTCGACGCTCGACTCGGCGGCGGCCTGGGCGGTGCGCCCGTTCGCGCGGCCGCCTCTGTTCGGCGAGGTGCGCAGGACGCTGGAGGGGCTCATCGATCCCCGCGACCGCTACGGCGTCGTGCCGTCCGAGGACTGGCCCTACGAGGAGGCATGGACCGCGCCCACCGCGTGGAGCGCCTGGACCTTCGCGGCGCTGGCCGACCGAGGCGAGGCGCTGCGCCTGACGCGGATGCTGCGCCGGGCATCGACCCGGGCTGGGACGCTGCCCGAACGGGCGAGCGCCGACAGCGGCCTACCGCGCTCGACGACACCGCTGGTCTGGTCGCACGCCTTCGCTGTGCTGACCCTGCGGGAGCTCTATCCCCGGCGCGGCGGCGCGATGCGGCAAGCTGTCGGGAGATGAGGAGTCTCGGTCGCCTTGCCGTCGCGCTGCTCTTCGCCGCGACCCTCGCGGGGTCGTCGGCCCTGACCGGCTGCGGGGAGAGCGACGGGCCCAAGCGCGCCGTCGACGCCCACACCGAGGCGCTGCGCTTCTACGGAGTGGACACGCCCGTGGTGGCTCTGCTCGGGAACCGCCCGGCAGCCGACCTCGCATCGCTTGAGCGCGCGGCCACCGGGCTTCCCGCCTGGTACCGGCTCAGCAATTCGATTCTCGACCCGCTACGCGCGGCCGGCATCGACTACGGCGAGCTGCAACGGCTGATGCGGCCGCAGGACCAGATCGAAGGCGTTCGCGCCGCCGCCCTCGCCGTCGGGATCCCGACCGCCGGCCCGCTCGACCCCAGCCGCTCTCTGGTCGTGCTGGCAAGCGATCAGACCGAGCTGCTCGATCACTTGCTCCGGCTGTCCGAGGACGAGGGACGCCTGAGGGCCACGGGAAGGCTCGACGAGGCGCGGCTCTACGCGAACGAGGACGCGGCCTACGCCGCCCGCGACGGCGTTCTGGTCTCCACCCCCTCCCTGGCAGGTGTGCGCGCCGCGCTGCAGCGGCGCGACGGCGACAGCGACCTGCAGCTCGACGAGGGTGTGGTCAACGACCTGCTCGGCGATCTCCGAACAGAAGGGCCCCTGGAGATCTATGCCAACCTCGACAGGGTGATCGAAGCCGATCCGGCGGCGCGCGAGCTGGCGGCGCTCACTCCCTGGGTGGAGGCACTCGGACAGGCCGGGGCGTCGGCCAGTCCGGTGGACGGGAAGCTTCGAGTCGAAGTTCTCGCGACGACTCGGGAGGAGCTCCAGCCGGGTGATCTACCCGCTGGCGATGTCCCGACCAGCTTCACCCTCGCCGCCGACGACGTCGACTCGATCCTGCAGGCGCGGGCCGGCAGCCCCGACACGCTTCGGCACCTGCTGCTCGGAGTAGCGCCGGTGAGCGGCGAGGCGACGGCCGGCCAGGACGAGATTCACGCCGAGGCGTTGCTTTCTCCCTAGTCCCGCCGCCTCAGCGGTTCTGCCGCGACATGTCCGGGTAGCGCTCCCCCACCGCCCCCCCGGCCGGCACGGCCTCATCGAGGTGGCGCCGGTCGTCGTCGCTCAACTCGACCTCCGCTGCGGCAACATTCTCCTCCAGGTACTTGCGGTGCTTCGTGCCGGGGATCGGGACGACGTCGTCGCCCTGGGTGTGGACCCAGGCGAGCGCGAGCTGCGCCGGCGTCATGCCCTTGTCGCGCGCCAGCGCGTCGATCCGCTCGACGATGCCGATGTTGCGTTCCAGGTTGTCGCCCTCGAAACGGGGGGTGAAGCGGCGGTAGTCGTGCTCGGACAGCTCCTCGACCGAGCGGATCGTCCCGGTCAGAAAGCCGCGCCCGAGCGGGCTGTAGGCGACGAAGCCGATCCCGAGCTCGCGCACCGTGCCGAGGATCTCGCCCTCCGGCTCGCGCGACCACAGCGAGTATTCGGTCTGAAGCGCGGTGATCGGGTGCGCGGCGTGGGCGCGGCGGATCGTCTCCGGCGCCGCCTCGGAGAGCCCGATGCAGCGGACCTTTCCCTCCGCGACAAGCTCGCCCATGGCCCCAACCGTCTCCTCGATCGGAGTCTCGGTGTCGACGCGGTGCTGGTAGAAGAGGTCGATGTGGTCGAGCCCGAGGCGCCGCAGCGAGGCCTCGCAGGCCTCACGCACGTATTCGGGCCGTCCGTCGATCCAGGTCTTCTGGCGGGGATAGGTGCCCTCGTCGCTGCGCACGATTCCGAACTTGGTGGCGACCACCGCCTGGTCGCGGCGGTCCGCGAGCGCGCGGCCGACCAGCTCCTCGTTGGTGTGCGGGCCGTAGATGTCGGCGGTGTCAAAGATTGTGACCCCGAGCTCCAGCGCGCGGTGAATCGTTGCGATCGACTCGGCGTCGTCGCCCTCGCCGTAGAACTCGGACATCCCCATGCAGCCGAGTCCCTGCATCGAGACGGTGAGCCCCTGGCTTCCCAGCTCGACCTGCTTCATCGGGGCAAGGATGCCAGAGCGGCCTCCACTGCCTCCTGGGGCGACTCGGCGCCGACGACACCTGGGGCGTCGGCCATCGGCCCCTCGCCGCGTGCCTGCCAACTGAGCAGCGTGACGACGACGCGCCCGAGGCGGCGCGCAAAGCCGATCTCCGACAGCGTCCCCCACTCGCCGCCGATCGCGATCACCGCCTCGCCGGAGGCGACCACCGCGAGGTTGCGGGCGTGGCCGATGCCGGTGGCGACGACATGTGTGCAGCGGGGGTTGGCGTGCTCGACAGAGTCCGAGGGGACGATCCCGATCACCGTGCCGCCGGCGGCCACGGCGCCCCTCGATGCCGCCTCCATCACCCCTCCGAGGCCGCCGCAGACCAGCACCACACTCGCCTCGGCCAGCCGCCGGCCGACCTCCTCGGCGAGCTCGGCCGTGTGCGAGTCCTGATCGCAGGTCCCAGACCCGATCACGGCGATCTGTCGCTTACGACCCATGGCCGAGCAACGAACAACGAGGAACGAGCCACGAGCGATTCATCCCTGCATCAGGCTCATCAACTCGAGAGCTCCAGCTTTATGGAGCGGCTCATTGAGATTCCCGCACTTTGGGCTCTGCACGCAGGAGGGGCAGCCGGCCTCGCAGGGGCATTCGCCGATCAGGCGCCGCGCGTCGCCGAGCAGGCGCTCGAACTGTTCGTAGCCGCGTTCGGCGATCCCGATCCCGCCGGGGTGGCCGTCGTAGATGAAGATCGTCGGGCTGCCGGTCTGCAGGTGCACGTTGGTCGAGAGCCCGCCGATGTCCCAGCGATCGCACATCGCGATCAGCGGCAGCACCGCGATCTGGCCGTGCTCGGTGGCGTGCAGCGCGCCCAGCAGCACCTCGGGCGGGATCTCGGCGGCGATCCGCGGCGGAAGCACGTACCAGAGCGCCTGGGTGAGGAAGTTCTGCTCGGGCAGCTCCAGGGAAACCACATCGATCGGCTCGTGGTCGGCGAGGCTGACCCGCTGGAAGGCGATCACCTGCTCGGTGACCGACACGTCGCCGAAGAACAACTCAAACCCCGGCCCTTCGCCCACCGCAGCATCGCGCTTGGCGATGATGCGCTCTATGAAAATCTCTGTCTCCTTCTTAGGCCGGGTGTACCAGTCGCCGTCAAATGGAAAGACCATCGCGCGGCGCGCGTTGATGTCGAGCAGCTCGACCTCATAGGAGCGGCCGAGGTGCAGGTAGACGGCGCCGGGATGGATCGTGGTGAAGGCGCGCTCGGCCTCGACCATGCCCAGCATCTCGCCCGAGTCGCGCTCGATCACCGCGACGCTGTCGGCCGAGGAGGAGCGCAGCGAGATGCGCGAGGCGGGAAAGCCGCCGCGACGGGGCAGGAAGCGGCGGCCGCTGGCGCGCAGCTGGCCGGCGGAGACCAGCCGCTCGGCGCGCCCGCGCCACTCCGCGCCGAAGACGTCGTCGTCCTCGTCGGCGAGCGGCAGCTCGTACGCGGCGGCGACCAGGTGCTGGGCGAAGATCTGCTCGGAGGCATGGTCGAGAATCGCCGCCTCGACCGGGCGCTCGAGGAACTCCGCCGGGTGGCGGCAGAAGAACTGGTCGAGCGCATCCTGGCCCGCGATGTAGACGGCGAGGCCGCGGCTGCGCCGCCCCGCCCTGCCCCACATCTGGCGCAGGCTGGCAACCGTGCCGGGAAAGGTGACGCAGATCGCGGCGTCCAGCTCGCCGATGTCGATGCCCAGCTCCAGCGCGTTGGTGGCGACCACGGCGAGCAGCTCCCCTGCCGCGAGGTCGGCCTCGATCTTGCGCCGCTGCTGGGGCGTATAGCCGGCCCGGTAGGGGGCGATCCGCTGTGCAAGCTCGGCCTTGCCGTCCGCGGCGAGGCGGTCGCGCGTGAAGCGCTGGATCAGCTCGATGCCGCGCCGGCTGCGCAGAAAGCAAATCGTCCGCACCCCGTGCGAGACCAGCGCCGCCAGCAGATCGGCGGCCTCCGAGAGCGGCGAGCGGCGAGTGCCGGATGCCTCGTCGATCAGCGGCGGGTTCCAGATCGCGATCTCGCGCCCGGCGGCGGGGGCGCCGTCGTCGTCCAACAGCCGGAAGCCGGCGCCGGTCAGGCGCTCCGCCAGCTCCGTTGGGTTGGCGATCGTCGCCGAGGTGCAGATGAAGCGCGGCTCCGAGCCGTAGGCCCGGGCGACGCGGCGCAGGCGCCGCAGCACGTTGGCGACGTGCGAGCCGAACACTCCGCGGTAGGTGTGGGCCTCGTCGACGACGACCCAGTCGAGGTTGGCCATGAAGTCCCCCCATTGGCGATGGTGGGGCAGCAGGCTCATGTTGATCATGTCGGGGTTGCTGAGGACAAGGTTGGAGCGGCGGCGGATGGCGGGACGGTCCTCGCGCGGGGTATCGCCGTCGTAGATCGCCTCGCGCAGGCCGGGCGGGCGCAGCTCGGCCAGCTTGCGAGCCTGATCCTGCGCCAGCGCCTTGGTCGGATACAGGTACAGCGCCCGGCGTTTCGGGTCGCGCGCGATCCCGTCGAGCACCGGCAGGTTGAAGGCCAGGGACTTGCCCGACGCGGTGCCGCTGGTGACGATCAGATTCGAGTCGGCGGCGGCCTGCAGCGCCTCGCGCTGGTGCGAGTAGAGGCGATCGATACCGGCCCCGCGCAGCGCCTCCGCCAGGCCTGGGTCCAGCGAGGAGGGCATTGCGACGCGGCGGGGCCGCCGCTCGGCCTCCGAGCTCTCGGCGACCAGGCGCTCGTCGCGGCGCCCGGGGTCGAGCGCGATCGCCCACGGGGTTGCGATCAGCGACTTAGCCGGCGTCGCCATCGCTCACCCCGGCACCGGCCCCGCGATCCGGCCAGCCACCCGGACCGCCTGCAGGGCGCTGGCGTCGTGCAGGCGCAGGATCCGCGCCCCCGCCATCACTCCGAGCGCCGCTGCGGACACGGTCGCCCACTCGCGGTGCTCGGCAGGCAGCCGCCCATCCCAGGAGCCGGCCAGCACGGCTCCGAGGAAGTCCTTGCGCGACAGCGAGAGATAGATCGGGCGGCCGAGGCCGCGCAGCTCGCCGAGGCGCCGCAGCATCTCCAGGTTGTCGTCGACCGAGAGGTCGAAGTCGAGACCCGGGTCCAGCGCGATCTGCTCGGCGGCCATGCCGCAGGCCAGCGCGGCCTCGATCCGCGCCGAGAACCATCCGCGCACGTGGTCGACCACGTCGTCGTAGGCCGGCGGCGGGCGATCGCTGCGCGGGGGGCCCTCGATGTGCATCAGCACCAAGCCGCAGCCGCGCTCGGCCGCCAGCTCGAACATCTCCTCCGAACCGCCGCCGATGTCGTTGATCGCAACGGCGCCGGCATCGAGCGCGCGCCGGGCCACCGCAGGTGAGAAGGTGTCGGCGGATACCCGGATTCCCTCCCCGGCCAGGCCCTCGATGGCCGGGATCAGCGCCCCGGCCTCCTCCTCTTCGGGGACCGGCGGGCCGCTGCGCGCCGCCACGGCGCCGACGTCGAGCATGTCGAAGCCGGCCGCGGCCAGCCCGTGGCCGTCGGCGACCGCCTGCTTCGGGGTTTCGCTGCGCGCCCCGGAGAACATCGAGTCGCCGGTGACGTTGACGATCCCGACCGCCAGTGGTTGCTCGAGCCCGAGGGTGCGGTCGGAGAGCTTCCAGGGCGCCGCGGCGACGTCGGTGACCATCTCGGCTACCGTAGCCGCCCTTGGCGCTGCGCTGCGTGTACACGGATCTCGACGGGACCCTGCTCGGCCCGCGGGGCGCGCTGTTCCGCGATGCGGAGGGCGGTTTCTCGCTGATGCAGGCGCGCGGGTTGGAGGCCTGCCACCGGGCCGGCGCCGAGGTCGTGATCATGTCCGGCCGGCGCGAGCCCCAGGTGATGGAGGACGCGCGGCTGCTCGGCCAGAGCTCCTACATCTACGAGGCGGGCTGTGCCTTCGTGATCGACGGTGAGACGACAGTGATGACGGGCGAGCTGGTACCCGACGAGGAGGGAACCGTCTACGCGAAGATCGAAGCGCGGGGAATACCGCAGCTTCTGTTCGGCCACTTCGAGGGGCGGCTGGAGTACCACGCGCCGTGGCACACCGACCGCGTCCTCTCGCACCTGTTCAGGGGCAAGGTGGACGTCGACGAGGCGAACCGGCTGCTGGAGCAGGAGGGCCACGACGACCTGCGGCTGCTCGACAACGGCGCGATCGCCCGCAGCATGCCGGGCCTGGAGATCACCCACGCCTACCACCTGGTGCCGAAGCTGGTCAGCAAGGCAAACGCCGTCGCCGCCCACATGCGCGCCCGCGGCTACGACCCCCACGACTGCATCGCCGTCGGCGACTCCGTCGAGGACCTCGAGGTGGCCGCCGCGGTCGGCCGCTTCTTCGTGGTCGCCAACGGGCCCGAGCGCGACGCGGGCCTTCGCGAGGCGATCTCCGGTTACGACAACGTCACAGTCACAGAGGGGCGCATGGGCGAAGGCTTCTACGAGGCGGTGGTCGGAACGCTGGCGCGGCGGGGCTAACCGACGGAGACCTTCTCCAGCGGCGTCTTCGCGGGGCCCTTCAGCACCTCGCCGTCGAGCCCGAAGCGCGAGCCGTGACAGGGGCAGGCCCACTCCCGCCTCTCGTCGTCGAAGGAGACGATGCAGCGAAGGTGCGTGCAGACAGGCGAGACGGCCTGGATCGTGCCGTCCTCGTCCCGGAACGCTGCCACCTTGCGGCCTTCGAGGTCGACTATCGCGCCCTCGCCCGGAGCCAGGTCGTCAAGCGGGCCGGCCCGGCGCATCGCCACCCGGTCGGCCACGAAGCGCACCGGGGCCAGCACCACCCGAACCGCTGCCCCCATCAGGTCCGACAGGGCTGCCATCAGTCCCGCCTCGGGGCCGCGGAGCCGCCGCGCACGGCGGCCAGCAGGCGGTCGGTGAGACGCGGGGCGATGCCGTTTAGGCCCAAGAGGCGCACCGTCCCGGGGACGTAGAGCGAGCGCCGGTCGCTCTCGACCGCGGCGACGATCTCCTCCGCCATGCGCTCCACCGGCAGCTCCTCGTCGTTGGAGCGCCAGTCGGGCAGGCGGTCGCGGCGGCCGGCATGGATCTCCGTGGCGACCTCGCCGGGATAGACGGTCGTCAGCGAAACCCCGGTTCCCGACAGCTCGTGGCGCAGCGCCTCGGCGAAGCCGCGGTCGGCCGCCTTGGTGGCGCCATAGACCGCGCCCCAGGGAAAGGCCCGCAGCCCCGCCGCCGAGGAGAGGACGACGATGTGGCCGCTCGCATCGGCGAGCAGGTGGGGCAGCGCCGCCTTGACGGTGTAGATCGTCCCCAGCACGTTGGTACGGACCATCTGCTCGGCGTCCTCGATCGGCTGGTCGGCAAACGGCGCGTAGCGGGTGATGCCCGCGTTGGCCAGCAGCAGGTCGATCCCGCCGGCCTGCTCGACGAAGGCCTCCACCGCGGCGGAGATCGACTGCCAATCGGAGACGTCGGCTGCGTGGGCGCTCGCGCCCAGCTCGTCTGCGCGAGCCCGCAGCTCCTCCTCGCCGCGGGCCACCATTCCAACCGTGGCGCCGCGCTGCGCCAGCAGCCGCGAGGTGGCGAGTCCTATGCCCTTCGAGGCGCCGGTGACCAGCGCTCGCGTGCCCTCGTCGATGCGCATGCCCGCATCCTCTCACCTCTAGTATCGGCGGTCCCCGAACGGAAGGACCGAGCTTGTCGCAGGAGCATGCGACCGTCGCCGAGGAGGAGTACCTGCAGAGCATGTACTGGCTGCTGGAGGCCGGTCTGCCGATCACCGGCGCCAACATCGCCCGCGCGATGCAGCTCTCCGCTCCGACCGTGCACGAGATGCTCGGACGGCTCGAACAGGACGGCTACGTGCAGCGTGCCGAGGACCGCTCCGTCTCCTTCACCGACCAGGGCCGCGCCGAGGCGGAGACGATCGTGCGCCGCCACCGGATGATCGAGCGCTTCCTCACCGACGTCCTGGGGATTCCATGGGACGAGGTGCACGAGGAGGCCGAGCGGCTGGAGCACGCGATGTCGCCGGTTCTGGAAGAGCGGATGCGGGCGGCGATCGGCGACGCGACCACCTGCCCGCACGGCCATCCAATCGTCGAGGGGGTGCGCGAGGAGGGGGCGCTGCTCGCCGACGTCGAGCCAGGCGCCAGCGTGCACGTGCTGCGCTTCGAGAACGAGGCCGAGGACCTGCTGCACTACCTGATGGAGTCGGGGCTGCATCCCGGCCTGGAGGGAAGCGTGGAGAGCTCCGACGACGAGGCCGTGGTGATCGCCTCCGACGAGGGGCGCCACGAGATATCGCGCAGCGTCGCCGAGACGGTCTCTGTGCGCGCCGACCCGGCGCCGCCCCCGCGGGCGCCGCTTCCCGAGGCGCTCGAACTTTCAAGCGACCGCTACGGGCGCTGATCGCAACTACACTCGGCCGATGAGCCAGGGTCGGAGGGCTGGACTCCTATGCGGGGCGGCGGCCGCGCTCGCGCTGGCCTTCCCGGCCGCGGGCGGCGCCGCGGTGACGATCGGCGAGGACACGTCGATTCCAGGCGGCGACACATTCGAGTGCGACCCTGGCCCGAGCTGCACCCTCGTCCAATCCCAGCACGGAACCCGCCCCGTGGTCGCTCCCTTCGACGGGGTGATCGTGCGCTGGAGGATGCGGGCCGTCGTGACCGGCAACTTCAAGCTGCGCGTGGTGCGCCCGCTGGGCGGAAACCTCTTCACCGGCGCCGGCGCCAGCGCCGACACCCCGGTCGTGTCCGGAGGCGAACGGACCCTCAACACGCGGCTGCCGGTGCGGGCGGGCGACCAGATCGGCGTCGACATCCCCGGTACCGGAGCGGCGATCGAGCGGCGCGGTGCCGCAGGGGGGCTTGTGAACCAGTTCACCCCGACGCTGTTCGACAACGAAATGCCGGCGCGGGCTCCGGACGGCAGCTTTCCGGAGGCGCTGGTCCTGAACGCCGACATCGAGCCCGACTGCGACCGCGACGGCCTCGGCGACGAGAGCCAGGACTTCGACCTGCTCGCCTGCAATCCGCCGCTCTGCGCGGGCCGCACCCCGACGATCGTCGGGACGCTCGGGAACGACAACCTGACAGGGACGCCGGGGCCCGACGTGATCCAGGTCAGCATCGGCGACGACAAGGTCGAGGCGGGGGCCGGCAACGACATCGTCTGCGGCGGCAAGAACAAGGACCGCCTCGCCGGCGGGACAGGGAAGGATCTGCTGCTGGGGGAGCTCGGCAAGGACGTGCTGCTCGGCGAGGGCGGACGCGACCGCCTCAAGGGCCAGGGGGGCAAGGACAAGTGCAAGGGCGGCCCCGGCCGCGACAGGGGGTCGTCCTGCGAGAGGACCCACTCGGTGGAGAGGACGCGCTCGCTGCCCTGACCCGCGCGCGGGGCGCCGTTATCCTCGCAAGGGGGGTTGAACGCCGAGGCGCCATGAGTCACGACAACGTCGAGATCGTCCGCGAGGGATACGCGCACTTCAATCGCGGCGACATCGGCTGGATGGTCGAGCGCATGACCTCCGACATCTCCTGGACCGACAGCAACGAGGTCCCGGGCGCAAAGACCTACCGGGGAGTCGACGAGGTTCGCCCCTACCTGGAGAGCTTCCGCCGGGTGTGGGAGGAGGCACGCTTCGAGCCGCAGGAGATTCGCGGCAACGACGACAAGGTGCTGGCGGTCGTGCGCTTCGTGGCCCGCGGCCGCCACAGCGGCGCCGACGTCGACGCGAAGCTTTCGCACCTCTACGAGATGCGCGACGGCAAGGGCGCGAAGGTGGTCACGTACTTCGACCACGACCAGGCCGAGCGCGACTTTCTCGGCTGAGCCGCGCGGTCCGCCGCGCCGGCAGCTTGCCGAGCGGCTGCGCCGTCAGGCCGCGCTCTAGGTCGCGCCAGGGCCGAGTCAGTCGGCGCCGTGGCCGCCGCCGCAGATCTGCCGCAGGCGGCGGTAGAGATGATCGTCCTGGGAGCGCACCCCGTAGGGGCGGCCGCGACGGACGGATTGCTCGTGCTCGCGGATCGCGGCCGCAAGCTCCGTGAAGCGCTGCTGCGCTCGGTCGCGCTCCTTCACCAGCCTGGTGTCTCCGTTCCCGCTTCCATCCACCAGCGTCATCGGGCTCATCGGTCTACCTCCTTGTGTGCGCCCGTTGTGCGGTTGCCATACCTGTTTTTGATGGTAGGTCCGCTCTTTCAAGCGCCGGTGAAGATCCGGTAATCGTTTCCGCAAATTCGGCGGAAAGTCTGCGCTAAGCCGGGCTCGCCGCGCGCAGTCGCTCCAGCGCTGCGGCAATCCGCTTCACTCCCTCGTCGATCCGTTCGGCGGGGACCGGGGCGAAGGAAAGCCGCAGGCTGTCCTCTCCGCCTTCCAACATGAAGTCGGGGCCGGCGATGAAGGTGGCGCCCTCCTCGGTCGCGACCCCGAGCAGCTCGGTGCTGTCGACGTCGTCGTTGAGCGTCAGCCAGAGGAAGTAGCCACCGCCAGGGACGACGAACTCGGCCTGGGGGATGTGCTCACGCAGCGCCTCCACCAGCGCATCGCGGCGGTCGCGCAGGGCGCCCTTGACGAACTCGATGTTGCTGTCGAGCGCTCCGGAGCGGCACATCTCCCAGACGATCGACTCGGCCAGCATGTTGGGCGAGATGTAGATCTCGTTGGCGCGCTGGGCGAGGTTCGCGATCTCCTCCGCGGGCCCCGCCAGGTATCCGACTCGGACCCCGGGGCTGACGGTCTTCGAGAAGGAGGAGGCGTGGACCACGCGCCCGGCGCCGTCCTGGGAGAGCATCGTCGGCGGCGCCTCGCCCTCGAAGGGGAGCTCGCGGTACGGGTCGTCCTCGAAGATCCAGAAGTCGTGCTCGGCGGCGAGCGCGACCAGCCGCCCACGCTTCTGCGCCGACAGCGTGCAACCGGCCGGGTTGTGGAAGTTGGGGATCACGTGGGCGAGCTTGATCGGCCCCTGCTCGAGCGCCGACTCGAGTGCGCCGACGTCGAGCCCGTCCTCCTCCAGGGGGATCGGCACCAGCTCGACGCCGAGCCTTCCGAGCAGCAGCAGGGTGCGGTCGTAGGAGGGCTGCTCGACCGCGACCCGGTCGCCCGGCTCGAGCAGGTGCTCGAACAGCATCCAGCCGGCCTCGAGCGAGCCGTTGGTGGCGATCACCTGGCCGGGCTCGATCGCATGGCGCTCGGCGATCCACTCGTTGAGCCCCAGATGCCCGGGCCCCGTCCCATAGGAGAGCGCCCGCTCCCAGTCGGACTCCAGTGCCCGTGCAGCGGCTTCTCGCACCGCTTTGACCGGCAGGATGTCGGTCGAGGGAGCGCCGCGCGCGAAACTGATCGTGTCGACGGCCATGAGCCGAGTATAGGAACGACTCGAAGTCGTGACTCCCTGCGCACTACCCATGAATCGAAATCGTTGACGTTCTCCCCGCGCGGAGGGTCGAAATCCCGAGGTGGGATGCACGACTCAGGTTCGTAGCGACCGGCCTGGCGGCCGGTTCCGGTTCGAGTCCGGCGCCCTCCATCGAATACTTGCTTGCTTCCAGCACCGCGCACACCCGTATGCTCCGCCCGTGACCTCATTCGAGAGCGTGAAAGTCGCCGCGGTGCAAGCGACCCCGGTGATCCTGGACGCCGAGGCCTCGATTGAGAAGGCTGGCGTGCTTCTCCGCGAGTGCGCCGGGCAAGGGGTCCAGCTCGCCGTGTTACCCGAGGCGTTCGTGTCGGTGTTCCCTTCCAACAGCTGGGCCAGAGGAGCTTCCGATTTCTCCGGCTGGGACGAGGTCTGGGAGCGGTTCTGGCAGAGCTCGGTCGACGTCCCGGGCCCGCTGATCGACCATCTGCTGGACGTTTGCCGCGAGACCGACATTCACTGCGCGATCGGAGTAAACGAGCGCGAGTCGGAGCGTCCCGGGACCATCTACAACACGCTGCTCCTGCTCGGGCCCGAGGGGTTACTTCACAAGCACCGCAAGCTGATGCCCACGCACCAGGAGAAGCTCTTCTACGGGATCGGCCCCGGCGACGACCTCGGCGTGACCGAGACACCGTTCGGGCGAGTCGGGGGACTGCTTTGCTGGGAGAACCGCATGCCCTTGGCTCGCTACTCCGTCTACAAGGGCGGGCCGCAGATTTGGATCGCCCCCACGGGCGACGACTCCGACGGCTGGTTGGCGTCGATGCGCCATATCGCGATCGAGTCGGGCGCCTTCGTTGTCTCGGTCCCGCAGTACATACCCCGCTCCGCCTTCCCGGACGACTTCCCCGTGCCCCTCCCCGATGGCAAGGAGCTGTTCGGCAACGGTGGGGCGGCGATCGTCGAGCCCGACGGGGGCGATCTGATCGCCGGGCCGCTGTACGGCGAGGAGGGCATGGTCACGGCTCAATGCGACCTTCGGGTCGGCTTGCACGCGAAGCGCTGGTTCGATGTCGTCGGTCACTACAGCCGCGAGGATGTTCT
>JBBPIM010000039.1:0-17320 GCA_038040325.1 Candidatus Mayfieldus profundus
CGACGCGATCATCGGCTCCGCCTACGCCGAGCTGATGCCGCTGTTCGAAGCCGACCGGCAGACCGAGGCGATCGTCATCTACACCGAGCCGGGCGGGCGCATGGAGGCCCAGCTCTCCGAATGGGTGACCGAGAACAACTCCCGGCTGCCGATCGTCGCCTTCATGGCCGGCAAGTTCATGGACGACGAGGAGATGAAGGGGATGAGCTTCGGCCACGCCGGCACGATCGTCGAGGGCGAGGAGGACACCGCTGCCCAGAAGATCGCCCGCCTGGAGGCCGCCGGGATCACCGTCGTCGAACGGATCGACGAGATCCCCGGCGCGGTGAAGGACAAGCTGGGGGTCGCAGCATGAGCGAAGAACTGCACGGCATTTTCATAGACGTAGAGGTCGACGACCCGGTTGCGGATGACGCAGCGCTGGCGGCGAAATTGGAGGAGGTCTGCCCCGTGGACATTTTCAGCGACGCCGACGGCCGAGTGGAGATCGTCGAGGAGAATCTCGACGAGTGCGTGCTGTGCGACCTCTGCGTGGACGCCGCTCCGCAGGGCACGGTGCGGGTCCTGAAGCTCTACGAGAGTTAGCCCCCCGGCTGCTCGCCGGCGCGCGAGCGCAGCTTTTTCCTGATGCACTTGCGCAGTTCCGGGTTAGGTTTTGGCACACCCGCTCCCGACTGCGGCGGACCTTCGCCAAATGCGCCATACCGCCTTATGCAGTCCAACACGGGATGACCCCCTCGCCGCGCGCGCTGCAGGAAGCGCTTCTCAGCGGCTTCGGATCGCGGCGGCTGGGTCGCGGCCCTGGAGGACCTGCGTCTGCGCTGCGGGCGGCTCTGCCCGTCTTGCGCCTGCTTCTGTTGCGGCGTCGCGGCGGCCTTCTGGTCGTTGTTCAATCCCTTCTCTGGAGGAGCCGCGGCCACCGTGGTCGTAACGGTGGACGCCGACTCGGTCACCGTAGTGGTCGAGTCACCGCCCCCGCAGCCCACGGCGAGCGCGCACGCGGCGATCGCAACGGCGGTCGCCGGCCATTTGGCGTTCGGGACTAGCAGCTCTTCTCGGTGTCCTTGCCGGCGCCGCCGATGCAGGTGTCGTTCTTGCCGCCACCTGAAAGCAGGTCATTGCCGCCCTGGCCCAGCAGGGTGTCCTTGCCGCCGCCGCCCTTCAGGGTGTCCTTGCCGCCGCCGCCCTTCAGGGTGTCCTTGCCGCCCTGGCCGAGCAGCTTGTCCTTGCCGCCGCCTCCCTTGACGGTGTCATTGCCGCCCTTGGCGCAGACCAGGTCGTTGCCGCCGCGGGCGTTGATCTTGTCCTTCTTGGTGGTGCCGACGATCACGTCGCGCTTGTTGGTCCCGGCGAAGGTGCGGGCCAGGCCCGGGCGCGCGAAGATCGTCGCCGTCTTTCCCTTGCACTTCGGCGCGGTTACGCCTGCTCCGCCGCCGCCGCCACCCGCACCGGCCGATGCAATATCGCCGGGCTGAAGCTCGAAGGCGCCGATGTCGGAGCCGTCGTCGGCGTTGGCGATCGTCGAGAAGTCGAACGGCCGCGGGGCGCCGCGCTGGTCGTAAGAGCCGTCGTAGTTGGACCCCTTGTCCACCGCCGGGCTGGTCGGCGCCAGCTCGTGCGTGAACGTGGCCCCGCCGTTGTTTCCCAGCGGGAAGAGCTGGGGGTCCTGGCCGACGATGTTGGGCCCGCCGTTGCTGTTCAGAGTTGCGCTGCTCGAGTTCTCCAGCAGGGTGAAGCCCGACTCAAGGGTTCCGAACACGTCCGGCCCCAGGCCGACGGCGCTGTTGTCGGCCACGATCGTGTTGTAGGTGTATGGGAAAGGCGAGCCATAGAAGAAGTAGGTCGAGGAGGTGTTGTTCGGATTCTCATACACCCCTCCGCCGTCGGTGCCCGCCCCGTTGCCGGCGATCGTGGAGTTGGAGATGTCGAGTCCGCCGATGTGGTCGTGGAGACCGTAGTGATCGTAGGGCGCCCGGCCGTCGTAGATCCCGCCGCCGGGATAGTAGGCGTAGTTGCCCGACACGGTCGAGTTGCCGAGGCTGAAGAAGCCGGTGTAGACGTGGGAGTTGTAGGTGGCGAGCCCACCCCCGGCGAAGGCCAAGTTGCCGGCGATCGTCGAGTCATAGACATCCCCGCCTGTCGAGTTGAGGATCCCCCCGCCGACGTAGGCCGCGTTGCCGCTGATCGTCGAGGAGTACACGCTGAGGGAGCCGTAGTAGCCGTTGGAACCGTCGTAGCCGTTGTAGATCCCGCCGCCGACGAAAGCGAAACTTCCGGTGATCACGGAGCTGCCGACGGTCAGGTCGGAGTCGATGTTGGTGATCGCCCCGCCGCCGCCGCCGTAGCCGTTGGCCAGCGTGAGCCCGGAGATGAACAGCGGGTTGCCCTGATAGCCATAGACCCTGTCGCTGTAGATGATGCTGTAGTTGTCTCCCCCGTCGACCGTGAGGGTCCCCGCCCCCGGGCCGTTGATGTACATGGGGTCAAAAGAGATGTTCGGCAGGTTGCCGGTCAGGTTGATCGACCCGGAGAGGCCGGATGCGAAAGTGATCGTGTCGGAGAAGACGTCGTAGTTCGATTCCTCGATCGCAGCGCGCAGGGTGCACTCGCCAGCGGTCGCGGTCTCGCAGACGTAGTTGTTGACGGGGTCGGTGCCGTCGCCGAGGCTGTTGACCTCGAAGGTGTTGGCCTGCGCGGTGCCGCCCGTGATCAGGCTGGCGCCGAGCGTCAGTCCGCCGACGGCAGCGAGATGTCGCTTGGTAGGCGCCAGGCGCCCGTGCCGCTGCTGCTTCTCGTTCCTTCTGCGCTGACGCTTGCTCATCTACCCCTCCTCTTGACCGTTTCCCCGGTGAGCAGGGCCTACCCTATCCACGCTGAACAGGGGAAGTCAACCCCTGGACTGGAAGTCCTCCCGTTTTTTGGTAAGCCCTACACGCAATGGACCCCCTCGAGCGCCCCATCTTCATCGTCGCCCCGCCGCAGTCCGGCGCCCCCCTGCTGCTGGAGACGCTCGCACGGTCGCCGAACGTATGGACAACGGGCGATGCAGGGGAGGCGACTCTTGACGGGCTGCCGGAGCTTCATCCGGCCAAGCGGGGTTGGGGCAGCAACCGGCTGACCGCCGACGACGCGGATCCGGCCATCGCCGAGGCACTGCGCAAAGGCCTCATCGCTGCCTTCGACGAGCGCGACGGAGACCGGCCCTCCGACGAGGCCAAGCCGCTGCGCCTGCTGGACCGCACGGCCAAGAGCTCGCTGCGGGTGCCGTTCCTTGATGCCCTCTTCCCCGACGCCACCTTCATCTATCTCTACCGCGACCCGGTCGACAGCCTGCTCAGCATGCTGGAGGCCTGGGAGTCCGGAGCGTTCGTCACCTACCCCAAGCTCCCCGATTGGAGCGGCAAGCCATGGTCAATGGTGCTGGTGCCTGGCTGGCGCGAGCTGGCCGGAAAGCGGCTCCCCGAGATCGTCCTCGAGCAGTGGGTCAGGACCTCCCGGGCCCTCCTGAACGACCTCGAGGCGCTGCCTCCAGAGCGCTGGTGCATGCTCCACCTCCCCGCCCTGGTCGAGCGTCCCAAGCAGGAGATCAACCGGTTGTCCGAGTTCCTCGGCATCGAGTGGGAGGGCCACATCTCGGCCCCGCTGGGGACCGACGAGCATGTCGTGATGCCGACCCCCCGGACTCGCAAGAAGCACGGTCCGAAGCTGGAGAGGATCCTCCCGCAGGTCAAGCCCGTGGTGGAGCGGGCGCGCGACTATCTCGCCGAGCCGGCGAAGGGCCGGCGCGGCGCCAACCTCCAGTCCCCTCGGGAATCGCCGCTGCGCAGCGTCTATACGCAGAACGTCCCCAACATCCTCCAGCAGCTCTCCGGCTCGCTGCTCGTCAGCACCTACCAGACCGGAAAGCTGATCTGCATTCGCCGCGACGACAAGATGATCAACACGCATTTCCGCGACTTCCAGCGGCCGATGGGCCTCACCGTCCACGGGGACCGGCTGGCGCTAGGCACGCAGAGCGAGGTCTGGGACTACCGCAACGTCCCCGATGCCGCCCCAAAGATCGAGCCACAGGGAAAGCACGACGCCTGCTTCGTGCCGCGCAACCGCCACTACACGGGCGACATCGCCATCCACGAAGTCGCCTTCGCGGAGGGACGGCTCTGGATCGTGGCGACGAGCTTCTCCTGCCTCGCCACGCTCGACGCCCACCACAGCTTCATCCCGCGCTGGCGCCCGGACTTCATCACGGCCCTGTCCCCGGAGGACCGCTGCCACCTCAACGGGCTCTGCGTGGTCGACGACAAGGTTCGCTACGTCACCGCGCTCGGCCGAACCAACAGTGCGGGCGGCTGGCGTGAGAACAAGGCCCGTGGCGGGATCCTGATGGAGGTGCCCTCGTCGGAGATCGTTGCCTCGGGCCTCTCCATGCCCCACTCGCCCCGCTGGTACGACGGGCGCCTCTGGGTGCTGGAGTCAGGCGAGGGGTCGATCTGCACTGTCGATCTCGACACGGGAGAGGTGGAGACGGTGAATCAGCTTCCGGGGTTCACCCGTGGTCTGGTCTTCGCCGGGCCCCTCGCGTTCGTGGGGCTCTCCCAGATACGCGAGTCTTCGACGTTCGGCGGCCTGCCGCTCGCCGAGCGAGTCGAGGAGCGCCTCTGCGGCGTCTGGCTGGTCAACATCGAGTCCGGGGAGACAGCCGGGTTCATCCGCTTCGAGGACCTGGTGCAGGAGGTCTTCGACATCGCGATCCTTCCCGGCGCCCGGTACCCGGAGATCGCCCAGGACGGCAGCGAGCCGGTCAACTACTCGTTCGTCCTGCCGCCGGAGGCGCTCGCCGAGGTGGAGCCGCCCAAGCCCCAGCAGCGCCGCCAGCAAGGCCAGCCGAAGCCCGAGTGAACTTCACCGAGGACCTGCTGGAGCGCTTCCCGGCGTCGAAGCGGGCCGCGATCGCGATCTCACGCGACGGCAACGCCCGGGTCTGGCACTTCGGCGAGCTGATTGCGCAAAGCGCCGGGCTCTCGGGCGCCTTTGCGGCGCGCGGGGTGCGGCGCGGAGATGTGGTGATGACCCTGGTCGGCAACCGCATCGAGTGGGTGCTGGCGATGCTGGCCTGCTGGCGGATGGGCGCGATCGCGCTTCCCTGCAACACCCAGCTGCGCCGGGCCGACCTGGAACTGCGGGTGCAGGCGGGCAACCCGGGGCTTTGCGTGGGTGAGGAGGAGTTGCTGACCGAGCTGCCGGAGGGCGTGCCCTACATGACGCTGGCGGACGTCGCGGGCGCACTGGACGAGGACCGCCCCCAGGAGACGCCGGTAGCACCGGCCGACCTCGACGCCGAGGAGGGAGCGCTGATCGTTTTCACCTCCGGCACCAGCGGGGAGCCCCGCGGGGCCCTGCACGCCCAGCGCTACCTGGCCGGCCAGCGCCTGCAGGCAGAGCACTGGTTCGGGGCGCGCGACGGCGACGTCGCCTGGTGCACCACCGCCACCGGCTGGTCGAAGTCGGCGCGCAACGTCTTCGTCGCCCCCTGGCTGATGGGCGCCACGGCGGTGATCCACGACGGCCGCTTCGAGCCGGCCGAGCGCCTGCAATTGGTCGAGGAGCTCGCCGTCAACGTGCTGTGCCAGGCCCCCACCGAGTACCGGATGCTGGCCAAGCGGGTGGACCTGCATCCGCTGCCGCGCATGCGCGAGATGGTCTCGGCCGGCGAGCCGCTCAACCCGGAGATCATCGCCGCGTTCGAGGAGGCGACCGGCCACGAGATCCGCGACGGCTACGGCCAGACCGAGACCGGGCACATCGCGGCTGCCCGGGTCGGCGACGACGTGCGGCCCGGTTCGATGGGCAGGCCGCTGCCGGGGATCGAGGTCCGGGTGGCCGCCGCCGATCCCGCGAGCGTCGCCGAGGAGGCGGCCGATGATGTCGGCGAGTTGCAGCTGCGCCCGGCCTCCTGCCCCACCTTCTTCGCGCACTACCTGGATGCCGCTCCGTTCGACGGCGAGTGGTGGCCGACCGGCGACCTCGTGCGCTCAGACGAGGACGGATACCTGTACTTCGAGGGTCGCAACGACGACCTGATCCTCTCCGCGGGCTACCGGATCGGCCCCTTCGAGGTCGAGTCGGCGCTGGTCTCACACCCCGCCGTGGCCGAGGCGGCGGCGGTGGCCGCGCCCGATCCCGAGCGCGGCTCGGTGGTGCGCGCGATCGTGGTGCTGCGCGACGGCACGCCCTCCGAGCAGCTGGCGCGCGAGCTGCAGGAGCACTGCAAGCGCCAGACCGCTCCCTACAAGTTCCCGCGCATCGTCGAGTTCGCCGACGAGCTGCCGAAGACCGCCAGCGGCAAAATCAAGCGCGCCGAGCTACGGACTGACGGCTAGCAGCTCCTCTCGATGTCCTTGCCGGCTCCGCCCACGCAGGTGTCGTTGCCGCCCTTGCCCAGCAGCTTGTCGGCTCCGCCGCCGCCGACCAGCTTGTCGTTGCCGCCGCCGCCGACCAGCTTGTCCGCGCCGCCCTGACCGTAGAGCTTGTCCTTGCCGCCGCCGCCCTTGACGGTGTCCTTGCCGCCCTTGGCGCAGACCAGGTCGTTGCCGCCCTTTGCCCTGATCGTGTCCTTCTTGGTGGTGCCAACGATCACGTCCCTCTTGTTGGTTCCGTTGAAGGTGCGGGCAAGGCCCGCCCGCGGGAAGATCGTCGCGGTCTTGCCCTTGCACTTGGGTGGCGTGGCACCTGCGCCCGCGCCAGCTCCGCCGGCACCGGCACCCGCGGCCGCCGGCTGTAACTCGAAGGCGCCGATGTCGGCGCCGTTTGCCCCGACCGCGGCCGAGTTGGGGATGGACGGGAAATCGAACGGGCGCGGCAGGCCGCGCTGATCCGTACCCGACAGAGAGCCCTTGTCAACCGCGGGGCTCGTCGCCGGCAGCGCCGTGGTCTGAGTCGGGCCTCCGTTGTTGGCAAGCGGCCCCAGCTCGGGATCCTGGCCGGTGATGTTGCTGTTCGGCACGGTCTCGTTGACCGGATCGGGGCCCTCGATCAGGCTGAACGCGGCGTCGAAAGATCCCCGCACATCCGGATAGGCGACATTGGCGATGTTGTCGGCAACGATCGTGTCGACCAGCGACATGGTGGTGAAGTAGACGTTGTTGTTCGAAGAGAGCCCGGCGCCATAGCTGGCGGTATTGGCGGAGATCGTTGAGCTCTCGATCGTCGCGTTGGTGCCGAAGGCCTCGACACCACCGCCGTGATAGTTGACCGCCGTGTTGTCATAGATCGTGGAGTTGCGGATGGTCATGCTGTCGTCGCCGCTGTAGACCCCACCTCCCCCGAAGTTAAGGGCGTGGTTGTCGACGATGGTCGAGTTCTCGATCGTGAGGTCGGTTCCGTAGCTGAAGATCGCGCCACCGGACCCCGCGGCGGTGTTGCCGGTCAGCGTCGATGACTGCACGGTGAGCGTGCCGAGGTAGACGGCGATCGCCCCCCCGTCGCCATAGCTCCCAGTCGCATCGCTTCCGCTCACGACCGAGTTCGAGATCGTCACGTCGGGACCGGGCGCGGCGCCGCCGATGCCGATAGCGCCCCCGTTGAAGCCGTAGGTGAAGCCGTTGGTAAGCGTGAGGCCATCGATCAGGACGTCCTCGCCTCCATTGGCCGTAAAGATGCTGAAGATCCGATCCGAGCCCATCCCGTCGACGGTGATCTGACCCGGGCCAGGGCCCAGTACCCGGATTGGGTTGTCGATGGCGAGATAACCCTGAGTGAGCCCGATTGCGCCGCTCAACCCCGAGGCGAACACGACGTCGTCGCTCGGGGTGGTCAGATTGGCGTTGTAAACGGCGTCGCGAAGCGTGCAGGTCGCGTCGCAGATCAGGTCGCCGGCGTCGCCTCCGGTATTGACCGGGAAGGTGTCGGCCTGAGCCGTGCCGCCGGCCGCCAGGGTGGCGCCGATCGTCAGCCCCGCGCCGGCCGCGAGCCGCCGGCGGGTCGAGCCCAGGGTTCGGTGCCTGCGCCGCTTCTGCTGCATTCTGCGCCGCCGTCTACTCAATCGCTTCTCCTCGGTAGTCGACGGCCCTCGGGGGACCGCCGGTCGGGCCCAAACTATTCCCCTGGCGGCGCGCTTGTCAATACCCGATTTCGGGAACTCCCGGCCCACCGGCCCGCGAGCCCGGTCGGCTAGATTGGCTGGGCAACCAGTCAAGGAGAGCCGATGACCGTTGAGACCACCGCAGGCGGGGAGTCGGCGATCGACCGCAAGCGGATCGAATCGCTGACCGAGGGGCAGATGGCCTCGTTTCGCGAGCGCACGGGGCGCTCGGCGGAGTACTACGAGCGCGCGATCAAGGTGATGCCCAACGGCGTGCCCTCCTCCTTTCAGTCCAACGATCCCTGGCCGGTCTACGTGGAGCGCGGCTACGGCGCTCAGGTCTGGGACGTGGACGGAAACGAATACACCGACTTCCACAACGGCTTCGGCGTGATGTGCATCGGCCACGCCAACCAGACGGTCAGCACGGCGGTCAAGAACCGGGTTGACCTGGGCACCCACTTCGCCGCCCCCACCGAGGGATCGATCGCCGTCGCCGAGGAGCTCTCGCGGCGCTTCGGCCTGCCCCAGTGGCGCTTCACCAACTCCGGCACCGAGTCCACGATGGACGCCGTCCACATCTCCCGCGGCGCCACCGGGCGCGATGGGATCCTCAAGATCGAGGGGTCCTACCACGGCCACCACGACGCGGTGATGGTCTCCGTCTACCCGCCCCTGGAGGCGCTCGGCGACCGCGACGACCCGATCAGCGTTCCTTACGGCGCCGGCTATCCGAAGGCGCTCACCGACCTCACCCACTCGGTCCCCTTCAACGACGCGGAGGCACTAGAGAGTGTTCTGGAGGAGATCGGCGACAGCGTCGCCGGCCTGATCATGGAGCCGGCGATGATGAACATCAACATCATCCCGCCCAACGACGGCTACCTCGAGCGCGTCCGCGAGCTGACCTCTCAGCACGGCGTGAAGCTGATCTTCGACGAGGTCAAGACCGGCGCCACGATCTCATCGGGCGGCGCCACGAAGCGCTTCGGTGTCACGCCGGACATAGTCACCCTGGCGAAAGCGACCTGCGGGGGCTATCCGGGCGGCGCGATCGGGATGAGCGAGGAGCTGGCCGCGATCGTCGCCGACGGCACCGTGCACCAGTACGGCACCTTCAACGGCAACCCGCTGGTGATGGCGGCCGCCGAGGCGACCCTGACCGACGTGCTGACCGAGGAGGCCTACACCAAGCTGGAGGCCTCCAACCGCAAGCTGCTGGACGGCTGCCAGCGCATCATCGACGAGTACGGGCTTCCCGCCTACACCGAGGGGCTTGGAGCCAAGGGCTGCGTGATCTTCTCGCCGGAGCGGATGTACGAGTACCGCGACTACCTCACCAAGGTCGACGACGATCTCGCCACGCTCGCCTGGCTGTACCACATGAACCACGGCATCTTCATGACCCCGGGCGTCGAGGAGGAGTGGACCCTGTCGATCGCCCACACGGACGAGGACCTGCAGCACTACCTCGACGCATTCGAGGCGTTCGCCAAGGACGTGAGCGGCTAGAGCGAAGCGCGCGCGGCGTCGAGGTCGTCGGTGACGACCACCACCTTGACGCCGCCGTAGGTGGTGTAGGCGAGCTCGATGTTGACGCCGGCCTCGGAGAGGCTGCGGCCGACCTCGCCAAGGCTTCCCGGCTTGTCCTCGATGTCGATCACCAGCGCCTCGCGCTCGTCCGCCACACCCATCCCGGCAGCCTCGATCGCCTGGCGCGCGTCCTTCGGGTCGTCGACCAGGATGTGGATCACGCCGCGCCCCTCCCCTGTGAACGCGCACATCCCGAGGATGTTGACCCCGGCCGAGCCTGTCGCTCCTCCGAGGCGCCCCAACTCGCCGGGACGGTCCTCGAGCACGACAGTTAGGTCGGTCGCCATCGCGACCGCAACCTAACAGTTGGCGGGCGCCGCTACTCCCAGCTCTCGGCGACCGCGACGGGCCTGCCGACGTGGAAGCCCTGTGCCATGTCGACGCCGATCTCGCGGAGCAGCGCCATCGTCGCCGGCTCCTCGACGTACTCGGCGATCGTCTGCTTGCCGAGCCCGCGCGCGATCTGCACGATCGCCCTCACGGTGAGCTGATCGGCATCGCTTTTTGCAAGATCGCGCACGAAGTCGCCGTCGATCTTGATCAGGTCGAAGGGCAGGTGCTTGAGGTAGTAGAAGGGCCCGAAGCCGGAGCCGTAGTCGTCGATCGCGATCGAGCAGCCGAACTCGGTTATGCGGTCGGCGAATGTCGCCGCGGTCTCGAAGTTGTGGATCGCGGCGGTCTCGGTGATCTCGAACGTGATTCCGGCGGGGTTGGCGTCACCCTCGTCGAGCTCGCGCTCGATGTACTCGAGCACGCCGAGGTCGGTGACCGAGCTGCTCGAGAGGTTGACGTGCAGCGATTCGGGGGCCCCATGCCCGTTTCCGTTGCCACCCTGCCGCTCACCGAGGATCCTCAGTGCCTCGTGCACCACCCAGCGGTCGAGCTCCTGCACCATCCCGAATTGCTCGGCGGTCTCGATGAAGCGGCCGGCGGGCACCAACTCACCGCCCTCGATGCCCATCCGCAGCAACAGCTCGTGGCGGTCCACCTCGCCCGAGTTGAGGTCGACGATCGGCTGGTGGTAGAGCTCGAGGCGGTCGTGCGCCAGGGCCTCGCGAATCCGCGCGGTCGTGCTGAGTCCGGCGTGCATGCGAGAGGACGACTCGTCGGACCCGTCGACCAGCACGACCCGGTTGCGTCCCTCCTGCTTGGCCTCGTACATCGCAAGGTCCGCCGCGACCAGGACTGCCTCGGCGCCGACCCCGGTGTTCGCCCCGAACATCGCGATTCCGATGCTGACCGTGATCCGCGACGGCATGCTGGCCGCAACCTCCCTGCTCACGTCTGCGCGTAGGTCCTCCGCCAGGTGCAGCGCTCCGTCGCGGTCGGTCTGAGGCAGCAACACCGCGAACTCGTCGCCGGACAGCCTGGAAACCGAGTCGGAGCTGCGAGCGCGCTCGCGCAGCAGCCCGGAGACCCTGCGGATCAGGTTGTCCCCGGCCTGGTGGCCGGCCAGGTCGTTGACGTTCTTGAAGCGGTCGACGTCGATGATCAGCACCGCGCCCTGGCCGCCGTAGCGGGCGTTGAAGCCGAGCTGCTGCTCCAGGTCGACCTGGAAGCGGCGCCTGTTCATCAGGCCGGTCAGCGAATCGTGATCGGCGAGGTGGCGAAGGCGCTGCTCGAAGCGACGGCGTTCGCCGATGTCCTGCAGCTGCAGGATGCCGTATAGCGAGCCCTGCTCCCCGTCGCGGGCCAGCGAGAGGCTCATCTGAACCCACATCTGGTGGCCCTCCTTGTGCTCGCAGCGCTTATCCACCGAGTAGGAGTCGAGCGTTCCCGCCAGCAGGCTCTTGCGCTTGGGGGAGTCGAGCTGGCGATCCTCGCGCACGGTGATCTCTTCGAGGGTCGAGGCGAGCAGCTCGTCCTCGCCGTACCCGGTGATCGAGCACATCGCCCGGTTCACCGTCTGGAACCGGCCCTCGTCGCCCGGCTCCATCGAGACCAGTGCGACTCCGATCGGCGCGTGCTCGAAGGCGTTTCGGAAGCGGACCTCGGCAGCCCTGCGTGCCGCCTCAGCCTCGGCCAACTCGGTGATGTCCTGGCAGACGCCGACCAGCCGCACGACCTCGCCTGCACCGTTGGTCACCGCCTGGCCGTGGCAGCGAAGGGTACGCAGCGATTCGTCGGCAAGCTGGATGCGGTGCTCGGTCAAATAGGGGTCGTGCGAATCCAGGGTCCCCTCCACCTTCTGCTGCACCATCTCCCGGTCGTCGGGATGGACGCGGTCCATGTAGGCCTCGAGGGTGGCGGCAAACTGCCCGGGCTCGAGCCCGAAGATGCGGTAGAGCTCATCCGACCAGGTGACGCGGTTCTCGGCGACGACCCACTCCCAGCTGCCGAGGCGGGCGAGCCTTTGCGCCTCGGCCATGCGCTCCGCCGCCTCGCGCAGCTCGGCCTCGGTGTCCAGCGCCCCCTGGAGGGCCTGGGCGACTGTCTCGCGATCTCTGGGCGCCACTCCCTCGAGCAGCTCATCCAGGGTCGCGGTGGGATCGGTCCCCGCGCTCACCCTAAGAACAGGCTAGGGGCCGCCCCCCGCCTGCACAAGATCATTTTCGGGTAGCGATTCGGCCATGCGTGCCTGGGCACTGGCCGCAGGTCCCGTCGCGTAGGCTGAAATGCATGGCGAATCGGCTCGCCGACCAGACCAGCCCCTACCTGTTGCAGCATCGCGACAACCCGGTGGACTGGTACCCGTGGGGGCCCGAGGCGCTGCAGCGGGCCCGCGACGAAGACCGCCCGATCCTCCTCTCGGTCGGCTACTCGGCCTGCCACTGGTGTCACGTGATGGAACACGAGTCCTTCGAGGACGCCGACACGGCCGCGTTCATGAACGAGCAATTCGTCAATGTCAAGGTCGACCGCGAGGAGCGTCCCGACGTCGACGCCCTCTACATGGAGGCGGTACAGGCGATGACCGGCCACGGGGGCTGGCCGATGACCGTCTTCCTGGATCCCGAGGGCGTCCCGTTCTACGGCGGCACCTACTTCCCGCCCGAGTCGCGCCAGGGACTGCCGAGCTTCCGGATGGTGATGGAGGCCGTGGTCGAGGCCTTCCGCGAGCGTCGCGAGGAGATCCGCTCGCGGGGGGCCCAGACACGCGCCCAGCTGGGCGCGATCGGCCAGGCCGAGGCATCCACCGAGCCGCTCGACAGTCGCGCGCTGGACGACGCCGTCCGGGAGCTGCGCCGGCACGCCGACATGGAGAACGGCGGCTTCGGAGGCGCCCCCAAGTTCCCACCCGCCTCGGTCTTGGAGCTCCTGCTCGCTCGGGGGGACACCGACGTCTGCGAGCTGACGCTCGATGCCATGGCCGCGGGCGGTATCTACGACCAGATCGGCGGCGGCTTCGCGCGCTACTCGGTGGACGCGACCTGGCTCGTGCCCCACTTCGAAAAGATGCTCTACGACAACGCCTTGCTCGCGCGCGCCTACCTGCATGGCTGGCAGGCGATCGGGCACGAGCGCTACCGCCGCGTCTGCACCGAGACCCTGGACTGGGCGCTGCGCGAGATGCGCGGCCCCGAGGGCGGCTTCTACTCGGCGCTCGACGCCGACTCCGAGGGCGAGGAGGGGCGCTTCTACGTCTGGACCCCGGCGGAGCTGACCGAGGTGCTGGGGGATTCCGCCGACGCAGTGATCGCTTACTACGGGGTCATCGAGCGCGGCAACTTCGAGGGTCGCAACATCCTGCACCTCGCGGGCGGCGCCGCGGCGCCGCAGCCTGATGGGCTCGAGGACGCGCGGCAGGCCCTGTACGAGACGCGCAGCAAGCGCGTCTGGCCGGGCCTGGACGACAAGCGGCTGGCCTCCTGGAACGCGCTGATGATCGCGGCGCTGGCCGAAGCCGGCGCCGTGCTGGAGCGTGCCGACTACCTCGACGCGGCACGCGACTGCGCCGGATTCGTGCTGGAGCAGATGCGCGACGGCGGCGGCCGGCTGCTGCGGACCTACAAGGACGGCCGCGCCCATCTCAACGCCTACCTCGAGGACCACGCCTTCCTGCTCGAGGGGCTGCTGACCCTCTACGAAGCGACCTTCGAGAAGCGCTGGTTCGACGCCGCGCTCGAAACGGCCGCTGCGATGATCGCCCACTTCGGCGATCCCGAGCGGGGCGGGTTCTTCTCCACCTCCGACGACCACGAGGAGCTGATCGCCCGCCGCAAGGACTTCGGCGACCATCCGATCCCGTCCGGCAACTCGTCGGCCGCGCTGGGGCTGCTGCGGCTTGCGGCGCTGACCGGTGATCATGAATACGAGCAGCACGCGGTCGGCGTGCTGCGCCTGCTCCACCCGGCGGCGATCCGCCACCCCGACGGCTTCGGGCACCTGTTGCAGGCGCTCGACTTCCACCTCGAGCCGACCCACGAGGTTGCGCTGGTGGCGCCTGCCGGCGCCGGCGAGCCGGCCGACCTCCTGGAAGAGCTTTCCCGGGTGATTCGTGCGGCATACCGGCCGCGCCTGGTGCTCGCCGGAGGGCCCGAGGGAACCGATCGGCCGCAGCTGATGCGCGAGCGCTCGGCGGTCGACGGGCGCCCGGCCGCCTATGTATGCGAGAACTTCACCTGCCGGATGCCGGTCACCGACCCTGACGAGCTGAGGAGAGAACTGGATGCCGAGCGCTGAGAAGACCCATCAGACCACTGCAGAGATCGCCCGTTCCTACTTCGAGGCGATCGGACGCCAGGACCTCGACGCGATGATGGCTCACTGGGAGCCGGGCGGCACCGGGGAGATTCACGGTTTGGTCGAGCTGCGCGTCCCCGACACCTATCGCCAGTGGTTCGGGAACCTCTTCTCGGCCTTCCCCGATTTCCGCTTCGAGATCCTCGACGTGGTCGCCGAGGACGACAAAGCAGCGGTCCGCTGGCGCGCCACCGGCACCTTCGACGGCCCCACGCGCTTCGAGGGGATGATGCCGACCGGTGCGAGCGTCGAGATCACGGGGTGCGACATGCTCACCGTGCGGGACGGACGCATCCAGCGCAACGAGGCCTACATGAACGGCGCCGAGATGGCCCGCCAGCTCGGCGCGCTGCCGCCGCAGGGCTCGGCGGCCGAGCGGGCGATGACCGGCGCCCTGAACCTGAAGACGCGGTTGGCCGGTCTGCTGCGACGGCGGTAGGTCGGCGTGGGCGAGGCGTTTCTCTGGGGGCTCGCTGGCGCAGCCTCGCTGCTGATCGGGGCCGCGGCTGGGTTGTACTTCTCGGTTCCCAGCCGGGTGCTCGGCCTGGTGCTGGCCTTCGGGGCCGGGGCGCTGATCAGCGCCCTCGCCTTCGAGCTGACCGAGCACGCCTACCGGCTGGGCGGCGCCGATGTCGTCGCCCTCGGCCTGGCGCTTGGCGCGTTCGCCTACTTCGGCGGGGACGTCCTGATCGAGCGTCGCGGGGGCAGGCAGCGGATGATGCACGCCGGCGGCTCTCCCGACAGCACCGGGGCCGCCCTGCTGCTCGGGGCGGTGCTGGACGGTATCCCCGAGTCCGCGGTGATCGGGATCACCCTGCTGGAGGGGGGCGGCGTCGGAGTCGCGTTCCTGGCGGCCGTCTTCCTCTCCAACCTTCCCGAGTCGTTCGCGGCCTCCTCCGGGATGCGGAGGGCGGGCCATAGCAACCGCTCGGTGCTGCTGCAGTGGGTCGTGGTGGTGCTGGTCTGCGCAGTCTCGTCGGCGCTGGGGTTCGCGCTGCTCGATGGGGCTTCCGGTAACGCGATCGGGTTGATCAACGCGTTCGCGGGAGGTGCCGTGCTGACGATGCTGGCCGACACGATGATGCCCCAGGCCTTCGCGCAGGGGGGTCGCCCGGCCGGACTGTTTACCGTGCTGGGGTTCGCCCTCGCGTTCCTGCTCTCGACCCTGAACTGAGGCCGCGCGCCCCTACCGCAGGTAGTCGCGCACCTCGTCGAGCTCGACGCGGCCGCCGACCTCGCAGGACCCGTCGCCGAGCGGGCGCGCGATCAGCTCCGAGCCGGCGCCCTGGAGAATCGTGATAGGGAGGCCAAGCCGCGCAACCAACACGATCGCCGCCGCGCCGGTCGCCTCGTCCTCGGCGATCCCGTACTCGGCGGGGAACGAGCGGGCGCGAACCTCTCCAGCGCCCTCGTCGCTCCACGCCCAGCAGTAGGTGAAACCGTCGGGGTCGGGCGGCCCGGCCAGGGCCTCGACCGCATCCGGGGAGTCGAGGCGGCGGAAGTCGATCGGCGGCGCCCATTCCGGCCGGGCGGCGATGAAGGTCAGCTCCGCCTCACGCCGCACCCCGACCTCGCCCGCGGGGGGGCGCAGCACGGACGGATTGTGACCCTCGCGATGCAGCAGCCAGGCGGTGCCCACCGAGGGGTGCCCAGCGAAGGGAATCTCCGCCGCCGGCGTGAAGATCCGCATCTCCGCCCGCGCGGTGTCGTCGACGAAGACGGTCTCGCTGAAGCCCAGGTCGGTGGCAATGCGCTGGCGCTCCTTCGCGGGGGCCGTACCGCCGGCGAGGAACACCCCGAGCGGGTTTCCCCCGCCGCCGTTGCGCCCGACGAAGACGCGCAGCACGTGAAGCTTGGCCAGGGCGGTCGCCCCTAGAGCACCGGCAGGAAGTTCTCGATCTCGAACGGGGTGACCTGCACCCGGTAGTCCTCCCACTCCTGCCGCTTGATCTCGATGAAGCGGCGGAAGGTGTGCTCGCCGAGGATGCGCAGCACGAGCTCCGACTCGGCGGCGATCTCGATCGCCTCTCCCAGCGTCTCGGGGAGCTGCTCGATCCCGCGCTGCACCCGCTCCTCCGGGGACAGGTGGTAGAGGTTCTGCTCCATCGGCTCGGGGATCTCGTATCCCTTCTCGACCCCCTCCAGCCCCGCGTGCAGCATCGCCGCGAAGCAGAGGTAGGGGTTTGAGGCCGGATCGGGACAGCGCAGCTCGGCCCGTGTCGCCTTCTCCTTGCCCGGGTGATACAGCGGGACGCGGATCAGCGCCGAGCGGTTGCGTCGCGACCAGGCAAGGTAGACCGGCGCCTCGTAGCCCGGCACCAAGCGCTTGTAGGAGTTGACCCACTGAGCGAACAGCGGAGCGATCTCGCGGGCGTGCTTGAGCTGGCCGGCGATGAAGGCCTTCGCCACGTCGGAGAGGAAGAACTGGTCGTCGGCGTCGAAGAACGCGTTGCCGCCGTCCTTGCTGAGCGACTGGTGCACGTGCATGCCGGACCCGTTCTCCCCGAACAGGGGCTTGGGCATGAAGGTGGCGTGCCAGCCGTACTTCATGGCGTACTCCTTGACAACGATCCGGTAGGTCATGCAGTCGTCGGACATCTCCAGCGCGTTCTTGAAGCGCATGTCGACCTCGTGCTGGGAGGGCCCGACCTCGTGGTGGGTGTACTCGACGTGGATGCCGAGCTGCTCCAGCGCCAGCACGGTCTCGCGACGCACGTCGGAGCCGGCGTCGAGCGTCGTCAGGTCGAAGTAGCCGCCGTGGTCGAGGACCTCGGGCGTGCCGCCTTCGGGCTTGTCGGACTTGAAGTAGAAGTACTCCAGCTCGGGGCCGATGTTGTAGGTGTCGAAGCCCATGTCGGCCGCTCGCTGCAGCGCCCGGCGCATGATCCAGCGCGGGTCGCCCTCGTAGGGGTCGCCGCCGGGCACCTGGATGTCGCAGAACATCCGCGCCACCGCGTTCTCCTC
>JBBPIM010000040.1:0-16791 GCA_038040325.1 Candidatus Mayfieldus profundus
CATGTCGATGAAGTCGATGACGATGATCCCGCCGATGTCGCGCAGGCGCAGCTGGCGCACGGCCTCCTCTGCGGCCTCCGTGTTGACCCTGGTGATCGTCTCCTCCAGGCCACCCTTTCCGCGCCCGGTGAAGCTGCCGCTGTTGACGTCGATCACGGTCAGCGCCTCGGCGTAGTCGATCAATAGATAGCCGCCCGAGGGCAGGTCGACGCGCTGCTGCAGCGTCGACTCGATTGCCTCCTCCACGCCCCACTTCTCGAACAGAGGCTTGCGCCCCTTGTACAGCTCCACCCCGTCGACGAGCTCCGGGGCGGTGCGCTGGAAGAACCCGGTGACGCGGTCCAACTGCTTCTGGGAGTCGATTATCGCCTTCTCGAAGTCGCTGAGAAAGACGTCGCGCAGCACCCGCACCGGCAGGTCGGCCTCCTGGAAGACCAATGCGGGCGCCTTGCTGTCCTTGGTGCGGCGCTTCAGCACCTCGTTGAGCTTGTGCAGGTAGCCGATCTCGCGCACGAAATCCGCCTTCTTGGCGCCGTGGGCGGCGGTGCGGACGATCAGCCCGCCCGGTCCCTTGTAGTTGCGCTCGACCATCTTGCGCAGCCGGTCGCGTTCGGAGTCCGTGAGCCGCCGGCTGACGCCGACGCCGCTTCCCTGCGGCGCGTAGACCAGGTACCGCCCGGCGATCGACACGTTCATCGAGAGCCGCGCGCCCTTGCCCTTCAGCGGGTCCTTGACGACCTGGACGATGATTTCCTGCTTCGGCTTGATCAGCTCGTCGATGCGCCGGCCGCGTCCGCGTCCGCGCTTCGGCGCAGCCTCGCCGCCCGGCAGCACGATCTCGTCGACGTGCAGGAAGCCGTTGCGCTCCAGGCCGATGTCGACGAAGGCCGCCTCCATGCCGGGCAGCACGTTGTCGATCTTGCCCGTGTAGATATTGCCGACGATCGAGCGGCGGCCGCGGCGCTCCACGTAGAGCTCCGCGACCTCGGGCTTGCTGCCCTTGGTCTTTGCCTCGAGGACAGCTACCCGCGTTTCGCCGCGGTCGGCGGATACCAGAATTGTCTTTTTCATTTACCTCAACTCAGTTCAGGGGGTCAGAGAAAATCCCCGCCCTTCTGGCTGAGCTGAGCCTGCATGTAGACGCTTTGAAGAATGCCGATGGCCAGGAACGTGGCCAGCACGGAGGAACCTCCGTAACTCATGAGCGGCAGGGGGATGCCCGTGATGGGCATGATCCCGAGGCTCATCCCGACGTTGACGAAGACCTGGAACATCAGCATGGCGGTGATCCCGCCCGCGACCAGGGTCCCGTACAAGTTCTTCGAAAGCGTCACGATCCGCAGGGCCCGCCAGATGAGCAGGGCGAATAGGGACAGGACGAACGCGGCACCCAGGAATCCGAAGCGTTCCCCGATCACGGCGAAGATGAAGTCCGTGTGTCGCTCGGGGACGAAGTCGAGCCGCGTCTGTGTGGCCTGATCGCCGCGGCCGGTCTTCTGACCGGAGCCGATCGCGATCTTTGCCTGGTTCTGCTGATAGCCGGCGTCCTGGGGATCCACGCTGGGATGAACGAACGACGTGAGCCGCTCCTCCTGGTAGCCCTTGAGGACCGGTGTGCCGATCGCCGGCGCAAGCACGAGTACAACGGTCACCAGGGCGGCGAAGCCGCCGGCGATCGCGGCGAAATGGGTCCAACGGACCCCCGCCACGAATATGACCGCAAGAGTTATGACCGCGAACACCAGAGAGGTGCCGAGGTCCGGTTGCAGGAAGACGAGCGCCGCGGGTGCCAGCCCGAGCAACAGGTACCGGGCCGTGCGCTGGCGCGGCGAGCCGCGCCGGGCCCCGTCGATGACGAAGCCGGCGAGGGCGAGGGCGAGCAGCAGCTTGCCCAGCTCCGACGGCTGAAAGCTGAAGAACGGAAGGTCGAAGGCACGGCGCGAGCCACGGGCCGCAACCCCGAAGACGAAGACCATCGAGATGCCCGCGACCATCAGCGAGTAGATGCCGACCCGCAGCTCGCGGAAGCGCGAGTAATCGATCTGGGTCAGGGCCAGCATCCCGATCAGCCCCAGCACCGCGTAGATGCTCTGGCGTTCGACGAAGAAGTAGGGGTCTCCGGGGACGTCGTGGCGGGTCGCCTCGACCAGGGTGAATATGGAGAAGCCGATCAGCCCGACGGCCGCAGTCAGCAGCCCGATGTCCATGTAGGGGATCCCGACCCGCTCGGCGAGGCTGGGGCGGCTGGAGAACGGCACCGGGCGAGCGCGGTGTGTGCGGGTCGCATGCATCATTCGATGTTCTCGGTGCCCCCGGACACCGGCTTGGCCCTCGCGTTGAAGTACTGGGAGAGGATCTGGGAGGCGGCCGGCGCCGCGGCGTCGGCTCCGAACCCGCCCTGCTCGATGGTAACGGCGACCACGACACGCGGCTTTGGGTAGGGCGCGAGCACCACGTACCAGGACTGGTCCGCCTGGCCCGGCCGCTCCGCGGTTCCGGTCTTGCCGGCAACGGGCACCGGGAAGCCCCCGAACACCTGGTAGGAGGTCCCGCCCGGGCTCTGCGCGGCCGCGTGTAGACCGGAGAGGATCGCCTCGCGATAGCTGGGATCGATCTTCACCTCACGGCGCGGGGGCGGGGCGATCTCCTGCACCACGCGCCCCGCCGAATCGTCGATCTCCATGCCGACGTGCGGGCGCAGGACCTTGCCCGTGGAGATCGCCGCATAGGCGACCGCCATCTGCAGGGGGTCCGCCTGCACGTCGCCCTGGCCGACCGCCAGGTTGATGTTGTCGCCGGCGCTCCACGGCCGGTCGGTCAGCTTCTGGCGGTAGAGGCGGTTGCGCCAGGCGGGCGAGGGGATCAGCCCGTCCGTTTCGGCCGGCAGGTCGATGCCGGTGGCCCGCCCGAGGCCGAGCCGGCGAGACCACTTCTGCAGCGCCAGGGTGCCGTTCATGCGCAGCCCCATCGTGTAGAAGAAGACATCGGAGGAAACCTGCAACGCGGTCGGCAGCGTGATCGTGCCGTTGACCGCGCCCCCGGCGTTTTCGAAGGTGATGCCCCCAACCGTGATCGAGCCGGTATCTGTGTAGGGCTCCGTGGTCGTCAGGTTTCCGCTGGACAGCGCGGCCGTCGCGGTTATCGGCTTGAAGGTGGAACCGGTCGGATAGAGGCCGGTGGTCGCCCGGTTGGCGAGCGGCGCCCCCGTGTCCTCGGACACCAGCGACTGGTACTGGGACGGGGTGATCGGGCGGGTGAAGATCGATGGGTCGAAGGTCGGAACCGACCCCATCCCGAGCACCTGGCCGTTGCGGACGTCCATCGCGACGAACGCCCCCGGCAGGCCAAAGGCGCCGATCGCGGCCTCGCCGGCGCCCTGCAGATCGGAGTCGATCGTGAGCCGCAGGTTGTCTCCCGGCTTGGGAGCGACGACGCTGAGCTGGCCCTTGGGGCGGCCAAGCGAATCGACCTGCACTCGGGTGGCGCCCGCGCGCCCGCGCAGGTAGCGGTCGTACTCGTACTCGACCCCGTCCTTGCCGATCTCGTCGCCCGGGACCAGGTCCCTGTAGCGGGGGTCCTTCAGCTCCTTCGAGTCGATCTCGCCGACGTTTCCGAACAGGTGGGCGGCCAGGGTCCCGTGCCGATAGCGGCGCACGAAGACGCGCTGCACCACCACTCCGGGGAAGTCGGCCTGATGCTCCTGCAGGTAGTAGACGAGGTCGTAGTCGACGTCCTTGCGCAGGGTGACGGGGGCGCTGGGGAGCTCGAGCAGCTGGCGGTGCATCTCGCGCCGGATTCGCTGCAGCGACAGGCCGGACACGTCCGCCAGCCGGCGCAGCTCGCCGCGCCGGGCCTCGACGCCCCGTGCGAGCTTCTGCAGGTTGACCTGCAGGGCGAGGCTGGTTCGGTTCCCGACCAGCACCGTGCCGTTGCGATCGACTATCTCGCCGCGCGGCGCCGTCACGCGGATCTCGCGGATGCGGTTGTTGTTGGCCTCTGCCAGGTACTTGTCGCCGGAAAGCACCTGCAGGTACCAGAGGCGGAAGAAGATCACCGCGAACATGATCAGGGCGAGACCGCCCATCAGCGCCACGCGCAGGGCGAAGCCGGAGCTCATCTGGGGGCGCCGGTCGTCGGGTGCCCGGAGGTACATCAGGCTCCCATCATCCTCGGCTGCGCGCTTCGGCGCACCGCCTGGTCCTCGATCAGCGCCGGGCGCAGCGCGCGCCGGATGCCGAGATAGATCGGGACCCCGAGGAAGAACGCGAAGATGCTCTTGATCACCATGTCGCGCACGATAAGCGCGCTGATCGGGGCGTCGACTCCGAGCATCAGCTGCAACGCCGCGAAGGAGGCCTCGGCGAGCAGCGTGAGCCCCATGCAGAGCAGAGGAGGCACCAGCGAGTTGGTGACGTCGAACCGCTCCCGATAGACGCCGGCGAGGTATCCCACAGAGAGCAGCACCATCGAGGAGGCTCCCAGCGCCTCGACGATCAGGCAGTCCAGCAGCAACCCGATCGCAAATCCGCTCACCGCGCCGGCCAGGCTGCCGCCGAGAAGACCCAGCGAGACCGCCACGGCGGGAAGGATGTCGGGGCTGGTCTGCAGCACCTCGACCTGGGAGAAGAAGGAGAGTTGCAGCAGCATCGCCGCCACCACGATGGCCACGATCCTCACCATGATGCGGGGGGTAACGATCACTTGGTCAGCACCTGCACGAACTGCAGGTTGCGGAGGTCCGCGAAGGGCCGCACGTGCACCTGCTGGCTCGCCTCCTGCTCGGCGATCGTCGCGTCGGTGACTCGCCCGATCGGGATCCCGTACGGATAGAACGAGGCCAGGCCCCGTGCCTTGAAGCCGGCGGTGACCACCAACTGGCTGGTGCGCACGTGCTGGTTGGAGTCGATGAAGTCGAGGATCAGGTCGTCGGGGTTCCCGACCTCGGGCTTGATCACGCCCTGAATGCCCTGGTCCTCTGTCAGGGCCATGGCCGAGACGGCGCTGGTGTGGTCGGTGATCAAAGTCACCTGGGCGGTCCCCCGCGTCGCCGAGGTGATCCTCCCCACCAGGCCGTCGCCGTTGATCACCGGGTCGTTGACCCGCACCCCGGAGCTGGTGCCGTGGTCGATCGTCACGGTCGAGTACCAGACGGTCGGCGACTTTCCGATCACCCGGCCGGTGACGGGCTCGAACCCGAGGGGAAGCTCGCCGGCGCGCTGCAGGCCGACCAGCTTGCGCAGCTGGTTGTTCTCGGAGAGCGCGACCTTGCCGGCCGCCACCTCGGAGCGGAGCTGCTCGACTTCATCCTGCAGCCGCTCGTTCTGGCCCCGCGCCTCGAACGTCTGGTCGAACCAGTTGACGAGGTCGCGGGCAGGCTTCAGCGCGCGGTCGGCTCCCTCCTGAAAGGGGCCGAAGACCGCGCTGACGCCTCGCTGCAGGCCACCCGAACGCTGACCGTAGGTTGCGGTCAGCAATGCGAATGAGCTGACTACGAGTAGCGCCAGGACCGCTCTGCGGCGGCGGACTTGCTTTCGATACACGTGGAAGACCTAGGTTTCATCGAAGGAGGCTCTCAGAGATAGCGCCTCGACCCCGAATTCTTGCTTGCGCGGTGGATAGCCTCGAACTCCTCCAGCGACAGGCCCGATCCGACCGCCACACAGGTCAGCGGCGACTCCGCCAATTGACATGGCATCTGGCACTCGTCGCGCAGTCGCTGTTCGAGTCCCTGCAGCAACGAACCGCCGCCGGCGAGGGTGATGCCGCGGTCCATGATGTCCCCGGCCAGCTCCGGAGGGGTGCGGTCCAGCGTGTCCTTGACGGCGCCGATGATCTGCTTCAGTGTCTCCTCGAGCGCTCCGCGAATCTCCTCGGAGCTGAGCGTCACCGTGCGGGGAAGCCCGGAGACCAGGTCGCGACCGCGGATCTCGGCGCGCACCTCCTCGGGCAGGTCGGAGGCGGAACCGGCCTCCAGCTTGACCTCCTCCGCAGTCTGCTGGCCGATCATCAACTTGTACTCGTGCTTGCAATAGTTGACGATCGCCTCGTCGAGCTCGTCGCCTCCGATCCGGATCGACTGCGAGACGACGATGCCGCCGAGCGAGATCACCGCGACCTCGCTGGTGCCACCGCCAACGTCGACGATCATCGAGCCGGTCGGCTCGCCGACCGGCAGGCCGGCACCGATCGCAGCCGCCATCGGCTCCTCGATCAGGTAGGCGTGCCGAGCACCGGCCGAGAGGCAGGCCTCCTCGACGGCGCGCTTCTCGACGCCGGTCACTCCGGACGGCACGCAGATCACCACGCGCGGGTGGGCGAAACGGTTCTGGTGGACCTTTTTGATGAAGTGGCGCAGCATCTGCTCTGTCACGTCGAAGTCGGCGATCACGCCGTCCTTGAGCGGGCGAATGGCGCTGATCGTGCCGGGAGTGCGCCCGAGCATCCGCTTTGCCTCGACGCCCACGGCGTGGACCTCGCCGGTTCGGGCGTCGATCGCCACCACCGAGGGCTCCGAGAGGACGATCCCCCGCCCACGCACGTAGACCAGCGTGTTGGCGGTCCCGAGATCGACCGCCATGTCGCGGCCGCCGAGTCCGGTCAGGTAGCTGAGTACGCCCATGCGCTGGGTTGGGGAAAGGCTCTAATGAGGATTCGACTCATGCCTGGCGGCCAAACGGGCCCGCCTGGCGTCGCCGGGGTTGCGATTCGGGGCGAAACGCCAGCCGAAGTCTAGCGAAGGCCCTGCACTCCCCAAACTCCGCCAAAGGGCGTTGCAATCGACATTTAACGGCCAAGCTCCGGGGCCAGCTCGAGCAGCAGCGCCACCGGCAGCCCGATCACGTTGGAAACGTCGCCCTCGACCCGCTCCACCAGCGTCGAGCCGAGCCCCTGGATCGCATAGGCGCCGGCACGCTCGCGCCACTCGCGCGAGCGCAGATAGCGCTCCACCTCGGGGCCTGTGAGCCGGCGAAAGGTGACCTGCGAGCGGGCGACGCCTTCGCGCTCAGCTTCCCCGGGACCTGCCAGCGCCAGCCCGCTCAGCACTTCGTGCGTGCGCCCGGACAGCAGTTCGAGGAATTCGCGCGCCTGCACTTCGTTCGCCGGCTTCCCCAGCACGCCGCCGTCGAGCGCCACATCGGTGTCGCAGCCGATGACCAGCGTTCCGGCGCCAGCCGGGACCGAAGTTGCCTTGCGACGGGCATTCTCGAGCACGTCTGCGGCGGGGTCCCCTACCTGCACCTCCGCGACTTCGGGCACAACGATCTCGAACTCGAGCCCGAGCCGCTCCAGAATCTCTTTCCTTTGCGGCGACCTGGATGCCAGAACTATCTTCATGGCCTCTTCCGCGGGTGGCGTGCGGGGCCCGATTCCGGGACCGCGCGCAGCCCCTGCGAGCACGGCCCGGAAACGGGTCCCGTGCGACAGGACCCGCGGTACAGAGGCCGCGAATCAGAGTTCAGGGAACCAGATCCCGATCTCGCGCTCGGCGGATTCATCCGAGTCGGAGCCGTGCACGAGATTGAAGGTCACTTCCAAGCCGTAATCGCCGCGGAGCGAGCCGGGAGCTGCCTCCATGGGATTGGTGGCACCGATCACCTGCCGGGCCGCGGCCACGGCCTCATGTCCCTCCAGCACCATCGCAACGAGCGGTCCGCGGGTGATGAACTCGACCAGCTCGCCGAAGAAGGGCTTCTCGGTGTGCTCGGCGTAGTGGACGTTGGCGATCTCCACGTCCGCTTCGATCAGCTTCAGCGCTGCGAGCTTCAGGCCCTTGCGCTCGAAGCGGGCGATCACCTCGCCGGTGAGGCCGCGCTCGAAGGCGTCGGGCTTTACGAGGATCAGGGTCCGCGACACGGGCCGGGAAGCTACTCGCTCTTGCTCGCCGGGCGCTGCTCCGCGGTCTCTGCCGCCGCCCCGTCATCCGATGGCGCCTCGCCTCGGGCGGATTGGCCTTCCGCCTTCGCCGCCCCCTTGCGCGCGCGCGGGCGCGACGCGCGCGAGGGATCCGAGTCCGAGCCGGCCCGTGCAGGGTCGGCCTTGCGAGCGCGCGAAGGCTTGCGGGGCTTGGGGGCCGCCTCGGGCTGCGGCGCCTTCGCCGGCTCCTGGGCCCGGGCCTTGGGCTGCGCACGCCTTGTGGCCGTCGTGCGGGCCTTCGGCGCTGCTGGAGCTTCACGTGCCGGCGCCGCCCGCGTCGGAGGGCGCGGCTCCTGGCCCGGCGGGGGCGGTGGGCGCCTCGACTGCTGGCGCCCAGGCAGGGCGGACTCGCAGTACGGGCACAGCGCCCAACGCGGGTCGACCGGCTTGCCGCAGGTCTGGCACGGGTCCTTGAGCCGGCGCTGGCAACTGGGGCAGCGCAGGTAGGTCTTCTCGACGGGGAAGCCGCAGTTGGGGCATGTCAGCTCGGATAGCTGGCGCACGCGCAGCTCCGCCGCCTTGATCTCCAGTTCGCGCTCGTGTGCGTCCTCGAGGGACTCCGGCGGCCGCAGGATCGAGTACACGAAGGTGCCGATGTAGGGAAACAGCGAGGCCGCGGTGGCGCAGACGACAAGCACCGGGTCCTCGATGCGGCGGCGCGCGTCCAGGTAGGTCCAGACGATCAGCGCCAGCCAGACGACGACCAGCATCATCACGAATAGGTTGACGACCAGGTTCAGGCCGTCGTTCTCGATACCGAAGATCGCAAGTTGCATGCGCAGTACCCCTGGAGGCAGGCGGGCCAGTCTACTTCGGCCCCGGGGTGATCAACCCCTCCCGGCGCCGAATGGGCGCTCGCGCCCGTATGCGCCCCTGGGCGCTCGCACGCTCACAGGAACAGCCTCCCGAACACGTAGCCGATCGCGAAGAACACGAGGATCACCACCGCGACCACGGCGGCGACCAGGCCCATCATCGAGAGGAGCTCTGAGCGCGCCTCCTTGTCCATTGGGCTAGAAGGTAGTGGGAACCGGCCACGAGCGCGACTCCCCGCGCTGCGCTCGCGAGTTGCTGCGCACGGGACAGTGCCTGGCCCGGCTCGGGCACCGCCTCGGCGGACAGCCCGGCCGCCTCGCAGGCGGCGGCCAGTTGGGTAGCCGGACGGGAGCGCGAGCCGGGCCGCCCGGCGCCCTGCAGAGCGGCCGCGGGCAGCTCGGTGCAAACCGCGTGCGCGAGCGCCGGGGCGAGAGCTCGGACCATCTCCTCGGCGTCCTTGTCGGCGAGCATCGCCAGGCATGCGAACACGGGCCTTCCCGCCGCGACCTCGGGCAGCGCCTCCGCCAGCGCCCGCGCCCCGTCCGGGTTGTGGGCCGCATCGAGGACCGTCGCCGGCTGATCGGAGACGACCTGCAGGCGGCCGGGAATCACCACTTCCGCCGCGACTTGCCGCACCGCGCCGGGGTCGAGCTCGCCCATGAACGCCTCCGCGGCGGCGACCGCCAGCGCGAAGTTGCGCCGCTGAAAGCTCCCCGGGGCACGCAGCACGATCTCGGGTCCGGGGTCGGCGGCGGCGCGAACCAGCCGGGCGCCAAGCTCGGCAGCCGTGCGCTCGGCCAGCGCCGAGACCTCGTCGCTGACCTGTCCGATCACGAGCGCCGACTGGTCGCGCAGCACCGCCAGCTTCTCGGCCGCGATCTCCAGCTCTGTCTCTCCGAGCCACTCCGTGTGATCCAGGCCGACCGAGGTCAGCACCGTGACGGTGGAGGGAATCACGTTGGTCGCGTCGAGCCTGCCCCCCAGCCCGGCCTCGATCACCCCGGCCTGGACGCGCGCCGCGGCGAGCGCCACGAAGGCGGCCGCCGTGGACGCCTCGAATTGCGTGACGGCGTCGCCCTCCTCCTCCAGGGTGCGGTTGACCACGTCGGCCGCCTGAGCGGTGCGGTCAACCGCGCCGGCGAACTCGGCCGCTCCGATCTGCGCGCCTCGAATCCGCACCCGTTCGGACCAGCGCAGCAGGTGGGGAGAGAGGCAGGCGCCGGAGCTGACTCCATGCTCCTCCAGCAGCGCCGCGATCATCTGGGCGACCGACGACTTGCCATTGGTGCCGACCACGTGCAGCGAGGCGAAGCGGTGCTGCGGCATCCCGAGCAGCGAGCAGAGCCGGTGCATCCGCTCCAGCCCGAAGCGCCAGCCGAGCGGCTCGAGCGAGTTGAGGTAGGCCTCCGGGTCTATCCGAGCTCCTCGAGCTCGGAGCGGTAGGCATCGAGCTTGCGGCGCTCATCCTCGACGACCTCCGGCGGCGCCTTGGCGACGAACCCCTCGTTGCCAAGCTTGCGCTCCGCACGCTCCACTTCCGAACGCAGCTCGGTGCGCCGCTGCTCGATCCGCTCGCGCACCGCCGCGGCGTCGACCTCACCCGAGGCGAGCACCTCGACGGGCCCCACCGAGGCGATGGGATCGCCACCGTCGCTCGAGAACTCGAAGCGGGCCAGGCGGCCGACGAACTCGTGGGGATCCGCGCCCTCGACGCGGCCGCTGAGCACGCTTCCGACCGGAACGCCGACCAACTCGCGCCATGCGCGCAGCCGCCGGGTCAGCTCGATCGCCTCGTCGACCTCGGCCTCCACATCGAGGTCGATCAGCGAATCGTCCGCCTGTGGGAAGGGATGCACGGCCAGGTGTCCCTCGCGGGCCGGGTGGTGGGACCAGATCTCCTCGGTGACGAAGGGCATGATCGGATGGATCAGGGCCAATGTCTGCTCCAGCACCCCAAGAAGGGTCGCGGCTGCGTCCTTCTCGCCGTCGTAGAGGCGCGGCTTGGCGATCTCCAGGTACCAGTCGCACAGCTCCGACCACAGGAACCGGTAGGCCTCCTGTGCGGCGTGCGCGAAGTCGTATGCCTCGAGCCGCTCGGTCATCGTCGCGATCGCCCGCTGCAGCCGCGAGAGGATCCACCGGTCCTCGGCCCGGGTCGGATGTGGCGAAGACCCCTGCGCCGTCCCGCCCGGAACCCCGACAGGAGCTTGTTCCTGGCGGGCATTGGTGTCCTGCCGCGCATTTGTTCCCGGTTGATTCTGCCCAGAATCGCTGTTCAGCAGAATCAACCGGCTCGCGTTCCACAGCTTGTTCGCCAGGTCGCGTCCCTGCTGGACCTTGGCGTCGGAATAGCGGACGTCCTGGGTCGAGGACATTGCCAGCAGCCCGAAGCGCAGCGCATCGGCGCCGTGCACCTCGATCTCCTCCAGTGGGTCGATCCCGGTCCCGAGGCTCTTCGACATCCGCCGCCCGTCGCGCGCCTGGATCACCGAGTGCACGTAGACGTCCTCGAACGGGATGTCGCCGGCGAACTCGAGCCCGCTCATGATCATCCGGGCAACCCAGAGGAAGAGGATGTCGCGCGCCGTTGTGAGGAAGTCGGTCGGATAGAAAGCGCGCAGCTCGGGCGTGTCGTCGGGCCAGCCGAGGGTTGCAAACGGCCAGAGTGCGGAGCTGAACCAGGTGTCGAGGACGTCCTCGTCCTGGCGCAGCTCGCCCCCGCAGGCCCCGCAACGTTCCGGCGGGGTCTCCGCGATGTAGGTCTCCTCGCAGGCGTCGCAGTACCAGACCGGGATCCGGTGTCCCCACCAGAGCTGGCGCGAGATGCACCAGGGCCGGATCTCGCGCATCCAATCCAGGTAGACGCGCTTCCACTGGTCGGGGACGATCCGCACCTCGTCGCGCTCGACCACCTCGATCGCCGGCTGGGCGAGCTCGTCCATCCGGCAGAACCACTGCAGCGAGATCAGCGGCTCGATCCTCTCCCCGGAGCGGTGCGAGAAGGGAACGGCGTGAACGTAGGGCTCCTCGCCGCGGATGCGCTCCTCCTCGCGCAGCGCGGCGACCACGGCCTTGTGGGCCTCGGCAACCGTCAACCCGGCGAACCTCTCGCCCGCAGCCTCGGTCATTCGCCCGTCCTCGCCGATCACGGTGATCTCGTCGAGGTCGTGGGCGCGGCCGATCTCGAAGTCGTTGGGGTCGTGGCCGGGGGTGATCTTCAGCGCGCCGGTGCCGAACTCGGGATCGACGTGCTGGTCGGCGATGACCGGCAGCCTCCGCCCCACCAGCGGCAGGATGCAATGCCGGCCCACGAACGCCCGATAGCGCTCGTCGTCCGGGTTGACGGCAACGGCCGTGTCGGCGAGCATCGTCTCCGGGCGCACCGTGGCCACGGTCAGCACATCGTCGGAGTCCTCGACCGGGTAGTCGATGAAGTAGATCGTGTCCTCGACCTTGCGGTTCTCCACCTCCAGGTCGGAGATCACCGAGCGCGAGCCGATGTCCCAGTTGACCATGTAGTTGTCGCGGTAGATGTAGCCCTTGTCGTAGAGCTCCTTGAAGACGCGGTAAACGGCCCGCACATATCCCTCGTCGAGGGTGAAGCGCTCCCGCTCGTAGTCGCAGGAGGCGCCGAGGCGCTTGTACTGGTTGACGATCTGGGAGCCGTGCTTCTCCTTCCAGGCCCAGGCACGTTCGAGAAAGGCCTCGCGGCCCAGCTCGTGTCTGGAGGTCCCCTCCGCGCGCAGCTCCTTCTCGAGCACCGCGTGCACGGCGATGCTGGCGTGGTCGGTTCCCAGCAGCCAGAGCGTGTTGCGGCCCCGCATCCGCTGCATGCGCACCAAGGCGTCCTGCATCGTCCCGTTCAGGGCGTGGCCCATGTGCAGCGCGCCGGTCACGTTGGGCGGCGGAATCGCGACCGAGTAGTTCTGCGCCGGGGTGCCCTCCGCGGGTGGATGGAAGTAGCCCCCCTGGAGCCACTCCGCGAAGATGCGCTGCTCGATTTCGCCCGGGTCGTAGCGAGTGCGGGCCTCGAGGTTCTTGCGGTGGTTGGGCACGGTGCGCGAGTTTAGTTTCAGTTGCTGGTAGGAACGGCAAGCCGGGGCCCCAAGTCATGCGCGGGAGCGCTGAAGTCGCGTGAGGCGCCGCTCGGCGGGGCGCATCTGCTCGGCCGCGGTCAGGAGGCGCCCGAGCCCAACGACCAAACCCAACGCCCCGAGCCCGGCGACTGAAGGGTTTTGGGCCCTATAGGGGCCAAAAGGCTTCAGTTGTTCGTGTGATCGATGTTCGTTGCTCGTCGGTCGTCGCTCGCGCATAGGGTTCGATGGGTGGCCGAGATCGGCACAGGTGAGGTGGTGGTCGATGGAATTCGGTCGCCGCTCGTCCAGGCCGGCCCGGGCGAGGCCGGCGAGGCGGCGGTGTTCCTGCACGGGAACCCGGGCTCCTCGCGCGACTGGGAGGACCTGATCGCACGAACCGGAGAGGTCGGCCGCGCGGTCGCCTTCGACATGCCGGGCTTCGGCCAGTCGCAGGCTCCCCGCAGCTTCGATTTCTCGCCCGAGGGCTACGCGCGGTTCATCGACGCCGCGCTGGCACAGCTCGGGGTCCAGCGTGCGCATTTCGTGGTCCATGACGTCGGCGGGATCTTCACCTGGCCCCTGGCGCTCGAACATCCCGGGCTGATCGGCAGCGTGGTCGCGATGAACACCGGCTTGCTGGACGGCAGGCGCTGGCACCGGGTGGCGAGGATGTGGCGGCGGCCCCTGCTCGGAGAGCTCGTCCAGCTCCTGACGACGCGCAAGCGCTTCGAGGACGGGCTCACAGCCGATGGCGCAATGCCGCTGCCCGAAGCGTTCCTCGAGCGCATGTGGCGCGACTACGACCGCGCTACGCGCCGGACGGTCCTGAAGCTGTACCGCACAATGGACCCTCCCTATCCGGCCTCGGACTCCTGGAAGGGCGCCCTTGCCTCGCTCGACCCACCGGCGCTGATCGTGTGGGGCGAACGGGATCGTTTCGTGCCCCCCAAGGCGATCGAGCGAATCAAGACTGCGCTGCCCGGCGCGCAGGTCGTGGTTCTGCCCGGCAGCGGACACTTCCCGTTCGCCGACGACCCCGAGGGCACGGCGGGCGCGATTGTTCCCTTCCTGCGCAGCCGACTGGGCTGAGTGCTGGAATAGGGCGACTATGGAACCTGAGCTGCGCGACGCAATCGATCGCGAGGAGTTGCGCCTCTACTTCCAGCCCGCCTACTCGCTGACCGACGCGACGATCGGCTCGGTCGAGGCGTTGCTGCGCTGGGATCACCCGGGGCTCGGCATCCTGGCGCCGTCCGAGTTCATAGCCCTGGCCGAGCGCAGCGACCTGATCGTCGGGCTCGGCGACTGGGCGATCAAGGAGGCGTGCCGCCAGCTCGCCCTCTGGCGCTCCAATCTCGAGCAGGCGGAGCTGTACGCCTCGGTGAACATCTCGCGGACCCAGCTCGAGCGTGGCGACCCGGTCGGCACCCTGCGCAAAGCCGCCAGAAGGACCGGTGCTCCGCTCTCGCGGCTGGCGCTGGAGATTCCCGCGCCGGCGCTCGCCGAGCTCGCCGAAGAGGAGGTGAACCGGCTTGCGGGACTGCGCGACATGGGGGCATCGATCGTCGTCGACAACGTCTCCGACCCGGCGGCGATCCTGGAGCCCGCCGCGATGCTGCCGGTGCGCGCGCTCAGGATCGCCGGCAGCCTGGTGGCAGGGCTTCCCGATGCGGAAGCGTGCGTGAACCTGACCCGCGAGGTGCTCGATACGGCGGAGCAGCTGGGCGCCGAGTCGGCGGCACAGGGAGTCGAGACCCCGGGCCAGGTCCATGCCCTGCGTGAGTTTGGCTGCGACTACGCCGCCGGCTTTCTGTTCTCTCTGCCGATGCCGGCCGACCTGCTGGAGAACAGCCTGCGCGGCCACGTGCGACCGGCGCAGGCCGGCGCGGCCAACGGCGACCAGCCAGACGCCTAGGCCGACTCTTCGAGATCGTCGGCGGGTGCCGCCTCGTCGGGCGCCGCCTCGGTGACCAGCGTCGGCGGAAGCTGCTGCTCGATCACTTCCTTGGTCACGACGCATTTGGTGACGTCGCGGCGCGAGGGAAGCTCGAACTGGACGTCGAGCAGGGTCTCCTCGAGGATCGAGCGCAGCCCGCGGGCACCGGTCTCACGCTCCAGCGCACGGTCAGCGATCGCGCTCAACGAGTCCTCGGCGAACACCAGCTCGATGTCGTCGAACTCGAAGAAGCGCTGGAACTGCTTGGTGAGCGCGTTTCGCGGCTCGGTGAGGATCGTGATCAGGTCGTCGCGGGTGAGCTGGTGGATCGCCGCGCAGAAAGCGAGCCTCCCGATGAACTCGGGGATCAGCCCGTACGCCATCAGGTCCTCGGGCAGTACCTGCTCGAACAGCTCGCCGGTGTCCTTGTGCTCGCGGGACTCGATCGCGGCACCGAAGCCGACGCCCTTGTGGCCGATCCGCTTCTCGATCACCTTGTCCAGCTCGCCGAACGAGCCGCCGCACACGAAGAGGATGTTGGTGGTGTCGATCGTGAGGAACTCCTGGTGGGGGTGCTTGCGCCCGCCCTGCGGCGGCACCGAGGCGGTGGTTCCCTCGAGGATCTTCAGCAGCGCCTGCTGGACGCCCTCGCCCGACACGTCGCGCGTGATCGACGGGTTGTCCGCCTTGCGGGCGATCTTGTCCACCTCGTCGATGTAGATGATCCCGGTCTCGGCCTTCTTGACATCGAAGTCGGCCGCCTGAATCAGCTTCAGGAGGATGTTCTCGACGTCCTCGCCCACGTAGCCGGCCTCGGTCAGCGCCGTGGCGTCGGCGATCGCGAAGGGAACGTTGAGGATCCTGGCCAGGGTCTGGGCGAGCAGCGTCTTGCCGCAGCCTGTCGGCCCCAGCAGCAGGATGTTCGACTTCTGCAGCTCGACCTCGGGCTCCTCGTCCTCGGAGATCATCTGCACCCGCTTGTAGTGGTTGTAGACGGCGACGGAGAGCGCCCGCTTGGCGGTCTCCTGGCCGACCACGTACTCGTTCAGCACCTCCCAGATCTCGAGCGGCTTCGGCAGGTTCTCCAGCTCGAAGACGGGCGGGGCGGTCAGCTCCTCGTCGATGATCTCGTTGCAGAGATCGATGCATTCGTCACAGATGTAGACGCCCGGGCCGGCGATCAGCTTCTTGACCTGCCGCTGCGACTTGCCGCAGAAGCTGCAGAGGAGCTGCTCGTTTGAGTCTGTCGGGCGTGCCAACTTGATCCCCTCCTCGGGTGGCCTACACATCGACCAACCGGCGCACCAAAGCTTAGAGGCAGCGGCTTGCCGGCAGGCTCGGGCGTTGATTACTGCGCCCGGCGCGGCGTCCCTTCTCCTGGGCGGCGGTTTGCCTAGGGGGTCAGGTCACACACCAATCCGGCGGCGGGGCTCAGCTCCCGCGGTCCCAGCGCCGCAGCGCCGGCTCGGGGTCGATCGGCTCCCCGTGCGCGCGCATCTCGAAGTGCAGGTGGCAGCCGACGCTGACCGCGTTGCCGGTCTTGCCCACCCCGCCGATCCGCTGGCCGGTACGGACGACATTGCCGACCTCGACGATCGCCGGCCGGCGCAGGTGCGAGTAACGGTAGTTGCGGCCGGTGCCGCGCGCGTGGATCAGCACCTCGTTGCCGTCGAGCTCGGGGTCGAAGCGGTTCTGGAGCACCTTCCCCCCGCGGGCCGCGACGAGCTTGGTCCCGCAGGCGGCGACAACGTCGAAGCCCTCGTGGGTCCGGCCGCCATTGCGCGGCGCCCCGAACTCGCCCACAGGGCCGCGATCCCAATGCGGCCCACGCACAGGAAACACCTGCGCCGGCTGGTTGGACTCGCCGCCCAAGGCCTGCCCGGCGCCACCGGCTGCGAGCACCATCACCAGCGCCGGGCATCCGACGGCGATCAGGCGGCCCGGCGCGACGCTAGTGCTTTTGGATGACGCGATCGACGAGGTGGTACTCCTTGGCCTCCTCGGCGCTCATGAAGTAGTCGCGCTCGGTGTCCTTGGCGACCTTCTCGA
>JBBPIM010000041.1:0-16437 GCA_038040325.1 Candidatus Mayfieldus profundus
GCACATCCAGGTCGTGATCGATGCCCTCGCCGAGCGGGCGGATGAGCTCGGCCTCGGCCCCCGCGAGGACGCGGAGGCCGGCCAGGGATGAGGCGCGGCTGGAAGATCCTGCTCGCGGTGCTGGCCGGCCTGGCGGTGTTGCTGACCCTGAACACAATCGCGCTGGACAACGAGACCCGCAAGGCCGAGGTGACCGTCGACGGAGGCGAGATCCTCCGCCTGCCAGGCGGCAACCTGCAGGTGTGGGACAGTGGCGAGCCGCCGGACTCGGCGATCAGCGACCGGCCCGGCGGCCCCGGAAAGCCGCCTCCGATCGTCCTCATCCACTGCTTCAGCTGCTCGATCAACTGGTGGGACGAGCTGATCCCGCTGCTGGAACAGGGCGGTCACCGGGTGATCGCAATCGACCTGCTCGGCCACGGCGGATCGGAGAAGCCGCAAAGCGGTTACACGATGGAGAACCAGGCCCAGCTCGTCGCCGGAGCGCTGAGCCAGCTCGGCGTCGAGGGGGCGACCGTGGTCGGGCACTCGCTGGGAGGGACCGTGGCGGTTGCCCTGGCGGAGCAGTCGAGCGAGCTGGTCGACCGGCTGGTGATAGTCGACCAGGCTCCCGACGACAGCTTCGGCGATCTCGACTTGATCGCGCAGCTCGCCTTCACCCCGGTGATCGGCGAGGCGGTGCAGCGGATCACCCCCGACTTCGTGATCCGCGACGGGCTCGGCCAGGCATTCGCCCCGGGCTTCGACGTTCCGGACCAGTTCGTCGAGGACTTCAACCGCATGACCTACACGTCGTTCGACCATTCGGCCGGCGAGGAGGAGGTCTACACCGACGAGGAGCCGCTCGACCAGCGCATCCGGAGCGCTTTCGTGCCGCTGCTGGTGATCTTCGGGGCCGAGGACCAGATCTACGACTCACGCGAGGCGCTCAGCGCCTACGCCGACGTGCCCGGCGCACAGACGGAGTTGGTGCAGGGCGCGGGACACTCCCCCAATGTCGAGAGCCCGGCGCGCACCGCGGCCCTGATCCTCGCCTTCGCGAAGCCGCCGCCACAGCCCCCGAAGCCGGAGTCGAAGCCTAAGAAGGGCAACGGCAAGGCACAGAAACAGGCTTCAGCGAAGACCCAACGCCAGCGATCTGGCGGAGCTCGGAAGAGCGGCGCCGCAGGCAAGCAACGGGGCGGCAGCGCGGCTCAAACTAAGGCGAATTCTCAAAGGGACGGTAGTCAAGATCGCCAGAAGCAATCTGGCGATTGAGCTCTAGCTGTAGTTCCTGACCACGTTGTTCATGGGGGGTGGCAACCGTTTTACTCCCTATCCGACGGCAATCGTTTGCCGCCCCACATGGGGTGGGGCGTCACGCGCACCAGTGGCGCGGGAATGGACAGGATTTTCGCGCCCTCGGTCACCCGACCGCCGGATGCGCGGTTCAGGGAGATCCAGGAGAACAACGTGGTTGGTAGTTACATCTAGCGGAGAGCGGCAATCAGGCAGCTTCGATGCTGGTCTGTGCGTCCGGCACGGCGAAGTAGGTCCCCTGTCGCAGCTTGCGCGCCAAGGTCGACAAATCTTCCTGAGTGCGCTCCAATGCCTCGATCAGGTGGGGATCGGCTCCCTGCTCACGAAGGGCCTTGCCAGCCCGTTCCGCACGAGCGCGAGTCTTCTCGATCGACAGCTCCACACCCTCGATCTCGATGAAGTTCGCCTCTTCCTTGGGAACCGTCATCCCGCTTCCGACCCTACGCACTCGACCGGACGGTTGCCATCGCAGTCGGTCGAGAGATCGGTCTCCTTTTCCTTCATCTCTATGACCGTAGACCGAGACGCGGAACGAGGGAAAACACGAGCGTGGAAAAAGCGCAAAGAAAGACGCGCTACTGCCAACGGCCGCCGGACTTCGCCCACTCGGCCATGTGATCGGTCGAGCAGAAGTCGTCAGCAACCCGATGCTCGCCGCGGTGGCGGACAAGGAGCACGTGAAACTCGCCCAGCTCCTTGCCGCAATGAGAACAGGAAATCGGGCCGTCGTCGATCGCAGACGGCTCAGTGACGACGCCGGCCTCCCAGTGGGGGCCCTGGATCGACCAGGGGACGATGTGCTCCAGCCGGCAGAAGACCGCCCGCCTCTCCCCCGCCGCCTCGTAGGCGCGAAACCCGTCGTCCTGCTCGACCGCCGCGCCGCACCAGCTGCATTTCTCTGACGTAGGCTGCGACGCCATGACTCCGCTGAGAATAGTCGTGCTGGAGTGCAGCGCCGCCGGCGTCCGCACCCCGGACCTCGGCGGGCACGCCTCGACCAGCGAGTTCGTCGCCGAGACGATCGACCGGGTGCGAGCCAAGCTCGAGGCCTGGTCCAGCCTGGGGACCTAGCGCGCGGTCAGCGTCGCCGACAGCGTGCCCAGCGGATCGTTGGGCTGGAAGGTGGTTCCGAAGGTGAGGTTGGTGAGGTTCGCGGCCGCCTCGTTGAAGCGCAGGGTCACGTTCTGGAACGTGATCGTGCGCGCCTGCGGGTCCTTGCTCACGCTGCCGGTCGTCTTGTCGATGAAGGCGACGCCGTTGGTGCCGAACTGGGTGCTGTCGGCGCGCACGAAGCCGGGCGGCTCCCACTGCAGCAGGAGGTTGAAGAGGTCGATCGCCTTGCCGCTGAACATCTGCTCCTGGTTGATGCCGCCGGCGAGCTTGGTCTCGCCGCTGGTCAGGTCGATCGCGGCGGTGCCGCCGTTGATCGGAAGGTGGAAGGTGGTGAGCCCCTCCTGCTCGGCCGGCGCGATCGCGGAGGCTGACACCGGGCCCCCGGAGGCGGTGAGGAACTGCATCGCCGCCTCGTCCGACGCCACCAGCGTCGCTCGGCCCTTCTCCTGAAGCTGGACGTCCTGCGGCTGCTCGCGAAGGGTGACGGTCCCGGCGTTGCCGGCGTGCAGCGAGTCGAGCTCGAGCGCCTTGTTGACCCTCTTGGCGGCCGCGCCGGTCAGCTTCGCCTTGATGCCGGTGACGGTCGCGTTGAAGCCGTCGCGGTCGACGTTGCCGCCCTGCAGCTTGAAGATCGTGGTCTTCCTTCCCTTCGCCTTGCCGGTCAGCTTGCCGCCGGGTCCGAGCGTCGCCAGCAGGCTCTTGAAGACCAGCTTGTGGCCGTTGCCCTTGAAGGTCAGCTTGCCCCTCAGGCCGAGGCTGCCCTGCCCGTTGCGGGGATCTAATTCGCCGCCGGCGGGGCCGCCCTTGAGCGCCAGGCTCTTCGGCTTCATGGCGACGCCGTTGCTGGCGAGCTGGCCCTTGAAGCCGCCGGACAGCTTCAGCGCCAGCGAGCCGTCGGACACGGTGTCGGCCGACGCCGCCGCGGGCAGCGCGGCGGCGATCAGCGCAGCGCAAAGGGCGATGCCGGAGAGGACGCTTCTTCTCAACTGGATTCCTGCCTTCCCGTGGGCTTCCTGGCTCGGCTGGTCAATTTACACCCGGCAAAGACGACGGGGCGGCCGAGGCCGCCCCGTCGAATACCGCTTGATCCTTACGGTTACTGCGTCTGAACGCTTCCGCTCAGATCGCCCACCGATTCTCCTCCGGAGAAATCGGTGGCTCCGCCGGCGGAAGGACCGCAACCCTGGGCCTCGGTGCCGAATATCTGGCCCAACAGGGTCGGCGAGGTCGACGTCAGCGCCGAGTGCACGCCGCTGAACGAGACCGTCCGCGCGGCCGAATCCGCTGTGAACGCACCGCCGGACAGATCGGCCACGTTGAGGCGGCCGATCGGGCCGATCGGGGTGACCACGTCTGCCGACGCGGTCTTCGACTCGAGGTCGATCCGGATGTTGTCCAGCTGCACAAACGTGTTTACCGGGTGACCGGTGTTCGCACACGTGGTGGCATTGTTGTCCCCCGCGGCGGTCTTCTTCGTGAACTTGACGCCGCCGGCTGTGTTCAGCTGGCCGAACGTCCCGTCGGGCCGGACGTTGCCGGTAACCGTCGGGAAATTGAGCGACGGGCCTGCGCCAAGCGTGGCATTGCCGGTCGGGGCAACGCTGCCTGCGCCCTGAACGCCCTTGGCGCCGAACTTCTCGATGGCCGTCAACGGCGGGGAGCCCGGCGGGGGCGAGCCTGTGTCGATCAACAGGCTAGCCGTGCCGCTCACCACCGACAGCGAACTGAACACGGTCGTGTTCGACACCTTGCCCATCTTCTTGTTCTTCAGCGAGTTCAGGTCGAGCTTCTTGTTCACCGATTTGGCGGCCTTGAACTTGGCCTTCACGCCGGTGATGCTCGAGTCGAACCCGCTGCGGGCGACGGTCCCGTCGCTGGTGAACTTGGCGATCGTCTTCCTGCTGCCGCCGAGCTTGCCGGTCAGCTTGCCGCTGCCGAACGTCGCCTCGAGGCTCTTGAAGACAGCCTTCTTGCCGGTCCGCTTGTTCTTGAACTTCAGCTTGCCCGTCAGCGTCAGCTTGCCGGCCCCGGTGGTCGGGTCAAGGCTTCCGCCGCTGATCGTGAAGCTCTTCGGCTTCATGCTCACGTGGTTGTTCTTCAGCTGGTTCTTGAAGCTGCTGTTCAGCTTGAGCTTGAACGTGCCGCCCGACGCGGGATCGGCCGTCGCGGACGCCATCGGCGCCGCTACGAGACCAACTGCGAGGGCCATGGCGGTTACGACGCCCAGTCCGTGAGCGCGCAACCTCCTGTTAAAAGACCTTGCTTCCGTCAAAAACCTCACCTCCATGGAGTATCGAATCGAGCCATTCATATCACCACTAGCGCCGCGAGCATCGCTCCGCACTGGTGAAAACCGCGCTCGTGCCCAAAAGTTCCGTACCCGATATTAGGGGTTCCCGTTCGCAGGCATGCCTGACGCCCCGCGCCGGGCCAGAAATGCCCGCTCGTGGAGCATGCGGCCCTCGCGATAGACGTAGGCCGTGAAGGCCGCGGCCTGCGGGTCGCCGGCGGGGTCGAGGTCGATCGGACCCGAGACTCCCTGGTAGTCGATCTCCCGCCCGGCGTGCAGGGCGCGCACCGCCGCGGCGAGTCGCGCCGGACCGTATTCGTGGCCGGGCGGGCCGCTGACCGCCTCGAGCTGCTCGGCGATCGGCGGGCCCTTGTCGGACTTCGCCGCGACCGCCCCGAGAAAGCAGAGGGTGGCGGCGTCGAATGCGGCGGCGTCGAAGCCCGGCTGTCCGCGCGGGGGTTGGGGATCGCGGCGGTAGATGCGGTCGAAGAAGCGACCCTCGGAGGTCGGCGCGGTGGCGCCGGGCAGCGTCCCGCGCGCCCCCTCGACTGCCGCGGGCGAGATGTCGTTGTCGCGCGCGTCGTCGCCGGCCATCGCGTCCGGGAAGAAGAGCCGGGAGGGGTCGAAGCCCGGCTCGGCCAGCAGCGCCGGGGCCAGCCGCGCGAAGCTGTCGGGGAAGTCGATCAGCACGTACGCGTCGGGACGCCCCGCGACGATCCGTCGCGCGTCGGCATGGCGGTTGAGGCGGCCGGCGTCGTAGAGCAGGGGCTCGCCGGCCTGCCCGCCGAGGCTCTGCCAGGCCTCGCGGAACAATTGCGAGAAGTGGCGGCCGTAGGCATCGCCCCGCGCGGCGATCGAGACGCTGCGGCCCCGGGAGCCGATCGAGCGCGCGACCAGCCGGGCCAGCGCCTCGGCCTGCAGGTCGTCGGAGGGGGCAGTGCGGAAGACGAAGCCACGATCGTCGAGAGACGAGAGATCGGCGTTGGTGGTCGCCGGGGAGATCAGCGGCACGGATTCCGGGGCCGCGACATCGGCGCCGATCGCGAAGGTGCCGCCGGCCGCCCAGTCGCCGACCATGCAACCGGCGTCGCGGTCGTCGACGAGCTGGCGGGCGACGATCTCGCCGATCTGCTCGTCGGTCTCGGTGTCGGCGTGCACGACGCGAACCGACAGCTCGCCACCGGCCGCGTCCGCGGCCTGGCGCGCCTGCGCGACCGCCAGGTCCACCGACTTGCGCCCGGCGACCCCGAACTTGGCGAGGTCGCCGCGCAGCGGCACCAGGTCGCCGATCAGCAGGCTCGTGCGGCCCTGGCCGTCGCCGCTGCCGCAGGACGCGAGAAGGCCGGAGGCGAGCAGCGTCGCCAGCGCGGCGCACAGGGCCCCGCCGTGGCCGTGTCTCTCAGACGATCGGCCCGCCACCGCCCCCACCGTCGGGCCCTCGTCGCGGAGGATTGGGAAGGCGCCGCCACAGCTTGATCTTCCCGTCGCGGACCAGGAAAGCGGTGCGCGCCAGCAGCCCCGTGCCGGACCCGCAATCGCCGCCGGGGCGCTCGGTGAGCCGGAATGTCGCGTCGATCAACCGGCCCGCGGGGCGCGCCCGCAGCAGCTTCGCTCCGCAGGGCAGGGAGCGGTTGAACGCGACCACATCGGCATGCGTGCGCAGGGCGAGTGGTGCGGCGGCGTTCTCGGCGACGCTGGGAAGCGCGAAGTAGTCGGCGGCCCCCTCCACGTCGCCGCTGGAGAGCGTCTCCACCCAGCCCTCGATCACCTGCACCGACCCGTGTCCGGCGGGCAGTGCCAAGCCGTCCTCGCCGTCGTCCCCGCCGCAGGCGCCGAGGCCCAGGGTGGCGACAAGCGCTGCGGCGACGGCGATCCCGCGCGCGGCCTTCACCTGCAGCTCTTCTCGCTGTCGTGGCCGGGCCCGCCCCTGCACCTGTCGCGGCCCGGCCCACCCTTGAGCACGTCTCCTCCCCTACCTCCGACCAGCTTGTCCCTTCCCCCCTCGCCCAGCAGCCTGTCGCTTCCCGGCCCGCCCCTCAGCTTGTCCCTTCCCCGGCCGCCGCAGATGCCGTCGCCGCCGCCGAGGCCCCTGGCGAGATCGTTGCCCGCCAGCAGCAGGAACCCGTCGGGGCCGGGCCCGCCGGCCAGCGCGTCTGGCCCGGCGGTGCCGATCCGGTTCACGAGCCTGCCCCCGCAGCGGGCCAGCTCGTAGGCGCCGATGTCGCAGGCTTCGCGCGGGGTGCCGCGCTGATCGGCCGGCGCGCAATCCACACCGCCCACATCGAGGGCGGGACTGCCGGAGAGCAGCCCCTCGGTGGGCGTCGGACCGCCGTTGTCGGCAAGCGGCCCAAGGAGCGGGTCGGCGCCGATCAGGTCGGCGGCGCTGCCGGTGTAGTCGCAGTTCGCGGTGCTGCCGACGATGTTGTGGCCGAGCGACGTCGGTCCACCGTTGCAATCGGGCGCGACGGTGCCCGCGGACGAACCGTCGCGGTTCGCCTGGACGATCGAGTTCTTCAGCGTCAGCACGTCGCCCGTGCCCACCACCGCCACGCCGCCGCCATCGCCGCCCGGGTTGCCGGCGGAATCGGAGTCCGCGAGGTTGCCGGTGATGGTGGCGTTGTTGAGGGCGCCGATCAGCCCGTTGGCCGACCGGGCGTAACCGCCGCCGCTGATCGCCGCCTGGTTGCCGACGATCGTCACGTTGCGGATCAACACGTTGCCGACGCTGGCGATGCCCCCGCCGTAGGTGTCGGTGCGGTTCCCGGCGATGGTGCTGTCGCGCAGGGTCAGCGAAGTGGCCGAGGCGGTGAAGATGCCGCCGCCCGAGGCGGTGCCGCCGCCGGCGGAGCCGGCGTCGCCGCCCTGGATCGTGACCCGCTGGATCGTCACCGCCCCGGCGAGGAGGTGCAGCACGCGGTCGCCGCCGCCGGAGCCATCGATCACGGCGGGGAGCGCGTTGTCGTTGGAGATCGTCAGGTCTCCCGTCACGTCGAGGTCGCCCATCGCGTTGGCGTCTTCGGCTCCGGTTCGGGTGAGCTGGTAGGTGCCGGGCGCAAGCGAAATGGTGTCGGCGCCCGCTCCGGCGGGACAGCCACCGACGGCGATGTCGGAGTTCGCGGCCTGCACCGCCTCACGAAGCGAGCAGCTGGCGCCGCCCTCGCCGAACTGGTCGACGGTGGTGTCGGGAGCGATGGTGGTGCCGGCGGCGGTGCCGGCGGCTGCTCCACCCAGCAGCGTGAGCCAGCCCAGGATCAGGGCGGTTGCGGGAGAAAAGCGCTTCGCGAGCATCGGCTGGCCAGCCTACTGAGGGCGATGGCTTGACTCCGGACACGAACTGTACGAACATACGTTCGTATGACGGTCGTCTGCGTGATGGTCCCCCGCTTCGCCCTCTCCTCAGCCGCGGGCGATCGCTCCGAGCTGCTGCGCCGCCCCGCAGCGCTGGCCCCGGAGCCCGGCGGCGTGCAGGTGATCGGCGAGGCCAGCGGGACCGCCGAGGCGCACGGCGTGCGGGCGGGGATCGGGCTCGGCGAGGCGCTCGCGCGCTGTCCGGAGCTGGTCCTGGTCCCCCCCGACCCCGAGCGGGCGGCGGAGCTGTGGGAGAAGGTGCTGCGAGAGCTGGAGGGGATCGGCGCCGAGGTCGAGTCGGAGCGCCCCGGGGAGGCCTTCTTCCGCGCCGACGGCCTGCGGGGGATGCATGGCGGGCTGGGCGGGGTGATGGGCCACGCCCGTCGCGCGGTGGCGATGCCGGCCAGGGTCGCCGCCGCGCCCTCGCGCTTCGCGGCCTACGCTGCGGCGCGGGAGCGCGCGAAGCGCCGACGGGGCTCTCGCAGGAAGGTCGTGGTCCGTGACCGGGAGGTGCGCGCCTTCCTGCGGCCGCTGCCGATCTCGCTGGTCGGGCCACGGCTCGATCCGGAGGGGACGAGCGGGCACGAGCTGGTCGCGGTGCTCGAGCGGCTCGGGGTGAAGACTCTGGGCATGCTGGCGGAGCTGCCGGCCGGCGCGGTGGCGGACCGCTTCGGGGGGCTGGGACTGAGGGCAAGGAGGATGGCCCGGGGCGAAGACGAGCCGCTGCGGCCGCGAGACCGGCACGAGGCGCTTGTCGAGGTCGTCGAGCTGCCCGAGGCGGCCGCCGGCCTGCAGCTCGACCGGGCGCTGGCCCTGCTGGTGGACAGGCTGCTCGCCGATCCCGCCCGGCGCGGCCGGACGCTGCGGGCGCTGCGGCTCGGCGCCCGGCTTGCGGGTGGCGGCGGCTGGCGCTGCGAGGTGGCGTTGCGGCGGCCCAGCGCCTCGCCGGAGCTGCTGCGGGTGGCGCTGGCGCCGAAGCTGCTGGAGCTGCCGGGACCGGCCTCGGCGCTGGTGCTGGAGGCGACCGGGCTGGGCCCGGAGGCCAGCGACCAGCTGGAGCTGGCCCGCCGCGAGAGTGAGCGGCGCCGCGAGCGGCTCGCCGAGGCGGTGCGGCAGGTGCGCGCCGCCGCAGGCCCCTCCGCGCTGCTGCGGGTGCTCGAGGTGGACCCGACATCGCGGGTGCCGGAGCGTCGGGCGATGCTGACGCCGTTCCCAGAGGGGGCGGCCTCCGAGCGGCCGCGGCGATGAACCCTCCCCCGCGCCGGCTCTACGTCCCACGCCCGGCAAAGGTCGAGGCCGGAGACGACGGCGTGCCGGTCGCGGTCGGGTCGGTGGCGGTCGAGGCGGTGCGCGAGGAGTGGCTGGTCGAGGACCGCTGGTGGACCCCGCGGCCGCTGCGCCGCCGCTACTTCGAGCTGGTGCTCGCCGACGGGCGAGACGTGGTCATCTTCATGACCAAGGGAGCCGACTCCCTCCCTCGCTGGTACGTACAACGAGCCTGATGCCCGGCTCGGTTCCCTACATCGAGCTCCACTGCCACTCCGCCTACTCGTTCCTGGACGGGGCCTCGGATCCGTATGAACTCGCGGCCGCGGCGGCAACTCTCGAATATCCAGCGCTGGCGCTCACCGACCACGACGGGCTCTGGGGCTCGATGGAGTTCGCGCACGCCTGCAAGGGGTTCGGGGTGCGCCCCATTACCGGCGCAGAGGTGACGGTGACCGAGGGCGGCGCGGCGTTTCATCTCACTCTGCTGGTCGAAACACCCGCCGGATACCGGAACCTCTGCAGGCTCCTCACCGAGGCCCACAAGCACACCCGGGACAACTCCCAGCGAACGGCCGGGCAGCCGTCGGTGGCACTGGAAGAGGTTGAGCGCCTCTCCAAAGGACTGGTGTGCCTTTCGGGATGCGCACGTGAAGGGGCGTTGGCCAAGCATTGGCAGCGGAACCCTGCCGCCGCCGAGCTACTCGGACGTCGGCTCCTGGCTGCGTTCGGGCCGGACCGATTCCGGGTCGAGCTGCAGCGGCCCTACTGGCGCCACGACCGGGCGCGCAACCGCTGGCTCGCCACCCTGGCGGAGCGGTTGGGCGTGCCCTGTGTGGCGACGGGGGACGTCCACTGCCACGACCGCTCCCGCGCGCGGCTGCAGGACGCTTTCGTGGCGGTGCGGCTGGGCACGACGCTGGAGGCCACCGAGCCGCAGCGGCGGGGCAACTCGGCCTCGGTGCTCGCCTCCCCCGCCTCGATGGCTGCCCGCTTCGGTGAGCACCCCGAGGCGGTGGCGGAGAGCGTGCGGCTGGCCGAGCGGCTGCGCTTCGACCTCACGCGCGAGCTGGGCTACCGCTACCCGGGGGCGGAGGATCCCGAGGCCGACGGGCGGCTGGCCGAGATCTGCCGCGGGCTGCTCGACCGGCGCTATGAGGGGCGGGCCAATTACCGCGAGGCACTGCGGCGGCTCGAGGAGGAGCTGCGGATCATCCGCTCGCTGCGGCTCTCGGGGTTCTTCCTGCTGCACCGCGACATGCTGGATCTGGCGCGCGAGGTGGCGGCTGAGGTGCGCGGCCCCGAGTCGGCGCGGGCGGTGCTGCCGCCGGGGCGCGGGCGCGGGTCCAGCGTCAGCTCGATCGTCTGCTATCTGACCGGCCTCTCGCATGTGGATCCGGTCGAGGCGGGGCTGTTCCCAGGGCGCTTCCTCAACGAGGAGATCAGCGCCGTGCCGGACATCGACCTCGACTTTCCTCGCGACATTCGCGAGAAGCTGATCCCGCGGGTGCACGAGCGCTACGGGGAGGAGCACTCGGCGCTGGTGGCCGCGTTCCCGACCTATCGCCCGCGGGGGGCGGTGCGTGACCTCGGCAAGGCGCTGGGGCTGCCGCCGGGGGAGATCGAGCGCGTGGCGCGGATGGCCGACGTGCACGGCGGGGCTCGGTCGCTGGAGCGGGACGTGACGGCGGCGATCGGCGAGCGGCGGGCCGCATCGGTGCGCTGGCGGCGGCTGGTCGAGCTGGGACAGGAGGCGCTGGGGCTGCCCCGGCATGCATCCCAGCATCCGGGCGGGATGGTGCTCTCGACCCAGCCGCTGGTGGAGATCTGCCCGGTCGTGCCGGCGGCGATGGAGGGGCGCCAGATCGCGCAGTGGGACAAGGACTCCTGCGCGGATGCCGGCTTTCTGAAGATCGACCTGCTGGGGCTGGGGATGCTGTCGGCGGTGGAGCGCTGCGTGGAGGAGATCGGGCGGGCGCGGGGCGAGCGGCTCGACCTCTCGCGGATCCCGCTGGACGACGAGGAGACCTACGAGTCGATCCGGCGCGCGGAGACGACGGGAGTGTTCCAGATCGAGAGCCGGGCGCAGATGCAGATGCTGCCGCGCACCCTTCCGCAGAACCTGGAGGACCTGACGGTTCAGGTGGCGCTGGTGCGGCCGGGGCCGATCCAGGGGGGCGCCATTCATCCCTACATCGAGCGGCGCCGGCTGCTGCGCGAAGTGCCGGGATACGAGGTGCCCTACGACCATCCTTCGCTGGAGCCGGTGCTGGAGGAGACGCTGGGGGCGATCGTGTTCCAGGAGCAGGTGCTGGAGGTTGCAATGGCGCTGGCCGGGTTCGGGGCCGGTGAGGCGGAGGGGCTGCGGCGGGCGATGAGCCGCAAGCGGTCCGAGGCGGCGATCCAGGCCCACCACGAGCGCTTCGTGGCAGGGGCCGTGGCGAGGGGCGCATCGGTGGAAGTGGCGGAGCGGATCTTCCGTCAGATCCAGGGGTTTTCCGGGTTCGGCTTTCCCAAGGCGCACTCCGCCGCGTTCGCGCTGCTGGCCTACCAGTCGGCCTGGCTGCGGATCCACTACGGGCCGGAGTTCCTCTGCTCGCTGCTCAACGAGCAGCCAATGGGCTTCTACCCGCCCGACGCGCTGGTGCACGAGGCGCAAAGAAGGGGAATCGAGGTGAAGGGCCCGGACGTGAACGAGAGCAATGTGGAGTGCTCGGTCGAGCTCGCTACTCGCTACTCGCTACTCGGGAGTTCACGCTCCAGGAGCGAGGAGCGAGGAGCGAGGAGCGAATTTGCTGTCCGCATCGGCCTGGGCTACGTCAGCGGCGTGGTGGAAGACGAGATGCGAGCCCTTGTGGCCGAGCGCGAGCGCGGCGGGGCGTATCGGGGGATCGGCGAGCTGGCCTCGCGCTCGGGTGCCGGACGTGCCGGGCTGGAGCGGCTGGCCTGGGCGGGCGGGCTGGACGCGGTGGCGACGCCAGATGAGCGGCGCGAGGCGCTGTGGCGGTTGGGGACCGCCGGTGAGGGGCGTTCGCTGCCGGCCGGGACGCAGCTCTCGCTGCCGCTGGAGCCGCCACGGGCGCCGGAGCTGCCGCGGCTGGGGCGCTGGGAGCGGATGCTGGCCGACTACCGCTCGACCGGGATGACGCTGGGCGACCATCCGATGGCGCTGCTGCGCGACGAGCTCGGGCCCGAGGTTGCGCTCAGCGCCGACCTGGAGCGGATCCGCGACGGTTCGAGGGTCGAGGTGGCGGGGCTGGTGGTGGCGCGCCAGCGGCCGGCGACGGCGAAGGGCGTGGTGTTCATGCTGCTCGAGGACGAGCGCGGAACGATCAACCTGGTGGTGCCTCCCCCGGTCTTCGAGAGTTATCGCGGGGTCGTGCGCACTGCTCCGCTGGTGCGGGCGGTCGGGCGGCTGGAGCGGCGCCAGGGGGCGATCAACGTGGTGGTGTCCGAGGTGCGCGCGCTGGAGCGGCCCGACCTGCCACTGGCCGAGGTGCGCGAGATCGAGCCGCCCCCGGGCCGCGAGACTGGGCGGCCGGTGCCTGGCGAGGTCACCGAGGAGTGGTGGGAGTCAGGCGTGGCGGGGCTGCGCGCGGTTGCGCCGGCCGCGCACAGCTTCGGGAGGCGGGGGCGGTGAGAACCGGAATCCTTGAAAATCTCCCGTCGGTGGCCTCGGAAAGCATGCCTGCCGTCATCTGCCTGACGCCGATTCACAACGAGCAGTGGATCCTCGACGCGTTCCTCCGCTCGGCCACTCGCTGGGCCGATCACGTGATCATCGCCGACCAGGGATCAACGGACCGCTCACGGGCCATCGCCTCCGGATTCGAGAGCGCGGCTCTGATCGAGAACCCCGGCTCGGAGTACAACGAGGCTTTCCGCCAGCGAATCCTGATCGAAGAGGCTCGTCGAATCCCCGGCAAACGTCTGCTCTTCGCCCTCGATGCTGACGAGATGTTGAGCCACAACTGGTATCGCTCCGCCGACTGGCAGAGGGCGCTGAGCGCGCCCCCAGGGACCGTGATCTGGGCTCAAAGGGTGAACCTCTATCCAGGCTTGCGCGAGTGCTGGTTCGAGAGCGGCCTGCACCCTCTCGCCTACGTGGACGACGGCGCCGAGCATGCCGGACCGCCCATCCACAGTGTCCGCCTTCCGATCGGGGACGGGTCCCAGGGATTGCGCCTGGAGCAGACGGTTCTCCTGCACTTCCAGTACATCGGCTGGGAGGAGATGAAGGCGAAGCAGCGTTGGTACCAATGCTGGGAGCTCTTGAACACTCCCGAGCTTCGGCCGATCGAGACCTACCGCCGCTACCACCACATGGATGCGATTCCGGCGCATGCGCGGCAACCGGTCCCGGACGAGTGGATCGATCCCGCCCAGCTCGAGCAGCTGCGGGGCCTCCGGCCCGGTCGGCGTGCCTACTGGGACTCGCAAGTGCTTGGGCTCTTGGACCTGCATGGAGCGGCGCGCTTTCGGCGCCTCGAGATCTGGGACACCGATTGGGTCCAGCTGGCACGGGGAGCCGGGCTTTCCAGCCCCGAGCGCTTCGCCGATCCCCGCGACAGGCTCACCAGGCGAGTCCATTCCTGGCTCGCGCGAACCCAAAGACCGAAGCGGCGTCTCCCGACCAGGGTCACCGAGCGCCTCCTGGGGACTGTGGGGTGGTGATGCTCGCGCACAGCTTCGGGCAGCGGGGGCGGCTGCCCCTTTCTCGCCCCGAGCAGCAGGGCCTCGCAGGCACGGTCTGCAAGAAAGCCTGCAACTGACCCGGTTCCGTCCGCGTGGGAACCTAGATTGCGAACCCATGTTCGACGCAAGCAAGAGACTCTCACGGCGGATGGCCGATGCCGCCGACCTGATGATTGACTTCGCAACGCTTGGCGAGTACGGGCTGGAGCCCGTCGACTCGCCGGACCCGCTGGAGTGCACCGGTGGGAGGAGGCGGCGAACGCCCCGCCGCCTTTCCGGTAGCTCCACGCGAGCCGCGCTGGCAGGCACGCAGCGCTAGCGATCCACGCGGCCGAGGCCGGCCATCCGGTCGGCCTCGCCGCGGTCGATCGCCGCGATCAGCTCCCGCCCGCTCACCAGGGCTCGCACGAGCGCTGCAGGATCGACGTTCTCGACGGTGTCGGTCGGCCAGTGGTAGTTGGGGATCGACTCGTCGTGGGCGACGAGGGTGAGGGCGCGGCCGCCGGCGGCCAGGACAGGCGTCGTGTCGTAGGTGAGGCCGGCACTGTTGTCGCTTGGTTCGAGGCCAAGCTCGGGGCGCCGTTCGGCGATGCGCTGGGCGAGGGTCAGGAGCGCAGGGTCGGCGTCCCACCCGGTGAGGACGCCCTCACGCGGCAAATAGCGAAGGGTGGCGTCGCCGCCGACGTTGTCGAAGTTGAGGAACAGCCAGCCGCTGGTGTCGCGCGAGCGGAGGAAGGCGCGGGCGCCGAGCATTCCGGCTTCCTCGCATCCGGTCATCAGGGTCACCAGGCGGGTGGATTCGAGGCGCTGGGCGACGGCCTCGGTGGCAAGGGCGGTGACGACAGCGCAGCCGGAGGCGTTGTCGTTGGCGCCCGGCACGTCCTGGCCGCGCAGCTCGCGCTCCAGCATGAGGGCCAGACCGGCGGCGAGGATGGTCCTGGACAAGCCGCGGAGCAGGCGGCCGGGGCGGTTGCGGGACAGAAGGGGCTCGGCGCCCTGCACGGCGAGCGCGATGCCGTTGAGGCTGAGCCATGTGCGCAGGTGGCGAACCAGGCTCGGGTGGAAGAGCAGGCCGCTGCGGGATGTGTCGGTGTGGCAGACGAGGCAGAGGGTCCGCTGGGCGTCCTCGCTTGGCTCAATGGTGGCGACCACGTTCTGCGAGGGGCGGCGGCAGAGCAGGTCGGTGAGGGGCATGCGGACCTGTCCGGCCTCGGTGGCGGCGAGAGCCGCCGCGAGCGCTGCTGTGGCGGCGCGGAAGGCACGGCGCCGGCGGGGCAGCAGCGCGGGTGCGAAGCCGAGGGCGGTGAGGATGCCCAGGTGCTCGCCGAAGGTGGAGAAGCCGTGAAAGGGCTCGAGGCGGGCGGCGACGCCGGACTCGTTGAGGGTCTGGGCGAGGCGGCGGGCGGCGTCAGCCTCCTCTGGGCTGGCGGGGCGGCGCGGGCCGATGTCCTCGGCCAGCATCCGTACCACGGAGAGAAGGGTCTGCTCGGGCGTCTCCTGGGCGCTCACGGAGTCCGGCGCCGCCGGGCGGTCAGCGGCGCGGCGCGGCCTGGCGGGGCTCGACGATCAGGCGGCGGTGCAGGTAGAGCAGGAGCATGGTGCCGATCACGGCGCCCGGGAGGCCGCCGAGGTCGAAGGCCTCGGTGTCGCCGATGCCGAGCAGCTCGGTGAAGATCAGGTAGCCGATAACGGAGCCTGCGAGGCCGAGGAAGAGGGTTGTGAGCAGGCCCCTGGGCGTCCTGCCGGGGGTGAGGCCGCGGGCGATGAAGCCGGCAAGCAGGCCGAGGATGATCGCTCCGATCATGCGCGGATCCTATTCCCCGCGGAGGTGGGGCGAAACCCGTGCCGGAAGGGTCTCGGAGATCCCGGGCAAAGAAAAGGCCGCCCTGAAGGGCGGCCTCTGAGTCAAGAACCGGCGGCGACCTACTCTCCCAGGCGGTTGCCCGCCAAGTACCATCGGCGCTGAGGGGCTTAACTGCTCTGTTCGGAATGGGAAGAGGTGTTTCCCCCTCGCTGTTCGCCACCGGAAATGTTGCGAAACCGCCCCACGGCGAACCTTGAAAACTGCACAAGACTTCAGGGGAATAAATATCCGTCAAGCCCTCGACGCATTAGTACCGGTCAGCTGAGCGCATTGCTGCGCTTGCACCGCCGGCCTATCAACCTGGTGTTCTACCAGGCGTCTTACTCCCTCTAGGGGATGGGAGAGCTCATCTCGAGGTTGGCTTCCCGCTTAGATGCCTTCAGCGGTTATCCAGTCCGCGCGTAGCTATTCTGCGCTGCCCTTGGCAGGACAACAGATACACCAGCGGCGCGTTCATCCCGGTCCTCTCGTACTAGGGATGACTCCTCTCAACTCTCCAACGCCCATGGCAGATAGGGACCGAACTGTCTCACGACGTTCTGAACCCAGCTCGCGTACCGCT
>JBBPIM010000042.1:0-15703 GCA_038040325.1 Candidatus Mayfieldus profundus
GGGCTGCGGGAGGCGGTCGCCCCGCATCTCGCCGAGGATCCGATGAGCGTGGGGCGCAACGGGGCCTCCGACGCTGTGTCGTTCCTGCGAGTCGGGGTTCCGGCGGTGGAGTTCGGGCCGGTGGGCTCGGGGCACCACGGCCCCGAGGAGTGGGTTTCGCTGGATTCGCTGGCGAGCTACCGGGACGCCCTGGACTCGTTCCTTCGCGCCGTGCCCGGACGGCTGGGGAGATGAGCCGATGAGCAGCCCCCCCGTCGAGGGCGAGCCGCCGCGCGAGGAAGGCGACGAGCCGTTCGAGGGGGTCCCGCCGGAGGATCTGGAAGCCGAGGGGGAGCCGCCCGAGCTCGAGCCGCAGTTTCAGGACGCGCTGCGCGAGGTGGCGGGAGAGCCGCCGCCGCAGGCGGCTGAGGAGCCGCCCCCCACCGAGGAGCAGCCGGCGGAGCCACCGCCGCCGCAGGAATCGCCGGAGCAGGGGGAGGACCAACCCACTGCGGGCGAGACGGTCGAGTACGCCCCGGGCGATGCGCCCGATGCGGAGGAGCCCGACGAGAGCGGCGGCGCGCCCGAGGAAGCGGTCGAGGAGGACGGCGACGGGGCTCCCGAGGACGGCGATGAGGCTCCCGAGGACGGCGACGGCGACAAGCCGGTACGCACGGTCGTAATCGGAGCTGGCTCCGAGCCGGAGGCGCCGTCGGAGCCGCAGACCCCGGCCAAGCCGGTGCCCGCGGTGGCGCCGGCGACCGCGACGCCGGCAGCGCCCACGGCCCCCCCACCGGCGCCGGGCCTGCCGACCCGCCCGCCCCCGGAGGGCGACCCCGAGCCGGCCCCGCGCCGGCCGCGGCTCTGGCTGCGTTTTCTCTCCGGCTCGTTCGTGATCGTCGCCTCGGTCGCCGCCGCGGTTTCATCCAGCATCCTGCTCGAGGTAAGCGACATCGCTCAGGCATTGCGGCCGATTCCCAAGGTCGAGCGCCTGCTGCGGCAGGTCGATCCCGGAGAACCTCAGAACATCCTCGTGCTCGGCTCCGACAAGCGGGCCAGCGAGCCCGGGACCAAGGGACTTTCGGACACGACGATCCTGCTCCGCCTCGATCCCCACAACGACGCGATCGCGATCATGAACATCCCCCGCGACCTGAAGACCTACATCCCGGGGGTCGGCACCGACAAGTTCAACGCCGCCTACGCCTACGGCGGCCCGAAGCTGACGCTGAAGGTGGTCAAGCGGATAACCGGCGGCCTGCCGATCCACCACGTCGTCAACGTCGACTTTCTCGGCTTCATCAGGGCCATCAACGCCCTCGATTGCGTCTACGTCGACGTGGACCGCCGCTACTACAACTCCAACGTCGGCGTTCCGCCCGAGCTCCAGTACGCGGAGATCAACATCCGCCCCGGCTATCAGAAGCTCTGTGGCACGGACGCTCTGGAGTACGTGCGCTATCGGCACACCGACACCGACCTGGTGCGGGCCGCGCGCCAACAGGACTTCCTGCGGGAGGCGCGGCAGCGGGTGCCGGTCTCGAAGCTCGTGCTTCCCAGCGACCGGGACGAGCTGATCAACATCTTCACCAAGTACACGAGCTCCGACATAGACAGCCTGCGAGCGATGTTGGATGTCCTCGACCTGTTGATCGCGTCGCGCAGTGCCCCGATCAGGGAGGTGCGCTTCCCCGCGATCCTGCATCCGAGCTTCGTCACCGCCGACAAGGGGGCCGTCGCCGCGGCGGTGGCAAAGTACGAGGGGATCGAGGCAAGCGGCGGGCCGCGCGGCGCGCTGGAGTCGTCCGCGTCGGGCCAGACGGGGATCCTCCCCGAGGAGCGCAAGCGGGCCCAGGCCAAGAAGGGGGGCGGCAAGCCGCCGCCGCAGAAAAAGCTCTCGGTCGCGCCGTCGACCAACAACGACGGCCTGGTCGACGCATCGCAGGGCAGCCGCGACGTCGCGGCGAGCGCCGCCAAGCGCGTTGGCAGGTCGTTCCCGATCTTCTATCCACGGCGGCTCCCGTCCGGGGCGATCTATGTGGAGAATCCGCGCGTGTACCACGTCAGGGACACCGATAAGAAGGCCCGCGGTGCCTACCGGATGGTGCTGCAGCTCCCGCAGGGCGACTACTTCGGGGTGCAGGGGGTCCGCGGCTGGACCGATCCGCCGATCCTTGCCGACCCCAGCGAGACGGTCACGATCCGCGGCCGCGACTTCGACATCTTCATCGACGGCGACAGGGTGCGGCTGATCTCCTGGGAGGACAAGGGCAACTCCTACTGGATCTCCAACAGCCTGCTGCAGACTCTCACCAACGACCAGATGCTCGGCCTGGCCCGCTCGATCCACAAGATTCCGGGCGAGCGGGGCCCCAAGAAGAAGCGCCGATGACCGAGAAGCAGCCGATCGGAGTGATCGGCGTCGGCTGGGTCGGCCTCGTCACCGCCTCATGCTTCGCCGAGATGGGCCACCGGGTGGTCGCCCGAGACATCGTCGCCGACAAGGTCGAGTCGCTGAAGAACGGGGAGGTGACGATCCATGAGCCGGGTCTTCCCGAGCTGCTGCAGCGAAACAGGGATCGGCTCGAGTTCACGACTGAAATGGGAGACGTGCTGAAGGAGGCGCGCCTGCTGTTCGTCTGTGTCGACACGCCGCCGACCGCCTCTGGCGATGCGGATCTCTCGAGGGTGCAGGCGGTGGTGGACGAGCTGAGTGTCGACGGCACCCACGTGCTGGTGATGAAGAGCACGGTGCCCGCCGGCACCGGCAACGCGATCCGCCGCGACGTGCCGGGGCTGGCCTACGTGTCCTGTCCGGAGTTCCTCAAGGAGGGCACGGCGATCGAGGATTTCCTGCACCCCGACCGGGTCGTGATTGGCGCCGACCCGGGCGATGAGGAATCCGCCGACGCGGTCCAGGAGCTGTACGAACCTCTCGGCGGTGAGCTGTTGCGCACCGACGTGACCAGCGCCGAGATGATCAAGCTCGCATCCAACGCGTTCCTGGCGGCAAAGATCTCCTTCATCAACGAGATCGCGAACGTGTGCGAGGAACTCGGAGCCGACGTGTTGGAGGTCGCGCGGGGGGTCGGGATGGACGATCGGATCGGACCGAAGTTCCTGAAGGCCGGGCTTGGCTGGGGTGGGAGCTGCTTCACGAAGGATGTCTCGGCGCTGAAGCAGCTCGCCGCCAACTCCGGCTATCACTTCCAGCTGCTCAACTCGGTGATCGAGGTAAACGAGCTGCAGAAGCGGCGAGTGATCAAGAAGCTGACCGCCCAGCTCGGCCCGTTGGCGGGCAAGCGCGTGGCGCTGCTGGGCCTCGCATTCAAGCCCAACACCGATGACATGCGGGGCGCCTCCAGCATCGTGCTGGCTGCCAGGCTTCAGGGCGAAGGCGCCGCGGTCGCCGCATACGACCCGGTGGCGATGGATGAGGCGCAGGGAGAGATGCCGGGGGTCACGATGCACGCCTCTGCGCTCGACGCCCTCGATGGCGCCTACGCCGCGGTGCTGGTCACCGAGTGGCCGGAGTTCGCCGAGCTCGACTGGGCTCAGGCGGCCAAGCGCATGGCCAACCCGCTGCTGATCGACGGGCGCAACTTCCTCGACCCGGCGGCGCTGCGCAAGGCCGGATTCGCCTACGAGGGAATCGGCCGTGCCGGAGCGGCCGAGTCGGTCGGCTAGAGTCGCCGCGTTATGCAGGCGCTGATCCTCGTCGGCGGGGAGGGAACGCGGCTGCGGCCGCTGACCGAGGCCGTCCCGAAGCCCGTCGTGCCGCTCGTCGACCGCCCCTTCATCTCCTACATGGTCGAGTGGCTGGCCCGCCACGGCGTGTCCGAGGTCGTGATGGCCTGCGGCTTCGGCGCCGGCGCGGTCCGCGACGTGCTGGGCGACGGTCAGCCCGGCGGGCCGCGGCTGCGCTACGTGGAGGAGCCGCAGCCGCTCGGCACGGCGGGTGCGATTCGGCACGCGGCGGAGCATCTCGAGGACCGTTTTCTGGCGCTGAACGGGGACGTGCTCACCGACCTCGACCTGACCGCGCTGGTGCGCTTCCACGAGGAGCGGGGCTCGCGCGCCACGCTCGGCCTCTATCCGGTCGATGACCCGACCGGCTACGGCCTTGTCGAGACCGATCAGGACGGCCGCATCGTCGAGTTCCTCGAGAAGCCCGAGCCGGGGCATGGCGGGCCCGGCGAGGTCAACACCGGCACCTACGTGCTCGAGCGCTCGGTGCTCGAGGCGATGATCCCCGAGGGCCGCGCGGTATCGATCGAGCGCGAGGTCTTCCCGGAGCTGATCGGCAAGGGGCTGCATGGGCTGCGCCTCGAGGGCTACTGGATGGACATCGGGACCCCCGACCGCTACCTGCAGGCGAGCTGGGACATACTCGAGCGGCGGGTCGCGACCGCGGTCGCCGACCGGCTCGACGAGAGCGGGTCGCATCTGGCCGACGGAGCCGACCGGGCGGCCGACGCGCAAATCGGCGCCACCGTGCTGATCGAGGACGGGGCCACCGTGGGCTCAAGGGCGTCGGTGGGCCCACGGGCGGTGCTGATGCCCGGCTGCAGGGTGGGCGAGGGCGCCGTAGTCGAATCCTCCGTGCTTCACCGCCGCTGCGTGGTGGGCGACGGCGCCGAAGTCAGGGGCGCGATTCTCTCCCCAGGCGCCGAGGTCGGCGACGGCGCGAAGGTGGGCCCCGGAAGCGTGATCGGCTCCGACGAGAGGGTGGCGGAATGAGCGGTGCCGAGCGGATCCGCGAGCTCGACTCCGGCGGCCAGCTCGACGCCGTGCTGGCGCTGCCCGACCACCTGCGCGACGCCCTCTGGCGGGTCGAGTCGGCGCGACTGGAGCCGGCCGACGCGGCCGGCCTGATGGTCTGCGGGATGGGGGGGTCTGCGATCGGCGGCGACCTCGCGGCCTCGGCGCTGGGCGACCGCTGCACGCGGCCGATGCTGACCGTGCGCGGCTACGGGCTGCCCTCGTGGACGACTCCCGAGTGGACGGTGCTCTGCTCGAGCTACTCCGGCAACACCGAGGAGACGATCGCCTGCCTGGAGGCGGCCGGTGCGCTCGGGGCTCGCCGCATCGCCGCGACTACCGGCGGCGCGCTGGCCGATGAGGCGCGTGCGCAGCAGGTGCCCGTGGTTGGCTTTCCCGCGGCGCTTCAGCCGCGGGCCGCCGTCGGATACATGTTCGCCGTGGCCGCCGAGGCGGCGGCGCTGGCCGGGGTTGCCCCTCGCATCCACACCGAGGTCGACGCCGCCGCGGCGCGGCTGGAGGAGGCCCGGCAGGAGCTGGCCGAGCAGGCCGAGCAGATCGCCGCCCGGCTGGAGGGCACGGCGCCCGTCATCCACGGCGCCGACCTCACGGTGCCGGTGGCACGGCGCTGGAAGACCCAGATCAACGAGAACGCCAAGCTGCCCGCGTTCTGGGCCGAGCTGCCGGAGGCCGACCACAACGAGCTCGCCGGCTGGGCCGGCGCGGGGGAGATGCGCCTCAGCGCGGTCTTCCTCGACGACGCCGACCAGCATCCGCGTGAGCGCCGGCGCGCCGAGTTGACGGCAAAGCTTGCCGCCGGCACCGCCGCCGGGGTGGTGCGGGTCGAGACCGAGGGCGGAACGCGCACCGAGCGCCTGCTGCGGATGGTGATGCTGGGGGACCTGGTCTCGCTGCACCTCGCCGCCCTACGCGGGATCGACCCTTCCCCGGTGCAGGCGATCGAGCAGCTCAAGGACGAGCTGGGGCGGCCGTGACTCGCTACTCGCTACTCGTTGCTCGACCGAGGAGCGAGGAGCGAGGAGCGAGGAGCGAGGAGCGCGGAATCACGTCGGCGCTCCCACCAGGTCCACCCGGCCATGACCGTGCCTGCGTAGGCCCAACCCAGCAGCACGTCGATTGCGTAGTGCTCACCGGTGGCGACCAGCGTCAGCCCCATCGCCAGCGTGTAGGCCACCAGCAGCGGCCTCCAGGCGCGATGGACGCGCGGCCACAGGTAGATCGCGACCAGCGCCGCGAAGGCCGCGTGCAGCGACGGCATCGCAGCCACCTGGTTCACGGTCGTCTGCCCCTTCTCGATCGTCTGCGCGGCGTGCAGGTCGATCAGCTGCCAGCCTTGGGCCGTGCTGCGCGACACCCCCTCCAGCGAGCCGTTCTCGGCCGCCATCCACGGCGGGACGGCCGGGAAGGCGATGTATGTGGCAAGGCCGGCGAAGCTCAGCGTCACGAGCCGCTTCGCGTAGCCGAGGAACCAGTCGCGGTTGCGGGCCCAGAGGATTCCCGCGACGGCAAACGGGACGATGAAGTGGGAGCTGTAGACCAGCGCGAAGCCGACGTCCCACCAGTGCACCTGGCCTGCGTCGAGCAGGTGGCCCTGCAGCCACTCGGTCGGGACCTGGCCCGCGAACAGCCAGCGATCGGCGTCGATCATCTCCGTTGTGTGGACCTGCGCGCCAAGCGAGTCGGCGGCTCCCCGCGAGAGGTCGTAGACGACCAGAATCGCGAACAACGGCGCCCAGTCGGCGACCAGACGGACGATCTCACGCGTCCCGCGCCCGATCGAGGCGCAGGCCAGCGCCCCGCAGGTCCAGGCGATGACCAGCTCGCGTGCGAACGGCACGCCCCAGGTCAGGCAGGCGACGACGAAGGCCAGCGCGTAGGCGGCCAGGGCGACCCGCCGCAAGATGATCCAGCGCGACAGCGGGGCGCGCCTTGCGACGGCAATACCGGTCGCGGTCTCTGCAATCTCTGCGGTGGTCACGCCAAGACACTCGCAGACCCGGGCACGAGGGTCTAGTGAAGCCCTCGGCCGATTTGCAGTCGGGCTACGGATGCGGGATTAGGCGGCGCGCCGCTCGCGATCAGCTTGCGCTATCGGATCACGCAGCCTGATCCCAAGCTTCCGTAGTCCCTCGAGGAGGGCCTGGTAATTCTCGCGCTCGGCCACCGCGGCGGCAGACCGATCATCCAGCCGCTCCGCGATGATGCGGCCGTGGTACTTGGCGTACCAGGTCGCGGCACTGGCGAGGGCGCGGATCTCGGCTGGGGTGAGGTCCTCGGCGTTCGGCTCCACAGCGGGCACCCTAGTTGGCGCGACGGATACCGATCAAGACTCTCCCCCCGACCTCGAGGGCGAGATCGTGGAGCACGCCATCGAACGCGCTGGACGGCCCGACGAGGCCTAGCTTCACCTATCCTTCCCGCCTCGAACCGACGAAAGGACCCCTTGGCAACGGCAGCATCGAACTACGACATCGCCGATATCGGCCTTGCCGAAGCTGGCCAGAAGCGCATCGAGTGGGCCGATCGGCAGATGCCGGTGCTGGCCCAGATCCGCGAGCGGTTCGAGTCCGAGAAGCCGCTCGACGGCATCCGCATGGCCTGCTGCCTGCACGTCACGACCGAGACGGCGAACCTCGTCCGCACCCTGATGGCGGGCGGTGCCGACGTCGCGCTCTGCGCGTCGAACCCGCTCTCCACCCAGGACGAGACGGCGGCGGCGCTGGTCGATCGCTACGGGGCCGAGGTGCACGCGATCAACGGGGAGGACAACGACACCTACTACAAGCACATCTACTCCGCCGTCGACAAGCACCCGCAGATCACCATGGACGACGGCGCCGACGTGATCTCGGTGCTGCACGGCGAGCGCCCCGAGCAGCTCTCCGAGGTGTACGGCGGCACCGAGGAGACGACGACGGGTGTGATTCGGCTCAAAGCGCTTGAAGCGGAGGGCAAGCTGGGCTTTCCGATCATCGCCGTCAACGACGCCGACACCAAGCACTTCTTCGACAACCGCTACGGCACCGGCCAGTCCACCCTCGACGGGGTGATCCGCGCCACCAACGTGCTGATCGCCGGCCAGAGCGTGGTCGTGATCGGCTACGGCTGGTGCGGGAAGGGCGTTGCGATGCGCGCCAAGGGCCATGGCGCCCACGTGATCGTCTGCGAGGTGAACCCGCTGCGCGCTCTGGAGGCCGTGATGGACGGCTTCGAGGTGATGCCTGGCGTCGAGGCCGCGCGCAAGGGGGACATCTTCATCTCGGTGACCGGCAACCGCGACGCGGTCGCCGGCGAGATGTTCGAGGTGATGAAGGATCAGGCGATCGTCTGCAACTCCGGCCACTTCGACGTCGAGATCAACAAGGGCGACCTCGACGAGCTGACCGAGTCCACCTACGAGGCGCGGCCGCTGGTCGAGGGACACCGCCTCAAGGACGGCCGCGAGATCTTCCTGCTGGCCGAGGGGCGCCTGGTCAACCTCGCCTCCGCCGAGGGCCACCCGGCCGCGGTGATGGACATGAGCTTCGCCAACCAGGCGCTCGCCGCCGAGTACGTGGCGGCCAACCACGAGACGCTCGAGACCAAGGTCCACCCGGTCCCCCGTGAGATCGACGCGGAGATCGCGCGGCTCAAGCTCGCCTCCAAGGGAGTCCAGATCGATTCGCTCACCGACGCGCAGTCGAAGTACCTGGCGTCGTGGGATCAAGGAACGTAGTTCCTCGTTCCTCGTTCTTCGTTGCTCGGGCTTGGGACGAGTAACGAGCAACGAGCAACGAGCAACGAGACGATGCGCGCGATGATCTTGGCGGCGGGGTTGGGAACTCGACTGCGCCCTATTACATTCGAGATGCCCAAGCCGATGGTGCCGGTGCTCAACCGGCCTGTCATGGAGCACATCGTCGAGCTGCTCGCCCGCCACAGCTTCCACGATGTGATCGCCAACCTCCACTGGTTCCCGGAGCTGATCCGCGGGCGCTTCGGCGACGGATCGGCGTTCGGGGTCGAGCTCGGCTACAGCCACGAGGAACAGCTGCTGGGTACCGCGGGGGGCGTACGCAACGTCGCTGACTTCCTTGGGGACGAGTTCCTGATCATCTCCGGCGACGCGCTGACCGACATCGACCTCGCGGCGATGCGCGAGTTCCACGGATCGCACGACGGCATCGCCACCCTCGCCACCAAGCGGGTCTCGGACACGAGCCAGTTCGGCGTCACGATCACCGGCGCCGACGGCCGCATCCAGGGCTTTCAGGAGAAGCCCGACCCAGCCGAGGCCCTTTCCGACCTCGCCAACTGCGGCATCTACATGTTCAGCTCGGAGATCTTCGACTTCTTTCCCGCCGAAGGGGAGACCGGCAAGGCGGCTGGTCCCGATGACCCGCCCGGCTTCACCGATTGGGCTATGGACGTGTTCCCGGCCCTGCTCGATGCCAACGTCCCCTTCTACTCGTACGAGATCGACGCCTACTGGAACGACATAGGCAATCTCGAGGAGCTGCGCCAGGGCAATTTCGATGCCCTGGCCGGGGAGGTCGCCGTCGATCGTGGCGTCCCCGAGGTGGCCGACGGCGTTTGGGCGGGGGAGGGCACGAATCTCGACGAGGCCGGGATCGCGCCACCGGCCCTGTTCGGGGCCCGGGTGGAGCTGGAGGGGGAAGTTCGGATCGAGGGGCCTGCGGTGATCGGGGACGGCTGCCGGATTGGCGCCGGCTCGCACGTCGCCGAGTCGGTCGTGCTGTCCGATATCGAGTTGGCGCCCGGGACGGCTCTCGCGCAGACGATCGCGGCCAACCGTTCCGACTAGGTTTCGTTTCGCGCGCGACGCGCGCAGCTGCGCCGGTCAGCATCGCCGCAATGGACCTGGTCGACGCCCTGGCGTCATTGCTGGCTCCTCCCCGCTGCGCCGTCTGCGGCGCTGGCTGCGGCCCCGACTCGGTCCTCTGCCGGAGTTGTTACGGCGCCCTATGTGGGTTGCGTTCCCTGTTCAGCACTGCGCCGGGCCTCGACGTCGTCTGGTCGGCGGCTCCGCACGACGGGGTCGCCCGTGACCTGGTGGCGGCGCTGAAGTTCCGCCGGCTGCTGCCGGTTGCCAGACTTCTGGCGGCGCGGATCTGCGCCGCTGCTCCGCCCGGCCTGATCGGTGCCACGCTGGTCCCGGTTCCACCCGCACCCATGCGCCTGCTTCGTCGTGGCTTCGATCCCGCCGACGAGATCGCGAGCGCGCTCGCGGCGATCACCGGGCTTGCGCTCGAGCGGTGCCTGACGCGGGGCGACGGGCCTCGTCAGGTGGGCCGGCCGCGTGCCGTCCGCCTGCGCCGGCCCCCGTCGGTCCGCGCCTCCGCCCCGGTCGCCGCCTCGGCATTGCTCGTCGACGACGTGCACACCACGGGGGCGACCCTGGGGACGTGCGCGAAGGCGCTGCGAAGGGCGGGCGCGGAGCGGGTGGCGGCGGTCACCTTCGCCCGCGCGCTCTGATTTAGAGCCCGTACTCCTCCATCAGGTTCAGCCACACCTCGCTGCGGGTGGGGAAGGCGGGCACCGCGTGCCAGAGCCGCTCCAGCGGCACCTCCGCGACCACCGCGATCGTCGCCGCGTGCAGGAAGTCGGCGGTCTCCGGGCCGACGAAGGTGGCGCCGACCAGCACCCTGCGGTCCTCGTCGATTACGAGGCGGCTGGTGCCGGGCGCGTCCTTTCCGACGAAGCTCGCCCCGGCGCTCCCCGCGGTCAGGGTGTCCACGGCTTTGGCCGAAATGCCCTCATCCTGCGCCTGCTCCAAGGTCTTTCCCACCGCGGCGACCTGGGGCTCGGTGAAGGTCACGCGCGGCGAGCCGCGCCGCTCCTCCGTCGCCGCCACATCCTTGCCGAGGATGTGATCCGCCGCGACGCGCGCCTGGTATTTGCCCATGTGGGTGAGCAGCGCCCGGCCGTTGACGTCGCCGATCGCATAGAGCCAGTCGCTGCCCTCCACCCGCAGCTGGTCGTCCACCTCGAGAAAGCCGCCGCCGTCGATGCCGGCGCTCTCCAACCCGATCTCCCCGGTGCGCGGCTGGCGACCGACCGCGACGAGGATCTCCGCGCCGGTTACAGCGGCACCGCCCTCCAGGCTCACCGTCACCGCGCCGTCTCGCTGTACCGACGTGGCCTTCTCTCCGATCCGCACGTCCACGCCTTGGTCGCGCAGAGCCTCGGCCACCTGTTCGCCGGCGAACGGCTCCTCGTTGGGCAGCAGTCGCTCGGCGGCCTCGATCAGGACGATCTCGGAGCCCAGCGAGCACCACGCCTGTGCCATCTCCGCCCCAACCGGCCCGCCGCCGAGCACGATCAGGCTCTGGGCCGGTTCGTCGGCCGTCGTCGCCTCCCGGTTTCCCCAGGCGGCGGCCTGCGCCAGTCCCTCGATCGGGGGGAAGGCTGCGGCCGAGCCGGTGGCGATCACCACCGCCTTGCGGGCCTTCAGGACCCCTTCGCCGACCGTGACCGTGCGCTCGCCGTCGAGCCTGCCTTCGCCGCGGACGATGTCGATCCCCCTGTCCTTCAGCCAGGGCTCCTGGCTGGAGTCATCGAGATCGTGGATCACCTCGTCGCGGCGGCGCAGCGCCGCCTCGACGTCGAGGTCGCCGCTCACCGCTTCGGCCGCGCCGGGAACGCGCTCGACCTCGTCGAGCAGCTCCCCCGGGCGCAGCAGCGCCTTCGAGGGCATGCAGGCGTAATAGGAGCACTCGCCCCCGACCAGGTGCTCCTCGACGATCGCCACCTCCAGCCCGCCGTCGGCGAGGCGGCCCGCGCACACCTCGCCGGCCGGCCCTGCGCCGAGCACGACGACGTCGATGGTCCTCTCGCTCACGGCGCGGACCCTAGATGATCGGTTCGGGCTGGTTCTGGCCAGGCCGCCTTGCTGAGCTTGGCGTTCTGGAGCGAGAGGCGTAGCATTTGCGGAGGAGCTGCTCCCGACCAAGGAGGGAACGTGCGCATCGAGATCCGCGGCCGCAACGTCGATGTCACCGAGGAGCTGCGGGAGCACGTCGAGAAGCGCTTCCGCAGGGTCGGCAAGCAGGTTTCCGACCTGGCCACGCTCGACGTCGAGCTGAGCGAGGAGCGAAACCCCTCGATCTCCGATCGCTACGTCGCCGAGGCAACGCTGCATCTCAAGGGCGTGACACTGCGCGCCCGCGAGGCCTCGCCCGAGATGATGCACACGATCCACGAGCTTGCCGAGGACATACGTCGCCAGGTCAAGCGCCACCGCGAGAAACGCCGTAAGCGGCGACAGACGCGGCGCATAATGGCGCGGTTGCGCAGCCGATCGGCCTAGGGGGCGGAAGACTCGGGCTCGTCCAGCCCGGCACCGATAATTGAGGCGTGGGCAAGCCAGGGGAATCTTGGGCAGTCGCCGCGGTCGTAGCTGCGCTCGCGATCTCGCTCATTCCCGCGGCATCGGCACCCGGGGCCCAGCTCGAGGACGTGGGCACTTACGCAACGCCGATCTACGTCACCTCCGACCCCGACGATCACACCCGTTTGTTCGTGGTCCAGCGAGCCGGGCAGATCCTGCTCGACGACCCCGACGACCCCGGCCCTGCGACGACATTCCTTGACCTCAGCTCGCAGCCGGCGCTGGTGAGCTGCTGCAGCGGCGAGCGCGGCCTGTTATCGGTCGCGCTTCCGGCCGACTTCGCCGAGACCGGCCGTCTTTACGTCTTTTACACAGCCTCCGACGGCGACCTTCAGATCGATGAGTTCACCGCCAGCGGCAACTCGGTCGACAGATCGACACGGCGGCCCCTGATGACGATCGAGCACTCCTCAGCGGAAAATCACAACGGCGGCCAGCTTCAGTTCGGGCCCGACGGCTACCTCTATCTGGCGACCGGCGACGGAGGCACCGGTGGCGACAACGGGCAGAGCCTCGACACGCTGCTCGGCAAGGTCCTGCGCATCGATCCGCGGCAGAGCGGTGCAGCCCCCTACTCGATCCCTGCCGACAACCCCTTCGTGGGCGGTCCAGGCCTCGACGAGATCTGGTCCTACGGGCTGCGCAATCCCTGGCGCTTCTCCTTCGACCGCGCGACCGGGGCGCTGCTGATCGGCGACGTCGGCGAGGGGAGCTGGGAGGAGGTCGACTACGAGCCGGTTTCGGCCGGGATGGGCGCCGGGGACAACTTCGGCTGGGATTGCCGGGAGGGGCTGCATGACTTCGAGCTCAGCGGCTGCACCGGTCCCTTCACCGATCCGATCTTCGAGTATCCGCACTTGAACCCGGGCGGGGGCGCCGCCTTCGGCTGCTCGATCACCGGCGGCTTCGTGGTGCGCGATCCGAGCGTGCCCGACCTGCTCGGCCGCTACGTCTTCGCCGACCTCTGCGCAGGCGACCTCCGCTCGCTCGCGCCGGCCCTGCCGTCCGCGACAGACGAGCGCTCCGAGGGGCTGTCGGTGCCGAACCCGTACTCCTTCGGCGAGGACGCGTGCGCCCGCCTGTACGTTGCCCTCGGCAGCGGCCCCGTGCGGCGTCTGCACGGGCCGACCCCGGCCTCCTGCGGGGTGTTCCGCGGCCTCTCCGTTCAAACGGAGGGAAGCGGGAGCGGCCAGGTCTTCGGCCCCGGTATCGACTGCCCGCCGAACTGCGCCGAGAGCTACGGCGACGGCGTGTTCGCGATCCTCACCGCGACCGCCGGCGCGTCGTCGAGCTTCGCCGGCTGGACGGGGTGCCCGCAGCCCGACGGCAGCCGCTGCCTTCTGGCGATGGACTCCGACCGCAGCGTCACTGCCGGCTTCGAGAGCACCCGACGCTGCGGGGGACGAAAGGTGACCGACGTCGGCACTTCCGGCCGCGACGTCCTGCGCGGCACGCGCAAGCGCGATGTGATCTCCGCGCTGGGCGGCAGGGACGTGATCCGCGGGCTCGGTGCCAGGGACCGGCTCTGCGGCGGCGGCGGAGCCGACAAGGTCTTCGGCGCCGTAGGGAGGGACCTGCTGCTCGGCGGCCGGGGCGACGACCTGCTCAGGGGCGGACCGGGTCGCGATCACCTGAAGGGCGGATGGGGGCGCGACAGGCTGCGGGGTGGCCCCGGCAGGGACCGCCTGCGCGGCGGTGCCGGGGAGGACCACCAGGCGCAATGAGGCGGTCCGGCCCGGCCACCCTAGGCAGCTAACCTAGACGCATGCCCGCCAGGGAAATGGTGACCCGCGCGCTGCGCGTGGGTGAGGGGCGCAAATTCCGCGCCTACGAGAAGCGCGTCGCCGCTATCAACCGCTTCGAGCCCGAGATGGAGCTGCTCGAGGACTCCGAGATCCGCAAGCAGGCCGACGAGCTGCGCGAGCGCGCGCGCAACGGGGAATCGCTGGAGGATCTGCTGCCGCACGCATTCGCCCTGACCCGCGAGGCCGCCAAGCGCAGCATCGGCCAGCGCCATTTCGACGTGCAGCTGATCGGCGGCATGGTTCTGGACGACGGGGCGATCGCGGAGATGAAGACCGGCGAGGGCAAGACGCTGACCGCCACCCTCGCCGTGTTCCTCAACTCGCTGGGCGGCGATTCCGTCCATCTCGTCACCGTCAACGACTACCTGGCGCGCCGCGACGCCGAGTGGATGAAGCCGATCTACGACGCCCTCGGCGTCACCGTTTCCGCGATCCAGGAAATGGATGACCATGCGACCCGGCAGCAAAAGTACGCCTGCGACGTCACCTACGGGACCAACTCGGAGTTCGGCTTCGACTACCTGCGCGACAACATGGCCGGCGCGCTGGAGCACTGCGTGCAGCGCGGCCATCACTTCGCGATCGTCGACGAGGTGGACAACATCCTCATCGACGAGGCGCGGACCCCGCTGATCATCTCCGGCGCCCCCGAGCAGGCTGCCGAGACCTACTACACCTTCGCCCGCCTCGCCAAGCAGCTCGAGGGGGTCCAGGCCAAGGACAAGCTGCGCTCGCTGGGCGAGAGCAAGGACACCTCCGAGGCCGAGTACGACTACGAGTTCGACGAGAAGCACAAGACGGTGGCCCCGACCGAGCAAGGGGTCACCAAGACGGAGCAATTCCTCGGCGTCGACAACCTCTACCTGTCCGAGCACGGCACCCTGGTCAACCACCTGATCCAGGGCCTGAAGGCCGAGTCGCTCTATAGGCGCGACAAGGACTACGCAGTGGTCGACGGCCAGGTGATGATCATCGACGAGTTCACCGGCCGCATCCTTGAGGGCCGCCGCTGGTCGGAGGGCCTGCACCAGGCGATAGAGGCGAAGGAGGGCGTGGCGATCCGCGAGGAGAACCAGACGCTCGCCACGGTCACGTTGCAGAACTACTTCCGGCTCTACGACAAGCTTTCGGGCATGACCGGCACGGCGCTCACCGAGGCGACCGAGTTCATGAAGATCTACAAGATGCCGGTGGTGGATATCCCGACCAACGTGCCGATGGTCCGCGCCGACCACAACGACCAGATCTTCAAGACCAAGGACGGCAAGTGGAAGGCGGTGATCGGCGAGATCGAGGGCCGCCACGAGCAGGGCCAGCCGATCCTCGTCGGCACCGTCTCGGTCGAGGTCTCGGAGATGATCTCCGACGAGCTGCGCCGGGGCGGGATCGAGCACTCCGTGCTCAACGCCAAGCCCGAGCACGCCCAGCGTGAGGGTGAGACGATCGCCCAGGCGGGACGCAAGGGCGCGGTCACGATCGCCACCAACATGGCGGGCCGCGGCGTCGACATCAAGCTCGGCGGCAGCCCCGAGGGCATGGCCAGGCTCGAGCTCGCAAAGAAGGGCATCACCCCCGACTCCGAGGGTTACGAGGAGGCTCTGGCCGGGAAGATCGCCGAGCTCGAGCCCCAGATCGAAGGCGAGGGCGAGGAGGTGTGCGAGCTGGGCGGGCTGTTCATCTGCGGCACCGAGCGCCACGAGTCGCGCCGCATCGACAACCAGCTGCGCGGCCGCTCCGGGCGCCAGGG
>JBBPIM010000043.1:0-15602 GCA_038040325.1 Candidatus Mayfieldus profundus
TGGCAGTCGTTCTGCGTGCTGCCGGTCGTGCGCTCGGTCGGCGTCCAGGGCGACGAGCGCACCTACGCCTACCCGATCGTGATCCGCGCCGTGACCTCCGACGACGCGATGACCGCCGACTGGGCGCGGCTGCCCTACGACCTGCTGGAGCGGGCTTCGAACCGGATCATCAACGAGGTCCCGCAGGTCAACCGGGTCGCGCTCGACGTCTCCTCCAAGCCGCCGGCGACTATCGAGTGGGAGTAGGTCCCAGCCGGCCTTCCTAACTGGCTGTCAGCCAGCCTCGCAGCACGCCTCGCCTCGCCAGGCCTCGCGCCCCTCGTTTACCGCGACAGCGGCGATTAGCAGGGCCGCGGCCGGGTCGGCCCACCACCAGCCGAGCAGGGCGTTGGCGCCGAGACCCGCCAGCAACCCGACCGAGAGGTAGGCGCAGAGCATGTTCTGGCGCCCCTCACTCTTGGTCGCGGAGGAACCGAGGCGCTCGCCGACCCTGGCCTTGGCGGCGGCCAGCAGGGGCATGGTCGGCAGGGTCACCGCCGCGAGCCCAATCCCGACCCAGCTCACCTCGGGATGGTCCGCCGAGATCAGGGTGCGCGCCGCTTCCGCGGCGACGTAGCCGGCGATCACGAAGAAGCTGACGCCGATCAGTCGCTGCGCCCGCAGCTCGGCCGCTGCCGACCCGGCGCGGTCGCCGGCGAAGCGCCAGATGAGGATCGCCCCGGCCAGCGATTCGACCACGCTGTCGGCGCCGAAGCCGATCAGGGCGATCGATCCCGCGGCGAGACCGGCGGCGATGGCAATCGCCGCCTCGACGGCATGCCAGCCGATGCCCAACCACGCCAGGAACCGGGCACGAGACACGAGCTCCGCGCGTTCGTTGGCGCTGAGTGGCTGAGGCGCCGCCAGCTGAAGCGTGGCGTGCTCCATAGCCCGAAAGATTAGGCGGCTGCGGTCGGTACTCGGCTCAGTGCACGGCGATCAGGCTCGTGGCGTAGATCAGCGCGAAGCCGGCGACCGTCAACCCGATCCGGTGCCACGAAGCATGGGCATGCGCCTCGGGCAACAGGTCCACCGCGCCCATGTAGATGAAGAAGCCGGCGTAGACGGAGAGCATGTAGCCGAGGGTGTGGTCGGAGACGGTAATCAGCGAGCCCACGATCGCGCCCAGCAGGGGCGCGAAAGCGTCGATGGTCAGCCAGCGGCTGGCCAGGCGCCTGTCGCCCGACTGGCTCATCACGAAGCCGACCGTGTTCAGTCCGTCGGCGAAGTCGTGGCTGATTACTGCGATGAAGACGAGGAATCCCGTCCCCGCGTCGAGCCCGAAGGCGAGGCCGATGCCCAGGCCGTCGATGAAGCTGTGGATCGAAAGGCCGAGGGCACCGAGCACGCCCACCTGGCTGTGGGCCTTTGCTTCGGCGGGATCGTCGCGGTGGTGCAGCACCAGCACTCGCTCTGCGAGGAAGAAGGCGAGAAAGCCGACCGCGACCAGGCTCCCGGCATCGGCGGGATCGCCGACGTGCTCGACGCCCTCGGGAAGGACGTCGAACAGGGCCACTGCCACGACGACGCCTCCGGTCAGCGCCATCACGGTCGGAATCGAGTTCGACAGCCGAAATGCCAGCCAGCCGCCGGCGAAGGTGCCGAGGACGGTGAGGCAGGCAAGGGGTATTGCTACGGCAGGCACGAGCGCGACATCCTAGGCGTAAGCCAGGCGTGAGCGCGGCCAGCCCAGCTGTCAGGTCAGCTGTACTTGTCCCACTGCTTGAGCGGGGTGGTCGGGTCGAGCACCGACCCACCCTCGTACCAGCCCGGCGCCGACCAGCGCTCGAAATGGAGGTGGCAGCCGGAGGCGTTGCCGCTGTCGCCGAGGTCGCCGATGTACTGCCCGGTGCGCACGACCTGGCCGACCTGAAGCGGCGAGCGCGACACGAGGTGCATGTAGGCGTGGTCCTCGCCGGAGCCCTTGAGGTCGATCACGATGTAGTTTCCGGCTGCGCCGTGGTAGGCGTTGTGCTCGACGCGGCCGCCACGCGCCGCGACCAGCCGGCTGCCGCACTTGGCGAACACGTCCTGGCCCTGGTGGCCGCGGCCGGCCCCCAGCCCGTCACCGTAGGAGTGCGCCACGCGGGCGGGCTGGATCGGGAAGATGTAGCCGTAGACGGCGATGCTGAGGTCGGGCAGCTGGGAGCCTTGGGCGCGGGCCGCCGCAACGCCGTCGGCTCCGGAGATCCGGAACACGTACCAGCCGCTTGCCGCCGGCCTTCCATCCGAGCCCGTGCCGTCCCAGGAGACGCTGCTGGTGGCGTTGGGGATCACGCTGGTGGGGAAGAAGGTCTTCACCACCTCACCTGTCGGCGAGACGACGTCGACCCGGAGGTCGTTGGCCGGCAGGGCGCTGGCGATCACGAAGTTGAGCGTTGCCTGGCGCTTGCCGAAGTAATAGGTCTTGGCGGGGGAGACCTCGGCTTCCACGAGCTGTAGCGAGGCGCTCGAACGGAGCTGGCTGCGCGGCCGGATCACCAGCTTCTGCTCCGACAGCTCGGAGGCCTGCCCGTAGCCGTCGCGGACCCGGACCTTGCCCCTCTTCGCTCCCGCGGGGACGACCGCCTGGGCGGTGGTGTTGGTGGTCGCCGTGACCGGGGCCAGGATGCGCTTGCGCGCTCCCGGGAAGCTGACCTTCTGCACCGCCGCCATGTTGCGGCCGCTGACCTGGACCATGCCACCCACCGTCGCCTTGCGCAGGCCGACGCAGCCGCTGAGGCAGACCGCGTCGCGGACCACCGGGGTGCCCGGGGCGGCGGCGCCGCCAACCCCTTCGGCCGCGCTCGCGACGCCCACGCCTGCCGCCAGGAGCGTCACCAGTGTGGCTGTTGTGACCCGTGCGATCGGCCTTGGCCGGCGCCGGGCGTTGGAGCGTGTCGCCAACTGCCCTCTCTTTCCACGCCTGCGGAGTTAGCTGTCGGGCTCGCGCTGAAAGAGCTGCGCTACGGACTTCGACGTCGTCCGATTCGCCCCTTGGAGCCTTAACGGGCTCCTCCGGTTCCTCCGCTCCCCTCCGGCACGGCCGGCGGGGATTCGGCTATTCGGCGCGGCATTATATCCGCGCGCCGGGTCGTCTCGACGTATACCCTCACATGCCCGGTCTGGGCACGCGGCGGCGGATGGGCCACTATCATCCGCGGGCCGCGCTCGGCGCCTGCCCGCGCGGCTTTTCAGCGATGAAGACCTATGTGGCTACACCCGCCGACCGCCAGCGAGACTGGTACGTGGTCGATGCCGAGGGCAAGACCCTGGGCAGGCTCGCGACGCGGATCGCGGAAACGCTGCGCGGAAAGCGCAAGCCCGAGTACACCCCCCACGTGGACACGGGCGATTTCGTGGTGGTCGTCAACGCGGAGAAGATCCACGTCACCGGGGACAAGCTCGCCCAGAAGCTCTACTGGCGTCACAGCGGCTATCCGGGCGGGATCAGGTCGCGCACGCTCGGGGAAATGCTCGAGCGCCGGCCCGAGGAGGTGATTCGCAAGGCGGTGAAGGGGATGCTGCCGCGAAACCGCCTTGCCCGCAGGCAGATCACCAAGCTGAAGGTCTACGCCGGACCGGACCACCCCCACCAGGCGCAACAGCCAACACCGATGGAGATCGAGGACTGATGGCGGACGAAGAGAAGCAGCAGGACGAGGGCAAGGAGCCTGAGGAGACCTCGGAGGAGTCCCCCGAGCAGGAAGCTGCCGACCAGGACGGCAGGGACGACGCCGCCGACCGCGCCGAGGACGCAGCCGTAGAAGCTCCGGAGGAGTCCTCGGGCGATGAACCTTCCGGCGACGAGCCGGCCGAGGCTGCCCCTGCGGCCGAGGCCAAGACCGAAGAGGGCAAGACCGAAGAGGGCAAGGGCGAAGAGGGCAAGAAGAAGGGCGAGGAGCTCCCGCCCGGCGCCGAGCTCGACCCGATCAAGCTCGAGGATCAGAAGGATCTCAGCGCCGAGGAGCGCGCCCGTCTCGAGGCCGAGGCGGAGGAGCGCGCCCGTCTCGAGGCCGCGGTCACCGAGGACCGCAAGGAGGAAGAGCCCGACGCCCCGGCGCGTGAGCTCGCGAAGCTGGCGAGCGACGCCCGCTACCTGGCGACCGGGAAGCGCAAGCGATCGATCGCCCGCGTCACCCTTACGCCCGGTGACGGCAAGTTCGAGATCAACCGGCGGCCGATCGAGGAGTACTTCGCCCGGCCGTTGCATCGAACCACTGCCCTGCAGCCGCTTGCCGTCAGCGGCTACGAAGGAACAGTCGATGTGCGGGTGAACGTCCACGGCGGCGGCATCGGGGGACAGGCCGGGGCTATCCGCCACGCCATCGCCCGCGCTCTCACCGAGGTCGACCCCGAGCTCCGCAAGGACCTCAAGCGCCGCGGGTTTCTGACCCGCGATGCGCGGGTCAAGGAACGCCGCAAGGCGGGACTCAAGAAAGCCCGCAAGCGGCCCCAGTTCTCGAAGCGCTGAGCGCCGTCGAGCCGATGGCGCCCGAGCGCAAGCTCTTCGGGACGGACGGGGTCCGGGGGGAGGCCGGATCGTTTGTCACTGCCGAGCTGGCCACCGCGCTGGGTCGCGCCGCGACGCTGGCCGCCGAGGCAAGCCGTCCCCAGGTGCTGATCGTGCGCGATACGCGCGAGTCGGGCCCGATGCTCGAGTCGGCGCTGGCAGCTGGCGTGGCCGCGGCCGGCGGGGACGCTCTGCTCGCGGGCGTGCTGCCGACACCCGCCGCTTCGATACTGGCCAGCCGCCACGGCCTCGATCTCGCCGCAGTGGTCTCGGCGTCGCACAACCCGTTCGCCGACAACGGGATCAAGTTCTTCTCCGGCAACGGCCGCAAGCTCGACGACGCGGCCGAGGCCCGCATCGAGGCGTTGATGGACGATCCCGCGCCATCCGACGGCGTCGGGCGGGTGCGCGAGCTGCGCGGGGCGCTCGACGACTACCTGCGCGAGCTGGCCGGGGCCTTCTCACTCGACCTGGCAGGGGCCAAGGTGATGCTCGACTGCGCCAACGGCGCCACCCACCGCGCCGCGCCGGCGATCTACCAGCGGCTCGGTGCCGAGGTCGAGGCGCTGGCTGCGGAGCCGGACGGCCGCAACATCAACGACGGCTGCGGTTCGACCCAGATCGAGCACCTGGCGGAGCGGATGGCGGCGGGCGACGCCGACATCGGCTTCGCCTTCGACGGCGACGGCGACCGGCTGATGGCCGTCGACGCCGATGGCCGGGTGCACGACGGCGACGAGCTGATCGCCCTCGCCGCCTCGCACCTGCACGAGCGCGGGGCCTTGCGCGGCGGCGTGGCGGTGACGGTGATGACCAACTACGGCTTTCACCAGGCGATGAAGTCGGCGGGGATCGAGGTCGCCACCACGCCGGTCGGTGACCGCTACGTGCTCGATGAGCTGGAGCGGCGCGACTGGAGCCTGGGCGGCGAGCAGTCCGGCCACATCATCTCGATGGACTACGCGCCGACCGGCGACGGAATCGCCGCCTCGCTGCTGACCATGCAGGCGCTCGACGGTGCCTCGCTCGCCGAGACGCGCCCGTTCGAGAAGCTTCCCCAGCGCCTCGAGAACGTGCGCGTCGCCGATCGCGGGGCGATAGAGGGCGCCACCGCCGTTTGGGAGTCCGTGGAACGGGAGAACGCGGCGCTGGAGGGGCGGGGCAGGGTGCTGGTTCGCCCCTCTGGTACAGAGCCGCTGGTGCGGGTGATGGTCGAGGCGCCCAGCGAGGACGAATGCGCGCAGGTATGCGGGCGGCTCGTTGCGGTAGTCGAGAAAGAACTCGGCTAGCTCTACCCTTCCCTGCCTAACCATGTGCGGCATCGTCGGATACGTCGGTGCCCGGCCATGCCAGGACCTGCTGGTGGCCGGGCTGGAGAAGCTCGAGTACCGCGGCTACGACTCCGCGGGCATCTCGGTGATCTCTAACGGTCACATCGACAGCGTGCGAGCGGTCGGCAACCTCTCCAACCTCCGCCAGGCCGTCGACGCAGAGTGGAACGGCGAGGGCGGCGTCGCCGTGGCCGCGCCACCCGCCACCACCGGCGTCGCTCACACCCGCTGGGCCACTCACGGCCGCGTCACCGAGGAGAACGCCCACCCTCACGGCGACTGCAGCGACCGCATCCACATCGTCCTCAACGGGATCGTCGAGAACCACGCGGACCTGCGGCACGAGCTGGCCGAGCAGGGCCACCGCTTCAGCTCCGAGACCGACGCCGAGATCGTCGCCCACCTGATCGAGCGCCACTACGACGGCGACCTGACCGAGGCCGTGCGCGCCGCCTTCAACGAGCTGCGCGGCCACTACGCCTTCGTCGCGATACACGCCGACCAGCCCGAGGTCCTCGTCGGGGCCCGCAAGGAGTGCCCGCTGATCGCCGGCGTCGGCGAGGGCGAGACGTTCCTGGCCTCGGCGATCCCTGCGTTTCTTGCCGAGACCCGCCGGGTGATGGAGATTCACAACGACGAGGTGGTCACGATCGACGGCTCCGGCGTGACCATCACCGGGGCCGACGGGAGTCCGGTCGAGCGCGAGTCCGAGGAGATCACCTGGGACGAGGACGCGGCGGAGAAGGGCGGCTACCCGACGTTCACGATGAAGGAGATCCATGAGCAGCCCGACGCGGTGGCGGAGACGATCTCCGACCGGCTACCGACCGATGACGGCATCGACCTCTCCGAGGTCGATCTCGACGACGACTACCTGCGGGGGATCCGCCGCATCGTGATCGTCGCCTGCGGGACCTCGTACCACGCCGGCCTGGTCGGCCGCTACGCGATCGAGCAGTGGGCGCGGGTGCCGGTCGAGATGGACATCGCCTCGGAGTACCGCTACCGCAACCCGGTGGTCGGCTCCGACGACCTGGTCGTTGGGATGACGCAGTCGGGCGAGACGGCCGACACACTGGCGGCGATGCGTCTCGCCCGCGAAGCCGGCGCGAAGGTGCTGGCGGTCACCAACATCATGGGCAGCCAGGCGACCCGCGATGCCGACGCGGTGCTGTTCACCCGGGCGGGCATGGAGATCGGGGTCGCGGCGACCAAGACCTTCGTCGCCCAGGTGGCGGTGATGTACCTGCTCGGGCTGCGCCTCGCGGAGCTGCGCGGGACGCTCGAGCCGGCCGAGCTCTCGCGGCTCGTCAAGGAGCTGAAGGGCATCCCCTCCAAGATCGAGCAGACGATCGAGTCGGTCGACGAACGGGTGCAGGAGATCGCCCGCCTGCACCATCAGCAGAATTTCTTCCTCTATCTCGGCCGCCACATCGGTCTGCCTATCTGCCTCGAGGGGGCCCTGAAGCTGAAGGAGCTCTCCTACATTCCCACCGACGCCTACGCCGCGGGCGAGATGAAGCATGGGCCGATCGCGCTGCTCGACGAATCGACCCCGGTGGTCTGCGTGGCGACCCAAAGCCCGGTGCTGGAGAAGGTTCTCTCCAACGTCGCCGAGGTGCGCGCCCGCGGCGCCGACGTGATTGCGATCGCCACCGTGGGCGACGAGGAGGTGGCCGAGGTGACCGAGGAGACCGTCTACGTCCCGGCCACCGATTGGATCCTGCAACCGATTCTGGCGATCCTGCCGCTGCAGCTCCTCGCGTACCACATCGCCCGCCTCAACGATCTCAACGTCGACCAGCCGCGCAACCTCGCCAAGACCGTCACGGTTGAGTAGCATCGCGCGCCGATGAGGCGTCGGATCGGTGCCATTGCCTGCGCGGCCGCGGCTGCGATCGCCCTCGCCGCCTGCGGCGGGGGCGGTGCCGACAGCACCGATCCGGCCGCGCTCGCACCCTCCGACGTTCCGGTCTACTTCCAGGCCAAGCTGCGGCCAGAGGGAGAGGTCAAGACCAATACCGAGGGCCTCGTGCAGACCATCAGCGGCGGCCAGACCGTCCAGGATCTGATCGACCGGGCGGTCGACGAGGCCAACGCTGAATCCAGCGCCGAGGACATCTCCTTCGAGGGGGACATCAACCCTTGGCTGGGCGACAACGCCGGCGCGTTCATCTCCGACATCACCGGCGACAGCCCACACGCCGCCGGGGTGATCGAGACCACCGACGAAGGCGCAACGCAGGACTTCATCGACAAGGCCAGGGAGAAGGGCGACCAGGACCGCGAGTACGAGGGCGTCGACTACCTGCTCGACCAGGACACCGCCGTGGGAGTCCTCGACGGTTTCCTGGTAATCGGCGACGAGCAGGGCTTCAAGGAGGCCGTGGACGTATCCCAGGGCGGCGACTCGCTGGCCGACAACTCCGACTTCAGCGAGACGATCGACAAGGCCCCGGCGAACAGCCTGGCCGATGCCTACGTCGGTCTCGACGCGGTCCTCCAGGCGATCGAGGAGCAGAGCGACGACCCGGCAAGCAGCCAGGCCTTCAAGGCCTTCTTCGGCGAGGCATCGGGCAAGAGCGTCCTGGCCAGCCTCGTTCCGCAATCGGACTCGATCGTGGTCGAGCAGCTCACCAACGCCGACTTCGGCTTCCAGCCCGGCGACGTCACCGAGCTGATCGGCTCCTTCCCCGCCGAATCGTTTGCCGCTTTCGCAGTGGCAGACGTAGGCAAACTCGTCTCCAGGACACTCGACCAGCTCGAGTCCGCCGGGATTCCCGGCCTCTCGCGCGAGACGATCGACCAGCGGCTCTCCTCGGCCGGGCTCAGCCTCGATGAGATCACCGGCATCCTTGACGACCTTGGCCTGTTCGTCGAGGGGACGACCGAGGAGACCGTCGAGGGCGCCCTCGTGATCACCGTCAGCAACCCCGAGAAGGCCCAGGACATCATCGGCACGTTCTCCGGCCTCGCGGTCGCATCGGGCGAGCCCGGCATCAAGCGGGTCAGCGGCGGCACCGGCCTTCAGATCAGCGACCCCGATCTGGGGCCCAAGCCGGGGGTGCTGCTGGTCGCGGGCAACCGGATCGCGGTCGGCTACGGCACCGAGGCGACAGAACAGGCGCTCTCGACCGCCGGCGGCGGCAAGACCCTCGCCGACTCCCCGACCTTCAAGCAGGCGACCGCTGCGCTGGGGGACGACGTCGACCTGAACGCCTACTTCTCGGTCGGCCTGATCACCCAGCTTGCCGAGTCGCTGGGAGCGGACTCCGATCCCGAGTACCTGGCGGCCCGGCCGTACCTGAAGCGGTTCACCTACGTGGTCTCCGGCAGCGGCAGCGACGGCGACGACACCGTCACCAAGCTTGTCGCAGGCGTGGAGAAGTAGCGATCGCGGCCGGCGTCGGCATAGACCTGCTGGAGATCGACCGCCTCGAGCGGGCGCTGGATCGCCATCCGCGGCTGGCGGAAAGGGTGTTCACCGGCGGCGAGCTCGACTACGCGCGCGGCCGGAGGCGCCCGGCGCAGCACCTGGCGGCGCGCTTCTGCGCCAAGGAGGCGGCGGCGAAGGCGCTGGGCCTGAGCGACGGCTTGGGCCTGCGCGAGGTCGAGGTTGTGGGCTCCGAGCCGCCGCGGCTGCGGCTCAGCGGAAGGGCCGCGCGGGCGGCGGCCGCGCAGGATGTCGAGCTGCGGGTCTCGCTCACCCACTCGCGCGACTACGCCGCCGCGGTCGCCCTGGCTGAAACTCGCTGACCGGGGCGGCCGCGGGGCCGCCGCTACGCTCGTGCGCATGGAGGGCTGGCTGACACCTCTCTACGACGCCGAGGGCATGCGCGCGATCGACCGCTGGGCGATCGAGGACCAGGGGGTCCCCTCGCTGGAGCTGATGGAGACGGCGGGCTCCGCGGTCGCACGCGCTGTCGCCGAGCTTGCTCCGGACGGGCCGGTGCGCGTCGTCTGCGGAAAGGGAAACAACGGCGGCGACGGGCTGGTGGCGGCGCGACGCCTTGCCGAAACCGGTTTCGAAGCCGAGGCGCTGCTGCTCTGGGCCGGGGAGGAGCTGTCCGGCGACGCCGCGGCCAACCTGGAGCGCTTCGCTTCGGCTCGCCAGGTCTCCGCCGACGAGCTGAACGGCGCACTGGACGGCTCCGGTGTGGTGGTGGACGCCATCTTCGGCACCGGCTTCTCCGGCGCCCCGCGCGATCCGGCCGACGCGGTGATCGAGGCGATCGACCGCTGCGGCGCGCCGGTGGTCGCCTGCGACATCGCCTCCGGCGTCAACGCCGCCAGCGGCGAGGTGGAGGGCGCGGCCGTCGAGGCCGACGTGACGGTCAGCTTTCATGCCGCCAAGGTGGGACACCTGGTGGCGCCCGGCAAGTGGAACACAGGTGAGCTGCTGATCGCGCCGATCGGGATTCCGGACGGCGCACCGGGCGAGCCGGCGGCGGGGGCGATCGGCCCCGCCGTGCTCGACCTCGCGCCGGGCCGCGGATCCCAGTCGACCAAGTTCAGCTCCGGCCAGGTGGTGGTTGCCGGAGGCTCACGCGGCCTGACCGGGGCGGTGTGTATGTCGGCCGAGGCGGCGATCCGGGCGGGCGCCGGCTACGCGACGGTTGCGGTTCCGGCCGACCTGGAGCCGATCTTCGAGGAAAAGCTGACCGAGGTGATGTCGGTCGGCTGTCCGGGAGGCGACGGGACCCTGGGGCCGGACTCCGCGGAGGCGATCCTCTCGGCCTGCGAACGTGCGGCGGCGGCTGTGCTGGGGCCGGGTCTGGGGCGCGACGAAGGCGCGCTGGACCTGGCGCGGGATCTCGCCCTGCGCATCGAGCTCCCGCTGGTGATCGACGCCGACGGCCTCAACGCGCAGGCCGGCCGGCTCGAGGACCTCTCCGGCCGCGAGGCGCCGGCCGTGCTGACGCCGCATGCGGGCGAGCTGGGAAGGCTGCTGGAGCGCCCCTCGGAGGAGGTCGGGGCGCACCGGCTGGCATCGGTGCGCGAAGCGGCTGGGCGGAGCGGGGCGGTGGTCGTGCTGAAGGGGGACGACACGATCGTCAGCGACGGGCAGCGGACCGCCGTCAACGCGATCTCGGCGCCGGCCCTGGCAACCGCCGGCACCGGCGATGTGCTGTCGGGCGTGATCGCGGCGCTGCTGGCGCGCGGACTGGAGCCGTTCGCCGCGGCCTGTGCCGGGGTGATCGCCCACGCCCGCGCCGGCCGGCTCGCCACCGCGGAGGTTGGAGCCGCCGAGTCGGTGATCGCCACCGACGTGATCGCGCAAGTGCCCGCGGCGCTCCGCTCCGAGGTGCCGGTCGAATAATCTGGCCCGCCGATGGCCAAGACCGCCGCAGACATCATGGATCGCGACCTTCCGGGTCTCTCGCCCGACGACGATGCGCGCAAGGCAATCGAGCTGCTCGCCGAGCAGGACGTGGGCGCGCTGCCGGTGGTCGACGCCGACGGCAAGGTGATCGGCATCGTCAGCGAGTCCGACCTGGTGCTGAGCGACCAGGAGGCCGACGTACACCTTCCCCACTACCTCAACATCATGGGCGGCGTGGTCTTCGTCGGTTCGATGAAGGGATTCGAGGAGCGGCTCAACAAGGCGTTCGCGGCGAAGGTCTCCGACCTGATGACGCCCGATCCGTTCGTCGCCAAGGTGGACGACGACGCCGAGGAGGTGGCGCGCCTGATCGCCGAGAAGCACCACAACCACCTTCCGGTGGTGGACGGCGACGGCCGCCTGGCGGGAATGGTGACCCGCGCGGACGTCCTCGCGGCGCTCGTCGCCCAGTAGTGAAAGCGCCGAGCAGAGGGGGCGCAGCCCCCGATTGCGAGGCGAGAGACAGGTGGTGTTCGTGATGGTGGCCACGGCCGAGCGGGCCGTCGCGCGGATCGACCTCGGCGCGGTCGAGCGGAACTGCGCGCAGCTCGCCTCCCAGCTCAGCGACGGGGCGGAGCTCTGCGCGGTGGTCAAGGCCGACGGCTACGGCCACGGGGCCGACGACTGCGCCACCGCCGCGCTGAAGGGCGGGGCCACCCGCCTTGCGGTGGCGACAGCGCGTGAGGCCGAGCAGATCGGCCGCCGCTTCCAGCACGTCCCGCTGCTGACGATGGGCGCTCTGACCCCGGAGGAGGCCGACGTCGCGCTGGACGGTGGATCCGAGATCGCCGTTTGGCGAGACGGTTTCCTGCGTCTTGCAGCCGACCGGGCTCGGGCGCAGGGCCGGCCGGCGCGCGTCCACATCAAGCACGACAGCGGCATGGGAAGGCTCGGAACCGCCGATCCAGGCGAGGTGGCGGGGCTGGCGGGGGCCTGCGCCGAAGATCCACATCTCGAGCTGGCCGGTGTCTGGACCCACTTCGCGACCGCCGACGAGCCCGAGTCGGACTTCTTCGACGAGCAGCTCCGCCGCTTCGCGCCGCTGGCAAGCGAGCTGAAGTCCCAGCACCCGGAGATCACCGTGCACGCGGCCAACAGCGCCGCCCTGTTTCGCGACCCCGCATCCCACTTCGACATGGCCCGCTGCGGGATTGCCGTCTACGGGCTCGACCCGTTTCATGACGACCCGGCGGAGCGCGGGCTGCAGCCGGCACTGGAGCTTCGCTCCTACGTCGCCGACGTGAAGCGCTTCGTGGCCGGAGCCAGTGCCGGCTACGGCCGGACCTGGCGCGCGTCGGAGGACACATGGGTCGGGGTGCTGCCGATCGGCTACGGCGACGGCGTGCGCCGCGGGCTCTCCAACAACGGCGAGGTGCTGGTCGGGGGCCGGCGGTATCCGCTGGTCGGCACCGTCTCGATGGACAACATCACGATCGACCTCGGCTCCGATACCGAGGTGGAGCCGGGCGCCGAGGCGGTGCTGATCGGCAGCCAGGGATCCGAGCGAATCCTCGCCGAGGAGGTGGCGCGGCGTCTCGACACGATCAACTACGAGGTGACCTGCGGCATCTCGCAGCGGGTGCCGAGGGCCTCGCGATGACAGTCGCCGATCCGGTTGCCGTCGCCGAGCGCCTGGAGGAGGCAGAGCCGGTTCAGCTCGCCCGGCGTGTGCTCGAGGGCAAGGCCGAGGCATGGGTGGTGGGCGGCGCCCTGCGGGCGGCGGCTCTGGGCCGTGAGGTGACCGACCTCGACCTCGCGGTCGCCGGATCCGAGGAGCAGGCCGCCAGGGCGATCGCAAAGGCCTGCGGCGGCCATGCGTTCCCGCTCTCCGACGAGTTCGGCACCTGGCGCGTGGTGGACCGCGAGCGCATCGCGATCGCCGACCTGACCGTGCTTCGGGGCGGCTCGATCGAGGCCGACCTCGCCGCCCGCGACTTCACCGTGGGGGCGGTGGCGATGCCGCTGGCCGGCGGAGGGGTGCTCGACCCTCACCGCGGCCTGGCCGACCTCGGCTCGCGAACGCTGCGCTGCGTGTCGGAGAGGGCGTTCGCCGACGACCCGCTGCGGCTGCTGCGCGCCGCCCGGCTGGGCGCCGAGCTGGAGCTCGAGCCCGACGAGCAGACCCTGCGCCTCGCCCGCGCGGAGGCCGGCAGGGCCTCCGAGCCGGCGGGTGAGCGCCAGTTCGCCGAGCTGCGCCGGCTGGTGGCCGGCCCCGACCCCCTGCGCGGCCTCGAGCTGATGGACACGCTGGGGGTGACCGGTACGGTGCTGCCCGAGCTGGAGCAGCTGCGCGGGCTCGAGCAAAGCCCCAACCACCACCTCGACGTTCACGGGCACACGATCGAGGTGCTGCGGCAGCTGCTCGAAGTCGAGCGCGACCTCGAGCGCTATGCCGGAGAGCGGGCCGCGGAGGCCCGCGCCCTGCTCGAGCAACCGCTCTCCGACGAGCTGACCCGCGGCGCGGCACTGCGCTTCGGCGCAGTCGTGCACGACGCCGGCAAGGCAGTCACCCGTGAGCAGCGCAACGGCTTCGTCACCTTCATCGGCCACGACCGCGAGGGGGCCGCGATAGTCGGCGGGATGTGCCGGCGGCTGCGCACAAGCCGCCGCTTGCGCCGCCACCTGGAGGCGCTGACCGTTCACCACCTGCGGCTCGGCTTCATGGTCCACGAGCGGCCGCTGCAGGGCCGCCGCATCCACGACTACCTGCGGGCCACCGAGCCGGTTTCCGCCGACGTCACCCTGCTCACCGTCGCCGACCGCCTCGCGGCGCGGGGTGAGGGGCCGGTGGCGAGCGGGGAAATTGTCGAGGCCCACCTCGAGCTCGCTGAGGAGATGCTCGGCGCAGCGCTCGACTGGGAGCGCGAGGGCCCCCCGAGGCCGCTGCTGCGAGGCGACGAGCTGGCCGCCGAGCTCGGCCTCGAAGGGCCCGAGGTGGGCCGGATTCTGCGCGAGCTGGAGGCGGCCCAGTACGCCGGGGAGGTCGCGACACGCGACGAGGCTCTGGAGCTGGCCCGCAGCGCCGCCGGCTAGCGGCACCGATATAAGCTGCCTCGCCGATGTCGGAGGACTGCCTCTTCTGCGGGATCGTTGCCGGTGACGTGCCGGGCCAGATCGTCGAATCCGACGAGCACACGGTGGCGTTCATGGACATCAGCCCGGCCACCCCCGGCCACGCCCTGGTCGTGCCCCGCAATCACTCGGCCGACCTGATGGATATCTCCGACGAGGACCTCGAGCACACGACCCTCGCTGCCCGCCGCCTCGCTCGCCGCATCCGCGAAGTGCTCGACCCCGACGGCTTCAACATCCTCAACTCGTGCGGGGCAGCCGCCTGGCAGACGGTCTTCCATTTCCACATCCACGTGATCCCGCGCTACCGGGACGACCCGCTGAAGCTGCCGTGGATTCCCCGCGGCGGCGACGAGGCGGAGATCGAGGCGATCGCCGAACGGCTCCGGGACGGCGATGGCTGACGGCCCGGTACGGTTGGAGCGCGACGGCGGTGTGGCGGTGCTGGTTCTCGAGGACCCGCCGCTGAACCTGTTCGGGCGCGCCACGTTCGAGTCGCTGAACCGGTGCGTTTCGGAGGTCGAACTCTCCGACGCGCGGGCGATGGTCTGGCGGGCGCAGGGCGAGGTGTTCACCGGGGGCGTCGACGTCCATCTGTTCGACGCGACCGACGCATCGGGGTCGCAGGAGATGTTCGGGGCGCTGCTGACCACGGTGCGCAAGATCGAGTCGCTGCCGATCCCGACCCTGGCGATCGTGCACGGGCTTTGCCTCACCGCGGGCATGGAGATCTCCCTCGGCTGCGACATGATCTGGGCCTCCGAGGCGGCTCGCTTCGGGCTGGTGGAGGCGGTGGTCGGGCTGACACCGGGGGCGGGGGGCACCCAGCGGATCGCCGAGCGCGCCGGCCCGGCGCGGGCTCGCGAGTTCGTGATGACCGGCGGCCTCTACGAGGCCGCGGCGCTGGAGCGCTGGAACGTGGTCAACCGCGTCGTCCCCGACGAGGAACTGCTGGAGAAGGGCATGAGCTTCGCCCACCGGCTCGCGGCCGGGCCGACCAAGGCACACGCGGCGACCAAGCGCATCGTCCGCGCCTTCGAGGAGGACGGTGTGGACAAGGCCGACCGCGAGACGCCCAAGGTGGCGGCGTCGCTGTTCAAGACCGAGGACCTGCAGCGAGCGGTGAAGTCGTTCCTGGAAGAGGGCCCCGGGAACGCGACTTTCGAGGGCCGCTGAGGCGGGTACCCTTCGCGCCGTGGGTAAGGAAGAGAAGATCGAGATGGAGGGCGAGGTCACCGAGGCCCTGCCCAACACGATGTTCAAGGTCAAGCTCGACAACGACCAC
>JBBPIM010000044.1:0-15470 GCA_038040325.1 Candidatus Mayfieldus profundus
CCACCACCGCCGCCGCCGCCGCCGCCGGCGCCACCGCCGCCGGCGCCGCCGCCTCCGCCACCCCCGCCGCCGCCGCCGGGCGGAGCCGGCGGGGGACTCTCACTGGTGCCGCCCGAGCTGGCGCAGTCGGGGTCGGCGAGGTCGATCAGGCCGTCGCCGTCGTCGTCGATGCCGTTGGCGCAGTCCGGGAGCTGGACGGGGGGCAGGTTCGCGCCCGGCACGTTGACGTTGCTGCCCTCGAGCAGCTGCTGGGCGGAGGCCAGGCCCCCCCCAAGCGCCGCAGCGAAGGCTGTCAGCGCGATCGTGAGTGCGAGGTTTCTCCTCATCTGCAGGCGGCTCTCTCTCCGTGCCTGCAAACCTCGGTCGATGCGGACCTATCACTCAAGTCGCGACTCCCTGCTCGCAGGCATGGCTACGCTACTCATTCCTGCGTGCCATTGCAACGGACAACCGTCGCCCGCAACCCTACATCCGGGCAGCGGACAGATCAGGCGTCTTAACCGCAGCGAAACACTCCGTTTGACGCTAGTCTGCGCGGCCCCATGAGCGAGGAATACGCCGACCAGGAAGGGCTTCGCGAGAAGGTCTCCGCGCGTGGCGAGGAGGCGATCGGCGACCTCGCCAACGCCCTGCTGGAGAGCCCCCTCTTCAACCAGGCGCTGTCCGCCGCCGTGGGCGCCGGCGAGAAGGCCGCCCAGGCACAGAAGGCGGCGATGGGCGCGGTCGGCCTGCCCTCGGCGGGCGAGCTGGAGCGGCTGGAGCGCCGCCTGCGCTCGCTGTCCGACCGCATGGAGGCGGTCGAGGACCAGCTCGACCAGGTGGCGCACGACGTCGGCGCGCTGCGCCGACAGCTCTCCGGCGACCAGCCCGTCTCCACGGACCAGGAACGCCTCAAGGTCTCCGAAGAGGACTGAGCAAGGTCTCCGACGAGGACTGAGCCTCAGGCTCAGGTCGAGACGGTGGCCAGCGCTGCGACCGCGGCGTGGCCGGCGCGCAGCGAGGCCTGTCCGAGCCCCTTTTCGTCGATGCGGCCCACCAGCGCCTCGCTGACGACCAGCAGCGCCGCCACCTCGACCGCGATCTGGGCGCCTAGCGCGAACAGCGCCGCCGTCGCGGTGTCGACGGTCGCCGCCCGGGGCGCGCGCGCGCGCGGCGGCTTGGTGCCGAAGCCGTGGGGAAGGTCGGCGCTGAGCACCCCGCCCGCACGGCCGCCGGCATCCGTCGTCGCCTTCTCCAGCGCCTTGCCGAGTATCGCGTCGGGCTGCAGCTCGTCCGCCGCGCCCAGCTCGCGGCTGACGCCGTCCGCGGCGATCGCCTCGCTGACCGCGATCAGGTCGCCGGGCTTGAAGTCGGGCACGATCGCCTCGCAGGTCCCGATTCGCACCGCCCGCCGCACCCCCAGCTCGGCCAGCTCGCTGAGCACGACGGCGGCGCTGGGCCCGCCGATCCCGGTGGACTGGATCGTCAGCTCGCGGCCGTCCGGGGTGAGGCCGGAGTAGCCCCACAACCCGCGCGCGTGGTTGCTCATCTTCGGCTGGTCGATCAGCTCCTGGGCCAGCGCCAGCGCGACCCCGGGGTCGCTCGGCAGCAGCGCGTCCGGGTGGATCTCGTTGGTCGGGCGCAGGTAGGTGGGCACGGGCGCAGCCTATTGCCAGCCGCAATAAGCTTTGCCGCGATGCCGGAGCAGAGCAAAGAGGGCGATCAGAAGGGCCTGCCGGACAGCCTGCGGACGGCCATCGAGCGCACCTTCGCGGCCACCGCGGACCAGGCGGCGGAGACGCGCGAGCGCGCCGCCGGAGCGCTCGACGAGGTGACGAAGCGCGGGCAGGAGGCTCGCGAGGCCGTCGCCGGGCGGGCCCAGGAGGCCCGCGAGACATCCTCGGGGGCGGTTTCGAAGGTGGTCGAGGCGATCGAGGGCATGCGCCTCGCCACCCGTGAGGACGTGCGCGAGCTGGAAGAGCAGCTCGCCGACCTCGCCAAGCGAGTCGAGAGGCTCGAATCCAGGGCTAAGGTCGAGGGTTAGCTTGGCGCCCGCCCGCCGGGTTGTCATCACCGGCATCGCCAGCCACTGGGGGGCCGAGCTGGCGCGGGTGCTGGAGCGCGACCCGTCGATCGAGTACATCGCCGGCGTCGACACCCAGCCGCCGCCCACCGACCTCGAGCGCACCGAGTTCATCGAGGCCGACATCCGCAACCCGGTTATCGGGCGGATCCTGCCCGGCACCGAGGCCGACACGGTGGTGCACTGCGGGATCCTCTGGTACCCGGAGCCGGACAAACCGGCCCGCGCCCTGCACGACATCAACGTGATCGGCACTCTGCAGCTGCTCACCGCCTGCGAGAAGACGCCGACGCTGGCCACCGTCGTGGTCCGTTCCTCGGCCGCGATCTACGGCTGCGAGGGCTCGGCGCCGTCCTTCTTCACCGAGGAGATGGCGCGCCGCTATCCGCTCAAGACCCGCTTCCAGCGCGACGTCGGCGAGCTGGAGGGCTACTTCGAGAACTTCGCCCGCCGCCACAGCGGGATCACCTGCTGCCTGCTGCGCTACCAGCCGGAGATCGGTCCCGGCTTGGACGCGCCGCTGGCGCGCTATCTCTCGCTGCCGGTGGTGCCGACGCAGCTCGGCTTCGACCCGAGGTTGCAGCTGGTCCACGCCGACGACGCGACCGGCGCGCTGGCCGCCGCGGTCGCCAACCCGGTGCGCGGCCCGGTCAACGTCGCGCCCGACGGGACGATCTCGCTGACCAAGATCCTGCGCATGGCCGGCCGCCCGACACTGCCGGTGCCGCATCCGCTGTTCGGCCCGGTGGCCGCGCGGCTCGGCCGCCAGCTCGGGGCAGGCGACGTCTACAACGATGCGGTGCGGCTGCTGCGCTACGGCCGCGGGGTGGACAACACGCGGCTGCGGGCCGAGGTCGGCTACGAGCCCCGCTTCGATGCCGAGGGCGCGGTGCGCGACTTCGTGGCGAAGAGCGGCGCCAGCCGGCGCCTGTTCCCGTCGGCCCACCCGGGCGCGGTGGTGGGGAGGATGGGGGGCCCGTGAGCACCCCCGACTGGACCCGCGCGGCGGGGACGGGAGCGGGCACCGGCCCCGAGCCCGGCACCCGCGAGCGACCGACCGGCGTCGGCGCCGCGTCGGCCGCCGCCGACTTCCTGCGCCGCCTGCGCGACGGGCTCGACGAGGGCCTTGACCCGCTGGCCGCGGCCGAGCGGGCCGCCACGGCGCTGCCGAAGACGCTGCGCGACTCGGTGCAGCGGATGGGCCGACGCATGGCGGGCGACTATCACGAGGACGAGTGGGGCTTCGACGAGGAGTTCGCCGAGGCCGCCTATCCCTTCTTCGAGTTCCTCTATGAGGTCTGGTGGCGGGTGCAGGTGGAGGGCGCGGCCAACGTGCCCGGCCACGGGCGGGCGCTGCTGGTTGCCAACCACTCCGGCTCGCTGTTTCCCTTCGACGCCACGATGATGGCCGCGTCGATCATGAAGGAGCACGCGCTGCCGCGCTGGCCGCGGCCGCTGGTGCTCAACTGGGCCTTCGAGCTGCCCTTCCTCAGCTTCTTCATGCGCAAGGTCGGCGGCGTGCCGGCCAGCCCCTTCAACGCGACGCGGCTGCTCGAGCAGGACGAGATCGTGATGGTCTTCCCCGAGGGGGTCAAGGGGACCGGCAAGCCGTTCTCCGAGCGATACCAGCTGCAGCGCTTCGGTCGCGGCGGCTTCGTCGAGGTAGCGCTGCGCACCGGCTCGCCGGTCGTCCCGGTCGCCGTGGTCGGAGCCGAGGAGATCTACCCCAAGGTCGCGGAGAGCTCTGCGCTGGCGCGGATCCTCGGGGCACCGTTCGTGCCGATCACCCCGACCTTCCCCTGGCTGGGACCGCTGGGGCTGATCCCGCTGCCCTCGAAGTGGCGGATCGAGTACTGCGAGCCGGTCGACCTGAGCGGCTACGGGCCCGAGGCCGCCGAGGACCGCGGGCTGATGTTGGAGATCTCCGAGCAGATCCGCGAGACGATCCAGGCCAAGCTCTACGAGAACCTGGTCAAGCGCGGGTCGGCGTTCCTGTAGGCCGCGGGCCTACTGCCGCTCGAAGTCCCTGCCGGGACCGCCCCTGAGCCTGTCCCTGCCCGGGCCGCCCTTCAGCCGGTCCCTTCCCCTGCCGCCCTTCAGCCTGTCCCTGCCCGGGCCACCCTTCAGGATGTCCCTTCCCCTGCCGCCCTTCAGGGTGTCTTTGCGCTTACCGCCCTTCAGGCGGTCCCTGCCGCCCTGGCCAAGCAGCCTGTCCCTTCCGGGACCGCCCCTCACCCTGTCCTTGCCGCCCTTCGCGCAGACCGTGTCTCTGCCGCCCTTCGCATTGATCCTGTCCTTTCCCTTGCGGCCAACGATCACGTCGCGGCCGCGGGTGCCGCTGGTCTTCTTTCGGGTTGCGACGATCGTCGCGTCCTTGCCCTTGCATTTCGAGAACGGCCAGACGCCGTTGGTGGTCCGCACCGCGTAGAAGCCCTGGTGGCCGTCGGAGTACCAGATCTCGCCGCGCGCCGGGACAAACGAGGGGCTCGACATCGCCCAGTTGCTCGACTCGTCGGTCATACGGGGTGTCACGGGGGCGTTGAAGTAGGCGATCTCTCGGGGCTTGAACGGGTTGCGGATGTCGAACACCCGCAGGCCCGAGATGATCATGCTGCAGGCCACGACCCCGGGATCGGTGCGCTGCGGCACATTGCAGTAATGACCGGCGTAGCCCTGGACGTAGTTGAGGGCGCCGGTTCCCGGATCGCCGGCCTCGGCGGCGAAGTTCTCCGGCTGGTGGACCTCGAGCCGCAGGTTCGAGATCACCCGAGGGTTGGCCTCGTCGCCGATGTCGATGATCCGCCCGGCGCCGACCTGGGAAAGGCTCCCGAACTCGTCGATCTCCACCAGGTAGGGATGACCCTTGATCGTGATGGGGATCGCGTTCTGCGGGATGCTCATCGAGGTCCACTGCAGGCGGGCGATTTCCCGAACCGTCGGGTTCGGGACCCGGGCCTGGACCTCGGAGGTATCGAGGATGATCAGCCCGGAGTTGACGCCGGCGACGTAGGCCCGGTTGCCGTCATTGCTGATCGACAGCCCATGGGAGTCGTAGTTCCCGGACCAGATCGGGACCGTAAGCGACGGGTTTGAGATGTCCACGGCGACGATCGTCTGGGTCGACGGCGACGCCGAGTAGAAGGTGCGGCCGTCGGGGGCCATGCCGCTCTCGTGCCCGAAGACCCCCGTCGGCGACGAGGACTTCAGCACCGGGTGGCGGCAATCCCCGGAAATGTCGTAGACGTCGACGACGCCGGGGTAGAACGCAGGATTCCCGGACACCGCTGCAAGCACGCCCCGCTTGCGGCTGAGCACCAGCGATTCGTGGGGCGAGAGCATTGCCGGGGTCACCAGCCTGTCGGTGAGGGTCGGGTTGGTGGGATCGCTCATCTCGAGGACGTTGACCCCGCCCTCCTGGTCCAGGAAGTTGGTCGGGGCCAGCAGGGTGGTGTCGTAGTAGGCGCAGTTGTGGCCGCTGGCGTCGACGTAGCGCTCGACCTTGAACCCGCCAATCGTGCCCTGGGGGCTCGGCTTCGTGAACGAGCCGACCTGCTTGGTGTTGCACGTATATCCCTGGGCCGCCCGCCCGCTGGCGTGATCCTCGGCGCTGACGCGACCCTGGATGCCCGTCTCCGGGTGCGAGCCCGGGCCGCAGTCGGCTTTCGGGGTGGGCACCAGCGGCGGCTCCGCGGCGGATGCCACGGCGGTCGCCGGGACCTCCCCGCGGATCGGCGCTTCGTGCGCCGCCGCAACCCCGAACGATGCCCCGAATGCGGCCAAGGTGCCCATGATCAGGATCCAACCCCTATTTGCCGTCATTCCACCGCAGGGTATCCCGCAGCCAACCGCCGGCGTGCAGGTCCCGACATCCGCGCCGGGCCCGCGGCGACTTTGTTGCGCATAGCGCAACTAACCCGCCGCACTCGCAAGCATGGACCGCCGGTCCAGGCCCGCCCAGGCACAGTTTCGACAATCGGGCGAATCCACCGCGCCACATTTCCGACGCTCGTCTAAAGAAGGCCCGCCGGGTCACCCGTACCGTGGTCGCAATCGGTAAACCGCGACCGTCGGGGCGAGCTCCGGCGGGCTAGGAGGAACGTAAATGAAACGGTGGTTGCTTGCCGCGGCCTCGCTCGGTGTGGGTGGCTCGCTTGCGCTCCCCGGCGTCGCCTTCGGCGCAGAAACCCCGATCCTGGATACGCCTGACGCGAGCATCAACGCGATGTGGGTGATCATCGCCGGCGTCTTCGTGATGTTCATGCAGGCGGGATTCGCATTCCTGGAGATCGGGTTCTCGCGTGCAAAGAACGCGGGAGCGGGAGTGGCGAAGATCCTCGTCAACTTCTCGATCGCCTCGCTCTGCTACTGGGCGGTGGGCTTTGCCCTCGCCTTCGGCGGGCTCGGGGAGATCGCGGGTACCCACGGGTTCTTTCTCGACGTCGGCTCCTCGATCGAGGAGGCCGGCAACAGCATCCCGTTCGTCGAGACCTACTCGATCAGCCCGGCTGCATTCATGTTCTTCCAGTTCGTGTTCTGCGCCGTCTCACTGGCGATTGTCTGGGGCACGACGCTGGAGCGGATCAAGTTCGGCGCCTATGTGATCTACGCGATCCTGTTCAGCGCCGTCATCTATCCGATCATCAGCCACTGGATATTCGGTGGCGGCTGGCTGCAGGCCAACGTCGGCATGCAGGACTTCGCCGGCTCCACAGTGGTCCACCTGATCGGCGCGACCGGCGCCCTGGCGGCGCTGCTGCTGCTCGGCCCGCGGGCCGGGAAGTACAGCGCCGACGGCAAGCCGCGGGCGATTCCGGGGCACTCGATGCCCCTGGTCGGCCTCGGCGTGCTGATCCTCTGGCTGGGCTGGTTCGGGTTCAACCCCGGGTCGACCCTGGGGGCGATCGGCGGGCGCTTCGCCGAGGTCGTCGTGGTGACCAACCTGGCGGCTGCCGCCGGAGTCGTCGCCGCGGTCTCGGTGATGTACCTGAAGACCAAGACGATCGACATCGGCATGGCCGGCAACGGCGCGATCGCAGCTCTGGTCGCGATCACCGCCGGGTCCGGCTACGTCGAGTTCTGGGCGGCGCCGATCATCGGCGCGATTGCCGGAGTGATCGTGGTGTACGGAATCCTGGCGATCGACAAGGTGCTGGACGACCCCGTGGGCGCGCTGAGCGCGCACGGCCTGGCCGGCATCTGGGGAACGCTCGCCTGCGGGCTGTTCACCTCGCCGCGGCTGGCCGAGCTCAATGCGGTCGGCGATGCCGGGCTCTGGTACCAGCTCACCGGCAGCAACGTCCCGGGCGGCACGTTCTCGCAGCTCGGAGCACAGGCGCTGGGAATCGTGGTCGCGTTCGCGTGCGTGTTCGTTGTGTCCTACGTCGCGTTCTCGATCATCAAGGCGACGATCGGCCTGCGGGTCACCCCGGAGGAAGAGGAAGCAGGGCTGGACATCTCCGAGCACGGGATGTACGGCTATCCGGAGCAGTTCATTCCTCAGCCGGAGTACTCGACCGGGCTGCCGTCGACGGCAGCGCCGCCGGTGGCACCGCAACCGGCACCGGCCACAACCCAGATGACCGCGGCTGCGCCGCAGTCGCAATTGGAGGCCTGAACGCATGAAGAAAATCGAAGCGTTCATCCGCCACGAGGCATTCGAGCCGATCAGGACCGAGCTGCTCGACAAGGGGTTTCCCTCCCTGTCGATCATCGAGGCCAAGGGCTCGGGTCGCCAGAAGGGCATAGTCGAGCAATACCGAGGCTCGACCCTGACCGTCAACGTTCGGCCGAAGCTGAAGATCGAGGTCGTCGTCGGGGACAAGGACAAGGGCCTGGTCATCGAGACGATCCTCAAGCATTCGCGCACGGGGGACGTCGGCGACGGCAAGATCTTCGTCCTGCCGGTGGAGGAGGCGATTCGCATCCGCACCGGCGAAGAGGGCGAGGAGGTCCTGCAGGCGCACCCGGGAAGCGAGATTCCCGCGTAGCGCCCTGCTGGGGACAGACCGGGTGCACGGGCGGGGCGGCCAGGACGAGCCGCCCCGCCCGACCGCCCCGGCACCGACTTTCACGCAAATCTCAATCGAAAGGAGAGAGCAGACAGATGGCAACGATCACCAGTGAGAACTCCGCCTCGGCCGGCGACATCGTCGCCCGCTGCGAGGAGGAGGGCATCGAGTTCATCCGCTTCTGGTTCACCGACATCCTCGGCCAGCTGAAGAGCTTCGCCGTTGGCCGCGAGGAGCTGGACGGTGCGCTGGAGGAGGGGATGGGCTTCGACGGTTCCTCGATCACCGGCTTCAACCAGATCGAGGAGTCCGACATGATTGCGATGCCCGACCCCGACACCTTCGTCGTGCTGCCCTGGCGGGACGACGGCGGCGACGGCAGGGGCAACGTCGCGAGGATGTTCTGCGACGTCCTGAAGCCGGGCGGCGAGCCCTACGAGGGCGACCCGCGGTTCGTGATGCGCCGGGCGATCGCCCGAGCCAACGACCTCGGCTTCGACACCTTCAACCTCGGCCCGGAGCTGGAGTTCTTCTACTTCGCCAGCGACGAGCTCGAGGCTGACGGGCTGCCGAAGATCCTCGACAAGGGCGGGTACTTCGACCTCACCACGCTCGACGCGGCCTCAGACCTGCGGCGTGACACAGTCAACGCCCTGAAGAAGGTCGGGATCCCGGTCGAGTACACGCATCACGAGGTCGGTCCCTCTCAGCACGAGATCGACATGCGCTACGCCGAGGGGCTGCGGATGTCCGACAACGCGATGACCTATCGCATCGTGGTGAAGGAGATCGCCGCGCTGCACGACGTCTACGCGACGTTCATGCCGAAACCGCTGTTCGGCGAGAACGGGTCGGGCATGCACACCCACCAGTCGCTGTTCTCCGACGGGTCAAACGCCTTCTTCGAGGAGGGCGACCAGTACCACCTGTCCGACACGGCGAAGTCGTACATCGCGGGCCTGCTGCGGCACGCGCGCGAGATCTGTGCGCTGTTCGCGCCCAACGTGAACAGCTACAAGCGGCTGGTCCCCGGATACGAGGCGCCGGTGTACTGCGCCTGGTCGCAGCGCAACCGCTCGGCCCTGGTGCGGGTGCCGGTCTACCACCCCGGCAAGGAGCAGGCGACGCGGTGCGAGCTGCGCTGCCCGGATCCCTCCTGCAACCCCTACCTGACCTTCGCGGCGATGCTGCACGCGGGGCTGGACGGGATCGAGCAGGGCTACCAGATCCCCGAGCCGATGGAGACCAACCTCTACGACCTCAGCCACGACGAGCGCGAGGCCCGCGGAATCGAGCAGCTCCCCGAGACCCTCGGGGAGGCGATCGAGGAGCTGGCCGGCTCGGAGCTGGTCCGCAAGACGCTCGGCGACCACATCTTCGAGCGCTACGTGGAGCTGAAGCGCGAGGAGTGGGAGGAGTACCGCGTCCAGGTCACCGAATGGGAGCTGGAGCGCTACCTCCCGATTCTCTGAGGACTGATGCGAGACCTACACGCCCGAATGCTCGACGCCGTGCTGGGCGGCGAGAGCCTGCAGGGCGTGGCGGACCTCGCGGCGGTGGAGGCGGGCGGGCCGGTGGCGATCGTGCTGTCGGCCCGCGGCCTCACCGCCTGTTCGCCCGAGGGGATCGACCCGGACAGGCTGACCGCCGAGGTCGAGATCCCGGTGTTCGCCGGCGAGGCCGAGATCGGCGCCGTCAAGGTGTTCGCGTCTGAGAACGGTGCCGGCCCCGACGGCAAGCTGCCGGTCGACCGCGAGGAGGTGGCGCGCACCGCGGCGCTGGCCGCGGTCGCCGAGGTTGCAGTCACCGAGGCGCGCGACGAGGTCGAGCACGACCTGCGCGCCAGCCTGATCGAGGACCTGCGGGAGGGCTCGGTGGAAGGGGCCGAGGTGGCGCGCCGTGCCGCCCGGCTCGGCTGCGACACCTCGCGCGGGGCGCTGGCGCTGGTCGCCGAGATCCGCTCCCACAAGCCGCGCGGGGCGGCGGCCCTGATCGAGACCGAGTGGACGGGGTCGGTGGCGGAGGCGATAGACGACCGCCTCTACGCGATCCTGCCCGCCCGCGGCGGCGACGACGCCCCCGAGCGGGCCACCGAGCAGGGGCGCAAGCTGGTGGCGCGGCTGCGCAGCCACGGCCCCACCGCCGTGTCCTCCTTCTATCCCGACCCGGCCGAGCTGCACCAGGCTGTGCGCGAGGCCGAGCTGGTGCTGGGGGTGGTGCGCCGAGACGACCGCCTCGCCGAGCAGATCGAGGCGGGGGCGGGGGACGGCGTCTACCGGCTGCTGTTCCGGGCGCTGATCTCTGATCCCGACGAGGTGCGCAGCTTCTACGAGGACACGGTGGCGCCGGTGGTCGAGTACGACCGCGAGTACCGCAGCGAGCTGCTCGGGACCCTGGAGGCCTACCTGGCAAACGACTGCAACATGAACGCCACCGCGCGGGCGATCTTCGCCCACCGCCACACGGTCGCCTACCGGCTGCTGTTCCGGGCGCTGATCTCTGATCCCGACGAGGTGCGCAGCTTCTACGAGGACACGGTGGCGCCGGTGGTCGAGTACGACCGCGAGTACCGCAGCGAGCTGCTCGGGACCCTGGAGGCCTACCTGGCAAACGACTGCAACATGAACGCCACCGCGCGGGCGATCTTCGCCCACCGCCACACGGTCGCCTACCGGCTCGACCGGGTGCGCGAGCTGAGCGGGCTGGACCCCGGCGCGAGCGCCGACCGCGAGCGGCTCGGGCTGGGGATCAAGGCGTTCCGGATCCTGGCGCCGACGTTGCCGCGGTAGGCCGCAGCACCCAACCGTTTCCCCTTGCACGCTGCGGGAATATGCTTCAACTGGGATGAGTGCTGCTGCCGTCGCGACAGCTCCGAAGAGCGAGGCCCGCTTCCAGTCGAAGGCGGAGCTGCGCGAGGTGCTGGAGCGGCTGCTGACCGCGATCGACGACGACCCGGAGGTGGGGCCGTCGATGCGCTCCACCCGCGTCCCGCACCGGTTCGTCTACCCCGACGTGGACCTGGTCTGCAACATCACCGCGTCGGAGGAAGGCGAGCACTGCCTGCGCTGGAGCTTCTCCGACGACGTCGACTGGGACCCGGCGCTGACCCTGGAGATGAGCTCCGAAGTCGCCAACCGCTACTTGCAGGGGCGCGAGAACCTGGCGATCGCGATCGCACGCGGTCGCATCCGCACCCATGGCAACGCCCGCGCCGCGCTGAGCTTCCTGCCCGCGAGCCGGGGCCTGATGCGCTGCTACCGCTCGATTGTCGAGCACTCCTATCCGCACCTGTTTCTGGACTGATCCAGGACGCGGCGGACCCGCCGTGGAGCCGCTCTATTAAGCCCCCGGCGGCTCCTTGACATCGCCCCGGCCGGACGTATGCTGGAACCTCAAAGAAGGCAGCAGGCCGATAGTGGGCCCGCCGCCGAGCCTCCCGGCGACTGAGGCAAAGCGCACGGGCCCGCAAGGTGCCGGAGCCGGCGCCGCAGGCCGACGTAGCGGGCCGAATGCCCGCAAGCGACGGGGCCGCGCGACCCCGTCGCTTCACGTTGAGATCCGTCACATTGCGCGACCGCGACGCGGTTAGGGTGGAGGCGATCCGACCGATGGCGTCCGACGACCAGATCTCCCTCAGCGAGGCATCCCGGCGCGCCGGCGTTCCCGCCAGCACGCTGAAGCGCTGGGCCGAGGAGAAGATCATCCCGGTCAAGAAGGGCCGCTGGACTCCGGTCGCGGCGGCCCAGGCCAAGGTCGTGGCGCGGATGCGCGACCGCGGCTACTCGCTGGAGCAGCTCAAGGAGGCGGGGCGCGAGGGAAAGCTCGCCTTCGGTTACACCGAGGAGCTTTTCCCCCAGCCCGAGGGCAAGGTGACGATCGAGGAGACGGCCGAGGTGACCGGGCTCGAGCCGGAGCTGATCGAGCGCCTTCAGGTGATGCTCGGCACCCCCACTGGCCGTGAGCGGATGCTCAACCACGAGGACGTGGAGGCGATGCACCACTGCGCCCGCGTGCTCGAGGCGGGCTTCCCACTCGTCGCCTTCCTGCAGCTGATTCGGGTCTACGCCCAGGCGCTGCGCAGGGTCGCCGACGCCGAGGTTCGCCTGTTCCACATCTACGTGCACGAGCCGCTGATCCGCGACGGCGTGCGGGAGCTGGAGATGGCCGAGGAGATGGAGGGCCTCGCCGCCGACATCCTGCCCGTCGCCACGCCGTTGTTCGAGTACATACACACCCGCTACCTGCGCTTCTTCATCGAGCAGGACGTGGTCGGGCACATGGAGGCCGAGTTCGGCCACGACACCGCCGAGCTGGGCCGGATCGTGGTGACGCTGTGCTTCATCGACCTCACCGGATTCACCCAGTTCACCCAGGAGGAGGGCGACGAGGAGGCGCTCGATCTGGTCGAGCGCTTCGTCGACACCGTCGAGGCGACGCTGCCGGCCGAGGCGACGATCGTGAAGACGATCGGCGACGAGGTGATGATCGTCTCGCCGGACCCGGCGACGCTGACCGAGTGGACCGTCGGCTTCCTGACCCTGTTCCAGGAGCGGCCGCGGCCGCGCGTCGGCCTGCACTACGGCGAGGCGGTCTACCGCGACGGCGACTACTTCGGCACCGACGTCAACCTTGCACACCGGGTGGTCAACCGCGCCCTCGGCGGCGAGGTGCTGGCCACCGACCGGGTGGTCGAGTTCGTCAAGGATTCCGAGTACCTGGTGACCGAGCCGATCGGCGCGGTGGAGCTGAAGGGCTTCACCGAGCCGACCCCGCTGTTCCTGGTGCGGGCGGCGGGCGAGGCGTCCACCGACGAGCAGGTGCTGGCGCGCGACTAGCGCCTGTCGCTGCTGGCTCGGCGCTACGGGACCGCTCCACCCCGATCGCCTGAAGGATTGTGGTCGCTATAGGCACCCCAATCCTTCAATCGCTCCGCGGGGGACCACTTCATCGCGCGCTCGCCCGGCCCTACCCTTGTGATGTGACAGACGCTGCGGTTGAGAGGCTGGCTGCGGTCGTGCGCGAGAGCGGCCTGATCGAGACTGGCTTGCGCGGGGTGGCGCTGCTGTCGGGCGGGGCGGACTCGGGATGTCTTGCCGCCGGGCTGGCCCGCGTGGTTGGCCCGGATTCGGTGACGGGTCTGCACCTCAACTACGGATTTCGGACCGACTCGGGGGAGGATCAGGGGTCAGCCGAGACACTCTGCGAGAAGTTGGGCATCGAACTGGTTGCCACCAGTGTTTGCCTCGATACGGACTCGGCCAATCTCCAGGCGGCTGCCCGCTGGGCTCGCTATGACGAAGCGGAGAACCTGCGCGCGCACCGGGGCGCCGACTGGATTGCGACCGGTCATACACGCACCGACCTGGCCGAGACGATGCTCTATCGCCTCGCATCCTCGCCGGGGCGTCGTGCGCTGTTGGGCCTGCCCCCCCGCCGCGGCTACATCGTGCGCCCGCTGCTCGCACTCGGCCGTGACGAAACGCGGCGGCTCGCCCGCGAGGCGGAGCTTCCCTTCCATGACGATCCGTCCAATCGCGAGCTCGACTTTGCCCGGGTGCGCCTTCGCGAGCAGGTCCTCCCGCCCCTGCGCGAGATCAACTCGGGTGCCGAGCACAACTTCGCCGCCACTTGGGCCGAGCTGGCCGAGGAGGCTGAGGCCCTGGAGGCGCTGGCCGCAGAGGCGCTGCAGCAGGCAGGAGCGCCGCCTGGGGCAGTATCGCTGCTCGCGGAGCGCCTGGCGGACCTGCATCCGGCGATTCGCCGACTGGCGCTGCGCGCGCTGGCCGAGCGCGCCGCCGGCCGCCACGTCGCACTCGGTCGTGATCGCGCTGAGGAGATCTGGCGGCTGGCCGAGGAGCCTGAGGGCGGGCAGCTGGATATGGGCGGCGGTCTGCTCGCCGTCTGCGAGGCGGGGATGATTCGCTTTGCCTTCGCGCCCGGCGCCGAGCCGGAGCCGGCGGAGCTGCCTGTTCCGGGCTACTGCCGCTTCGGTCGATGGGAGCTGCGCGCCGAGCTGCGGCCGGCTCCGGTCGAGCCTGCCGGCCCGGACATCGCCACGCTCGACGCCGGGTCGCTGGGCACGTTGCTCGAGGTCCGCGCCTGGCGCGAGGGCGATCGCATGCGGCCGCTCGGCCTCGGGGGGAGCAAGTCGCTCCAGGACCTGTTCACCGACAACCGCGTGCCGCGCTCGCTGCGCCACACGCTGCCGGTGGTGGCCTCGAACGACCGCATCGCCTGGGTCGCCGGCGTCGCCGTGTCCGAGGAGTTCAAGCTGGGCCCGGAGTCGTCGCGGGCGGCCGTCCTCACCGCGAGCCTCGCGGATTGACCCGCGCCCGGGGCTTCTAGACTGGGCCGGTGGCCGACGACCGCATCGGCGATGTGCTCGTCCCCCCCGAGGACCTCGTCCGCCGGGTGGCCGAGCTGGGCGCTGAGATCGGCCGCGACTACGAGCATCGCGACCTGGTGATGATCGGCGTGCTGAAGGGGGCGATCCTGTTCATGGCCGACCTGATGCGGCACCTGGAGATCCCCTGCGAGGTGGACTTCATGGCCGTCTCCAGCTACGGCTCCTCGACCGACTCCTCGGGCGTGGTGCGGATCATGAAGGACCTCGACGCCCCGATCGAGGGCCGCGACGTGCTGATCGTCGAGGACATCATCGACTCCGGCCTCACGCTGCAGTACCTGCTGCGCACCCTGAAGGCGCGAAACCCGCGCTCGCTGGAGGTCTGCGCCCTGCTGACCAAGCCGGAGCGCCGGCGCGTGGACCTGCCGACCCGCTACGTCGGCTTCGAGATCCCCAACCGCTTCGCGATCGGCTACGGGCTCGACCACGCCCAGAAGTACCGCAACCTCGACTACGTAGCGGCGCTGGCCGACCAGTGAGACGTACGTCGCGGGCCTCCGTACTAGTGGGAAAATCCCGCCGGCTACGCACAGGCACCCTGGTACGCTGATTGCTCGGCCGAGTGGCCGAATTCCCCTTGCTAACGCGGTATGAGACGTTTCTTCAAGAGCGCGGCATTTCCGATCCTGCTGGTGGTGATCCTGGCGTTCGTCGCCCAGCGGCTGATTAGCCCTGGTGCGAAGACCGAGACGCCCTCCTACAACGAGTTCCTCACCCAGATCGAGCGTGGCCAGGTCGCCGAGGTCACGATCAACACCAAGGACAACACGCTCGACGTCAAGGAGGCGGGGGCCGAGGGCAAGGATTACTCGACCGGCTACCCGGACAACACCGAGCAGACGCTGGTCAACACGCTGCAGCGCAACGACGTCAAGACCGCGGTCAAGGGGACCGGCGGCTCCAGCCTGCTATCGCTGCTCACCTACATCCTGCCCTTCCTCCTCTTCTTCGGCTTCTGGATCTTCCTGATGAACCAGATGCAAGGCGGCGGCTC
>JBBPIM010000045.1:0-14993 GCA_038040325.1 Candidatus Mayfieldus profundus
TCCACAACCTCGACGAGTTCATGAGCCAGAAGCTCGAGTGCAAGGTGATCGAGCTGAATCGCAGCCGCAACAACGTCGTCCTCTCGCGCCGCGCAGTGCTCGAGGAGGAGCGCAAGGAGGTCCGCGAGCAGATCCTCGGCCGCCTGCAGCCGGGCCAGGTCGTCGACGGCACGATCTCCAACATCGTCGACTTCGGCGCCTTCGTCGACCTCGACGGCATCGACGGCCTGATCCACATCTCGGAGCTTTCCTGGAGCCACGTCAACCACCCTTCGGAGGTTGTTTCGATCGGCGACACGGTGCGGGTCAAGGTGCTCGACATCGATCGCGACCGCCAGCGGATCTCGCTGGGCCTCAAGCAGACCCAGGAAGACCCCTGGCAGCGGGTGGTCGACAACCACAGCCCCGGCGACACATTGGAGGGCAAGGTCACGAAGGTGGTCACGTTCGGCGCTTTCGTGGAGATCCTTCCCGGCGTCGAGGGCCTCGTCCACATCTCCGAGCTTGCCGACCACCACGTCGAGAACCCCAGCGAGGTCGTCCAGCCGGGGGCAGAGCTGCGCGTGAAGATCCTCGAGATAGACGAGGAGCGGCGCCGCCTCTCGCTCAGCATCAAGCGCGTGGACGGACAGCACCTGCCGCTCAAGGACCTCCAGCTCCCCGATGCCCAGCAGGCGGCTGTGGACCCCGCCGGCGAGGAGACTCCCGAGCTGGGGCTCTCCGAGGAGGTCTTTGCCGAGCCGCCGCCGGAGGTGAGCGCTGAGGCCGAAGAGGCCGCGGACGCACAGCCTTCCGGGGACGCCGGCGCGGAGCCCGCTGCGGAGAGCGTCGAGGACGAGCCCTCCGAGGAGCCGCCCGACGATCCCGACGCGACTGACGTACCCGGCGACGAGCCCGCCGGCGGCGACGAGGCGGGGCAGGAGGGCGAATCGGTGGCCGAGCGGCCCGACGCCCCCGACGACACGGACGAGGCCGCAGCCGAAGAGTCCTCCTGAGCGGGAGGCGATGGCGCCGCCCTTGTTGATCGGTCTGACCGGCGGCATCGCGGCCGGCAAGTCGGAGGCGCTTGCGGCGTTCGAGCGACTCGGGGCGGCGACGATCTCCAGCGACGCGGTGGTGCACGAGCTGCTCGGCACCGAGCAGCTGCGCGACCGCCTGGTCGAGCGCTGGGGCGAGGATGTGGCCCCTGACGGCGAGGTGGACAGGCGCCGGGTTGGAGAGGTCGTGTTCGAGAGCCCCGAGGAGCTGGCCTGGCTGGAGGCCGAACTGCATCCCCGGGTGGGCGAGCGAATCGCAGCCTGGCGCGAGTCGCTGCCGCCGGGCACCCAGTTCGCCGTGGTCGAGGTGCCGCTGCTGTTCGAGACCGCGATGGAGGGCGCCTTCGACGCCACCGTCGCGGTGGTCGCCGATGAGCAGGTGCGGCGCGAGCGGGCGGAGGCGCGCGGCCACGCGCTGGTCGAGGAGCGAGCCGCGCGCCAGCTCCACCAGGACGACAAGGCCGCTGGCGCCGACCACGTCGTCCACAACGACGGCTCCCTGGACGACCTCGAGCGCGAGCTGTCCACGCTGATGCGACGACTCGCGGGGCAGGGCCCCAACCCGGTACAAAGTTAGGCCCGTCATGGCCGCCACCCGCAGCAGCAGCCGGCCAGGATCGCGCCGGCCCTCGGATCGTTCCCGGCGACGCGCCCGTCCGCGGGCCGGACGACGCACCTTCTGGAAGCGGCGGGGGTTCGCCGTTGTTGTGGCCGTTGTTGCCGGCGCCATAGTCGGCGTCGTGATCTCGCTTCCCGAGAAGGTGGACCGGGCGATCCTCGAGGTCACCCTGCCGCTGCGTCACGACGACATCATCCGCCAGCAGGCCGGGGACAAGGAGGTGGACGCGGCGCTGATCGCGGCAGTGATCTACGCAGAGTCGAGGTTCCGCGACCAGACCTCGCACGCCGGGGCCAGGGGGTTGATGCAGGTGCAGCCCAAGACCGCGCTCGACATCGCCAAAAACAGTCAGGCCACGACCTTCGTCCTCGACGACCTCTCCGACCCACAGATCAACATTTCCTACGGGACCTACTACCTGGACGGCTTGCTCGACCGCTATGGCGGCAATGAGGTGGCGGCCCTGGCGGCCTACAACGCCGGTCCGACAAACGCCGACCGCTGGGGCGGCAGCGAGATGTCGGTCGACGACATCCCCACCGACGAGACGCGCGGCTTCGTAGCCGATGTGCTCGACAAGCAGGGGCGCTACCGCGAGGAGTACGCGAAGGAGCTCGGCTACTGAGCAGGCGCGCCGTTGCGCTGGGGCTCGCGGTGGGACTGGTCCTGGCGGACTCATCGATCGTCGTGCTCGCGCTGCCCGAGATCTACCGCTCGCTCGACGTCTCGGTCAACGGCGTGGTCTGGGTGCTCGTTGCGTTCAACCTGGTGCTGGCGCTGTGCGCGGTACCGGCCGCCCATGCGGCCCGGCGTGTTGGCCCGGCGCGCGCCGCCGTCGCCGGCCTCGTCCTGTTCGGGGCGGCCAGCCTCGCCTGCGGGGTGGCTTCGAGCCTCGGGGTGTTGCTGGCAGCGCGCTGCGTGCAGGCGGTGGGCGGGGCGGCGGCGGTCTGCGCGGCCCTGGAGCTGCTCCCCGCCGAGGTCGGCTCCGAGCGGCGGGCGGCTGCGATCTGGGCCGCCGCGGGCGCCGCCGGCGCCGCGCTGGGGCCCGCGGTAGGCGGCCTGCTCACCGAATTGATCTCCTGGGAGTCGATCTTCCTCGTGCAAGTGCCGCTGGCGCTCGGCGTGGCGGGGGTGCTGGCTCCGGTGGCGAGGCGCGAGGGCTCGGTCGGCGCAGTTGCGGCCGAGCTTCGTCCAACCGGGCGCCCGCACCTTGCCGCGAACCTCTCCCTCGGCCTGGTCTCCGCGGCATTGGTCGCGGCGCTGTTCCTCGTCGTGCTGCTGCTGATCGAGGGCTGGCGGCTGAGCCCGATCGCCGCCGCGGCCACCGTCTCGGTGCTACCGCTGTCGGCACTGGTGGGCGCGCGGCTGGCGAGCCGGTTCCCCAGCGCCCCGGCGCGGGCCGCCGCCGGAGCGATCCTGATCGCCGGCGGGCTGACCGCCCTCGCGCTGCTTCCGGAGGCATCGGTCCTCGCCACCTTTCCGCCGCAGATCCTCGCCGGGCTGGGGCTGGCGCTGGCGCTCTCGGCGCTGACCGAGGCGGCGCTGGACGGGAAGGCGCCGCAGGCGATCCACGGCGGCTGGACGATCTCCGCCCGTCACGCGGGCGTGGTCGTCAGCCTGCTGCTGTTGACGCCGGTCTTCACAGCCGACCTGCGCGAGCAGCGTGACGCCGCCGGGCAGGCGGGCACGGCGGCGCTGCTCGACGCGCGGTTGCCGCCGCTGCTGAAGATCGAAATCGCCGGACGGCTCGCCGACGGCCTGGGCGATGAGCGCGGGCGGGTGCCGGTGATCGATCCCGCCTTCGAGCCGCCGCCCGGCGATGCGGAGGATCGCCCGGCGGTCGAGAACCTGCGTGACGAGCTGCAGGACCAGCTCGACCGCGCGGCCACCCACGCCTTCAGTGCCTCGTTCCTGATCTCGGCGGCGTTTGCGGCGGCGGCGCTGCTGCCAATCGCGATGGTCCGCCGCCGCCCGGAGGAGGCGGTGCTGTGAGCGAGCGCAGTGGTGGCGCGCTCGTGGCAAGGGCCCTTCTTGCCTCGGCGATGCTTGTCGCCGTCTTCCTGGCCCTGGGCGGCAGCTCCTACGCTCCCGCCCAGGTGCGGGACCCCTGCGCGGAGCGCCCCTGGCGCTCGCCGGAGGGCCTGCAGGAGGACATCGAGCAGTTCACCCTCTCGGCGCTGGACGGTGCTGCCTGCGAGCTGCGCGTCTCGCGGGAGACGCTGACGCTGGCGCTGGGCAGCGAGGATGGCCGCCGGCGCTTTGCCGACGACCCGAGGCTCGAAGCCGCCGTCCGCGCGGGCCTGCTGCGGGCGATCGACGACGCCGAGCGTGCCGACGTTCTCAATCCGCTGCTTGCCGACGGGCTGCGCGAGGTCGCAAAGCGGGCGCCGGCTGAAGAGGTGATCGGCCTGATCGAGGACGCGGCCCCGATCTTCGACGATCTGCAGGGCCTGTTCCAAGGCGCACAGGGGCTGCTGCCGGACGAGGTTGGAGGCCTGCTGCCCTGACTCGAGCGGGCGCGCGGTCGACCTAGTCGCGAGTCGCCCGCCAAGCCCAGAGCATCATCAGCGGCTGCAGAAGGAGCCGGACCCACAGCGCCCAGCGCGGGATGCGGCCCAGCTCGAGGCCCTTGACCTGCTTGGGGTTGACCGCCATTTGGAGGTTGGCCGGGAACACCGCGGCCAGCAGCGCCACCAGCCAAGGGCCGGCGAACCGACGCGTGCTCGGGGCGATCACCGCGAGCCCGCCGGCGATTTCCGCGACCCCGCTGACCGTCACCGCCTCGCGATGACGGGGGACGTAGGGCGGCACGATCGCCTCGTAGTCGCTGCGCCGCAGAAAGTGCATCGCTCCGGCGAAGACGAAGAAGGCCGCGAGCAGCTTCTGCGAGGTTCGCATAGGCGGGATCCTTTCACCAGATGCCCCGTCCATCAATGAATGCCCCGTTCCGCCGGCTGTGGGTCGGCGCCTGGCTGCGTCCTCAGTCGCCGGAATGGCGCTGCCATTCCGGCTCCCTGCGTCCTTGCCATGCTTGACCCTCGCTCGCCAGAATCGGGCCACCATTACTGGACGGGGCACTAGAGTCCGCCGCATGGCGAGCGTCCGCGAGGCGAGCCTCGATCTGCTCCGCGCCCACGGGATGACGACGATGTTCGGCAACCCGGGCTCGACCGAGCTGCCGATGCTGGCCGAGTTTCCCGACGACTTCCGCTACGTGCTCGGCCTCCAGGAGGCGGTCGTGGTCGGGATGGCCGACGGCTTCGCGCAGGCCAGCGGCCGCTCGACCGTCGTCAACCTGCACACCGCGCCGGGCGTCGGCAATGCGATGGGCGCGATCTTCAACGCTCAGGCCAACCACTCGCCGCTGGTGATCACCGCCGGACAGCAGGTGCGGGCCGTGATGACGATGCAGGCCAACCTCACCAACCGCGACGCGACGCGGATGCCGCACCCACTGGTCAAGTGGAGCTACGAGCCGCCGCGCGCCGAGGACGTGCCCGCCGCGCTCGGCCGCGCGATCCACCTCACCGGGCTGGCGCCGAAGGGCCCGACCTTCGTCTCGATCCCGATGGACGACTGGGACGTCGAGGCGGACGACGAGGCTGTAAGGCATGCCACCGAGCGCTCGGTTTCGGGTCGCGCGGCTGCCGGTCCCGAGGCGGTGCGCAAGCTGGCGGGCCGGCTGGAGGGTGCGAAGAACCCGGTCCTTGTCGCCGGTCCCGACATCGACGCGAGCGGCGCCTGGGAGGCGGCCGTCCAGCTCGCCGAGCGCCAGCGACTGCCGGTCTGGGCGATCCCCGCACCGGGCGGCGGGCGGCTCGGCTTTCCCGAGAGGCACCCGAACTTCCAGGGCGTGCTTCCGCCGGCGATCGCGCCGCTCACCGAGACGCTCCAGGGACACGACCTGATCCTGGTGGTGGGCGCGTCGGTCTTTGCCTACTACCCCTACATCCCGGGCCCGCTGCTGCCCGACGGCGCGGTGCTGGTGGCGATCACCAGCGACCCGGAAGAGGCGGCCCGCGCGCCGATGGGCGACGCGATCGTTGCCGACGTCAAGCTGACCCTCGAGCGTCTGCTGGAGGAGGTCGGGGAGTCCGAGCGCTCGGCGCCCGAGCAGCGACCCGACCCCGACGAGCCCCCCCAGTCGGACCCGATCAGCGGCACCGAGGCGATGGCGACGCTGCGCGAGGTCTTCCCCGAGGACGGGATCGTCGTGGTCGAGTCGCCGTCCAGCACTGCGGCGTTGCGCAACCAGCTGCGCATCTCCCGTCCGGGCAGCTACTTCTTCGCCGCCGGTGGCGGACTCGGCTTCGGCCTGGCGGCGGCGGTGGGTGTGCAGCTGGCGCAGCCGGACCGTCCGGTGGTGTGCGTGATCGGGGAGGGATCGGTGCAGTACGCGGTCAGCGCCTTCTGGTCGGCCGTTGCCCACCAGGCCCCGGTCACCTTCCTGGTCCTGCGCAACGAGGAGTACGCGATCCTGAAGTGGTTTGCCACCTTTGAGCAGGTCGAGGGCGCTCCGGGGCTGGACCTGCCCAAGCTCGACACCGCCGAAATCGCCGACGGCTACGGGGTAAGCGCCCGCCGGGTCGAAGGCGCCGCACAGCTGGAGAGCGCGCTGCGCGAGGCGATCGCCTCGGACCGCCCGGAGCTGGTCGAGGTGGGGGTCGCGCCGGGCATGTGGCTCGCCTGAGGAGGTCGTGACGGGATGGCCCTGCTGGAGCCCAGCACCGAGCCGATCGCCCCGCAGAACGTCGAGCCCAGCGACACCCGCGCACCCGACTGGGTCGCGCACGGCACGCCCGAGCCGCTGCGCTCGGAGCTGGTCGATCTGCTCGGCACCGACCGCGTGCTGACCAGGGCGCTCGACCTGGTCCGCTACGCGTCGGACGCCAGCCCCTACCTGTTGATGCCCAAGGCGGTGGTGATGGCGCGCGATGCCGAGGACGTGGCGAAGGTGCTGGCCTACGGGCGGCGCAGCGGCACGCCGGTGACCCTGAGGGCGGGTGGGACCAGCCTCAACGGCCAGGGGCAGAGCGACGGGATCCTGGTCGATGTGCGCCGGCACTGGCGCGGGATCTCGGTCGAGGACGGCGGCGCGCGCGCCAGGGTCAAGCCGGGGACGGTCCTGGGTCACGTCAACCGGGTCCTCGCACCCCACGGCCGGGCGCTCGGGCCAGACCCCGCCTCGACCGACATCGCCTGCGTGGGTGGGGTGGTCGCCAACAACTCCGGCGGCATGCGCTGCGGGGTCGTGGGCGACTCCTACCGAACGGTGCGGGCATTGACCTTCGTGCTGCCCTCGGGGACGGTGGTGGACACGGCAGCGCCGGACGCGGAGGAGCGCTTCGCCGCGGCCGAGCCGGAGCTGGCCCGGGGGCTGGCCCAGATCCGAGACGAGATCCGCGCCGATGCGGAGCTGTCAAGGCGAATCGAGCACAAGTTCCGGATCAAGAACACCATGGGCTACCGGCTCTGTGCGTTCCTCGACGGCGACACGCCGGTGGAGATCCTGCGCCGGCTGCTGGTCGGGTCGGAGGGAACGCTTGCCTTCATCGCCGAAGCCGTTTTCGAGACCGTTCCGGTTCCGGCGCGCACCACGCTGACCTGGCTGCACTTCCCGAGCATCGACGCGGCCGTCGCCCCGGTGCAGGACTTCGTCAGGGCGGGCGCCCGCGCGGTGGAGCTGATGGTGGCGCCGGCGCTGATCGTCGCCAGCCATCACATCCGCGGCACTCCCGAGGACTGGCGCGAGCTGCCGGTCGAATCGGCGGCGCTGCTGCTCGAGTTCGGCGGCGACGACGAGGCGGAGCTGGACCGCCACGAGGCGAAGGTGGCCGAGGTCCTTGCCCGGCACGAGCTGATCCGCGAGCCGGACTTCAAACGGGATGCGGAGACCATCGAGCTGTACTGGCGGGTGCGCGAGGGGCTGCATGGGCTGGTCGGGAAGATGCGCGCGCCCGGCACCGCTCTGATCGTCGAGGACGTCTGCGTCGCGCCCGAGCGGATCGCCGACGCGGCCAAGGACCTGCAGGGGCTGCTCGGCGAGCACGGCTTCCTCACCGGGGTGGCGGGGCACACATCGGCGGGCAACCTGCACTTCATGCTGACCCCGGACTTCTCGAAGGCAGAGGATCTCGAGCGCTACGAGAGCTTCATGGAGAAGCTGATCGAGCTGATCGTGGAGAAGTACGACGGCTCGCTGAAGGCCGAGCACGGCACCGGAGTCAGCATGGCGCCTTTTGTCGAGCGCGAGTGGGGGCCGAAGGCGACCGAGCTGATGTGGCGGATCAAGCAGCTCGCCGACCCGGAGGGCGTGCTTGCGCCTGGCGTTGTTCTCAACCGCGACCCCGGCGTCCACCTCCGCAACCTGAAGGCGATCCCGCCAATCGAGGAGGAGGCGACGACCTGCGTCGAGTGCGGCTTCTGCGAGCCGGTCTGTCCGAGCCGCGACCTGACCACCACTCCGCGCCAGCGCATCGTCCTGCGCCGCGAGATGGCACGGCAGCCCGCGGGCTCCCCGGTCCAGCGTGCCCTGGTCGAGCAGTACGAGTACGACGCCATCGAGACCTGCGCTGCCGACGGCAGCTGCGTGCTGGCCTGCCCCGTCGGCATCGACACCGGCAAGCTCGTCAAGGAGTTGCGCACACGTCAGCACTCGCCCCGGGCGGAGAGGGCGGCGTTGCGGCTTGCACGCCGCTGGGCGCGAGTGGAGGCGATGGCGCGGGCCGGCCTGCGGGCCGGGCGGGTGCTGGGCGGGGCGCCGATGCGCGGGGCAACCCGAGCGCTGCGCGCGGCGGTAAGCGATGAGCTGGTGCCGGCATGGCCGCCGAACATGCCGCCTCCCGCCAAGGCGAAGCTCCCCGCCACGTCGCGTGAAGGTGCCGCCGCGGTCTATCTGCCCGCCTGCATCAACCGCATCTTCGGTCCGGCGGGCGGCAGCGGGGCGCGCAGCCTCCCGGAGGCGCTGGTGGCGGTCTCCGAACGCGCTGGAGCGCCACTCTGGATTCCCGAGGACGCGCCCGGGCATTGCTGCGCGACGCCCTGGAACTCGAAGGGCTACCAGCAGGGCAACGACTTGATGGCCAACAAGACGGTCGAAGCGCTATGGCGCTGGAGCGGGGAGGGAGAGCTTCCGGTGGTGACCGACGCCAACTCGTGCACGCTGGGACTGCGCGAGGACGCGAGGCCGTTCCTCAGCGAGGAGAACGCCGAGCGCCACGGTGACCTCGAGATCCTCGACGCGATCGCCTGGGCCCATGACCGGCTGCTCCCGGAGCTGCCGATCCAGCGGCGCCTCGGCTCGGTCGCGATCCACCCGACTTGCTCGGCCAGGCACCTGGAGCTGGTCGGCAAGCTGCGAGCCCTCGCCGGCGCCATGGCGGACGAGGTCACCACCCCGGTGACCGCAACCTGCTGCGGGTTCGCGGGCGACCGGGGCCTGCTGCACCCGGAGCTGCCCGAATCGGCGCTGCGCGAGGAGGCCGCGGAGCTGGCAGGGCGAGAGTTCGACGCGTACCTGTGCAGCAACCGCACCTGCGAGATCGGCCTGCAGGGGGCGACCGGCGCGGCCTACGCTTCGTTCGTGCATACGCTCGACGAGCTGACGCGCCCGTGACGTCGCCCGTCCCGCAGCTGCGCCGCCGCGAGCTGCTGATCGTGGCGCTGGCGCTGCCGGCTCCAGCGCTCGCAGCCGGGTGCGGAGAGAATGAGAGCGGGGAGAGCGAACCGCCCCGGGAGCTGGCCGGGCCGGCACCGAAGCTGTCGCCGACGCCGGCCTGCGGCGAGGGCGACGAGCCGACGCCCGCCCAAACGGAGGGTCCCTTCTTCATCCCGGACTCGCCGCGCAGGGCCTCGTTGCGCGAGCCAGGGGTGGTGGGTGAGCCGCTGCTGCTCACCGGAGTCGTTCTCTCGACATCGTGCGCGCCGCAGGCCGGCGCGCTGCTCGAGCCGGCGGCAGAGGGGGGCGTTCTAGCGGTGTTCCATCGATCGCGAGCCGTCCCGGCGCTGTTGGCCTCGCTGGCTCTCTCGGTATCTGCGATGGCAGGTTGTGGCGGGAGCGATGAGATCACGGAGACCAGCGGCGCTGAAATCGGTGAGGCCGGCAGCGTTGAGACCGATGAAACCGGCGCTGCTGAGACCGGTGACACCGGCGGGAGCAATGCCGCCGCGACGGGCGGCCCCAAGACGCTCGACACCCGCGCTCTTGCGGACTCGCTGAACCGCTTCTTCGTCCGCCTCGAGCCCCGCGAGCCCTGGCGGGTGAAGTGTCCGAACACGGTCCGGCCGGCCAAGGGCCGCCAGTTCAAGTGCACGGTTGCCGGTGAGCGGGTGGTCTGGAATTTCATCGTCATCCAGAGAAACAGCGAGGGCAGGGTGAGCTACACAGGCAAGCCGCACTACCTGCGCGAGTTCCCGGGGCTGGACCCGAAGATCAAGATCACGCGCACGACCACGCTCGATATCGAGCCCTAATCCTCCTTCTCGACTCTTCGAAGCGCCTCCTTGCTCGCCCCGGCCGAGGGGCCGCCGACCTCGACGCCGGCGGGGACCTCGAGATGGACGTCGACCGAGTCATCGACCTCGATGGTCGCCTCGCCGACCGAGCAGTCGAGCACATGACCGCCCCGTGTGCGATCGGAGGTGACGAAGTGGAGGTGGTAGCCCGGCACGTTCAGCCCCTCCGCGTAGTCGGGGAAGCGGAAGCCGACGATGGTGCCCCGCACGTCGGTGAACTCGAACACGCGCTGGTCGGCGACGACCTCGACCAGGGGGCGGTAGGGCTTGGACTGGCGTGGGACGGAGCGGGCGCGGACGTGCCCGAAGCGTCCCTCCACCCGCATCGCGTGAACGACGTCCGGATGGCCGACCTCGCGATCGATCGTGGCGAGCAGCTCCTCCTCATCGAGCGGGCCGGCGATCCGGAGGCGATGGCGGGGATCGAAGAAGGTGAGGACCGCGAACGGCGTGCGGGCGCTGGGCGGGATCTCGTGGATGTTCCCCTCGGCGTCAGCCCTGAGGAAGCGGCCGTCGACCGCGATCATCTCGCCGTCACACCCGTTCAGGGTTCCGAGGCCGAGATCGCCGTGCTCCTCCAGCTCGGCGAAGGTGACGTCGCCGTCGTAGCCGTCCAGCAGCGCGGCGATGCTGGATGCCTGGAACACCACGTGCGGCTCGGACTCCGCATGAAGATCCGTGGCCCTCAGCCTGTCGACGTGCAGCGCGCCTATCAGGCGCTCGTCGATCGCCATGCGCGCACGTTACCGGCGCCGTGAGTGTGCCCGGTTCGGCCCCCGCTACCCTGGCCCGGTGACTGATTTCAAGCTGAACCCGGCCTACAGCCCGGCCGCCGACCAGCCGAAGGCGATCGCCGAGCTGGCCGAGGGCCTGAATGCCGAGGAGCGCTTCCAGGCCCTGCTCGGCGCCACGGGCACCGGCAAGACGTTCACGATGGCTGGGGTGATCGAGCAGGTCCAGCGGCCCTCGCTGGTGATTGCCCACAACAAGACGCTGGCGGCGCAGCTCTGCAACGAGTTCCGCGAGTTCTTCCCGGATAACTCAGTCCAGTACTTCGTCAGCTACTACGACTACTACCAGCCCGAGGCCTACGTGCCGGCGCAGGACCTCTACATCGAGAAGGACTCCTCGATCAACGACGAGATCGACCGGCTGCGCCACGCCGCCACCGCGGCGCTGTTCGCGCGGCGCGACGTGATCATCGTCGCCTCGGTCTCCTGCATCTTCGGAATCGGCTCGCCGCAGCTCTACAACGAGCAGATGCAGCTGTTCAAGGTGGGCGACTGGATCGACCGCGACGACGTCTTCCGCAAGTTGGTCCGAATGCAGTACGGCCGCAACGACACCGCCTTGGGCCGCGGCACCTTCCGGGTGCAGGGCGAGGTGCTTGAGATCTATCCGGCCTACGCCGCGTCGGCCTACCGGATCTCGATGTTCGGGGACGAGATCGAGGGCATCCAGCACTTCGACCCGCTGACCGGCGAGATCCTCGACGTGATCGACCATGTCTCGGTCTGGCCCGCGACCCATTACGTGACCAAGGACGAGACACTGGAGCGATCGGTGGAGGAGATCCGCGCCGAGCTGAACCAGCGAACCGCCCAGCTCGAGGAGGAGGGCAAGCAGCTGGAGGCGCACCGGCTGCGACAGCGCACGCTCTACGACCTCGAGATGCTCAAGGAGCTGGGCTTCTGCTCGGGAATCGAGAACTACTCGCGGATCCTCGACGGGCGCCCGCAGGGCAGTCCCCCGCACACGCTGATCGACTACTTCCCCGACGACTTCGTTGTCTTCATCGACGAGTCCCACCAGACGGTTCCCCAGATCGGCGGCATGTACGAGGGCGATCACTCGCGCAAGCTGACCCTCGTCGAGCATGGCTTCCGGCTGCCCTCGGCGCTCGACAACCGCCCGCTGAAGTTCGAGGAGTTCATGACCCGGGTCGGCCAGATGGTGATGCTGTCGGCGACGCCGGGGCCGTTCGAGCGCGCCAACTCGTCGCGTGTCGTCGAGCAGATCGTGCGCCCGACCGGGATCGTCGATCCGGCGGTCGATGTGCGCGAGACGAAGAACCAGATAGACGACCTTATGAACGAGATCCGCCGCCGGGTCGAGGCCGACGAGCGCGTGCTGGTCACCACCCTGACCAAGAAGATGGCCGAGGACCTGACCGCTTACCTGCTCGAGTACGGGGTGCGAGTGCGCTACCTGCACTCCGAGGTGGACACGCTGGAGCGGATCCAGATCGTCCGCGATCTGCGGCTGGGCGAGTTCGACGTGCTGGTCGGGGTCAATCTGCTGCGCGAGGGCCTCGACCTGCCCGAAGTCTCGCTGGTGGCGATCCTCGATGCGGACAAGGAGGGCTTCCTGCGCGGCGAGACCAGCCTCATCCAGACGATCGGCCGCGCCGCCCGCAACGTCGAGGGGACGGTGCTGATGTACGCCGACCGTGAGACCGATGCGATGCGCGCCGCGATTGGCGAGACCGACCGGCGCCGCGCGATCCAGGTCGCCTACAACGAGGAGCACGGGATCACGCCGGAGACCGTTCAGAAGGGGATCTCCGACATGACCGAATTCCTGGCCATGGAGTCGCGGGCGCCGGCGAAGCGGCGTCGCAGCCGCCGCGGCCTGGAGTTCGAGGGGCCCGAGGAGCTGGAGCGTACGATCGTCGAGCTGGAGGAGGAGATGATCGCTGCCTCAGAGGACCTCCGCTTCGAGGAGGCGGCGCGGATCCGCGACGAGATCAAGGAGCTGCGCCGCGATCTCGAAGGCATGCAGGCTGGTGCCTAGCCGGGCGCGAGCCTCCTGCGCGCCCTGGCGGTTGCGACCTCGGGGCGGGTTCAGCCGGTTCGATGAGGGGCGAAGCATTACCCTCAACCCATGGAGCGAGAGATGATCACCCGCGGCGACTTCCCAACCGCCCGCAAGGGCTATGACCGGGCCGCCGTGGACGCGCATCTGCGCAAGGTCGCGGACGAGGTCGAGCGTGGGGGAGGCGGGCCTTCGCTGGCCGACGCCGCCTCGGCGAAGATCGGCGGCATCATCGAGGCGGCGGAGACGAAGGCCAAGGAGATCGAGGCCGACGCACGGCGCGAGGCCGACGAGTTGCTCTCCAGGGCCCGCGCCGAGGCCAGGCAGCAGGTGGAGCGCGCGCAGGAGTCGGTCGCGAAGCTGATCGGCCAGGCGGACGAGCTCCGTGAGCGGGTCAGCGCGATGGCCCGCGAGGTCGGTGGCGCCGCGGCCGAGACGCCTCAGCCGCAGCCCGTCCCGGAACCCGGCCCGCAGCCGGTGCCCGAGCCGGCGCCCCCGCAGCCGGAGGTCGACCCGACGCCGGTCACCGTTCCGGAGCCGGCGCCACCGCGTGAGCCAGAGCCCGAGCCGCCTACGATCCCTGAGCCGCATCCGGAGCCCCCTCCGCCCGCGGCCGCCAACGGGGCCGATGAGGCAGCCGCCCGCCTGGTCGCGATGAAGATGGCACTTGACGGCTCCTCACGCGAGGACGTGCAGCGGCATCTCGGTAAGAAGTACGAGCTTGGCGACGCCGGCAAGCTGCTCGACGAAGTCTTCGCCCGGGCCGGGAAGTAGCCGGCCGGTCACTCCGGCGCCTTGAAGGTCCCCGGCCCGCCGCCCTCGCGGGCCCCGGCCGCGTATTCGGCCATGTCCTGGGACCAGAACTCGACGACGTTGCGGTCGGGATCAGTGACGTAGATCGCTCGCCCGGGACCGAGCTGGACCGGCCCCTCGACGTCGACGCCCCGGCCGGAGATCCGCTCCAGCAGCGCGTCGATCTCGGCGTCCTCTACGTGGAAGGCAAAGTGGACATGCGCGCCGCCGCGCCCCCCCGCCAGGCCCGTTTGCGGCGTCCACAGCCCCAGCCGCGCCGACTCGGCCACCAGGTACCAGTAGCGGCCCTCGCCTCCCTCACCGTAGAGGGTCTCCTCGAAGCCCAGCGCGTCGCGGTAAAAGCGCCGCGCCGCCTCCAGGTCGGAGACTTCGAGGACCAGCTCGGAGATGCCGCTGACCGGCGGGGGCCCGCTCACATGGCGAGCCTACCCGCCGGCCGCGCGCCTCAGTCGACCAGCTTCGCCGCCTTGGCGCTGTCGGCGTAGAACTCCCCGCGGACGAGCTTGCCGTCCTCGATCTTGATCAGGTGCGCAAAGGCCGACTCGAAGCTGCCCTTGTCGTTGCTGGCCCTCTGAGTTCCCCGCACGACGACCCAGTCGCCGGCATCGATGAACTCCTCAGGCTGCACGCTGAACTCGTTCCAGTAGTCCGGGATCTGGGTGAAGTTCCCGATGATCGCATCGCGGCCACGTGTTTCGCCGCCCAGCGGAAGCTCGTCCGAGGTCAGCCACACGGCGTCCTCGGCGAACAACTCCTTCAGTCCCTCCATGTTGCCGCTTCCGAACGCCTCGTACGCGGACTTGGCGGTATCGACATTGGACATCTTGTCCTCCTTGTCTTGCCCCCCATTGTTGGCCCCCTGTGCAGTTACCCGCGACGCTATCCGAACAACCGCCCGGCGGCAAGTCCCGCCGCTACCCGACGGGAACAACCGTTCGCCCCCGTAGAATCGAGCCCATGCCGCCTTCCGACCGAATCGTCGTCTCCGGTGCCCGCGAGCACAACCTCAAGGGCATAGACGTCGAGATCCCGCGCGATGCCCTGATCGTGATCACCGGGCTCTCGGGCTCTGGAAAGTCGAGCCTTGCCTTCGACACGATCTACGCTGAGGGACAGCGGCGCTACGTCGAGTCGCTCTCCGCCTACGCGCGCCAGTTCCTGGGCCTGATGGAGAAGCCCGACGTCGATTCGATCGA
>JBBPIM010000046.1:0-14571 GCA_038040325.1 Candidatus Mayfieldus profundus
CTCCTCGAAGCCGACGTTGAACCAGACCGGCGAGTTGAAGGCCGCCTTCTGGTGCAGCAGGATCGAGGTCAGCTCGGCCTCGAATGCGTCGCCGTCGTCATCCGAGGCGAAGTAGCCGCCCTCGCGGCCCCAGGCGGCGATCGTGCCGGCGACCCGGCCGATCATCTGCTTGACGGAGCGCTCGCGCTGCTCGGTGCCGATCTTCCCCCGGAAGTACTTCTGGGCGACGATGTTGGTCGCATTCTGCGACCAGCTCTTGGGGAACTCGACCTCGCGCTGCTCGAAGGCCGGCGCGTCGGGATCCCCGATCACGGCGTCGCGGTTCTCCCACTCGACCTCGTCGAAGGGGTGCACACCGGGAGAGCTGAAGCGGCGCTCGATCGCCAATCCCTGGCGGGCTGCGGTGGTGGTGCTATCGGCGCTCTTCTTCATCCTCATCTCTCCTCTGATCCTGACTGTGGGGGTAACTACGCAGGATCTCCTTTGGAGCGGACGGAACCGGGCCCTCCGGCCCCCGCAAATACCGGCGTCTCGAACAGCGCCTCGTCCTGGGCCGGCAGCTCGGCGCGCATCCGCGCCAGCTCGGCCTGAACCTCGTCGATGTCGGAGAGCTCCTTGTAGACGGCGGCGAACTGCAGGTAGGCGACGCGATCGACCCGGCGCAGCCCCTCGAGGCACATCTCGCCGATCCGCTGAGCCGGAAGCTCGCCCCCGGCACCCTCGACCTCGCCGGCGATGAGGTCGACGATCGCGTCGATCTCGTCCTCCGGGACGGGCCGCTTGTGGGCGGCGCGGGCGAGGCCGCCGTGCAGCTTCTCGCGGTCGAAGGCCTGGCGATCGCCGCTTCGCTTGCGAACGAAGAGCAGCCGCTCGTAGCGCTCATAGGTGGTGAAGCGGCGCCCGCAGGCCGAGCACTGACGCCGCCGCCGCACCGCCGCGCCGGCTTCGGCGCCGCGGCTCTCGAGCACCCGCGTCGTGGCCTGGCAGTGAGGACATTCCACACATGGAAGTCTACTAGGCGTGGGGTCAAAATCCTTCCTCGTTGTCTTGGAACCCCACATATAGCGCTCGACCGAGAGCTCAGCGTGGGTTGGCACCTTCGTCACACACGAGGCCATGCCCGGCCGTTACGCTGCGGCGGATGGTTGACGACCTGCGGAGAGGAGCCGAACGCGCCGGCGAACGATTCAGCGCCGCTCGCGAGGCCGCCGGCGAGCGCGCAACCGCCGCCAGGGAGGCGGTGGGTGAGCGGGCGACCGCCGCCCGGGAGTCCGTGTCCGAGACGATCACCGCCGTCAAGCCGCGCCTGCGCGGCGTCTCACACGAGTGGGCCTTCTTCGTATCGCTGGTTCTGGGTGCCGCCCTGATCGTCGCCGCCGAGACTCCCCGTGCGACGCTTGCCGTGGCGATCTACGCCGTCAGCCTCTCGGCCCTGTTGGGGACCAGCGCCCTGTACCACCGCGTCAACTGGCGCCGGCCGGAGGTGCGCCGCTGGATGCGCCGCCTCGACCACTCGATGATCTTCCTGCTGATCGCCGGCACCTACACGCCGTTCGCGCTGCTGGCGCTGAGCGGCCCCCTCGCCGACGCGATCCTGGTGATCGTCTGGGCCGGCGCCCTGGCCGGGACGATCGTCGAGATGATCTGGATCGAGGCGCCGAAGTGGGTCACCGCGATCATCTACCTGTCACTGGGCTGGGTCGCGGTCGTGGCCTTCCCGGAGCTGTGGGGCGCGCTCGGCCCGGGTGGGACCGCACTGGTGGCCGTCGGCGGCATCCTCTACACGGCGGGAGCTGTCGTCTACGCGACCCAGCGCCCGGACCCCAACCCGGCCGTGTTCGGGTACCACGAGATCTTTCACCTGTTCGTGATCGCGGCCGCCGCCGCGCACTTCGGGGCGGTCGCCTTTTACGCGCTGCCCGCCGGCTGAGCCGAATAATTGCGGCCGGCGTGAGAGGTCAACGAGCCGCGGCGGCGTGGCTCTCCTTCGCCGCCTCGATCAGCGCCAGCACCTCGTGCTCACGCCCCTCGCGCACCAGCTCGACCGGATCCGGGTCGCCGTTGACGATCCCCTCGAAGAACTCCTTGCGGTCCTGGTAGGTGGGCAGGGTCGCCTTGGCCCAGCCGCGCGCGTCGTTGAGGATCACCGCGAGGCGGGCATAGGGCTCGCCGAAGGCGTCGGCCATCTCCCGCTTCATCCTCTTTGCCAGCGCCGGCGAGGCACCGGCGGTTGAGATCGCGATCGCCAGTGGACCGCTGCGCACGATCGCCGGCAGGATGAAGTTGCACAGCGGCGGAACGTCGACCACGTTGACCAGCATCGAGCGCGACTCCGCGTCCTCGGAGACGCCGATGTTGACCTCGCTGTCGCCGGTCGCAGCGATCGCCAGGAAGGTGCCCTCGAGGTCCGCGACGCCCTCGTAGTTGCGCTGAAGCCACTCGATCGAGCCCTCCGCGGCGTACTCGCGCAGCGTCGGCACCGCATCCGGCGCGATCAGCGTCACGTCGGCATCGCAGGCGAGCAGCCCCTCGACCTTCTCGAGACCCACCTCGCCGCCGCCGACGACCAGGCAGCGCTTTCCCTTCAGCTTCAGGCAAGCGATGTACAGCGGCGTCTCCAGCATGTCGCGCACGCACGACTGGTCGCAGATCCCCCTGCGGAACTGGCACACGCACTCCTTGCCTGCAAAGGCTTGGGCGGGCATTGCAGAACAGATTAGAGGGGCTTAGAACCCCAGCCTGTCGCGAACCGCCCAGAGGCCGTCGGCAAGGCGGTCGCGCAGGATGCGCGCCGCGTCCGCGAGCGGCGCGAGCTGGCCGCGCAGGTCCCAGCCGACGAACCGGGCGGCGCCGAGCAGGGCCGCGACCGCGAGGGTGGCGCCGAGCAGGAGGATCACCGCGAACAGGATCCCGGGGAAGTTGTCGGTGTCCTCGAAGCCGAGGCCCACCGACCGCGGCTTGTTCGGCCCGGGCGAGCCGTCGTCCGCCGTGACCCCGCCGGACACGCCCGACGGCGACTGCGACTGCTCTCCGCAGCCGGCGGCGAGCTGCTCGAACGCCGCGTTGAGCGCTTCCGCGAACCCGGGGTCGTACTCGCGCACGTCGGCCGGGATCGCGCCCAGCCCGGCGGTGAGGTCGCTGGAGTAGTACTCGCAGCCGTCGATCTGCCCGTCCGACCGGTAATCGTCGTAGAGGGTCTGGAAATCGGCGGCGGCGGAGGCGGGCAGCGCGAGCGCGCCGAGCGCCACCGTTGCCAGGAGTGCCTTGCGGATAGTCGGCATCGGCGCGATACCTTAGAGGCGCGGCCACCGTCCTCTAGATTGCGGCTCAATGGAAGCTTGGACTCTTGCCGGCAGGGACCGGCTGGTGCGCACCTTCGAGACGGTCTCGGCTCCCGGCCTGGGCCCCTGGCTGCTGGCGCTGCTGGTGGTGGCCGGTTGCTACGCCGGCTTCGCCAACGGAGCGATTGCGATCCCCAACGCGACCCGGCTGCAGGTCGGCATCGCGGCGATCGGGCTGGCGTGCGGGTTGGGCATCGCGGCCGGCGCGCTGCGCGCGGGCAGGGCCCCGCTGGCCTGGACCGGTGTGGCGCTGCTGGCCGGCTTCGCGCTGTGGAGCGCGGTCTCGGCGGCCTGGTCGGCCGCCCCGGACGAGACCTGGCTCGCCGCCAACCGGGCGATCGCCTACGCGACCGTCGCGGCGGTGGCCATCATCGCCGCCTCATCGACCCGCAATGCTCAGTCGACCGTTGCGGTCGGGCTGACCGCTGCCGCGCTGTTGGTCGCGCTGTACGCGCTCGGCGGCAAGATCGCTCCCGAGATCCATATCGGCGCGATCAACCTCGACCCGGGCAGCGAGTTCTCCAGGGTGAGGGAGCCGATCGGCTACTGGAACGCGGTGGGGATTCTCTGCGTGATGGCAACGCCGGTCTGCATCTGGCTAGCCGCCTCGCGCGCGCCGGCCCCGGCGGTCCGCATCGGGGCGCTGCTGGCGCTTGTCGTCTTTCTGCTCACCCTGGCGACCACCTACTCACGCGGAGCGCTGATCTCCTACGCGGTGGTGCTGGCAATCATGGTGGGGGCCGGGCCGCGGCGGCTGCCGAGGCTGGCGGTCGGGCTGGGGGCGATCCTGGCCGCACTGCCATCGGTGATCGTCGCCTTCGGCCTCCACGACCTGGCGACGGGGGGGCTTCCGACGAGCGCACGTGCGGAAGACGGGGCGATCCTCGGGTTGGTGCTGGTGATCTCGCTCGTCGCCCTGGCGCTGGTGGGGCGTGAGCTGATCAGGCTCGAGGAGAGGGCCAGTTGGACCCCGCGGCACTCACGCCTTGCCTGGCGCGGCCTGGCCGGGGTGGCAATCGGCCTGCTGCTGATCGGCGCCGGCGCCCTCGCCGCTTCCGACCGCGGCTTCACCGGCGAGATCTCCCACCAGGTGCAGGAGTTCAAGCGCCCGAAGGGAGGGTTGGCCAACACTCCCGACCGGCTGATCTCCTCGAATGGCTCCAACCGCTGGATCTGGTGGGAGGAGGCCGCGGGCGCCTTCAGCGACAAGCCGTTCGCCGGCTGGGGAGCCGGGTCCTTCCCGGTCGTCCGCTTCCTCTATCGCCGCTACGAGTCGCCGGTGCGATCGACGCACAGCGTCCCGCTCCAGTTCCTCTCCGAGAACGGCCTGATCGGCGCCCTGCTGGGCCTCGGCGGACTGGCGCTGCTCGGAGTGGCGGCGGCGCGCCAGCTGCGCCGCTCGAGCGGCCCCGAGCGCGCGGCGCGGTTGGCGCTGCTGGCCGCCGCCGCTGCCTGGGCGGTCCATTCGCTCGTCGACTGGGACTGGGAGATCCCTGCGGTCACGGTGCCGGCCCTGGTCGCGGCCTGCGTGGCCGCCGCGCCCGCCCCGGCGCGGCACCGCATCGCGGCCCCCCGCCGAGCCCCGGCGCTGCTGGCCGCCGCCACGGTGTTCGCCGCTGTCCTGTTCGCCTCCTCGGCGGCCCTGCCGTCCCTGTCGGAGAACCGCCGCGTCGACTCGCTGGAGGCGGCGGCTTTCGGCGACCTGCACGAGGCCAGGGCCGACTCCAACCTCGCGCACAAGCTCGACCCGCTCGCGGTCGAGCCGCTGTTCACGGCGGCCAGCCTCGCCAACAGCAGCGGCGACCCGCGCGGCGCCGCGGCGCTGCTGGCGCAGGCCGCCGACACGCAGCCGGACAACTTCCGCACCTGGCAGCGCCTGGCGCTGACCCAGTTCCAGCTCCCCGACTATTCCGCGGGCGCCGAGTCGTTGCGGCGCATGGCCGCGACGAACCCGCTGCTGTTCCGCGAGCGCCCGGGACCCGCGGACTTCCTCTTCCCGCTCGAGGCGCCGCCGGCGCGGTCACCGACGGCGTTTGGAACGCCGCCGCCCTGATCGGCGCCGGCCGCGCTCGGAAGCTCTTCCGACTCAATGGCTTTCCAGGGTGCGGGCGAGGCCGGCATCCAGGCCGGTCGCCGCCCGCCAGCCGAGCTCGCGCTCGGCCTTGGCGGAATCCAGCGCTATTCGCTGCACCTCCCCCGTACGGGGTGGCGCGAATTGGTGCTCGAGCGCGCCCGAGCCGGACAGCTCGCCGAGTCCCCTGACCAGGTCCAGCACGCTCGTTTCGACCCCGGTGCCGATGTTGAAGGCCCCGCTTGCAGTGCCGGCGGCGGCCGCGAGCGCCGCTTCGACCACGTCTCCTACGTATATGTAGTCGCGCGTCTGGTTTCCGTCCCCGAAGATCGTCGCAGGCTTTCCCGAGCGCAGGCAGCCGCAGAAGATCGCGATCACTCCCGCCTCTCCCAACGGGTCCTGGCGCGGGCCGTAGACGTTGCCGAGGCGAAGGCTGATGCCCGACAGCCCGTAGAGCCGCTCGTACAGAGAGACATAGCCCTCGCCCGCGAATTTGCTCTGGCCGTAGGGGACGAGCGGCTCGACCGCGGCGTCCTCGCCCAGCGGCAGCTTCTTGCCCTCGCCTTCGCCGTAGATCGCGCCGCCGGTGGAGACGAACAGGAAGCGGCGGCTGCCCGCGGCGCGCGCCGCCTCCAGCATGTTGGCGGTCCCCGCCACGTTCACCGCGGCGTCGAAGTCGGGCTCGGCCACCGAGCGGCGCACGTCGATCTGCGCCGCAAGGTGGAAGACCACCTCGGGCTCGCGCGAGCTGCCGAGGTCCGCCATCGACTCGGCGTCGCGGATGTCGGCCTCGACGAGGTCGGCGCCCCTGCCCAGCGCGTCGGTGAGGTTCTCGCGCCGGCCGGTGGAGAGGTCGTCCACGACGGTCACCTCGTCGCCCCGTTCGAGCAGTGCGTCGACGAGGTTGGAGCCGATGAACCCGGCGCCGCCGGTCACAAGGGTCCGCATCGGGGACCGATCCTACGCGTCCCAGCACCCGCGCCGGCGTAGCCGGCGCGCCCAGCCGCCTCGTCGGAGCCGCCGAGACCCCCTGCTACCCTCGCCGCCCTCAGATGCGACTGATAGTCACCGAGAAGAACAACAGCGCCAAGAAGATCGCCGAGATCCTCGGCGGCAGCCCGAAGGAGGACAAGTCCTACAAGGTCCCCTACTACACCTGGGAGGACGAGAACGGCTCGCAGATGACCATCGGGTTGAAAGGTCATGTGCTCAATCCGGCCTTTCCCGAGGGCTACTCGAACTGGCAGGAGACCGACCTGCACGACCTGATCGACGCCGAGCTGATCAAGGAGCCGACTGACAAGAACGTCGTCAAGGCGCTGCGCAAGGTGGCCAAGGAGGCCGACGAGCTGGTGATCGCCACCGACTTCGACCGCGAGGGCGAGCTGATCGGCCTCGAGGCTCTCCAGGAGATCCTCGAGGCAAACCCGGGCCTTGGCGGCGAGAAGACCAGTGATGGCCAGGAGGTGGCGGTCAAGCGGGCGCGCTACTCGGCGCTGACCAAGGAGGAGATCGAGCGCGCCTTTTCCGAGCTCGACGAGCTCTCCTACCCGCTCGCCCACGCCGGCGCCGCCCGTCAGGACATCGACCTGCTGTGGGGGGCGACGCTGACCCGCGCGGTGTCCCTCGCCACGCGGCGCTTCGGCTCCAACTTCCTCTCCGTGGGCCGTGTGCAGAGCCCGACCCTGGCGCTGATCGTCGAGCGCGAGCTGGAGCGCCGCGCGCACAAGGCGAAGCCGTTCTGGGAGGTGCTGGCGAAGTTCGAGCATCCGGACGGCTCCTTCGAGGCCCACCATGTCACCGACAAGTTCTGGAAGCGCGCCGAGGCCGACGCGGCGGTGGCGGGGACGAAGTCGCCCGGCGTCGTCAAGGAGGTCTCGTCGAAGCGAAACAGCCGCCGCCCGCCGACGCCCTACAACACCACCGCCTTCAACACCGACGCCTCCAGTCGTCTTGGCATTACGCCGCGCGTCGCGATGCGCCTCGCCGAGGACCTCTACATGGACGGCTTCATCTCCTACCCGCGCACCGACAACACCGTGTATCCGCCTTCGCTGCCCCTGCGCGAGCTGGTCACCTCGCTGACCAAGATCAGCGAGTTCGAGGCCGCGAAGTCGCTGCTCGACCAATCCGAGCTGAAGCCCACACGCGGCAAGAAGCAGACCACCGACCACCCGCCGATCTATCCGACGCAGGCCGTCAACCCAGGGGCGCTGGACGGCCCCAAGCGCCGTGTCTACGAGCTGATCGCGCGGCGCTTCCTCGCCACCTTCGCGCCGCCGATGGTCACCGAGTCCACCCGCGCCGACATCGAGGCCGGCTCGGAGACCTACTTCGTACGCGGCTCGGTGGTCGTCGACCCCGGATACGCGGCGATCTACACCTACGCCCGCTCCTCCGACGAGGAGATCCCGAAGCTCGAGGAGGGCCAGCAACTGCCGCTGGACGGTGAGCCCTGGATCCTCGACAAGGAGACCCAGCCGCCGTCGCGTCTCAGCCAGGGCAAGCTGGTGGAGATGATGGAGGAGCGAGGCCTCGGCACGAAGGCGACCCGCGCCGACATCATCCAGAAGCTGTTCGACCGCGGCTACGTTTACGCCAACCCGCCGGTTCCCTCCGAGACGGGGATCGCCATGTACGAGGCGTTCACGAAGTTCGTGCCGGAGATCGCGACGCCGGAGATGACGGCGCGGCTGGAGCAGGAGATGGACCAGATCGCCTCCGGCGAGATGACCAAGGACGACGTCGTCGGCGACAGCCGTGAGCTGCTGCACCAGGCCTACAACGAGATCGACGAGAGCCGCGAGGACCTCGCAAAGGTCGTCTGGGCGGGGATGGACGAGGACAAGTTCCTCGGCCCCTGCAAGGTCTGCGAGGAGGCTGGGCGCAAGCGCGAGGACGGCGGGCCCAACCGGCTGCGGATCATCGAGCTCAAGGGCGGCAAGCGCATGTATGGCTGCGAGGGATGGATCAAGGACGATCCCGAGTCCCCCGATTCCTGCCCCGTCAGCGGTCCGCTTCCCGGTCGCGGCTACGAGCTCTGGCGCTTGGAGGAGCGCTGCTCGATTTGCGGAGAGCGCCCGCGCTTGAGTGTGAAGAGCTTCCGCGGTCGGCCCTGGAAGCTCTGCCTGAACGACGACTGCCCCTCGATGGTCGAGATGCGTGAGAAGCGCGCCGAGCGCGAGGCCGCCCGCAATGCCAAGAAGGCGATGGCGCAGGCGGCCGCCGCGGAGGGGGACGGAGGCGCGAAGAGCAAGGCTCCGGCCAAGTCGGGAACGAAGACCGGCACCAAGGCCGACAAAGCCGCCGGCGCCACCCGGACGCGCAAACGCTCGCGCGCCAAGCGCGCCGGCACTGCCGCCAAGCGCTGAGGCGGGCGGTCCTGTGTTCGAGCGACTAGCGACGAGCGGCTAGCGACCACCGGTGTTCGTCTCGCTCGAGGGGGTCGACGGCTCAGGCAAGAGCACCCAGGCCGAGCTGCTGGCGAATGCGCTCGGGCCCGAAACGCTGCTGGTTCGCGAGCCCGGCGGCACCGAGGCCGCGGAGCGGATCCGCGCCCTGCTTGCCGATCCATCCGTGGAGCTGGACCCGATGGCGGAGCTGCTGCTGTTCTGCGCGGCGCGCGCCGACCTGGTGCGGCAGGTGGTCGGCCCGGCGCTGAAGGACGGGCGCGACGTGGTGTCGGACCGCTTCGCCGACTCCACCTCCGCCTACCAGGGCGGCGCGCGCGGGCTGGGCGTCGAGCTTGCCGAGCGGCTCAGCGATGCCGCGACCGGCGGGCTAGAGCCCGACCTCACGGTGTTGCTATGGATCGACCCCGAGAGCGCCGCGTCGCGCAGCGGCGGCGAGGACCGCTTTGAGTCGCAGGGTCTCGAGTTCCAGGTTTCGGTAGCCAACGCCTATGAGCAGATCGCGGTGCGGAACGCCGAACGCATCGTCAAGGTGAACGCCGAGGGAACCCCGGAGGACGTCCACGCCAGGGTGATGGAATCCGTTGGAAAACGAGTAACGAGTAACGAGTAACGAGTAACGAATCATGCCCGAGCTCGAGCTTCAGCTTCCCGAAGCGCTGCGCGACGCCACCGAGCACCAGCCCCGCGCCCGGCTGGCGCTGGCGGCGGCGCTTTCCGCGGGCCCCTCCCACGCCTATCTGTTCAGGGGATCGCGCGGCGCCGGCAAGAGCGCCGCCGCGCGCGCCTTCGCGGCCGAGATTCTCTCCCGCGGAGCCCAGGATCCGGAGGACGCCCGGCGCCGCGCGCTTCTGGATCCCTCTCCGCACCCGGATCTGGTCTGGGTCGCGCCCAGCGGCAGTCAGCACATGGTCGAGGAGGTCCGCGAGCAGGTGATCCGCGCCGCCGCCTACCGCCCCTACGAGGGAAAGCGCCGCGTGTTCGTGATCGAGCGGGCCGAGGCGATGCGCGACGAGAGCCAGAACGCGTTGCTGAAAACGCTGGAGGAGCCGCCGCCGTTCGCCCACCTGATCTTGCTCAGCTCCGAGCCCGATGCGTTGCTGGAGACGATCGTCTCGCGCTGCCAGCAGGTGGACTTCGCTCCCCTGCCCGTCGACGTGCTGGCGGCCGCGCTCGCCGGCGAGGGCCTGCCGGAGGAGCTCGGCGCCGCCGCGCGCCTGGCCGGCGGCGATCAGGACCGCGCCCGGCTGCTGGTCTCCGAGCCGGGGCGCCGCCTTCGCGCGGAGGCCGAGGGTCTGAGCCGCGCCGCCCGCTCGGAAGACGGCGAAGGATCGCCGTGGCGCGGCCTGCTCGAGGCCGCCGAGGCAGCGGGGACGGATGCCGAGGATTCCGCGCGCCGGTCGCTGGAGCAGGAGGTCGAGGGAGGTCGGCGGATCGCGGCCAAGGAGCTGGGCGAGGAGGCCCGCCGGATCGGCCGCCGCCGGCGCACCGAGGTCCTGGACTTCGGGCTGGGCCTGTGCGCTGCCTGGTTTCGAGACCTCGGAGCGGTCGCCGCCGGCGCGCCCGAGGCTGCGCTGGCACAGGACCGCCTCGAGGAGCTCGGCGCGGACGCCGCCGGTCTGGACCCTGTACGGGCCCGGCAGGCAGTCGAGCTGGTCCAGAACACGCGCAGGCGATTGGACCTGAACGTTTCCGAGGAGCTAGCGCTCGAGGCGCTGTTCTTCAGGCTGCAGGGAGTCCTCACCGGCGGCCCCTGAGCCGTCCCCGTTCTCGCCCGCCCGCTCCAATGCCTGTTCCTGCGCGAGGCGGGTGATCTGCTCGGCCTGGCGCGAGACGATGACGCTGAAATTGAGCGCGAGTCCGAGCAGGACCAGCAGGATCAGCGAGAACAGCGCGATCGTCACGTCGCGCACGCCCATCGCGTTGGCGAGAACGGTGAGCAGGCCGGGGAAGATCGCACCGAGGAGCATCACGGCGCCGGCGAGGAACCAGATCACGCTGTAGCGCTCCTGCAGCCGGTGGCGGCGGATCAGCTCGAGGATCATCGCCATGAAAGCCACTGCGATCAGGGCGGCGAGGATTCGCGACTGCGCCGTCAGCCGCACGATGGGCTCCTCTGCGGCCAGCCTCAGCAGCATGTCAGTGCTCCACCCGCTCGCCGACCTTGGGCCGGAACTGCCCGACCAGCAGGACGATCAGGGTCTTGAAGATGTAGTAGGCGGAGCCCAGCGGAGTAAGGAAGGAACGCCCCTCGGTGCGGTGCAGCATCCGCACCGGCAGCTCCTCGACGCGCAGCCCCTGCAGCACCGCCCGCTGCAGCGACTCGACCTCGGCGAACTCCGGGGAGTAGCGCTCGCTGAACAGCGCCATCGCGCGGCGGTTGACGGCGCGCATGCCGCTGGTCGTGTCGGTGAACCGCTGCTTGGTCGAGAGGCTGACGATCATCCGGAACAGGTGCTGCCCGGCCCGGCGCGACGCGGTGGCCCGATAATCGTCCTCCTCGGCGGCCGAGCGGTCGTGGTAGCGCGACCCGACCACGAGGTCGGCCTTGTCGGCCCGCACTTCCTCGACCAGCCGCACCAGCTCCGCCGCGGGGTGCTGGCCGTCGCCGTCCAGATGGGCGCAGATGTCATAGCCGCCGCGCAGCGCGTAGAGGTAGCCGGTCTGCTGGGCGGACCCGACGCCCTGGTTGAACGGCAGCGGCGCCACCCGGGCGCCCCCCGCGCGCGCCCGCGCGGCGGTGGCGTCGGTGGATCCGTCGTCGACGACGAGGACGTCGGCGTCGGGAACGTGCTCGCGGACGTCGGCGATCACCTTGGCGATCGTGTCCTGTTCGTTCCAGGCGGGGATGAAGACCAACGTTCGCACCGGGCGATTCTCCCACGGTCGGTCCCTGTCGCCGAAGGCTCACGTTGCAGTGGGGACGTGAGCTTTGTGTTAAGAAAGACTCAAATGGCACGACGTATCCGCCCGAGGACAGGACGAATCCGCCCGAGGACAGGCACTGACGCTCCCCGGCCTCGTATCGGGATGCGACTCTGGCTGGGTGCGGCCTTCGCCGCGGTTGGCGTGATCACTGCCGGCACCGTGTTCCGGTTCGTGAACGATTCCAGCGAGAAGGTCATCTCCGACCGCTCGACCGAGCTGGCGGTGGGGCGGACGATCCAACTCGCCGACTCGCTCTCCAGCGCCAAGAGCCCGGCCGAGGTGCTCAAGGCTGCGACCGACCAGGGCTTCGAGGCCTGGTTCTTCAACCGCGACGGGTTTCTGGTCGCACCTCACCCGGCGGGCCCGGGACTGGGCTCGATCGACAACCGGCGCCGCGCGGTGGCGACAGCCCAGGCAGGGGGTCGGATCACACGAGAGCTGCCCGGCGACGTCACCGTGGTCGCATTCCCCGTGTTCGACGAGCGCGGGATCGCCGGCGCGATCCTTGGCCGTTACTCGCGCCCCGAGGTGCTGCAGAGCGCGATCGACCGCCTGCGCGAGGACAGCATCCGGGCCCTGGCGGTCGGTGCCTTGATCGCGATCCTGGTCGGCTTCATGGTCTCGACCGCGATCGCCCATCGCGTGAAGCGGCTCGCAAAGAGCGCCTCGAACATGGCGGCGGGAGAGCTCGATGTCCCGCTGCAGGTCGAGGGCCGCGACGAGATCGGGGACCTGGCTCGCTCGCTCGACGCCATGCGCGCGGCCCTGCGCGACAGCTTCCAGGTGCTCTCGTCGGAGCGCGACAGGCTGGCGGCGATCTTCGACGGACTGGCCGACGCGGTGATGGTGGTCGACAACGACGGCAGTGTTCGCTTCTCCAACCCTGCCGGGGCGGCGCTGGGCAGCGAGGACGGCGGGCCGCCCGAGGCGATGGTCCCGCACCTGCGGCGCGCCGCCGAGCGCGGCGGCGCCGACGTCCCGGCGCTGCGGATCGGCGACCGCGTGTACGCGCTGCTCGCCCGCGACCTCCCCGCCGAGCAGGCGGTGCTGGTGGTGATCAGGGACCGCACCGACGAGCTGCGGCGCGAGCTGGCCGAGCACGAGTTCGTTTCCAACGCCGCGCATGAGTTGCGCAACCCGCTGGCCGGGATCTCGGGAGCTATCGAGGTACTTCAGGCCGGCGCCAAGGACGATCCGGAGGCGCGCGAGCACTTCCTGCGCCGCCTGTCGGAGGACGTAGAGCGGATGAGCCGGCTCACGCAGTCTCTGTTGACCCTGGCCCGAGTCGACACGCTCGGAGAGGGCGAGGCCGAGCCGGTGGACGTCGAGGCCGCGGTCGCCGAAGCGGTCGCCGCGGTCCCAAACCCCGATGGCCTGAAGGTCGATGTGGACCTCGCGGACGAGCTCTGCGCCCAGGGAGACCCGACTCTGCTGCGCCAGGTGCTGGTCGGGCTGCTCTCCAACGCGATCAAGAACACCCCGCCGACGGGAAGGGTGAATATCCGCGGTCGCGAGGTCGGCGGCCAGGTGATGCTCAAGGTGATCGACACCGGCAGCGGGATCCCCGCCGACGAGGTGGACCGCGTGTTCGAACGCTTCTATCGGGCCAGCGGGTCGCTTGCCCATGAGGGATTCGGTCTCGGACTGGCGATCGCGAAGCGAATGGTGCACGCGATGGACGGGGAGATCGGGGCGCAATCCGAACAGGGCTCCGGCAGCACGTTCTGGGTGCGGCTGCCGGTCGCCGAACCGACCGCGACCCCGGTGGCATGAGCAGCGGGCGGATCCTCATAGCGGACGACGAGCCGTCGGTGCGCGACTCGGTCGGCTATGCGCTCGAGCAGGAGGGGTTTGACGTGGTGGTCGCCGTGGACGGCAGCGACGCCGAGGTGAAGCTGGATCACGAGGTGTCCTACGACCTGCTGATCCTCGACATCATGATGCCGGGGCGCAGCGGCCTTGATCTCTGCCGCGAGGTGCGGGCGCGCAGCGCGGTCCCGATCATCATCCTCACCGCCAAGGATGCGGAGGTGGACAAGGTGGTCGGGCTCGAGGTTGGTGCCGACGACTACGTCACCAAGCCGTTCTCGGTTCGAGAGCTGCTGGGCAGGGTGCGGGCACAGCTGCGACGGCGCGAGCTTGACCGCTCGCCGCTCGCCGGGGCGACCCGCATCGAGGCCGGGCCGGTATCGATCGACCTCGTCCGCCACCTGGTCAGGGTGCACGGCAGGCAGGTCAACCTGACCCGCTCCGAGTTCCAGCTGCTGCGGCTGCTGGCCGGGCGGCCCGGGGAGGTCTTCCGCCGCGACCGGATAATGGAGGAGCTCTGGCAAACGGAGTTCGACGGGGACGTGCGCGCCTGCGATGTCCACATCTCCAACCTGCGCCAGAAGATCGAGCAGGACGCCCAGCGCCCGGAGCTGGTCGTCACCGTGCGCGGCGTCGGCTACAAGTTCGTCGACGGCGCCTGAGCGCGTCGCCGGAGGGTCGGAAATAAGCCGGCGCCCGGACTTGAACCGGGGACCCCTTCATTACGAATGAAGTGCTCTACCAACTGAGCTACGCCGGCGGGTAACCCATTTTAGGCGCGGAATCCGTCAGCGCCGACGGCTAGCTGTAGTTCCTAACCACGTTGTTCATGGGGGGTGGCAGCCGTTTTACTCCCTATCTGACGGCAATCGTTTGCCGCCCCACATGGGGTGGGGCGTCACGCGCACCAGTGGCGCGGGAATGGACAGGATTGTCGCGCCCTCGGTCACCCGACCGCCGGATGCGCGGTTCAGGGAGATCCAGGAGAACAACGTGGTTGGTAGTTACAGCT
>JBBPIM010000047.1:0-14070 GCA_038040325.1 Candidatus Mayfieldus profundus
CCATGTCGTGGCCGTCGATCTCGATCGAGTCCCAGCCGAAGGCCTCGAACTTGGCGCGCACGTCGCCGGTGTCCATGACCTCCTCGGTGGTGCCGTCGGTCTGCAGGTGGTTGTAGTCGACGATCGCGGTGAGGTTGGGGACCTTGTAGTGGGCGGCGGCGGCCGCGCCCTCCCAGGTCTCGCCCTCCTGGATGTCGCCGTCGGAGAGCACGCCGAAGACGTGCGCGGTCTCGTGCAGGCCGTCGAGCCGCAGCCCGAGGCAGATGCCGACGCACATCGACAGCCCCTGGCCCAGCGAGCCTGTCGAAACCTCAACCCCCGGGGTGCGGGTCATGTCGGGATGGCCCTGCAGATGCGATCCGATCTGCCGCAGGCCCATCAGGTCCTTGTGGGGGAAGTAGCCGTGCTCGGCGAGCGCCGCGTACTGGATTGGCGCCGCGTGGCCCTTGCAGAGCACGAAACGGTCGCGCTCGCGCCACTCCCGGTTCGTGGGGTCGTGGCGCAGCACCCGGTAGTAGAGCGCGGCGACGATGTCGGCCGCCGACAGCGAGGAGTCGAGATGGCCGGACTTCGCCACCGCGAGCATGCGCACGCAGTTGATGCGCAGCACCGTCGCGTAGCGCTCGAGCTCCGCGACTGATGGCTGCTCCCCCGGTTGCGGCGGGGGGTCTGGTACCGGTCTGAGGTGCACGTTTCGGCGGCTCCCCGGGTCGCCTGGATCGGGGCCGGTCAGGCTAGCAGCGGAAGGCACAAGGAGAACTTAGGAGCCCGGGCGGACAGCGGCCACCCGGCGACCTCTTCGCAATTAGCGGAGATCGGCGTGGCAACTAGAGTGGACCGCTGCTCCCTCCAACGACGAAATGCTGCTGCTGATCCTCGCCGGCACCGGGACCGCCTTCGCGACCGGGCTCGGCGCGATCCCGGTTTTCTTCCTTGGCTCGCGAGCGCGTGCGCTTCGCCCCGTGTTGCTGGGGGTCGCCGCCGGGGTGATGGGCGTCGCCTCGATCGCGGGCCTGTTGCTGCCCGGGCTCGATGAAGGGTCGGCTCTCTCGGTGGGCGCGGGGTTAGGAGCCGGCGTCTCGTTTCTGCTCATCGCCCGTCTCGCCCTCGCCGAACACGAACGGCATCTGCATCGAGCCTGGAGCAGCGGGTATCGGACCTCGTTACTCGTCTTTGCGGTGCTGTTCGTGCACAGCCTGCCCGAGGGCTTCGCGATCGGGACCGCCTACGCCTCCGACACCGCGGGGTTGAGCCTGTTCGTGATCGTCGCCATAGCGATCCAGAACATTCCCGAGGGGACCAGCGTCGCGATCCCGATGGCGGCTGCCGGCTTCAGCCGGGCCCGCCAGTTCTGGGCCGCGGTTGCGACCAGTGCGCCCCAGCCACTGGGAGCGGTTATCGCCTTCCTGCTGGTAGAGGAGGTAACCGGGCTGCTCCCCTTCTCGTTCGGGTTCGCGGCCGGGGCGATGCTGGCACTCATCGCCATCGAGCTTGCGCCCCAGGCGCTGCACGAGAGTCGGCGTGGAGCGTTGGCCGGCGCGGCTGTCGGCGCCCTGGCGATGCTCGCCCTCAGCGCCGCGCTGGGCGTGTAGCGTTGTGCGAAGACCCACCGATGAGCTCGTCAGAACCGAAGAGCGCCCAGGCCCTGATCGCCGGCGGCGGGATCGCCGGGCTCGAGGCGCTGATGGCGCTACGCGACCTCGCCGGTGACCGCGTGCGGATCACCCTCGTCGCTCCCGACCCGGATTTCGTCTATAAGCCGCTGATCGTCGAGGAGCCGTTCTCCTCGCAGCCCGCGGATCAGCGTGCCCTGGCTCCGGTCGCGGAGGAGTTCGAGGCGGAGTTCGTTCAGCAGGGCATCGTCGGCGTTGACCCAGCCGGTCACTCGGTTGAGCTTTCCGATGGCTCGAAGCGTCCATACGACAAGCTGATGGTCTGCGTCGGGGCTCGTCCGCGTGAAGCGTTCCCGGGCGTCGTCACCCTCCGCACCGACGGGCAGCCGTTGGCGATCGACGAGCTGCTGCGCGAGGCCGCCGCCGGTGATTCGAAACGAATCGCGTTCCTCATCCCACCCGGCCGCAGCTGGCCCCTGCCGGTTTACGAACTGGCACTGATGGCACAGCGCCGCGCCCGCGAACTCGAGCTGCGGGACGTGCAGTGCTGCATCGTCACCCCCGAGGAAAGCCCGCTGATCGCTTTCGGACGTGCTGCGAGCGACTCGGTGGCTTCTCTGCTCGAGGCTCGCGGCATCCTCGTGCACTGCGCGGCAAGAGCAAAGGAGCTTTCCGATAGGGGGCTTGTCCTGTCACCCGGCGACTCACTGCTGGAGGCAGAGAGAGTCGTTTCGCTACCGGTCCTGGAGGGACCGCGGCTGGCCGGGCTACCGGCCGACGAGGACGGCTTCATCCTGATCGACGGGCACGCCCACGTCCGCGGCGTCGAGGACGTCTACGCCGCCGGCGATGGAACCAACTTCCCGATCAAGCACGGGGGGCTGGGAACGCAGCAGGCGGATGCAGCGGCCGAGCACATTGCTGCCGATCTCGGGGCCGACGTAGAGCCGAAGCCGTTTCGGCCCATCGTCCGGGGCAAGCTGATCACCGGCGACGAGTCCCTGTACATGCAGCAGGACGCCGGCGGCGGCGGCGGCGAGGTCGAGGCCTCGCCCGACTCCCTGTGGTGGCCGCCCCAGAAGGTCAGCGGCCGCTACCTGGCGCCGTGGCTCGGACATGAGACACCGCGCCTCGATCAGGAACCACCCGCTCACTCGATCGACGTCGAGGTCTCGCTACCTCACGAATGGCATGAGGAACCGATGGCGCTGGACCCTCACCGAACGCCGGAGGTCGACTGACTCTCTGCGGCCGGTCCGTCGGGTCGGCGATGATTCGCCCGATGAAGCGGATCGCCATCGCAGGGGTCGCTGCAGCGCTGGTCATCGCGGGCTGCGGCGACGAGCAGAAAACGGAGAGCAGCCCCGCGCCATCGGCTCCCGTAAGCGCAAATGACGAGGTTGGGCCGGCCCCCGACGATGCAATCAGCGGCCGGCCCGGCGGCCCCGGCAGCGAGGACGGCGCGAGCAATGCGACCGACGCGGGGGGCGACGACCCCTACAACGAAGGGGCCGGGGGCCAGGGGGTGGCCCTGGAGGCGACGGTTCGCTCATACCTGAGCGCGATCAACCGTCGCGATGGCAGCGCGCTCTGCCAGCTGCTGGTGCCGGGCGCGCTGGACGGAGTGCGCCTGCCGGCGCGCGGGGCCGGCTGCGCGGCGTCAGTCACCGCCTCGATCGGCCACGCGCAACCGGGTGGCCTCGCCTGGCGCAAGACCAGCATCGACTCGATCGGGCCGGCCGAGCTAGACCGGGCAAGCCCCGGGCAGGCGCGGGTACGAGCGACGATCGTGACCCTGTTTCGCGGCGGCCGCGAGCCCTCGATCGAAGACGATCTCGTCTACTTGGAGCGTTCGGGGACGGCCTGGCTGGTGGCCAAGCCGAGCGCGGCCTTCTATCGGGCGATCGGCTCCCGCGAGATCCCGCTTTCTGCCTTGGCCCCTCCCTAGCCGAGGACTCGCCGGTGGCTCGAGCGCCCTAGCGGCGGCGATGTCGCAGCCGCACGCTGACCAGGTTCGCATTCCCCTGCGGGCCCTTCAGGACCGAGAAGAACACCCTGCGGCGTGTCAGCGCGGTCGTCCAGATCCAGCCGCTGCGGCGGCGCCTCGAGTAGACCGGGTAACCGCGGCGGTGGCCTCGCTTGCGGCGCACCATCAGGCGATCGCGGCCGCGGGTGCTGCGCACGTAGACGATCCGCCGCCCGCGTACCGATGGGTTGTAGAGGCCTTCCTTTCGCGAGCGCAGGATGGTGCGATTGCGCCGCGCGTTCAGCCGCCGTTTGACGATGCTGCTGGCACGGCGGCTGTTGCGCGAGAAGACCAGCAGGCTGTGGTCGAGCGCCGGGCGGCTGAGCTGGGCGTAGCGGCCGGTCCTGGCGATCGTCTTGGCCGGGCCCGGGTTCCCGCCGCGGATGCGACGCGCGGCAAGCCGGTCGCCGCGGCGGCCGCCAACCCGATAGGCGAGCCAGCCGCGCGAGACTGCGACCCCGTCGGCGTGCGGCGCGGTCACCGAGCCGACCGGCGCGAGGCTGTGGCGGTCGAACAGGTTGATCTCATTGCCGGCCAGAAGGGCGACGTAGGGACCGCCCACCGCGGGCTGGTTTCCGGGAAGGGCGCTGTACTGGCCCTCACGCAGCAGAAAGCCCGCCCCGTCCGGCGCCTGCCAGGCGAGGGCCCCGGGTACGACGGTGGGGTCGGCGCCGCCGCGGATCTCCACCTTGGCCGCCACCGCGCCGGGAACCGTCGCCAGCGCCGCGGCGGCGACCGCCAGCAGCGCCCCGTCGCCGAGCCGGAAGGCGCGATAGAGCTGCGGGCGCTCGGCCATCGACGCCACAGCCCGAACGCCGAGGGGCCGCCCAGCCAGCGGTGCAAGCCCGACCACGGGCAGCGCCCGTCCCAGCCCGAAGGCGAGGCCGATCGCCAGCCCCAATCCCGGATCGCCCAACGCAAAGCTGATCGCCGCCAAGGCCCAGACGCCGAAGGTGAGCACGAAGGTGGTGAACCCGAGCCCGAGCAGGATCCCGTAGAGCGCCGCTGCCAGCGGCATCGGCATCACCCGCCGCCACTGCTCGGGCAGCTGGCGGCGGACCTGCGGAAAGATCGGCGCGCCGCGCAGCTCCAGCAGCGCCGCGGCGGCCGCGATCAGAGCCGCCACGGTGTAGGCGGCCCGACCGCTCCCGGGCAGCAGGCTGCCGGCGAGGGCGAGCTGGCCGAAGGTCACGACGCCGCCCAGGAGCGCCCCAGGCAGGAAGGCCGCGCAAGCAGCGAGCGTTGTCGGAAGTCCGCCGCGGTGCCCGGTCGGCCCGATCGTCTCGATCATCGAGAAGCCGCACGGTGACCACGTGCCGGTCCAGCCGGCGAGAAGTGCGGCGAGGACAAGGGTCAGCTCGACCGCGCTCAACAGGGCACCCTGGTCTGGTAGTAGTGGACGCAGAAGACCTTGCGGCCCGAGAAGCAGTAACCGGTGAGAGCAGCGTCGCCGTTGATGCGCCGGCTGCTGTAGGCGCAGCAGTCCCGCAGCTGGCGCACGTGACCCTCGCAGCAGCGGTACCAGGAGCCGTCGAGGTGGCCCTGGAAGCCGTAGACCTCGCCGGTGCGGTCGCAGACCCGGGTGCGCGGCGCCGGGGGAAGAGCGCGGCCGTCGGGGTCGAGCAAGGTCCGGCCGTCACCGTCCACGGGTCTGCCGTGGGGTTCGACCGGCCGGCCGAGGTCGTCAATCGGCTGGCCATTTTCCGGCCTCAGCGGGTAGCCCCTGGCGTCTATCCGCGGAAGCCCGATCGAGGTCGGGTGCAGGCAGGACCCGGTGGTGTAGGTGTGGCCGCAGAAATGGAAGGCGTCCGACTCGCCCGGCTTGACGGCAGCGGCGACCGCGCCGCCGGCCGTCGCCAGGAACAACACCCTGCTGACCCTGGAGAGAAAGCCGCGGCGCGAGGTCTGGCCGGCGAGCGACTCGGTTGCCCGGTCGAGGTGCTCAGGCAGGGCTGGGTGCCCCTCTCTCTCCCCTCGCCTCGGCGCGGCGGTGCTCGGCGGTGGCGAGCACGCTTTCCAGCTGCGCGAGGCTGTTGAAGTTCCCCTTTGCCAGCACGGTGCCGTCGAGGTCGAGCGCAATCGCATAGGGGCTACCGGGGACGCCGAGCTCACGCCACAGCTCGCCCTCCGACTCCTCCTCGAAGGTCTCGACGGCGAGAAACGACTCGCGCGCCAGCGAGGCGACCGCCGGCTCTAGCCCGTGACAGACGTGGCATTCGGCGGAGACGAACACGCCCAGGGCGGTCTCCGCGCGAGACCCGGGCCGGAAGCGCTCGACGAGGGCCGCGCGGCTGCCGATCGGCGGGCCCTCGCCCTCGATCTCCAGCGCCGCGGCGGGGCCGAGCCGCAACCGCAGCATGCCCACCTCGCGGGCAAGTGCAAGGACTGCCACGCCCAGGCCGGCGCAGCCGAGCAGTGCCACACCGAGGCCGAGGCCGAGCCATTGATCGGTGCTGAGCTCGCTGTGAGGCAGCAGCGGCAGCGCCGCGAAGCCGGTGGCGAAGGCGAGGTTGCGGACCACTCCAGGCCAGCCCACCTTCGAGCGCGATCCGAAGCAGGCGCAGGGAGCGCCGGCGCGGCCCGAGCGCAGGGCGCTCAGCAGGGCGAGCCCGAAGGCCGCCATCAGGCCGGCGGCGGCGTAGGCCGCCGCGTCGAGGCCGGCCGCAACGCCCGCGGCCAGCAACAGCTCGGCGGCAATCAGCCCGGTGAGGACGGCGCGGCGGCGGCGCTGGCCATCTATGCCAAAGGTCCCAAGCGCAGCCGCGCTCGAGCCCGGGCTGGCAAGCTTGGTGATGGCGGAAACCACCAGCACCGCAGCGAACGCGAGACGCAGAATTTCCCCAGCCATGGCCGCGAATCTAGCAGCGGCCGGTGAGGTCTAGCCGATCGCCACCATGCGCTCGATCGGCACCCGGGCGCGCTCCGCGACCTGTGGCGGAACCTTCACTTCGAACTTCATATCGCGCAGCGAATCGCGCAGCTTCGGCAGCGTGATCATCTTCATGTACTTGCAGAAGGCCATCCGGTTGGCCTCGACGAGGTTCGCCTGTGGCGCCGCCTGCTGGAGCGGATAGAGCATCCCGTTCTCGGTGGCGACGATATAGGTGCCGTCGGGGTTCTGCTCGACGTGCTCAAGCATTCCCGAAGTGGAGAGCATGTGTACGCCCTCGGCCTCGATGTCGCCGGCCGCCACGTACTCCATCGCCTGCGTCGAGCAGCCGCATTCGGGGTGGATAAGGAACTCCGCGCCGGGGTGCTCTGCCCGGGTGCGCTCGATGTCGTCGGGCCGGATCCCCGCATGCACGTGGCACTCGCCGTCCCAGACGTGGAAGCGGGCGCGCCGCTCGGGGTCCGCGGCAAGGCCCGTCTCGCGCTCCACGAAAGCGCCCAGCCACATGTCCGGACCGAACAGGATCTCGGTCTCAGGCCCGTGCTCGCGCCAGATGTGCTCGACGACATGCACGGCGTTGGAAGAGGTGCAGCAGTAGTCCGTCTCGGCCTTGACCTCGGCCGAGGTGTTGACGTACATAACCACCAGCGCACCGGGATACTTGGCCTTCCATTCGCGAAGCTGGTCGGCGGTGATCGAATCCGACAGCGAGCAGCCGGCGTCGAGATCGGGAATCAGCACGGTCTTGCCGGGAGAGAGGATGGAGGCCGTCTCGGCCATGAAATGGACCCCGCAGAAGGCGATCGCCGAAGCGTCGGTGGAGGCAGCCTGACGCGAGAGGCCAAGCGAGTCGCCGGTGAAGGCGGCGACGTCTTGGATCTCGGGCAGCTGGTAGTTGTGGGCGAGGATCACCGCATCGCGCTCCGCGGCGAGCGCGCGCACCTCGTCGCTGAGCTCGGCTATCTGCCCAGGCGAGAGGTCCGGGATCGCGGTGGGTTGAAGCGTCTGCAGCTCCTGCATCGAGCCTCTTCCTTTCTATGTTCCCTGGCCCGGCGTGCTGCTTCTGTGCGCGCCTCGAACCGCGGGAATGAACTGGGCAGAAGTGTACCGGGGCCAGATGGGCGAGTTCGTGGCCGCGTGCGACTGGGGCGTGCCTGGCCGAGCAGATCCAGGACGCAGGGCGAACGCTTTGGTGGGGCCAAAGGTGAGCCCGAGGAACTCGCGCTTCGCGCTCGCACCGCGCCCTGCGGGCGCTGGATGCGAAGGCCAGGCGCGCCATCCAGGCGTACGCGGATCGCGGATTCGCCCATCTAGGCTTCGTCCATGCCCGAGCTTCCCGAAGTCGAGATCACCGCCCGCCGCCTTGCCGGCGCGCTCGAGGGCGCCGAGGTCGAGTCGGCGCTGGCGCCGGGCATGGTGACGATGAAGACGTTCGACCCGCCACTGGAGGCGCTCGAGGGCCGCAGCGTCACGAGCGTGCGGCGGGTGGGCAAAATGCCCGTGGTCGAGTTTGGCGACCTTGCCCTGCTGGTGCATTTGATGTCGGCCGGGCGGCTGCAGGTGTTTGACAAGCGCGCCTCCGCGCGCGACAAGGCCTCGCGGCTGCTGATCCGGCTCACCGACGGGCGCGAGCTGCGCCTGCGCGAGTTCGGCACGCGCCAGCGCGCCTGGGCGAAGCTGCTGCCGGCCGCTGCGGTCGCCGACGATGAGATGGTCGCATCGCTGGGGCCGGAGGCCTGGCCGGCGCCCGCGCCCGAGCGCTTCGCCGAGCTGGTGGCCCAGCCGCGCCACCTGCACCCGCTGCTGCGCGACCAGCGCGCGATCGCCGGCATCGGCCGCTCCTGGGTGGACGAGATCCTTTGGGAGGCCCGGCTCTCCCCCTTCAAACAGGGGAGCGAGCTGCTCGCGACCGAGGTCGACAGCCTGCGCCGGGCGCTGGGGGTACTGGGAGGCGCGATCGAGCGCTACGAGAAGGTGATCGGCGACACCGTGCCCGACAAGCTGCCGATGCCGCTGCAGGTCCACAGGCGCGAGGGCGAGCCCTGCCCGCGCTGCGGTACCACGATCGAGGCCGTCTACTTCAAGGAGCACCAGGCGAACTACTGCCCCGAGGAGCAGACGGGCGGCCGCGTGCTGAAGGACCGGCGGCTCTCGCGACTGCTGAAGTGAAGTCGAACGCGCAGTTATGCCGGCTAGAGGGGCACAACGGTGGAGCTCGCCGCCTGGGTCACGACTCAGCGGTTAGTGACGGAACGCAGCAACGCTCGGCCAATCGTCACCGGGTGGTTGACGACCGTTGCCAACCTGCCCGTGACGGTGAGCGGGTCGTGGGCGATGCCGAGCTGGCGCAGGATCGTCCCGGCATCGAAATAGACCCGCTCGCAGACCAGCCGGTCCTCCTCGAACATGAAGACGGCGAGGAACTGCATCTCGAATTTTCGCCCGGTGGCCGGCAGGCCCCGGAATTGGCCGTCGTGGGTCCCATAGAGCATCGCCTCGACGAGCACGGCGTCGTCGGCGTGATGCAGCGCAATCAGCTCGTTGCGCTGGTCGGGGAAGGCAGTTCGCGTCTCCTCGAAATAGGCATCGACCTCGTCGTGGCCGTCGTAGACGTCCCCTGTGCCGATCAGCTCGTAGCGCGGATGGTGGAAAGTCTCCATCGTCACATCGAACTCGTGGCGGTTCTCCGACTCCATGTGCTCGCGGACGATCTCCTCGCGGCGCTCGCGGAGCTCGGAGGTGAGTGCTATCGGGAGGACTCTATCCCCAGCGGGCGTCTGGCTAGACGCTTTGCGCGGCCCTTCCTCGTTCTCCGACGTCAAGTGGAGTATGGCTCGATCAGCATGCTGAGGTCCAGGGCCGGCGCGGAGTGCGTGAGCGCGCCCACCGAGATGAAATCGATGCCCGTGGCTGCGACCTCGGCGATGTTGGAGAGCGTGACACCGCCCGAGGCCTCCAGCGTCGCAGCCGGACCGTGCGCGCCGACCGCCGCATCGCGCATCTCCAGCGTGCTGCGAAGCGAGGCCTCGTCCATGTTGTCGAGCAGCAGTCGCTCGGCTCCCACGTCAAGCGCCTCGGCGACATCTTCGAGGTCGCGGCACTCCACCTCGACTGTCCGCTCGGGCTCGGCCTCACGGGCGCGGCGCACCGCCGGCCCGAGTCCTCCGGCAAGCGCGACGTGGTTCTCCTTGATCAGGATGGCGTCGTGAAGGCCGAGCCGGTGGTTCGTTCCCCCACCCGCCGCCACCGCCCCCTTCTCCAGGGCGCGGAGCCCCGGCGTCGTCTTGCGCGTGTCGAGGATCTCGGCACCGGTGCCGGCAACCTGCTGCACGTAGCGCGCGGTCAGCGTCGCGATGCCGGACAGGTGGCAAAGAAGGTTCAGCGCGGTGCGCTCGGCCGCCAGCAGCGCCCGCGCCGGGCCGCCGGCAAGCGCGACCTGGGCGGGGACCTGGTCCCGCCACTGGCCCTCCACGACCAGCGCGTCGAAACTCTCGGCGCCCGCCTGCCGAAACGCCTCCTCGGCAGCGGTGAGGCCGAACAGCACGCCGGGCTGCTTCTGGGAGATCTTCGCCCGGGCGCGCGCCTCGGCCGGAACCACGGCCTGCGAGGTGATGTCGCCCGACCCGAGGTCCTCGGCCAGGGCCCGGGAGATCAGTTCGCGCAGCTCGTCGTCCATTCCCGCAGCCTAGAGCCGACGCCGCGATCTCACGCGATCTCACGTTTGCCCCATCTGCGACGTTTAGTTGACAGATGAAGGCGCTGCCCCCGTTTCAGAAGCTGCTCGAGCGCCACCAGGGCGACGTGCTCGGTTTTCTCGTCGCGGCCGTGGGGCCGCACGACGCCGAGGATTGCTTCCAGGACACGTTCCTGGCCGCCCTGCGCGCCTATCCGAAGCTCGACGACGACCGCAACCTGCGCGGCTGGCTGCTGACGATCGCGCATCGCAAGGCAATCGACCATCACCGCGCGCAGGGGCGACGGGCGGCGCCTGTCGCGGACCCGCCGGAGGTTCCTGTTCCGGGCCCCGAGCCCGCCGGACAGACGGGCATCTGGCGCGCGGTCGCAGGGCTGCCACCAAAGCAACGGACGGCGGTGGCGCTCCGTTTCGCCTGCGACCTTCCGCACCGGGAGATCGCCGCGGCGATCGGCTGCTCCGAGGAGGCGGCCCGGCGCAACGTCCATGAGGGGATCAAGAGACTGAGACTGGAGCTGCCATGAACAATGCACGAGACATCGATCCTGCAGCGAAGCTGCACGAGGCGCTGCGCAGCCGCGACGCCACCGAGGCCGCGGCGCGGTTCGCGGAGCGCGCCGCCCGGGAGGGGCTGCTCGACGTCGCCTACACCGAGGTCGACTCCCCCTTCGGCCGGATGGTGCTGGCCACCACCCAGCGCGGCCTCGTGCGAGTCGGCCTTCCCAACCAGCAGCTCGACGAAGTGCTCGGCGGGCTGGCGCGTGATGTCTCCCCGCGGGTGCTGGATGCGCCCGATCGGCTCGACGAGGCGCGCCGCGAGCTGGACCTCTACTTCGAGGGCAGGCTGCGTGACTTCGACCTGCCGCTCGACTGGCAGCTCACGCGCGGCTTTCGCCGCAAGGTGCTGCGCGCCACCGCCCGCATCCCCTACGGCCACACCCGCAGCTATACGGAGATGGCGAAGCGGGCCGGCAGCCCGCGCGCCGTGCGTGCGGCGGGGTCGGCGCTGGGCTCCAACCCGCTGCCGATCGTGGTCCCCTGCCACCGCGTGCTGCGCCTGGGCGGCGACCTGGGCGGCTACGGCGGCGGGCTGGAGCTTAAGCAGGCGCTGCTGGAGCTGGAGGGCGTGCTCGACTAGGAGCGGTGCTTGTTCCGGCCGGGCACGACGAGCCGGGTGTCCTAACCCGCCGTCTTCAACAGGTAATCGCGCACGAAGTCGTCGATGTCGCCGTCGAGAACCCGCTGGGTGTCGCCCGACTCGTGTCCGGTGCGGTGGTCCTTCACCCGCTGGTCGGGATGTAGGAAGTAGCTGCGGATCTGCGAGCCCCAGGCCACGTCCTTGACCTCGCCGCGCACCTTGGCCAGCTCCTCGGCGCGCTTTCGCTCCTCCAGCTCGATCAGCTTGGAGCGCAGCAGCTGCATCGCCACGGCCTTGTTCTGGGCCTGCGAGCGCTCGTTCTGGCACTGCACCACCACCCCGGTCGGGATGTGGGTGACGCGCACCGCCGAGTCGGTCTTGTTTACGTGCTGGCCGCCGGCGCCGGAAGCGCGGTAGGTGTCGACGCGAAGGTCGGCGTCCTCGACCTCCACCTCGACGTCGTCCTCGACAAGCGGTGCGACGTCGACCTGGGCAAAGCTGGTGTGGCGGCGCTTCGAAGCGTCGAACGGCGAGATGCGGATCAACCGGTGGACGCCGCGCTCGGCGGCGAACAGGCCGTAGGCGTTCTCGCCGCGGACCACGAAAGTGGCGGACTTCAGCCCGGCCTCCTCCCCCGGCGAGGCCTCCTTCATCTCGACCCGGAAGCCGCGCTTCTCGGCCCAGCGCAGGTACATGCGCAGCAGCATCTCGGCCCAGTCCTGGGAGTCGGTGCCGCCGGCCCCGGCGTGGACGCTGACCACCGCGTCGCCGGAGTCGTACTCGCCGCTGAACAACCGCCCCTCCTCGAGCTCGGCCAGGCGCCGCTCGATCGAGTCCAGCTGGGAGGCCAGTTCGTCCGCCATCTCGGAGTCCTCGGCGGCCAGCTCGACCAGCTCGTCGAGGTCGGCTACGTCCGATTCAAGGCCGCGGAACGTCTGCAGCCTTTTCTGGGCGCTGGAGTGGGCAGCCGAGGTTCGCGCGGCACCGGATTGGTCGTCCCAGAAGCCGGGCCGCTGCATCTCGGCCTCCAGCCCCTCCACCCCCTGCTCGAGCGAAACGGGGTCAAAGATAGTCCGCGAGCAGCTTCAGCTGGCCGCGGATGTCGGCGAGCCGCGCGGAGACCTGCTCCTTGGAGACGGCGTCGGCCATAGACGCAGGTTACTCAGCGGAACGGTTCAGCCCGCGTCCGGCGCCTCGATGCCGAACCGCAGCATTCCCTCGGCGCGGTCCTCGAACGGCTCCCATCGCAACACCTTGCCGTCGCGCAGGGTGAACAGCCACGCCATGGGATCCTTCCCCGCCGGCCCTCCGTCTTCGTCCCAGTTCCAGTGGCGCAGGATCAGGGCGAGCACCTCGGCGCCGCTTGAGCGCAGCTCCTCGACCTCGATCGTCTGCTGGACACCGCCCGGCCCCCGCGTCGCCCACAGCCGCGCCTCGTCGACCCCGCGCCGCAGCCCCTTGCGCGAGTGGATCTCGACGTCTGGGTCGAGCGTCTCGACGAACGCCTCAAGGTCGCGCTCGTTGAAGGCGTCGATGAAGCGGCGGACTGTCTCCTCGGGCTCAGGTGCCACGGATCACGGATGGACCGGCGCCGCTAGGCACCGTGGCACTTCTTGTACTTCTTGCCGGAGCCGCACCAGCATGGGTCGTTGCGCCCGATCTTCTCGCGGTCGGACTTGACCACGGTCTCGACCACCTCGCCGTCACCGTCCGCTCCGCCCTGCGGGCCGGTGGCCTCAACCGCCGCCATCTCCGCGGCGCCCGCCGAGCCCGCCGCCGCGACCTCCCGCAGAGCCGACGGCTGCGCCTCCAGCGTGCCGCCGGAGTAGTCCATCTCCGGGGGTTGCTCGGCCGGGGGCGCGAAGGCCTGCTCCGCGTCGGCGGGGGCGATGTCGACCTCGACGTGGAAGATCAGCTTCGAGAACTCCTCCCAGATCGAGTGCATCAGCTCCTCGAACATCGAGAAGCCCTCGTTCTTGTAGGCGACCAGGGGGTCGATCTGGGCGAAGCCGCGCAGGTGGATGCCCTCGCGCAGGTAGTCCATCTCGTAGAGGTGCTCGCGCCAGCGGTTGTCGATCACCTGCAGCAGGATCGAGCGCTCCAGGTAGCGCATCAGCTCTGAGCCGAACTGCTCCTCGCGCTCGCCGTAGGCTGCCATCGCGTCCTCGGTCAGCGTCTCCTTGAGGTCCTCGCGATCCAGCGACTCGGGGGCGAACGCGGCGACATCCGCCTTCAGCGGCCAGATCTGGCGAAGCTGGGTGTCCAGCTCCGGCATGTCCCAGTCCTCGAGGATGTCGCCCGGCGTGTATTCCTCGACCAGGCGCACGATGGTGCCGGCCAGCTCCTCGCGGACGACGTCGGACATGTCGCGCCCTTCGAGGATCTCGCGCCGGTACTTGTAGATCACGCGGCGCTGCTCGTTCATCACGTCGTCGTACTCGAGCACCCGCTTGCGGATCAGGAAGTTCTGCTCCTCGACCTTCTTCTGGGCGTTCTCGACGGTCCGCGTCAGCATCTTCGCCTCCAGCGGCACCTCTCCGCCCTCCTCGTCGATCGGCCCCAGGCGGTCGAGGATCCTGTAGATGCGGTCGCCGGCGAAGAGCCGGATCACGTCGTCCTCGGCGGAGAGATAGAAACGCGACTCGCCCGGGTCTCCCTGGCGCCCGGAGCGGCCGCGCAGCTGGTTGTCGATGCGGCGCGACTCGTGGC
>JBBPIM010000048.1:0-13943 GCA_038040325.1 Candidatus Mayfieldus profundus
CGCCTCGATGATCTCCACCCAGCGCGCCACCGGCAGCTTGTTCGGCGAGATCCGCTGCCGCACCCCGTCGTCGAGCACCTCCGCGGCGGTGCCGGGTGTCGAGCCGAGGCCGCACTCGATCAGGTATTCGAACACCGCCTCGGGCGGCTTGCCGGAGCGCTCGCACATGAAGTGGATCTCCATCGGCGAGTACGCGTGCAGGTGGATCTGCGGGGCCACCTCCTTGACCAGCCGCAGCCAGCGCCCGTAGTCCTCCAGCGTGTATTCGGGGTGGATCCCGCCCTGCATGCAGATCTCCGTCGCCCCGAAGTCGACCGCTTCCTGCACGCCCGCAGCGAAGTCCTCCTCGCTGACGTGGTAGGCGTCGGGTGAGCGCTTGCCCTGCCCGAATCCGCAGAAGGCGCAGCCGACCACGCAGATGTTGGTGAAGTTGATGTTGCGGTTGACGACGAAAGTGACCCGGTCTCCGGCCAGCTCGGCCCGCATCTCGTCGGCCGCGCAGCGCAGCTCCTCGATCACCTCGGGCCGGGTCTCGGCGAACAGCGCGGTGAGCTCCTCCTCGCTCAGCTCCTCCCCACGCCTGCCCTTCTCGATCGCGCGCGGGGCGGTGGCCGCGTCGACCGGCGTCTCGTGGCGCCGCCCGGAGCCGCGACGGGGGATGAAGCTCCAGTACTTGAGCTTGATCACGTCCAGGACCCCCTGCTCCATCCACTCCGAGTCCATGTACTGCGGGTAGACGCAGAGGCGCTCTGTCAGCGCGAAGCCGCGCGGCGCCAGCGTCTTTCGCACCTGGTGGGGACTGGGGAAGGCGTGCTCGGGCGAGATGTGGTCGCCGTTGGCCGACAGCCCGCCGAGGTCGGTGGCGCCCGTCTCCACCAGGTCCGTCCACCAGTCGGAGAGGTTCGGCGGCACCTGGATACCAACCTCCGGCATAAGTCGCCGGCACTCGGTGACCAGGCGCTTCATGTCGTCGAGCGCGATCGGAGTGGCCCAGGAAGGAAGCTGCGCTTCCTCGTTCCTCGTTCCTCGTTCCTCGTTGTTCGAGCTACGAGTAACGAGCAACGGGTCACTCGTTTGGCTCCAGCGGCGGCTCGCAGCTTCATCAGCGATGTCCGCCACTTCCCGCCCGTAGTAATTCGGGTGCGGCACGTAGTTCTGCAGGATCAGCTCCTGGATGTGGCCGTGGCGCTCCTGCACCGCGGCGAGGGCCTCCAGCGAGGCGATCCGCTCCTCCTCGGTCTCGCCGATCCCGACCAGGATGCCGCTGGTGAAGGGGATGCGCAGCTCGCCCGCGGCCTCGATCGTGGCCAGCCGGCGGGCCGGGTGCTTGGTCGGCGAGCCCGCGTGGACCGTGTCCATCAGCTGCTCCGAGACCGACTCCAGCATCAGCCCCTGCGAGGCGGTCACCTCGCGCAGGCGCGCCAGATCGTCACGCTCGAGGACACCGATGTTGGTGTGCGGCAGCAGCCCCCGTCCGAGCGCCCGCTCACAAGCCCACGCGACATAGGACGTGAAGTCCTCGTGGCCCCACGAACGCAGCCGCTCGGCCACCTCCGGATTTACCTCCGGGCGCTCCCCGGTGAGGACCAGCAGCTCCTTTGCGTTGTGCCGAACCGCCTCGTCGAGGCGCTGCTCGACCTCGTCGGGCGAGTAGAGGTGGGCGCGGTGCGTCGCGAACGAGCAGTACTTGCAGTAGCACTGGCAGGTGCGGGACAGCGAGAGCGTGTAGTTGCGCGAGAAGGTGACCCGGCGCACGCCAGGCAAGCTACCGCACGCCGGAGTCGGCGCTCGGCCGACGCATGGCTACTGCACAGCTATTTCTTGGCCGCGGCCGGCGCCTTGCCGGGCTGCCCCGGCGGTGGAGGCGCCGGTGCCTGCCCAGCTTCGATCACGAAGCGGAACAGGGCCGCGCCGACGATCGCCGCAACGAGCGGGCCGAGCAGGTACGGCCAGACGCCGCCGAAGGTGTTGTCGACCAGCGCGGGGCCGAACCAGCGGGCGGGGTTCAGCGACCCACCGGTGAGCGGGCCCGTGACCATCACCGCGAAGCTCAGCGTGGTGCCGATCGCCAGCGGCGCCCACTCCTTGGCGGCCCGGGTCCCGAGCGCCACCGCGAGCACGGCCAGCACCAGGATCAGGGTCCCGATCCCCTCGACGATGAAGCCCTGGAAGTTGCCGCCGAGCAGGTCGCTGACCTGGACCGCACCGTAGTGGCCGGCACGCCCCTCGTCGAGCAGCAGGCCCTTCGTCGCCAGCGCACCGAGCACCGCGCCGGAGAGCTGGGCGAGGATGTAGACGACCGCGTCGATCGGGTCGATTCGGCGCACCGCTGCAACGGCGAGCGTGATTGCGGGGTTGAAGTGCCCCCCGCTGACGCCTCCGAAGATCATGATCAGGCCGAAGAGCAGGAAGGCGTGAACGAGGCCGACCACCGCCCAGTCGGAGCCGAACTGCGCCTGGTTGCCCGTCGCCACGAACAGCGTGACCACGCTGGTGACGAAGAAGACCAGAAAGAACGTGCCGACAAGCTCGGCGATGTAGGCCGCTAGTCCTCGATCCTGCACAGCGTCGAACCTCCTCGGTCGAATTTGACCGGCGGCAGTCTATCCATTCTTCTTCTTTCAGCCCTTGTGCTTGGGCCTGCGGCGCTTCGGCTCCCGGTGGCAGCCGCGCCTGCCGCTGTCGATCGAAGTACGGCTGCCGGCGGTGACGAACGACCAGCCGTAGCGCTTGTGCCCGAGCCGCATGTTGAGGATCCCGAAGTCCCCGTTGAACGTGAACTGGCTGTTGGGCTGGGGCGGCACGCCGACCGGGAACAGGAAGTAGCCGCCGGTGCCGACGCTGAACTGGCTGATCCCTGTCCGCCAGTCACGAATCCCGCTCGGCCGCTGCGGTGCAAAGCGCTCGTAGATGTGGTCGTGTCCGTTCAGCACCACGTCGGCGCCTCCGCGGTAGAGCGCCCTCCAGATTGCGCGCGTATCGCCGATTTCCTCGTAGAGACCCGAGGTGAAGCGCGGGTGGTGGAAGTAGGCGAGCACGCAACGGTCAGGGTGCTCCTCCAGCTCGCGCTCGAGGAAGCGAATCTGCCGCGAGGTCCGCGCGCAGGCGACGAAGTCGCAGTTCGAGTTGAGCGCGATCAACCGCCAGGAGCCGACGTTGTACGCGTACCAGCCCTGGCCCCGGACGCCCGCACGTCCCTCGTTGTCGCCGATGCCGTTGAAGTAGTCCCAGTATCCCTGCCCCCCGAGGCCGTCGTCGTACTCGTGGTTGCCGATGGCGGGGTGCGTGGCTCTCTTGAACCGGCCCCAGGTCGGGCTATAGGAGGCGTAGTAGCTGGCGAGCGAGCCGTTGTCGTCATAGACGATGTCCCCGAGCGGGAGGATCGCCGCGTAGGGGCGGCCGAGGAGGAGATTGGATGTGGCGAGTTGCTGGCAGCTGTTGAACGTGCCGAACCCGCCGTTGTAGCGCGGATTGTTGGGCCCGCAGGCAATGTCGCCCGCGGCGGCGATCAACGGGGCCGGCTTGGCCTGCGTCGGGGCCGCGAAGGCGGCGGACCCGAGCAGGCAGAGCGCCGCCAGCACGGCGATCGCGCTGCGCACGTTGTCGGGAACGGGCTGGCTCATGCCGGTACCAATAACGAACACTGTGGCCGGCGAATCCGCGCGGTCAGCCGCGCGAGTGCTCGGCTTCGTACTCCGCCTGCAGGCGCTTCCCGTCCTCGATCACGTCGAGCGCCTCCTCCTTGGAGCGCCAGCCCTCGACCTTGACCACCTTTCCCTCCAGCTGCTTGTAGACGGAGAAGAAGTGGGTGATCTCCGACTGGAGCTGGGGCGGGATGTCATCGAGCGTCTCGGCGTGGCTCCAGCCCGGGTCGTGGTTGGGCACGCAGACGACCTTGTCGTCCTCGCCCTTCTCGTCGTGCATCTTGAACAGGGCGATCGGCTTGACCGCGATCACGCAGCCGGGAAAGGTCGGCTCCGAGACGCAGACCATCGCGTCCAGCGGGTCCTCGTCCCGGCCCCGGTGGCCGATCAAATATCCGTAGTCGGTCGGGTACACCATCGAGGACGACAGGAAGCGGTCGAGAATGACCCTGCCGATCCCTTCGTCGTATTCGTACTTGTTGCGGCTGCCCTTGGGGATCTCGACCAGGGCCAGCAGCTCTTGCGAGAGTCCGTGATCGGCCACGGGGCGAGCCTACCGGGGCGCTGGCGCTAGGGTCCCGCCTGAATGAGAAAGGTCGCCGCGTCGCTGGCGGCCGTCCTCGCCGGGCTCGCGCTTGTGAGCTGCGGAGATGACGGCGCTGAACCGGGCGCTCCGAAGCGGGCGACCCTGGTGCTGGACTTCACCCCCAACGCCGTGCACACGGGGATCTACGCGGCGCTGCGTCGGGGCTACTTCGAGGACGAGGGCGTCGATCTCGAGGTGCGCGAGCCGTCCGCCTCGACCGACGCGCCGAGGCTGCTCCAGTCGGGCCGTGCAGACTTCGCGATCCTCGACATCCACGACCTCGGGATCGCGCGCGAGCGCGGCGCCGACATCGTCGGGATCGCGGGAATCGTGCAGCGGCCGCTGGCAGCGGTGATCGCGCGGGCCGAAGGGCCGGTGCGGCGCCCGCGCGACCTCGAAGGTCACACCGTCGGCGTCACCGGGCTTCCCTCGGACGACGCGGTCGTGGACTCCGAGGTCGCGGCCGACGGCGGCGACCCGTCGAAGGTGAAGCGGGTCACGATCGGCTTCAACGCAGTGGCCTCACTGGCGTCCGGGAGGGTTGATGCCGCGACCGGATTCTGGAACGCGGAGGCGGTAGCGCTGCGGCGCCAGGGCGTCCCGGTGCGGGTGTTCAAGGTCGATGACTACGGGGCTCCGCCCTACCCGGAGCTCGTGCTGTGTGTAACGGCGAAGACCTACCTCGATGAGCCCGACCTGATCAGCTCCGTGGTCGGTGCGACGACCCGCGGATACCGCGCAACCCACGATGATCCGGACGGCAGTCTGGAAGACCTAGTGGCCGAGAACCCCGGTCTCGACAGCACCGAGCAACGGGCCCAGCTACGCGTCGTGCTTCCGACCCTTCCGCCTCCCGTCGCGCTGGACGTCGCGATCCTGCGCCGTTGGGCGAGATGGGATCTCCGGCACGACATCCTCAAGCACCCGTTGCAACTACCCACGTCCCTGCCCGCCGTAAGGGCAGGGCCCTAGCCGCCCAGTAGCCGCTCCACCAGCTCCGTCATCTCCCGCGCCATCCGCGAGCGCGGCACCACGAGGTCGACTCCGGCCGCCTCCGCGGCCTGGCGGATCTCGCTCTTGGTGTGCGGGTAGTAGCCGAGCACCGGCATCCCGAGGCCTACGACAGCTTCAGCTTTCTCGAGCTCGAGGTCGACTATGAGCAGGTCCGCTCCCTGGATCGGGGCCTCGCCGATCGACGGTGAGAGAGTGATGTCATGGCCTGCCGCACGCAGCGTCGCCTCGACCTTGCTGCCAAGCATCAGGTCGGGGCTGAGGACGACTATCCGGGCCAACGCGCTACAGGCCGCGGCGCTGGCGAAACTCCTCGCGCACGCTCTCCGGCCGGCCCCACATCTGCACGATCTCAGCCCGGCCCTCGCGCACCTCGCGCAGCACCATCTCGCCGGCCATCCCCTCCTCGTCGAGCTTTGCCAGCATGCCCTTTACCGTCTCCGCCGCGGCGGCGTGGCCGAAGCTGTGGGCGACGAGGATCCGCCAGTGCCACTCCGCCTTCGAGTAGGGCTGGGCGTTGATCTGGCTGAGCAGCACCGCCGCGTCGACGTAACGACTTTCGTCTTCGATTCGCAGGTCCAGCTCGAGGTCGGTCCAGTCGGCCGGCAGCGAGTCGAGGATCTCCTGGAAGTCGTCAGCGAGGGCCACCGCGCAAGCCTAACCGGCAGCGGGAGCGACCCGCATCCGCCGCACCAGCTCGCCCCCGAGCGCGTGCTCAGCGCCGCCCACCTCGACGTACACCGGGCCGCCGAAGGGCTGGCGGCCGGTCACGCTCAGCTCCACGCCCGGGCGGATGCCGTGCTCGGCCAGATAGCGCAGCATCTCCGGATCGGAGTCCGAGACGCGCGTGAACGTCGCCACCGCTCCCGACTCCAGCTCCGCCAGCGGGACGCTGCCGTCATCCGCCGGGGGTGCGAGGTCGCGGCCCGGGATCGGGTCGCCGTGCGGGTCGTGGCTGGGATCGCCGAGCTTCGAGGCGATCAGCTCCTCCAGCTCCTCGGAGATGTAGTGCTCGAGCACCTCGGCCTCCTCGTGGACGCGGTCCCAGGGCATTCCGAGAGCCTCGCTCAGGTAGGACTCGATCAGGCGGTGATGGCGGACCACCTCCAAGGCCACCTTCTGTCCGGCGTCGGTGAGGCCGACCCCGCGATAGGGCTGGTGGTGGACCAGACCGAGTCCGTCGAGCCGCTTCAACATCGCCGTAGCGGTCGCCGGGGCCACCCCAAGGCGCTCGGCCAGCTCGCTGGTCCCGACCGGCCCCGTGCCGCGCCGCTCGAGCGCGTAGATCGCCTTCACGTAGTCCTCGATCGCCGCCGAGTTGGCGGCGCTGCGCTCATGCCGGGCGTGGGTGTGGTGGGCGCTCATCGGCCTAGACGCTGACCAGCAGCCCGGTCGCGAACAGGATCGCCAGCCCGGCCAGCATGCCGGCAACGCTGAGCGGGTACAGGGTGCGGCCCTGCTCATCCCGCACGGCCGGCAGCAGCTGCTGGATCACCTGCACGATCGCGCCGGCCCCGACCCCCAGCAGCAGCGCGGCGAGGCTCGAGTTGAACGCCGCCGCCCCGATGAAGGCGCCGAGAATCGCCGGCGCTCCGGCGATCAGGCCCAGCCCCGCAAGACGCCCGACGCCCGGCGGACGCTCGGACAGCGGCGCGACGATCGCCAGTCCCTCGGTGGTGTTGTGGATCGCGAAGCCGATCACAAGGAACGCCCCCAGAGCCAGGGCGCCGACGGCGTAGGCCGAGCCGATCGCCAGACCCTCACCGAGGTTGTGCAGGCCGATCCCGATCGCGACCAGCAGCGCCAGGTGCGTGCCGGCCGCCCCCTGCGCCCGATCGCCTTCGCCGCGGGAACGCATGTAGGAGTCGACGCCGGACAGCGCCAGGTACGACGCCAGCGCCCCGATGAAGACGAGGCTGGCGCCACCGAAGGCCTGGGCGCCCTCGGCCGCCGTATCGATTCCCTCCAGGGTGGCGTCGATCGCCAGGAACGCCAGCAGCCCCACCGTCAGCGCCATCAGCAGGCGGATCCAGCGTCGGTCGATGCGGCGCACGAACGGCAACCAGAGCATCCCCAGCGCGACCGGGATCACCCCGACGTAGACGCCGAGCAGCGCCATCAGGCCGAAGAAGCCGGCGTCGGCCTCGGGCGTCTCCACGGCGACGGGGATCTCGTGGTCGATGGTGGCGCCGGTGGAGGTAAGCATCGAGATCCGGTAGGCCTCGCCCTCGATCCAGGGGTAGGCGATCGTCAGCGTCTCGGAGCCGAGCCGGCCGATCGCCTGCTGGGCGCCGCTGAAGTTGACGTAGGCATCGTTGACGGCGACCTGGGCGATCGTCACTGAGTCGGGCCCGTCGTTGCGGATCGTCAGCTCGATCTCGCCGGGGTGCAGCACGGTGCGCTCCACCGCGACCTCCTCGACCGGAGGACCGGTGCGCTCGCCGAGGCCGGGACCCCCGAACAGCGCGAAGGCGGCGACCGCGGCGGCGATCAGCGCCAGCGGCACGAGGCCGAGCACCCAGGCCGGCAGCCCGGCTAGCGGCGACCGCTCCGCTGCGCCCCGCGCCTCCATCTAGACGACCTCGAAGAATCCGAGCCAGCCGAGCTCGGCGAACTCGGTCTTGTGGGCGTGGAACATGTACATCCCCTCATAGGGGAAGCGCAGCTCGAGGATCCCTCGCTGGCCCTGCCCCTGGACGATCGTGTCGGTGTACTCGCTCGGCTCCAGCGAGGTGCCGGTCGGGTAGTAGTGGAAGAAGTTGGCGTGGACGTGGAACGAGTTGATCTGGTCGAACTCGAGGATGTTGAGCAGGTAGATCCGCACCAGCTCGCCCCGCTTGACGCGGATCGGATGGCGCTGGTAGTGAAAGCCCACGGTGTTGACGGCGTAGACCTCGTTGGCGTTGTCGAAGTTGGTGTCGAAGCCGTTCATCACCATCACCAGCTCGTCGGCGTCCTTCCGCCCCCTCCTCGGGTCGACGATGAAGGCGCCGTAGAGGCCCTTGGCGATGTGGGCCGAGAGCGGGCTGGCGTGGCAGTGGTAGTGGTGCATTCCGAACGGCGCTGCGTCGAACTCGTAGGTGAAGCTGCCGCCGGTCGGGATCTGCCCGCCGCCGATCCCCTCGCCGACCCCCGGCATCCCGTCCATTGCGGCCGGGTGGATGCCGTGGAAGTGGATGGTGTGCGGGTGCGAGGAACCGTTGCCGAACCTGATCCGCAGCCGCTCCCCCTCGCGGCAGCGCAGGGTCGGGCCGGGGACGCGGCCGTTGTAGACCCAGGCCGGGTAGTGGACGCCGGGCGCCACCTCGATCTCCTTGTCGGTGGCGACGATCTCCCACTCGCGCAGCACCCTGCCGCTGGCCAGCCGCCGCGTCTTTCCCCAGTCGAGGTCGCGAACGATCTCGCTTGGGTCGAACCCGTTGGCGGCATGGTTGACATCGCGGGCACTGCTGTCGAACCCGGTGTGGGTGCCGCCCGGCATGTGGTGGCCGTTGGTCGATGCGCCCTGTCCCGACCCGCCGGAGGCCTTGGCTCCTTCGACCGCGTGGTGCAGCCCCGCATGCGGGATCACCTCGTGCAGCACCGGCAGCGCCGCACCGGCTGCCGCGGCCCCCCCGATCAGGCGGCGCCGGTTGAAGCGCCGGTCGCCCTCCGTCCCGGCGCTCTTCGATTGTTTTCTTTGCTCGTCCAAAGCTAGGGTTAGATAAGTCTAAAACATCCATCCCTCATGATGTGATGCTGCGATGGCAACCGAGGCGCTGCCAGAGATCGATGCCCAGTACCGCGTGCTGCGCGAAGGCGCGGGCATGCTCGACCGCTCCGCCCGCGGCAAGCTCGCCGTGCGCGGTGCCGAGGCTGCCGAGTACCTGCAGGGCCAGCTGACCAACGAGATCGAGGCCCTCGAGCCGGGGCAGGGCTGCTACGCGGCGCTGCTCGACCGCAAGGGACACATCCAGGCCGACCTGCGCGTGCTTCGCATGGCCGACGACGAGCTGTGGCTGGACACCGAGCCGGCCGCGCTCGAGGCGCTGCGCCGCCACCTGGAGACCTACAAGATCGGGCGCGAGGTCGAGATCGCCGACATGACCGCCGAACAGGCGCTGCTCGCCGTGATCGGTCCCGCCGCGGCGGATGTCACCGGCGTCGCATCCGGCGCCGAGCACACGCACAGCGAGTCGAGCGTCGGCGGGATCTCCTGCCGAGCGGTCGGGACCGACCTCGGCATCGACCTGATCGCGGCGGCCGGCGACGCCGCTGCCCTGCGCTCGGCCCTGCTCGAGGCCGGCGCGGTCGAGGTCGGCGATGCTGCGGCGGAGATCGTGCGCGTGGAGTCCGGCCGGCCCCGCTTCGGCAACGAGATGGGTCCGGCGACGATGCCGGCCGAGGCCGGGATCGTGGAGCGCGCGGTCGACTTCGAGAAGGGCTGCTACATCGGGCAGGAGCCGGTGGCGAGACTGTACTACCGCGGCAAGCCCAATCGGCACCTGCGCGGCCTGCGGCTCAGCGCTCCCGCGGAGCCGGGAGCCACTCTTCGGCACGGCGAGCGCGAGGTCGGGACGCTCGGCAGCTCCGTCCTCTCCCCCGCCCTGGGACCGATCGCGCTCGCGGTGGTTCGCCGCGAGGCCGAGCCCGGCGCCACCGTGCAGGTCGGCGAGGGCCCGGTGAGCGCCGAGGTGGTCGAGCTTCCCTTCGGAGCACCGGCGTGAGCGAGCGGCGCGAGCGAAGAGGCTCGGAGCCGCGCCGGCGGGGATTGGGCGGCAGCCGCCTCTCCGCCGACAGCCCGCTGCTGGGCGGCCCCACGTCGGGCGACCGGCCGGTGATGGGCGGCGCCGTGGTGGCCAGCGCCGGTGCGGAGGACGCCGGTGCCGGTGTCGCGGAATTCGACCCGCGGGCGGACGACTACGCGGAGCCGCCGGAGATCGTCCCCGAGCATGCTCGTCTCCCCGACCTGCGTGCACTGCTCCCCGCAACCGACGAGGAGCGCTCGCTGGACGACTGGGGCCGCTCGGAGCGCTTCCTGACAATGGTCGAGCCGGCTCTGAACTTCTATTACCGCTACTGGTTCCGCGTCGAAACGCAGGGGATCGAGAACATCCCCTCCGAGGGAGGGGCGCTGCTGGTCTCCAACCACTCCGGGGCGCTGCCCCCGGACGCGCCGATGATGATGCAGGCGATTCGCAACGAGCACCCCAACCCGCGTCCGCTCTACATCCTCGGCGAGGACTGGTTCAAGGGCTACCCGGGGGTGGGGATGCTCGCCAACAAGATCGGAATGGTCGCCGCCCACCGCGAGAACGCCCAGCGGCTGCTGCACGACGAGGGGCGGCTGGCGCTGGTCTTCCCCGAGGGCCAGAAGGGCAGTCGCAAGGTCTTGTGGCAACGCTACCGGCTGCGCCGCTTCGGCCGCGGCGGCTTCGTGCGCACCGCGATCCGTGCCAGGGTGCCGATCGTGCCGATCGCCGTGGTGGGAGCCGAGGAAGCGATGCCGATCTTCGCCCACCTGCGCTTCCTGCAGCGGCTCAGCGGGCTGATCTACTTCCCGCTCAACCACGCATTCCCGCACTTCGGCCTCGCCGCCGGGCTGATGTACATGCCGGCCAAGTTCAAGATCCGCTTCATGGAGCCGATCGACATGGCCGAGCACGACCCCGAGGTCGCCGAGGACGCCGGCGCAATCCAGGCGATCGCCGAAGATATCCGCGCCCGCATCCAGTTCGAGCTCGACGAGATGCTTGGCGAGCGGCGGTCGGTCTGGTTCGGCTGACGTCAAACGTCGGGAATACGCAGGGGAACCGTCGCGCAGAGCCGCCCCAGTCGGTTAGATTCCCTTTCGAGATGGGTCGCAGGAGAGGCATCAAGGCGATCCTGGCCGGAGCCGGCGCGCTTGCGGCTGCGGTCCTCGCTGCGGGCTGTGGGCCGGAGACGCATGCCAACGACCCCCGTCCGGCGCTGCCGATCGAGGTCACGGTCAACATCACCGATCACGCCATCCAGGTGCAGCCGGACTCAATCGGCACCAGCAGGGACGACAGCACCCCGATCTCCCAGAACGAGGGTGTGCCGAAGCTGGAGAACAGCTCCGATGAGCCGGCGGTCGTCGTCTTCACCAGCGCCAACACGACGGAGACGGACACCGCCCTGGAGATCCGCGGCGCCGAGGAGGACATGCACTCTGGCCCGATCGTCGCCCACGGAAACAACTCCTACAAGGTGGCCTTGGCGACCGGCGACTATGTGATCGAGGCAGCCGACATCCCCGCGGCCGAGCCCGCCGACTTCACCGTGGGCCCGCTGCGGATCTCTTCGCAGAACGACCTGCTGCTGCCCTAGCTACTCTCGACTGTGGGCGAGATCAGCTCCTGGACTTGGTCCAGGCAGCTCTCCACGTCGGCGACGATTGCGTCAAAGCCCTCCCGCGCCCCGTCGATGCCTTGCTCGGCCCGAGTAAGGCAATCGCGCACCCCCTTGCCTCTCTTCAGCGCCGCGGCAGCCCGCTCAACTAGTGCATCCACCCCAGCGGCGTCAACGTCGAGATCCAGCTCCGACGCCATCAGGGCGCGGGCGGACGCATAGCGGTACACGAGCTCGAGCGCGAGCGGGTCGAGCGACTCCTTGTCAAAGACCATGACCATCTTGTTGCCCTGATACTCGTGCAGCTCCTGGGTCTTCGCGGGAAGCTTCGACTCGCCCGACACGATGAGGATCGCGAAGGCGGCGTCGCGGCCCTCCAGCTCCGCATCGAGCTCCTTCCAGGCCTCATTGCGGCTCAGCTTCCGGTCCTTAGCCTCGAAGACGATTCGGGCCCGGGCAGGGCCGTCAGCCCCGCCGATTTCGACCAGCGTGTCCCCCTTCTTGCTACCGGCCTCGTTGCTTACCGAACCAACATGGTGCGCGGCATCGCCGCGCGCGGAAGCGATGCGCTCGATCTGCTCGTGAACGGCCTCTTCGAAATCGAAACCTTTCTGGGTCCCCGCCTCGACCGCGGCGGCGAGATCCTCGCTGCCCTGCTTCAGACCCGCCAGCGCAGCCGCCTCCTGCAGGAGCCGATCGACCTTCTGCTCGAGCTTCTCGTCGCGCGTGTCCTGGTCCTCGCGTCGCTCTCGGGCCCAGTTCTTGATGGTCGTGAGCAGCGGCCGCAGCGGGTTAGCCTCGTCGTCGGCCGAGAGGCGCTGTAGGAACGCTTGGTCGCGCTGTTCCAGCATCGTCCTTATCCGAGCCTGGACAGTGCTGTCCCGCCCATCGTCGAAGAGCTCGGCGAGCTGCTCGGTAAGGCCGATTGAATGGCTCTCGAGCGCGGTGCCGAGCAGACCACCCGATTCCTCCGCGCCGAATGCCCGGCGAATCTCGGCCTCGACGCGCTCGGTGGTCTCCCGGTTGCGTGCATCGACCTGTTCGCGATGCTCGGAAGCCATCCGCTCGAACTCACGTCGGACGAAGTCGACTTCGGCAGCGCTGTCTTCGCGGTCCAGCACCCGGGCCCCGATCTCGATCGTTCGCCTGACCGTGCGCGTCGGCTCCTCGCCGCTCTCGGCACGCTCGCGGACGACCCGCGCGGTGTCGCGATCGGCGATGGTGAGTTCCTCGACCACTATCCGGTCCTCGAGCACGCGCACGGTGCCCTCGCCGGCGGAGTCCAGCGACTGTTTTGGCTTTTCCGACGCTTCCATGGGAACTCTCCAAGCTAGTCGTGGCATCGGACACGAACCTGACAGGCCAGGCTTGAAATAGGATTTCCGCGCCCCGCAAGCCACGCTTGGAGGAACCGTTGGCCGTAGACGTGAAGGAAGTCTCGAAGCTCGACGTCGAGCCCGGTGAGCTGCCGGAGACGATGGCCGCCTGGGTGATTCGCCAGGAGCGCGAGGGCGAACCGACCGAGGCCTTCCAGCTCGAGGAGATCGAGGTTCCCGAGCCGGGCGCGTTCGAGGTGATCGTGCGGGTGATGGCGGCCGGGGTCAACTTCAACAACGTCTGGGCGGCGCTCGGTAAGCCCGTCTCGGTGTTCGGCTACGGCGACCATCCCGAATGGGGGCACCACATCGGCGGCTCAGACGCCTCCGGGATCGTCTGGAAGGTCGGCGAGGGCGTCACCAAGCACAAGCCCGGCGACGAGGTCGTGATCCACTGCAACCAGGCGTCCTACGAGGACGTCGAGGTGCACGGGCTGGACCCGCTCGCTGCCCCCAGCCAGATGATCTGGGGCTATGAGACGACCTGGGGCTCCTTCGCCCAGTTCACCAAAGTGCAGGCCCAGCAGCTCCTCCCCCGGCCCCAGAACCTGAGCTGGGCCGAGTCCTCCGCCTACGGGCTCACCTACTTCACGGCCTACCGGATGCTGATCGACCAGTGCAAGCTGCAGGCTGGCCACAACGTGCTGATCTGGGGCGCTGCGGGCGGCCTCGGAGTCTTCGCGACACAGCTCTGCGCCTCCTCCGGGGCCAATGCCGTCGGAGTTGTCTCCTCCGAGGACAAGGGCGAGCTGGTCAAGCAGCTCGGCGCCGTGGACTACATCAACCGCAACGAGTTCGCGGAGATGATGAGGACGCCCGAGAACCTCGCCGACCCCGAGGCCGAGAAGGAGCGGTCGAAGGTCTCCCGCGGCTTCGCCAAGCGGGTCAAGGGGATCCTCGGCGACGCCCCCGACTTCGTCTTCGAGCACGTCGGCCAGGCCACCTTCCCGACCTCGGTGTTCGTGGTCAAGCCGT
>JBBPIM010000049.1:0-11826 GCA_038040325.1 Candidatus Mayfieldus profundus
TGCGCGGTTCAGGGAGATCCAGGAGAACAACGTGGTTGGTAGTTACAGCTAGGCGAGCGCTTCGTAGGCGACCTCGACGTGGTTGCGCGCAACCGCGACGAAGCTGCGGGTCACCGGGTCTCCGCCACCGATCGGCGACATCTCGGCGTTGACCAGGGGGATGAAGCCGACGTCCTGGCGGTTCAGCAGATCGGAGAGGCGGCTGCGATAGCCCTCGCTGGGGAGGGTGAGCTCGCCGACGATCCTGTACCGGGGAGTTTCGAGAACCACGCGCTCGATCCGGGTCTCCATGCGGGGATTATCGGTGAGGGATCGCGTTGGCTTGAGAGATGTGTTGCCGGACGCTGGTTGGAGACTACGCTTGGATCGCCCAGATACAGAGGAGGCTGCAATGGTCGCTCGCGTCACCCACGTCCGCGTCAATCCGGAGGACATCGACGAGTCGGTGAAGCTCTTCGATGAGTCGGTGATACCGGCCGCCGCCCAGGAGGACGGGTTCATGGGTGCGCTGCTTCTGGTCCGGGAGAACGGCGAGGCGCTGGCGATCGACCTCGCCGACACGCTCGACCACGCGCACGCCAACGAGCGCAGCGGCGTCTACCAGACCCAGATCGCGAAGTTCGCCGGCCAGATCGTCGGCCACCCCAAGCGCGAGTTCTACGAGGTGAGGGTCGCCAAGGGCGTGGAGGGCGTATGGGAGAAGTTCGTCTGACCCTCGGTCGCTAGCTCCCCCAGAAAGGCGAACGGGGCCCGATCGGGCCCCGTTGCGCGTGGTCGTTGAGTCAGGACTGGATTACTGCGGGCCCTTGCCGTGCTTCGGCCCCTTGGCATTCTTTGGCCCCTTGCCCTGACCGTGGTTGGAGCCGGCCCGGTGGACCGTCTCGCAATCGGTGGGCACAACGTCGTTCTTGTCGGCGAACACGGTGTCGTTCCCGTCACCGCAGGCGATGTTGTCGGCAGCCTTGCCGTCACCGCGGCCCCGGACTGTGTCGTCGCCGGCACCGGCGTCGATCTCATCGGCGTTCTTGCCGCCGTTGAGGGAGTCGTTGCCGTCGTCACCGCTCAGGTCATCGGTGCCGCCCTTGCCGCGGACGGAGTCGTTGCCGAGGCCACCAACGACCTGATCGGCATCGGCGCCGCCCCGGAGATTGTCGTCACCGTCGCCACCATCGATGTCGTCGGTCCCGCGGCCGCCTAGAACTCGATCGGCCTCACCCAGGCCATCCACCTGGTCGTTGCCCTTCTTGGCGATTATCGTGTCCTGGCCTTCGGTGCCCGTCAGGACGTCGTCGCCCTGCGTGCCCCTGATCGTCGCCGCAACGGCAAGCGCCGCGAACACGAGCGCCGCGCTGAGCGCGACAGCGAGAATGGTTCCGAGGAATTGCTTTCTCATCGACCCTCCGTGGTTGCTTGACAGTTGCCCGCGCAGGCGGGCGCTCACGTGGGTAATCGACGCCGGCTCCCGCCGGGTTACGGGCAAGGGGCGATTTCATCCAGATGTCCAGGATGAGCTCCCCGTCCGCTACCGTCGCCGAGACGATGGCTCCGGAGCGATTCCAGGTCGTGTTGGAGGCCGCCAAGGAGGGAAGCGAAGCGGCCTGGGCGGAGCTCTACGGCGAGCTCTCCCCCGCCGTGGTCGGCTACCTGCGGGGGAGCGGAGCCCCCGAGCCCGAGGACACGCTTGGCGAGGTCTTCCTGGAGGTTGCCCGCGACATCGCCAAGTTCGAAGGCGACGAGGGACGGTTCAGGGCCTGGGTCTTCACGATTGCCCACCATCGGTTGATCGACGCCCGTCGCCGCAGGAAGCGGCGGCCGGTGGAGCTGGTTGCCGAGCCCCCCGAGCCGGTGACGGAGCCGATCTCCGATGTGGCGGACGAGGCCATGGCTCGCATCGCGACCGAGGAGGTGCAGCATGTTCTGGCGGCGCTGTCACCGGACCAGCGCGCCGTGGTCCTGTTGCGCGTGCTCGGTGACCTCAGCGTGAAGGACACGGCGGCCACGCTCGGCAAGCGGGTGGGTGCCGTCAAGCAACTTCAACGCCGTGGCCTTGCGGCGGTCAAGCGGGAACTGGAGAGAAGAGGCGTAACCCTGTGAGCGAGCACGACGCTTTCGAAGAGGAGATGCTGTTTCGCACGCTGAGCGACGAGGACGTCGAGCGCCTGCTGCAAGGGCGAGCGCCCGAGGCGGATGAGTTCGCCGAGGTTGCCGAGTTCACGGGCTCCCTGCGGACGCTGGCGGCCCGGCCCGCCAGCACCGAGGCGAGCTTCATGGCGCAGCTTGCCGAGGCGGCTCGCTTGGGGATGGCGGAGACCGACGACGAAGCGGAGACCGCGGAAACCGCTGTCCTCCGCCCCCGCCCCAGGCGGCCGCGGCTGGTTCCGCCGCGATTCGCGGCGCTGGCCAGGGCAACGGTCCTCGTCGCGCTCGTGCCCCTGCTCTTCGCGGGGCTTGCCGCGGCCGGCGTGACCGTGCCCGAGCCGGCGCGCAAGGCGTTCGAGGCGGTCGGTGTCGAGCTTCCCAATCAGCCCGCTGACGATGAGCAGGGTTCCGAGGCCGCCGAGAGCGCTACGGGCGCGAGGAGTGACGTGGACGACGATTCCGCCGCCTCCGGGCTGAAGGCGTCCCAGAGGAAGGGCCGGGGCAAGGCGGCCGCAAGGCGAAGGCACGGCACGGCAAAGGGCAATCCCGTGCGGTCGAATCCGCGATCGAAGGGGACGCAGGGCCGCGGCTACGCACTCGGCAACCAGGGGCTCGCACCGGGTCAGATCCAGCCGCCGGGTCACCTCCACGCACCTGGCAAGCTGCAGCAGAGCGGGCACGGCGCCGTCGGGCACTCCAGCGGCACAACGCCCGGCCAGAGGTTCAAGCCGAGCGCCCCACGCGGGAGGGCGAAGCCTGCCGCGAAGGGCGGCAGCGGGGGTGCGAAGGGCGCCAAACGCGGGAAGGATTAGACGGCGATCGGCGATTCGGGCACCGATGCGCCAGAGAGTCTGATCTCCGCCGCGTCGCCCCCGAACAACGAAGGGGGATAGAACCTGCTCAGCATGCAGAGGCGAAGCGTGCGCGCCATGGGCGCGACCAAAGCGACGACGCCATGGCGCGGCTGAGCGCGATCGTCCCTGCCGCGGACGGGCCGCCGACGCTGCCGGAGTGCCTGCGCGCGCTGGCGGAAGCGCAGGAGGGCCCCGACGAGACAATCGTGGTCTCGGAGCCTGCCGGCGCGGGGCCGGCGCAGGCGCGCAACGAGGGGGCGCGGCGCGCGAGCGGTGACCTGCTGGCATTCGTCGACGCCGACGTGCTCGTGCACCGCGACGCGCTGGCCCGGCTGAGAGCGGCCTTCGACTCCGACCCGGATCTCGCCGCCGTGTTCGGCTCCTATGACGACGCTCCCCGTGACCCGGGGGTCGTCTCGGGTTTTCGCAACCTGCTGCACCACCACGTCCACCAGTCCTCACCCGGACCGGCGGCCACGTTCTGGTCCGGGCTCGGCGCGATTCGCCGCGATGCCTTCGAGGCGCTCGGAGGATTCGACGAGGTGCGCCATCCGCGTTACATCGAGGACATCGAGTTGGGCATGCGACTGGCGGCGACGGGACGGCGGTGCGTCCTGGACCCCAGGATCCAGGGCACGCACCTCAAGGCCTGGACGGTGCGCTCGATGGTGGCGACGGACTTCGCCGGGCGCGGAGTGCCGTGGGTTGCGCTGCTCCTCCGAACCCGTGCCGGCGGGCGGGAGCGCGTCGCGCTCAATCTGGCCCCCCGCCATCGCGCCAGCGCCGCCGTCGCCCTGACCGCGGCGGCTGCGATCGCGACGCGCCGACCGGCCCTCGCGCTGGGCGCGCTGGGCGCGCTGGTGGCTCTCAACCGCGACCTCTACGCGCTGTTGGCGCGCCGCCGGGGCCCTGCCGAGGCGGTGGCAGGGGTGGGGCTGCATGCGCTGCACCACCTGGTGGGGGTCGCCGCAGTGCCGGCCGGCGCGATCGCGTACCTACGGGAGCAGCGGCGCTCGGGGGCGCAGACGGGCTAGCCGGGCGCCCGCGCGAGCTCGGCCGTCTCGGAGGGGCTGCGGTACGGCTGTTCCTCGGCGACCTCGGTCTCGTGGTACCAGGAATCCGCGTTGACCGCCCAAAGGTCGTGGTTCGCGCCATTGAGGTTCTCGACCGCGCGCATCGCCGTCAGCATCGAGTGGTCGGAGTTGTTGTAGCGGTGCAACCCGTTGCGCCCGACCTGTTGCAGGTTGTCGATGCCGGTCAGCCAGCGGCGAATGGTGGCGAGGCGTCCGGCGTATTGCTCGTCGTAGATCGGGTAGGCCTTCGGCACCCGCACCACGTAGCCGCGCAGCACGCGATCCCGCTCGCCCAGCCGCAGCTTGTCGAACTCGCGGGTTGCCAGCTCGACGAGCTCCTCGTCGGGCAACGACCACAGCTCGTCGCCCTGGAAGCAGAAGTACTCCAGGCCGACGCACGACTTGCCCGGGTCGGGGACCATTGAGGGGCTCCAGGCGCGGAAGTTCTGGATCCGCGCCACGCGCACGCCCGGCTCGTGGACGTAGATCCAGTTGTCGGGGAAGAGCTCCGAGCCCTCCAACACCAGGGCGACCGTTACGAAGTCGCGGTAGCGCAGCCCCGCGGCGGCGTCGAGCACCGCCCGCGGCGGCGCGGGATCGGCGAGCCCGGCGACCACCGGCAGCGGCAGCGACGAGATCACCTGCGTGGCCGGGATGCTCTCACCCGCGGCAGCGACCTCGCTCACTCGTGCTCCCTCGACGCGGATTCGCTCGACCGGGGCGCCCGTCCGCACGCAACCGCCCAGCTCGACGATGCGGTCGCGCATGGCCTCCCACATCTGCCCCGGCCCCAGCCGCGGGTAGTGGAACTCGTTGATCAGGCTTCGCACGCGGTTGTTGCGCCCGCCCGGCAGCGCCGAGCGCGCGGCCGCCGCGAACGACAGTCCCCGGATCCGCTGCGCTGCCCACTCCGCGCGCAGCTCTCTGCAGGGCACCCCCCAGACCTTCTCCGTGTAGGAGCGGAAGAACATCTCGTACAGGCGCTGCCCGAAGCGCTGCGAGACCCAGTCCTCGTAGGTCTCCGCCTCGGGTGGGCGGCGCGCAAGCGCGACCAGGTAGGAGGACAGCGCGCGGGCCAGCTCGCCCGGGCCGAGCACGCGGACCAGGTTGGGGCCGCTGAGCGGGTAGTCGATCATCCGCCGGCGGTAGTAGATGCGCGAGAGTCGCGGCCGCCGCAGCAGTTCGTCGCCCAGCGTCTCCCGCCATAGCGCCTCGACCTCGCGCGACTTGGTGAAGAAGCGGTGGCCGCCGAGGTCGAAGCGGAAGCCGTCGCGAACCTCGGTGCGCGCCAGGCCGCCTACGCCTCCCAGAGCCTCGAGCACGATGGGCCCGGCCCCGCGTTGGGCCAGCAGGTAGCCCGCTGTGAGCCCGGCCGGGCCCGCACCGAGGATGACGGGTTGCTCGGCGGCTGATCCTCGCACTCGGGCGCAGTATCCCGAAATGCGGCCGCGGCTTGCTAGTCCAGCAGCATCCAGTCGACGTAGCGCCCGCATGAGTCACGCAGTGGCACCGTGGCCACGTCCCAGTTCGCGGGTGAGGCGACGACTCTGCCGAGGCGTGTCTTGCGCTCGATCGCCCCAAGCCGCGCATCCGCGACTTCCACCTCGACCGCGACCCGGCGGCCCGCGCTGGTGAGCGAGCCGATCGGCCAGTACTGCGACAGTGGCTCGGTTACGGCGGAAGGATGCGCCGACAATTCACCGGCACGGACCTGCAGCGAGACAGGGCTCGAGTACTGCAGCGAGAGATCCCAGCGCCCCGGGGGAAGCCGTAGCGTCTGCGACACAGCGAATCCCGCAGGGACCAGGGCCGAGCCCGAAGGTTCGAGATATGCCGCGGCTCCGCCCGGCCAGCGCCAGCCGTCCGCCGACCCGACCACCGGCGCGGGCCGGACGGCCGCCACGCCGCTGCGGCGGCTCAGCCGGCGCCCGGCAGGGCTGGCGCAGTCCAGAATCGCCCCCGGCGCGCCGCCCTCGTCGAGAGTGGCACGGCGAGGCGTCGGCCCCAAGCGCTCCCACACCTCGAATGAGCGCGTGCGCCGAACCACCCGCCAGTTCCCGGGCGGCGCGCTGGCGTAGGGGCCGCGGGCCGTGACGGCGTAGCGGAAGCGGTCGAGGTCCCTGCCGGTGAGCGAGTCGAAGTCCGCCGGCGACTGCGGCTTGCCCGGCCTGGGGCGCACGGGCACGTCGGACCGGTAGCCGTAGGGAATCAGATCCCCCAGCCGGACCCCCAGCAGCTCCGACCGCGCGTAGTCATCCCTGGCGAGCAGGATGGTTGGGCCATTTCGCAGCAGCGGCCTTAGCGAACGCAGCTCGTCGGAGTGGTCGGTCGCCGACACCGGGGCATTTCGCAAGGCGAGCAGGCTCGACCAGGCGACGACGACGAGAAACGCCACTCCCAGCAGCGCGCGGGCGGCGTCGGTCGGCGAGCGTGCCAGCCGCCGAAGATGCCCCGGCTCGGGAGACCCCGCAAAGGCGGCGCGCACGGCCAGCAGCGTGATGAGCGGAGCGGCGACGACCAGCGCCTTCGCGCTGAAGTACGGCGCAAGGACGTCGCGGGCGTACCAGTAGATGATCAGCGAAGCGAGAACGGCTGCCGGAACTGCGAAATCGCGACGCCGGGTCCACCACGCCGCCCCGTACACGACTGCCGCCAGCGCGATCCCTGTCGCAATGCCGACCCAGAGCTCGTCGGAGGGGGGCAACCGGAAGTCGCTCTCAGGCCAGCCGCCGAAAACCCGCCAGGGCGAGATCTGCCCCGGGAAGTTCCCCCCCGCGGTGGATCCCTGGTCTGGGAGCGCCCCGCTCAGCGTCGCTTCGCGCAGTCGCCCCAGGTTCGCGAGCACGCCGGCGATCAGCACGCCGGCCCCGACGAGCAGCACGGGCGCCATCCCCCGCACCCACGACAACCACTCGCGGGGCCGAGCGACCAATTCTGCCGCCAGCCAAACCGCGAGGATGCCCAGCGGCCAGGCCACCCCGCTGCGGCCTAAGGTCAGCACGGCTGCCACCGCAGCCAGCCCCGGCACCAACCCGCGGCGCCAAGTGGCGGGCGGGCGCAGCTCAGCCAGGGCGAGGGCAAAGACCAGCACCAAAAGCGCGAGCGCGGGCTCCTTGAACGATCCCTCGGCGAAGTACGACACCGCCATGTAGGGCAGGCCGGTGGCGGCGGCCCCGGCGACGCGCCACCCCGGCCGCAGATCGCCCAGCGCCGTCAAGGCAGTAAGGGCCGTCAGGACCGGGACCGCCATCAGGAAGCCGGTGAACGCCGGCAGAACGCCGAAGGGCCGGGCGAATGCCGCTGCCACCGCGTGTGGGCCGATCGGATAGCCCGGGTCGACCTGCGAGATCAGCGCATCGGCGTCCTGGCCGTGGGCCAGCGCCTCGGCCCAGGCGAGGTGAAATCCGAGGTCGTCGTTGATCCCCGTGCCGAGCAGCCCCAGGCGGCCGCTGAGCGCGAAGGGAACCGATACCGCGGCCAGCACGATGAGGGCGGCCGCCGCCGCCTCCCAGGCGCCTGCCGCGTCTCCTCGCTGGGCGCCCGTCTCCGCACCTAGGCGAGGGAGGAACGGCGCAAGACCGGCGACCGCCAGGCCCACCAGAACCACGAGTGCGGTCCAACCGTGTCCGGGAAGCCGCACCGCCAGGGTTGCAACGCACAAGAGCGTCGCCAAGCCCGCGCCCGGGGCGAGCCAGCTCCAGCCGTCCGCGCCGCCCAAGCGGCAGACGAGGTGCCCGGCCGCCAGCGACAAACCGCAGATCCCCGCCGCGCAGGCATACGTCGCGAGCACGGCGCCAGACTATTCCTCGTACATGGTAGAAACCCGCGATCCCGCCTATGAAAGTTCTCGTCACCGGAGGCGCCGGCTTCATCGGCTCCAACCTCGTTGGTCGGCTGCTCGAGCGCGGCGACGAGGTGCGCGTGTTCGACAACTTTTCGACCGGGAGGCGGGCCAATCTCGCCGGGCTGGAGTCTCAGCTCGAGATCGTCGAAGGAGACCTTCGCCGCTTCGAGCAGATCCGCGCGGCGACCCGCGGCGTCGAGCTCGTCTTCCATCAAGGCGCTCGACCGTCGGTCCCGTTGTCCCTAAGGGACCCTCGGACGACCAGCTCGGTGAACGTCCTGGGCACCCGCAACTTGTTGCTGGCTGCGCGTGACGAGAGCGTGAAGAGGATCGTTCTCGCCTCCTCCTCTTCCATATACGGGAACTCGGGAGGGCTTCCCCGCAGGGAGTCGGACAGGCCTGCGCCGATCTCGCCGTACGCAGTGTCGAAGCTGGTCGCCGAGCTGCAGGGCGTTGGCTTCAGCCGCATGTACTCGCTCGAGACGGTGATGCTCCGATACTTCAATGTCTTCGGGCCGAACCAGGAGCACTGGTCGCCGTACGCCGCGGTCATTCCTCGCTTCATCTCTACCCTGGCATCTGGCGACCCGGTGCCGATCCATGGTGACGGTACGCAATTGCGCGACTTCACCTATGTCACGGACGTGGTCGAGGCCAACCTCCTCGCCTCGGAGGCCGCAGGTGTGAGCGGCGAAGTGGTGAACGTCGCGGGGGGACGTCCCGAGACCATCAACGCGCTGGCCGATGGCATCGGCGACATCCTCGATCGGACCGTGGAGCGGCAGTACCTGCCAGCTCGCCCGGGTGAAGTGCGCGACTCGTGGGCGGATATTGGAAAGGCAAGACGCTTGCTGCGCTACGAGCCCCGCGTCCCACTCGAAGAAGGCCTACGCCTGGCCGCGAACGCTCTACTGGCCGGCCCGCTGCGTCAGGCGGTGTAGCCCGCCTCAGCGCAGCAGCGGCAGCAATTCTGCCCAGTTGCGGTCGTGGTCGCGTCCCAGGGTCAGCCGCCACACGCGGGCCCGCGCCAGCGCCGCCGCGCAGCATGCCGTGCGCACCCACGCGATGTCGAGTTTGCCGGCAATGTCGCGCAGCCCTCGCTGGAGGACGAACTCCATTCCCTGATAGATCCCCACTCCGACGACGGCCTCGCGCACCAGCGTGCCGATTGCAGCCGTCCGCCGAACGGGCTCGAGCTGCGCATGCCGGCCAAGGGTGCGGCGGCCGATGACCAGGTGAACCAGGGGCTGCGGCGACGGCTCGATGCGATCCGCGATCGCGTCGAGCTCCAACGCGAGCTTGGGATGAGCCTCCATCCGCTCGAGCCGCCGCACGCTCCCCTCCGGCAGCTTGTCGGCGTCGGTGGCGTTGATCCCGATGCGCAGCGGGAACGGGTGCAGCCGGCCACGGCGATCGACCAGCGGGCTGTCCTCGGAAAGTAGCCCTACGCCGTCCTCTTCCAGCGCCCGCAGGGCGAGCGTGCTCTTGCCCCCCCCGGAGGGCAGCATCACCGCCACGGCGCCCTCCGCGCCGGCAAGCCCGAGGGCGTGCAGCCTCGTCAGCCCCTGCGCCTCGAGGTGCTGACCGACGCGCGAGAGGATGAAGTGGTAGGCGGCCTCATGAACAAGGTGCTTGTCCTCGCCTTGGACCACCAGACGCTCTCCCGTGCGGTCAAGCACCGAGACGGCTCGCCCGAAGTAGTCGACGATCGTGCGCCCGTCCTGCTGGTAGACGACGTTGCGCGGCGTCACGAACGCCGCGGGGGCGTCGCCGAAGCCGTCGAACTCGGGCGGCCGCCGCTCGAGCACGACCTCCACCTCGGCTGCGCCGCCGTCCGGCTTGCGGGCGAACCACGCGAAGTCCAGCCGCAGCTCCTCGACCGCATCGGCCCACTCGCCGCCCACGCGAACGCACAATCCGTAGAAATCGAGATCGGCTTCAACGGCCGCTGCGGACTCCATCGGCGCCGCAACTGTATTGCGATGGCCATCGGCGCCGCTGCTAGCGTTTCCCGCCTTGACTGGCGCTCTCACTCAAGCGACGGCAGAGCGTGCGGAGCGGCCGACATCGGTTGCGGCAGCGGTGTCGGCGCGAGGCGTGAACAAGGCGTTCCGCCTCCCCCACGAGAAGTACGCGACGGTCAAGGAGCGGGTCGTCCATCCCCTCGCCCCGCGCAGCTACGAGGTCCTCCCCGCGCTGCGCGACGTCAGCTTCGAGGTGGCCCAGGGCGAGGCGTTCGGCATCGTCGGACGCAACGGCAGCGGAAAGAGCACGCTGCTGAAGTGCGTGTCGCGGATCTACCGGGTGGACTCCGGCGAGGTCCACGTCGAGGGCCGCCTCGCCCCGTTCATCGAGCTGGGCGTCGGCTTCAACCCGGAGCTGTCCGCGCGGGACAACGCGGTCGCAAACGCGGTCCTGCTCGGCCTGACGCCCGACCAGGCGCGCGAGCGCCTCGACGAGATCATCGCCTTCGCAGAGCTCGAGCAGTTCGTGGACCTCAAGCTCAAGAACTTCTCTTCGGGGATGAGCATGCGCCTCGCTTTCGCGGTGACCATCCAGGTGGATGCCGACGTGCTGCTGTTCGACGAGGTCCTCAAGGTCGGCGACACCTCGTTCCAGGAGAAGTGCGAGGAGCAATTCGAGCGGCTCAAGGACGAGGGGCGCACCCTCCTGCTCGTGAGCCACGACATGAAATCTGTCGAAAGCTTCTGCGATCGAGCGATGCTGCTCGAAGACGGAAGCGTCGTGGACATCGGAGACTCGGCGACCATCGCCCGGGGCTACGAGGAGCTGAACGCGCAAGCGCCCCGGCGCCGGCCCGTTCTGGACGGCGGCAAGTCGCGGACGAGTGCGTCGTCGCAATCCGGGTCCCCGCGCGTCGGTCGATCCGGCCCGGCAATGTTCGGGCCGGACCCGCGCCGCCTGCTGACGCTCACGCGCCTGCTGGCGGTCGACAAGTTCAAGGTCAAGTACCTCGACGCCGTGCTCAGCTACCTGTGGGTGCTGATGGGCCCCCTGCTGCTGTTCGCCATCCTCTACTGGGTTTTCACGCAGATCGGGAGTTTCGACGAGGGCGTCAAGGACTACCCGCTCTACCTGCTGAGTTCGCTCGTTCTCTGGATGTACTTCTCCGAGGCCACTGGCGGTGCGGTGGTCTGCCTGGTCAGCAATGAGCCGCTGCTGCGCCGGTTGCCGCTCCCGCACGCCGCCGTGCCCTTGTCGGTCGTTGCGATGGCGCTGTTCGATCTCTGTATGAGCTCCATCGCGGTGCTGGTCTTCCTGCTGGCGTCGGGCGTCTCGCCGCGTCTGAGCTGGCTCGAGGTGTTCCCGATCGTGCTCTTCATAACCATGTTCATCACCGGGCTGGCGATGCTGCTGTCGGCGCTTTTTGTCCGCTACCGCGACGTCGACCACGTGTGGGCGCTGCTGCGCCAGGCGCTCTTCTACGCCTCACCGATCTTCTACGTCGTGACCTTCGTCCCGATCCCGATCAAGCCGGTCGTGCTGGCGAACCCGCTCGCGGCGGCGTTCACCGAGGTTCGCCACGCGGTGATCGATCCCACGGCGCCGACATGGGCGGCGGCCTCGGGCGGAGCCGTGCGCGCCCTGATTCCTGTTGCGATCGTCTGCGGCACCTTCGTTCTCGGCCTGTGGGTCTTCCACCGCGAGAGCCCGACGGCGGCGGAGAACCTCTAGACCCGACGACCGGCCAACGTCCGCCGGTAGAGCCCGGCAAGGCGATCGAGGTGGTCCTGCACCGGGAAGCGCTCGAGTGCCCAGGTGCGGGCGGCGGCCCCCATCCGCGCCCGCCGGCCCGCGTCCGCGGCCACCGTGGCCAGCGCCTCGGCGAGCGCGTCGGGATCCCGGCGGGGCACAATCATCGCGACGGATTCGCCGAGCGCGAGCTCCCCCAGGG
>JBBPIM010000050.1:0-11581 GCA_038040325.1 Candidatus Mayfieldus profundus
CGGATCGCCGAGGAGCGGGAGCAAAGAAAGGGCGCGAAAACCGAGCCAGCCAAGGACGCAGCCCGATCGGCGTAGCTAAGTAGCCGGCTGCTCAAGCCACTCGCGCATGGTCAGGTGGTGGCGCGAGTGTTCGCCCGTCGTCAGCTCGGGGCGCAGCTCGCCTAGGGCGCCGTAGCGCTCGGCGACGACGTTGTGTCGATGGATCGTCTCGAGGTTCTCCTGGCGCGCCATCACGAACGCGGCATCATCGAGATCGGGGTAGGCCTCGATGACGCGGCGGACCATCTCACGCACGCAGTCCTCGACGAAGCGCGGCTGTGAATGCGCCTTCTCGACCACGGCAAGCTCGTCGGGGCGCTTCATCAGCTCGTAGATCTCCGAGCTCATCGACTGCTCGACGATGTGGAGCAGGTCGCGGGCGTCGATGTCTGCCTCGCAGCCCTCGGGGCAGCCGACATAGAGGGTGCCGATGCCGCGCTGGTTGTGCGTGGCGATCGGAACCGACTCGATCACGCGGTCTATCTCGTCGGAGTCAAAGCCCTGCTCGGCGAGCCGCTCCCGCGCCAGCCCGGCGACCATCTCCTGTGCGCAGGGACATGCGGTCATGCCCTGGGCCTGGACCCCGGTCAGGGTGCGACTGCCGCGCTCCGAGGCGACCGCGGTGCCGAACAGCGTGTAGATCTCCTGCGTCCTCAGGCCTGAAGCGGGGGTGGGCACGGTTTCGGGGTAGCGCGCGGCGATCGTGACCTCGGCGCGGAGCCCGTCCTGGCGCTCCCGGATCCGCTCGGCGATGTGCGCCGCAAGGGTCTCGGCGCGAAATGCCTCCTGGAGCACCACCTGGTCGATCGCCTCGCCCACTACCTCCTCGAAGCGCGACATGTGAACACCGGCCTGGGTCGGGTTGAGATCGACAAAGCACTCGAGCTGCGCGTAGTACAGCTCCTCGCTGCCGTTCGACCGCACCCGCAGCACCTTCTCGACGCCGGTCACGCCGACCCGTGAGAGGCTGATCTGGGTCGCGGGGCGGCCGGCCTGCACGTCGGTGGCGCCGGGGGAGAGGATCGTTGTCTCGCTGCTGCCCATCGCCTATCAGGGTAGGCGACTCGGCCAGCGGAGCCCTTCCCGGACTGGCCGGACAGCCAGATTTGCAGGGGTTCTGATCGCACCCTGGGGCAGGGGCGCATCTATACTCGGCGCCGGCCAGAGAGCAGTTGGCCGCCCATCCACATCGGGGGGAGAAGGGTTGCCACGGGAGGCAGTGAGATAGAGCAGCTAGGCACCGTAGCCACCAACGGAGGTGGCCTTTCCGACACGCCTTTCGCCGACCTCGAAGAGCTGCGCAAGCTGATTTCCCTGGGGCAGGACCGGGGCTTTCTGACCTTTGAGCAGATCGCTGCGGCGCTGGAGGAGGTCGAAGTCACCAAGGAGCAGGTTGCACAGCTCCACGGCTTTCTCGTCGACAAGGGCGTCGACGTGATCGCCGAGAACGGCGTCAGCGCCTACAAGGAGGCGAAGGGCGCGGACGGCGCGTCGCGCCGCAAGCAGGAGCTGGATCTGACGATCGAGCCGAGCCTGGATTCGCTGCGGCTGTACCTGCGCTCGATCGGGCGGGTGGAGCTGTTGGAGGCCGGCGAGGAGGTCGAGCTGGCGAAGCGGATCGAGCGCGGCGACATGGTCGCCAAGCGCCAGATGGTGGAGGCGAACCTGCGACTGGTGGTGTCGATCTCGAAGAGGTACCTGGGGCGCGGCCTGAGCTTTCTGGACCTGATTCAGGAGGGCTCGCTGGGGCTGATCCGGGCGGTGGAGAAGTTCGACTACCGGCGCGGCTACAAGTTCTCGACCTATGCGACCTGGTGGATCCGCCAGGCGGTGACCAGGGCGATTGCCGACAAGGCCCGCACGATCCGGATTCCGGTCCACATGGTGGAGAAGCTGAACCGGGTCGTCCACGTGGAGCGCCAGCTGGTTCAGGGGCTTGGGCGTGAGCCCGAACCGGAGGAGATCGCCGATGAGCTGCGCTGGTCTGTGCGCGACGTGCGGGACATCCTGCGCGTGGCGCAGCTGCCGGTTTCCCTGGAGAAGCCGGTGGGCGACGAGGAGGAGTCCGAGTTGGGGGACTTCGTCGCCGACGACGCGGTGGCGGAGCCCTTCGAGGATGCGGCCGAGCACCTCCAGAAGGAGGGGGTGCGGCGGGCGCTTGCGACGCTCCCCGACCGCGAGCGAGAGGTGATCGAGCTGCGCTACGGGCTGTCGGGGATGGAGCCGCTCACGCTCGAGGAGGTGGGGCAGGCGTTCGGAGTGACCCGCGAGCGGATCCGCCAGATCGAGACCGACACCCTGAAGAAGCTCCAGCACCTGCCCGAGGCGCAGATGCTGCGCGAGGCGAGCTAAGCGGTCAGGCGGGCCGGCTCCCGGGCCGAGCCTAATCGCCCGGCACGCCTGCCGCCACTCGGCGTTTGATGATTTCCGCGCCGGGTAGAATCGGGGTGCGCTGTGAGGCCGGCCGACGGCCTGGAGCCCGGCAGCTTTCACCGAAGGTATCGGTTCCTGCCAGGGCTGGAATACGACCAACCCCCGATCTGCCCCGGGGGTGAGGCGTCCGGGCTGGCGGTCGGCTTCGCGCTGTCTGGGGACGCGCTAGTCGTTGCTGCTCTCAGTCAGATCGAGGTGCCCGTTACGGCGTGCCCAGCCGGGCAACTCGATCTGCTCCAGCACGATCCGGCCTGGCCCGTCGCTGCGGATCTGCACTCTGCCTCCGTTTTCGAAGCCCGCGTCGAAGAACGCACGCTGCGGAATCGTGATCCGCCGCTTCTGGTTGATGATTGCCTGACCACTCTGCCCGAGCTTGCGTTCATATCTGCTCGGTTGGACCGCCCGAGGTGATGCCAGTGGGGGAGGGAGGATTCGAACCTCCGAAGGCTGTGCCAGCGCCTTTACAGGGCGCCCCGTTTGACCGCTTCGGTACTCCCCCGGCTCGCCCGATTCTAGACTCGCCTGGGTCGCCGTTGCATTCAGTGGGCGGCCCTGTTCGATCTCGAACTCTGAATACTTCGGTCCCCCGAGGCTGAGGCCAGTGCGCCCGTCGAGCGCCCCGGTAGGGATCAACCACCGGCGACCGTCCCCGACATGAGCGAAGAGATAGTCGCAGCGTTCTCGTTCGAAGTACTTGACGATTCCGGTCCAGCTCTGGTTGCCCCCGCGGGTTGAGATCGCGACCGCCCACTTGCCGCCATTTCTATTTTGGGTCGATGTCTTCACCTCAATCCGAAGCAAGCGCTCCTCTACCCGGGCGATTAGGTCGACATCGGGGCTGTGGCCGATAGGGACGTAGATCTGACCGCCCTTGCTCGCCAGCCACTCCATCGCCGAGAGCTCGCCGATGTCGCCCTGCTCGCGCGGCTTCAATCGCTCGCGTGTCATGCATCGACTCTAGATCCGCAGGGGTCACGAGCCTCGTGCAAGGGCAAACAATTTCGTAAATCCTGTTCGGCGCTAAGTCGAGGCGGGCTCTCGAACTGCGGCCCCGGCGCGCTCAGTTGGAACAGCCCCGTTCCCCAGCACGTAACTCTCGGGATCGAAGCGCCGCAAACGCCGCCGGAAGCGCCAGGTGAAGTCGGGCCAGATGGTCGTGCAGCGGCCCTTCGCGTCGATGTACCAGCTCGAGCAGCCCCCCGCGGTCCATACGGTGTCCTTCAACCCCGCCTGCAGTTCCTCGTTGTAGGCCAACTGGACCTCGTCGCGCACCTCCACGGACTCGAGGCCGCGATCCTCGACAACCCGCAGGCAGTCCATCACATAGGCGATCTGCGCCTCGGCCATGAAGACGATCGAGTTGTGTCCCAGCCCCGTGTTGGGGCCGATCATCAGGAACAGGTTCGGAAAGCCGGCGACCGTCGTTCCCAGATACGCCTGCGGGCTGCCGTCCCAGACTTCGCCGAGCTCGCGTCCCTCACGGCCCCGTACGCGCGCCGCGAACGGCATGTCGGTGACGTAGAAGCCCGTGCCGAACACGATTGCGTCGACCTCGCGCTCGACCCCGTCCTCGCTGACGATCGCCGAGCCCCGCACCTGCCGGATCCCTTCCGTCACCAGCTCGACATTCGGCTGCGCCAGCGCCGGGTAGTAGTCGTTGGACGGCAGGATCCGCTTGCACCCGATTGTGTAGCTCGGCCTCAGCTTGCGTTGCAGTTCGCGGTCGGAAACCTGCTGGTGAAGGTGTCGGCTGGCGATCCGCTGTAGCGGCCTCAGCAGCCGTTTGTTGCGCACCATCCCGAACACCAGCGTTTCGCGCATCCAGTAGACAGCCGCACGCACCAGCCTCTGCGTGAATGGCAGCGCCCGGTAGATGCGCCGCTCCAGCGGCGTCACCGGCCGGTCACGGTGAGGCATCACCCAGGGCGGTGTGCGCTGATAGACGTAGAGCTGCTCCACCTCGGGTTGGATGCTGGGAACGACCTGGATCGCCGACGCGCCGGTCCCGACAACCGCCACACGCTTGCCGGTGAGGTCGCAGTCGTGATTCCACTGGGCGGAGTGAAAGGCAGCGCCCTCGAACTCGTCAATCCCCGGGATCTCGGGCAGCCGCGGCTCGGCCAGCCCACCCGGCGCCATGACCAGAAACTGTGCCCTGAACTCTCCCCGCGAGGTCTCCAGTCTCCAGATCCCCTCGGATTCGTCCCAGGATGCCGACAGCATCTCGTGCCCCATCCGCAGGTGCGGCGTCAGACCCTGCTCGCTCGCACAACGGCGCAGGTACTCCCAGATCTCCGGCTGCGTCGAGTAGGTCCGGCTCCAGTCGGGATTGAGCGCGAACGAGAATGAGTACAGATGCGAGGGCACGTCGCACTGGCACCCTGGATAGGTGTTGTAGTGCCAGGTGCCGCCGACCTCCTCGGCCCGCTCGAGCACCACGAAATCCTCGATTCCGGCCTGCTTCAGGCGGATCGCCATCCCCAACCCGGAGAAGCCGGCGCCGATGATGACGATGCGCGCCTCACGGCTCGGAGCGGCAACCCCTTCCGGATCGGGATGTCCGTTCGCTCGAGGGCCCATCGTCACCAGCGGATCATGCACCAGCGAGAGGCCCTACGTCCTTGCGCCATGCGCGGGGCTCGGCGTGGTCAGCACCGGCGGGCGTTCGCGCCGCTGTCTGGGCGGCTGCTCGTCCGGTCGGCCGATCCGGCCGAGGCCGAGCGAGAGGATCAGAATCAGGCTCAGCGTGATCGCCAGCACGATCAGCGGCGCCCCCGTGGTCAGCACCGGAGACACCCCCTGCTTGGCCTCACGCTGGAGGATCTCCTTGTCGCTCACGAACTCACGATCGAACCTCGCCGGCGCGGGCACCTCGGGGGCCGGGATGGCCTTGTCTTCCGGCATGAAGACGGGAACGGCGAGAACGCTGCGCCCGGTCTGCATCCTCAGCGTCGCCTTCCACTCCCCGTAGACGGGGATCGGCTCGCTGGTCCGGTAGGTGCCCCGGCCCGTGGGCGTCAGGCGGTCGACCACCAGCCCGCCGCCCTGCCAGGCGGTGATGTTCAGCCACCTCGCGTCCGCCGCCTCCTGCGCGGGGTCGATCCGCACCTCGGCCGAAACCTCGCGCTGCGGCGCCGGGCGCACCTCGGTCAATGTCACGCTCGCGCGCACGTTCTCGGGGACGGTCGTGACCAGGCCGTTGGCCACCAGCGCCGCCACCGCCAGCAGCGAAACCGCAAGCACTGGGCGCGTTACCGCCCGCCGTTCCAGACGCCCGCCCAGCGCCTCGCCCATCAGGGCGCCGATCAGGCCGCCGGCCACTGCGCCGACGGTTGCCAGCAAGGGGCCGGCAGGCAGCAGCGCCTCGTTCCAGGGAATCGGCATCGCAAGCTGCGCCCAGCCGTACTCGGCGGCGAAGCCGACCGTTCCGATCAGCAGACCGGCGGCGGCACCCAGGGCGAGCGGCCGGTCGGCCAGCCGCAGGGCCGCCAGCTCGACGAGCAGCGCCTCGCCGATGTACAGCGGCAGCGACGGGGTCGTCTCCCCCAATACCGGCCCGACGATGATGCTGAGCGCGCCGCGAATGACCAGGAAGAAGACAACGGCACCGACCGCGCCGCCGCGGCCGATCCAGACCCGCGCGCACACCAGAGCCACGCCGGCCGCGACCGCGATCAGGATCGGCTGGAAGATCATCTGGAACTGGGGCACGCCAAAGTCGAACTCGGCCTGGAAGGTCGAGAGCCCGATCAGCAGGCCGCCCATCAGGCCCACCTTGCGCAGGTTCACCAGGAAGGCGAGCGGCGCCTCGCGGTCGGCAGGGCCGCGGGCGCGAATCCCCTCGACCAGCAGGACCGCCATTCCGACCAGCGTCAGCCCCGCGCCGCCGATCAGCATCAGGTGGGTGGGGCCCCAAAGCGTCACGTCCTGGCCGAACAGGCGGTGCCAGATGTCGTCGATGGGGAAGCCCATCAGGGCAAAGGCGGCGGCCGAGGCGATCAGCACTCCGCCAACCGGCACCGGCCACCCGGGAGCGAGCTGGAGCGCCGCCGGTCCGGCGTCACCGCGTGGAAGCGTGATCGCCAGCACCCCCCCGGCGAACACGCCGAACAGCCCGATCAGGATCAGGTAGTGAGCCGGGTTGGCAAGCGGACCGGCGTCGCGGCCGACGTCGATGTGCAGCGAGATATCCCAGTACATGCCGAGCACCGCAACCAGCAGCGCACCGAGCGAGACTGCGGAGGGAAGCGCTGCCCAGCCGGGCAGCCCGGAAACGCGCTCGCTGAAGCCGGCGAGCCGGGTCAGATAGCGAACGCGGCCGCTGCGGTGCCCGAGCGCCAGCCAGAGCAGAACGGCAGTCGCAATGGTGGCGCCGGCCGTCGCGATCACCACCTGGCTCATCTCGGCGCCGCCGGCCGGCTCGTCTGCCGCCAAGGCGGGAGCGGCCGGGATCAGCAGAAGCGTGAGGGCGAGACCGAAGACGGCCCCGACGCGTCGTGTGAGGAAGAAGTCGTTCATTCGTTTCATGCCTCCAAGTACCCGTGCATGGGGCGACTGTAACATCAATTCATGTCACATACAACGGTGTACGATCGCAGTGTGAGCGATGTCGCGGAGGACGCGATGACGATCGACGAGCTGGCGCAGCGCACCGGCATGACCGTGCGCAACATCCGCGCCCATCAGTCGCGCGGGTTGCTGCCCCCGCCCGAGGTGCGCGGCCGCACCGGCTACTACAACGACGAGCACGTCGCCCGCATCGAGCTGATCAAGGAGATGCAGGCAGACGGCTTCAACCTCGGCGCAATCGCCCGCCTGCTCGAGAACGTCGGCGAATCGAGCGCCGAGGTCCTCGACTTCACCCGTGCCGTGCGCGCCCCCTTCCAGGAGGAGCAGCCGGAGGTCACCGACGCGGCCGGCACGGTCGAGCGCTGGGGCCAGCAGGCCGACCAGGCCCAGCTCGAGCGGGCAGTGAAGCTGGGCCTGCTGCGTCCCCTCGGCGACGATCGCTACGAGGTGCGCAGCCCCCGCCTGCAGCGCGCGGCGGCGGAGCTGGCCGACCTCGGCGTGCCAACCGAGGCCGCGCTCGAGGTGGCAGCAAAGCTGCGCCGCCATTCGAAGGCAGTCGCACGCGGATTCGTCGAGCTGTTCCTGGAGAACGTGTGGGAGCCGTTCGACCGGGCGGGGCGCCCCGCCGAGGAGTGGCCGCGGGTACAGGAAGCGCTGGAGCGGCTTCGCCCTCTCGCCTCCGAGTCGCTGCTTGCGATGTTCCAGCTGGTGATGACCGAGGCGGTCGAGGATGCGATGAGCCGCACCTTCGAGCGCGACTTCGGCGAACGCGCGGAACGGCGAGGCCGCCGCTCGAGCCGCCGGCGCGGCCCGGGCCGTCAGTCCTCGCGCGCGTAGGGGTCGCCTGGCCTCCGCTACCCTCCGAACCCCGCCCGGATAGCTCAGTTGGTAGAGCACTTCCATGGTAAGGAAGGGGTCGTCGGTTCAAGTCCGACTCCGGGCTCTTGAGGCATGGCCACCCCGTCGCTCCCCGGTTAGGGCCCTCGCCATGAATCCCGAGGAAACGCGGCCGCTGGCGCAGTCGGCTCCGCGCGAGGAGGCCGTCTAGCCGTGCAGCTGATCCTCGCCAACCGCAGGCTGGACGCGATCGGCGGCAGCGAGACCTATCTGCTCACCGTCGCCGACCACCTGCAGCGGCTTGGACACGATGTGACGCTGTTCGGTCTCGAGACGGGCGCCACCGCCCGGGTGGCCGAGGCGCGCGGCCTGCAGGTGCAGACGCAGGCCGATCGGCTCCCCTCTCGGGCCGATGCGACGATCTGCCAGGACAGCGAGGTCGCCTACACGCTCTCCGTTCGCTACCCCGACGCGGCTCGCCTGTTCGTTGCCCACTCGGTCTGCTTCGAGATCCAGTCACCGCCCCAGGTGCCCGGCGCGGTGAACGCGGTCGTGGTGCTCAACGACAGGGTTCGCCGGCACTGCGAGGCGATGGCACACACGCCCGAGGTCGCCCGCCTGCGGCAGCCGGTCGACCCGCTGCGCTTCGCCTTCGCGGCGGGACCCGACGGCCTGCGCCAACGCCGCGTGCTCGCCCTCAGCAACAACCTCGCCGGCGCCAGGCTGGCAATGCTCGCCCAAGCCTGCCGCAGGCTGGGCCTGGAGCTGGACCTGGTCGGCCGCCACGGCCGTATCAGCGAGAGCCCCGAGCACGAGATCGGCCGCGCCGACATCGTCGTCGGGGCCGGCCGCTGCGTGATCGAGGCGATGGCGGCCGGCAAGCCCGCCTACGTCTACGACATCGACGGTGGCGACGGCTGGGTCGACCCGCAGAGCTACGCCGCCCTGGAGGCCAACGGCTTCGCTGGCACCGCCACCGACGATGCGATCGACACGGACCGCCTCGAGCGGGACCTCGCCGCAGTGGACCCCGCGACCGGAGAGGCCAACCGCGATCTCGCCCGCCGCCACCACGATGCCGAGCGCCACGCCGTCGAGCTGGCGAAGCTGCTCGAGCGTACGACTCCGGCTCCGCCACCGCCCGCCACGGTGCTCGCCGAGCTGGCCCGGCTGGCCCGCGCCCAGCGCAGGGCGGAGGAGTGGGCGATGGCAACCTCCGGCGAGAACCACAGGCTGCTGCGCCAGATCGACCGCATCACTTCAGGTGGCAGCTATCGCCTTGCGCGGGCAATCGGCAGGCCCGTCGCCTGGCTGCGGCGGCGATAGGGTCCCGCCGATGGACGTCTCACTCACCGACGAGCAGCAGGATTTCGTCGCCGCGATCCGCGACTTCTGCGCGCGCGAGTGCGGAACACCGGAAAAGCGCGAGCAGCTCACCAACGGCTACACCGAGTCCCACAGCCGCGACCTCTACGCGAAGATGGCCGAGCTGGGCTGGCTCGGCGTCACGATCCCCGAGCAGTACGAGGGCTCGGGCGGCACGATGCTCGACGCCTGCCTGTTCATGGAGGAGACCTCGCGCGGGCTGGCCCCGATCGGCGGCTACGCGACGACCCTGATCGTCGCCGGCGCGACAGGGCGATTCGGCACGGAGGACCAGAAGTCGGAGGTTCTCGGCGCTATCTCCAACGGGTCGGTCGAGGCGATCGCGATGACCGAGCCCGACGCGGGGTCCGACGTCGGCTCGCTGACCACCGAGGCGAAGCGGGTCAACGGCGGCTTTGTCATCAACGGCCAGAAGGTCTTCTGCTCCAACGCCCACATCTCCGACCACGTGCTGGTCGTCGCACGCACCACCAAGGGCGAGGACAAGCACCAGGGCCTGTCGATGATCTTCGTCCCGAGCGACGCCGAGGGCATGGAGGTGAAGCCGATCGACACGATGGGGGGACGCGAGACCAACCACCTCTACTTCAGCGACTGCGAGGCGCCCTCCGACGCGGTGCTGGGCGAGGTCGACGCCGGCTGGATGCAGCTGATGGCCGGGCTGAACGTGGAGAGGCTGATCCTTGCCGCGACGATGCTGGGGATCGCGCAGCGGGCCTTCGACGACGCCCTCGACTACGTAAAGGAGCGCCGGCAGTTCGGCCGGCCGATCGGCTCCTTCCAGGCCCTGCAGCACAGGCTCGCCGACCTCGCCACGGAGCTGGAGGCGGCGCGGCTGATGACCCGGTGGGTGGCCTCGCTGACCGACGAGGACCCCGACCGGATGCTGCCCCGCGAAGCGTCGATGGTGAAGCTGTTCGTCACCGAGACCGCCAAGCGGGTGTCGCTGGAGGGGATGCAGATGATGGGCGGCTATGGCTACTCGTCGGAGTACGACATGGAGCGCCTGGTGCGCCAGACGCTGGTTTCCACCATCTACGGCGGCACCTCCGAGATCCAGCGAAACATCATCGCCAAGACGCTTGGGCTCTGAGCACGCGCCAGGCGACAGGCGCGCCGAGACCCGCCAGGCACGGCCTACTAAGTAATGGTGGGCGTCCTAATCGAAAGTCGGCACAGTTCCCTCCCCAAAATTAAGTAAGAGAGTTTGCTATCCTCCGTGCTCGTCGCTACTGCGACAAGCCGACCAAAAGCTCCGTAGCGGCTCCCTGTGGGCCCTTTCCCTGGTAACGGAGCAAACGGGCGGCACCGGTCCAAGCTGAGACTGATTGGGGCAGCAAACGGCGGGAGGCGCCAGATGCGGCACCGGCCCGCCCCCGGGAGGCGGGTCGCCCGCGAGGGGCGTGGGGAGCGACCCGCGCTATTCTTCGGCCGGGTTCCGGCGCATGCGTGCGCGGGAGCTTTTTTCTGTAACGGCGGCCCCGAGGAGAAATGGCTCGCGGAGAGGTCCGAATCGCGGTGACGCTTGCATGCGAGGAATGCAAGCGCCGCAACTACCAGACGAACAAGTCGCGGCGCAACACGCCCGACCGTGTCGAGCTGCGCAAGTTCTGCCGCTGGTGCCGCCGCCACACACCGCATAAGGAGACGCGCTAGCGCGATGGCCAAGACCCGCGCCCAGCGCAAGGCCGAGCGCCGCGCCCGCGAGGCGCAGCAGCAGCGGCAGGGAGAGCAGGCCGGCCGCGACCAGGCGAGCGCCCAGCACGACACCCAGGTTCCGGTGTCCGGCGACGTCGCCGAGGTCAAGGCGGTCGAGGTTGGCATCGCCGCGGGTGCCCCCGAGCGGGCGCTGGAGACTCCCGACGCACCCAAGCCCAAGCGGGCTGAACGGCGGGCCGAGGAGAAGCGCCGCAAGGACGTCGAGAAGCGGGCCCGCGAGGACGAGAAGCGCCAGGAACGTGAACGGCTCGCCCGCAAGCAGAAGCAGGCAGCCGCGGAAGAACGTCAGCGCGGCAGGGTGTTCGGCTTCCTGGCGTCCTGCTGGGCCGAGCTCAAGAAAGTACAGTGGCCCGACCGCGAAACCCTGATCCAGGCCTCCGCGGTGACCCTCGTCTTCGTCGCCATCGCCGCCGCCTACCTGGGCGCCCTCGACGCGGCCTTCAACTTCCTCATCAAACGGATCCTCTAGCCATGTATCGCTGGTACGTCATAAACACCTACTCGGGCCACGAGAACAAGGTCAAGCACAACCTCGAGCACCGCGTGCAGACGATGGGCCAGGAGCGCCAGGTGCGCCAGGTCGTCGTCCCCACCGAGC
>JBBPIM010000051.1:0-11560 GCA_038040325.1 Candidatus Mayfieldus profundus
GGCGACGCAACCGTGTTCTTCACCCGCATGCTGCCGATCATCCGCACCTTCATCTCGCTCCCTGCCGGGGTGGCGAAGATGCCGTTCTGGCGCTTCACGGCGCTCACCGCGCTGGGCTGCGTCCCCTGGGTGCTGATGCTGGGGCTGATCGGCCGCGAGGTGGGGGACAACTGGGAGCAGTGGCGCGACAACCTGCACTACTTCGACTATGCCGTGGTGGTGGCGATACTGGTCGGCATCGCCTTCCTGCTGAACCGGCGGCGCCGGGGCGGCGGCCCCGGAGTCGAGACCGAAGGCGGAACGGACGAGACCGAGGCTGAGCCCGCAGGCGCGGGCGGCGCTTGAGTGACCCCTCCGCAGACGGAACAGCTCCGGCGGCGCGGGCCGCGGCCGAGCCGATACCGGCCGGGCGCGCGGCGGCGCTGGGTCTGATCCAGGGGCCTACCGAGCTCTTGCCGGTCTCCAGCTCCGCCCATCTGATTCTCGTCCCCTGGCTGGCCGGGTGGGACTGGGATCGGCTGGACCCCGAGCTGCGCAAGAGCTTCGAGGTGGCCCTGCACGCCGGGGCAGCGGGGGCGCTCCTGATCGGGCAGCGGAGCGTGATCGCCGAGGAGCTGCGGTCGTTCGACGCCCGCCGCGCCGCCGTGCTGGCGCTGTCGTTTCTGCCTGCCGCGGTGGTGGGCTACACGCTCGAGCGTCCGATCGAGCGGCGCCTGGGCGGGCCGCGAAGCACCGCACTCGGGCTGCTGGCGGGGGCGGCGGCGATGGTCGCGGCCGACGCCCGGCCCCAACAGCGCGGGCGAGGCGAGGCGACCGCCCTCGACGGCCTGACCCTGGGGCTGGCCCAGGCAGCGGCGCTGGCGCCTGGCGTCTCGCGGAACGGGGCCACGCTCGCCGCGGCCCGAATGCGCCGCTTCACGCGCGAGCAGGCGAATCTCTTGTCGCGAACGGTGGCGCTGCCGATCATCGTCGGCGCCGCCGCGCTGAAGGGCGCACGGCTGGCCCGGCGTGGAACCGACCGCTCGCTGCGCCGCACGATGGCGGTCGGGGTCTGCGCGTCCTTTGCCTCCACCCTGGCCTCGCAGCGGCTGATCCGCCTGGTGGAGCGCGACCGGGCGCTGTGGCCATACGCCGCCTACCGCGCCGGCCTCGCGGCCGTGGTGCTGGTGCGGCTGCGACGACGCAACCGGGCGCAGCCTGATGTTGAATCGAGGCTGATGGAGATCTCGCGGAGGGAGCCGGTGGCGTGAGCCGTGGTGCCTACACGCGAGCCGGGGTGGACCAAGGCGCGGCCGACTCCGCCGTTGCGGCGCTGGTCGAGGCCCTGGGCGCGGCCCGCGGCCTGCCCTCGCGCCAGGTGCCGCTGCCCGGCCACTACGCGAGCGTGATCAGGCTCGACGAGCGCACCGGCATCGCGCTCTCGACCGACGGCGTCGGGACCAAGCTGCTGGTCGCCGAGCAGCTCGGCCGCTACGACACGATCGGGATTGACTGCGTGGCGATGAACGTCAACGACGTGATCTGCGTCGGTGCCGAGCCGCTGGCGATGCTCGACTACATCGCGATCGAGCGCGCCGATGTCGAGATCTGCCGCCAGATCGGGGCCGGGCTGGCGCGCGGGGCCGAGCTGGCCGCGATCGAGATCCCCGGCGGGGAGCTGGCGCAGCTGGGCGAGCTGGTCAGCGGCTTCGACATCGCCGGCGCCTGCTTCGGCACGGTGGCGCTCGACGCGATCGTCGACGGCTCCTCGGTGGAGCCCGGCGACCCGGTGATCGGGCTGCCGTCGTCGGGTCTTCACTCCAACGGCTACACCCTGGCGCGCGCGGCCCTGGAGGGGATCCCGCTCGACGACGAGCGGCTGGGACGGCCGCTGGGCGACCTGCTGCTCGAACCGACCGAGATCTACGTGCGCGCCGTGCTCGACCTGCTCGGCTCCGACGCCGAGGTGCGCGGGCTCGCGCATATCACCTCAGGTGGGCTTTGGAACCTGTTGCGCCTGGGGGCCGAGGTGGGCTGGGAGATCGATGACCCGCTGCCGGTCCCCCCCGTGTTCGGGCTGATCGGTGACCGCGCCGCCATCGCCGACGACGAGATGCACGAGGTGTTCAACATGGGGTGCGGGTTCTGCTGCGTGGTCGCCGCCGGCGACGAGGCCGCCGCACTCGACACGCTGCGCAGCCACTATCCGGAGGCGAAGCAGATCGGGCGCGCCACCGCGGGGCGGCGCGAGGTGGTCAGGCAGCCGTCGCGAGCCTGAGATGATCCTCCCATGCAGATCGCCATCCTCATATTCGAAGAGCTGACCGCTCTCGACGCGGTCGGGCCTTACGAGGTGCTGCGCTCGGTGCCCGGCTGGGAGGTGCTCTTCGTCGCGCCCGAAGCGGGACCGAAGCGGACCGACAGCGGCGCCCTGGCCCTCGTCGCGGACCACTCGATCGACGAGGTCGACGCGGCCGACGTGCTACTGGTGCCGGGTGGGAAGGGAAACCGGCCGCTGCTGGAGGACGAGCGGGTGCTCTCGTGGCTGCGCGCGGTCGACGAGCAGAGCCGCTGGACGACGTCGGTCTGCACCGGCTCGCTGGTGCTCGGGGCCGCCGGCCTGCTTAAGGGCAAGCGCGCGACTAGCCACTGGCTATACGTGGAGAGGCTGCGCGAATTCGGCGCCGAGCCGACCCTTCAGCGGGTCGTCGAGGACGGCAAGGTGATCACCGCCGCCGGCGTCTCCTCGGGGATCGACATGGCGCTGCACCTGGTCGCGCGCGAGGCCGGCGAGGAGGTCGCGCAGGCCGTGCAGCTGGCGATCGAGTACGACCCCGAGCCTCCCTTCGACGCGGGCTCGCCCGCCAAGGCGCCCGAGCAGATCGTCGAGCTGGTGCGCGCCGTCGAGGCGGCCAGCGACCAGCGGCTCGAGTCGGCCTCCGGTCCCGGCGCCTAGTCGTTCTTCTTCAGCTTGATCCTCTTCGCGGGCCCGCTCAGGCCCGTTCCCAGAGGGTGCCCGTGAGCGCCGCCACCGGTCGCAGCTGCCACTCCGTAGCAAGGGTCCACAGCTCCGCCTCGACGACCGGCGCTGGGCGGCCGGCAAGGGCCACGGCCTCGGCGGTGGCGATGCTGCCAAAGCGCTCGACAGCCGCACGCGGGTCCAGCGGCCCCTCGTTGACCTGGCTCGCCCCTGCCGCCAGCGCCGCCGCGCGGTAATCCTCGTAGGGCCGCCATCCCCAGACCCCGTGGCGTGTCGCGTCGCCGCCGACGAACACCGCGGAGGGAAACGAGATTCGCTCCCTGCCCTCCGTGGTGCGCACCTGGCCCGCCTCGCGCGCCTCGTCGGGGACATCGCGCACCTCGTCGAGGTCGGCGGCGAACAGCTCGGTGATCGCGTGCGAGCCGAGATCGATCCGGAAGCGCTCGACGTCGAGCCCGGCCGGGCCCGCCTCGGCGACCAGCGCGTCGACGTGGTCGAGCTTGCGGCGTCCCAGCATCAGCCCCTCGCGCAGGCGCCGCAGATAGCGGTAGGCGGCCTCGGCCCCCTGCTCGCCGGCCGCCTTGACGGCCATGCATGCCGGGTAGGAGCCGGAGAGCGGGTTCTGGGTCCAGATGCGCGGATCGCAGGGCATCCCGGTCTCCACCGTGACGTCGAGCCAGTGTGAGATCAGGTCGGCGAAGCAATCCGGCCCGGAGCCGATCGCCCCCTCCTCGTCGCTGTAATCCTCTCCGTAGCTGCGCGCCAACCCACCCATCACCCAGGCGAAGTCGAGCTCGCCGTCGAACTCCCACATCAGCCTGCGAAGCTTCGGCTCGCTGCCCCAGGACCAGGAGCAGACCGGATCGCTGTAATAGCGGACCTCTACCGGCATGGGCTTGGCGACTCTGCGGGCACGGAGTTGCCGAGAATACGGTGAAGATGCGAAAAGCTCCCTGACGAATATGGAAGCCCGCCAGACAAGCGCGCAGATGATCGGCACGGTCCTTTCGGCCCGTTACCGCCTGGAGGCCAAGCTCGGAAGCGGCGGCATGTCGACCGTCTACCTGGCGCGTGACGAGACCCTCGACCGGCCCGTCGCGGTCAAGGTCATGCATCGCGAGATGTCCGAGCAGCCGGATCAGCTGGAGCGCTTCCGCCAGGAGGCGCGCGCGGTCGCGAAGCTCTCGCATCCCAACGTGGTCGCCGTGATCGACGCCGGCGAGGACCGCGGCCACCCGTACATCGTCTTCGAGTACGTCGAGGGCGAGACGCTGAAACAGCGGATCAAGCGGCTCGGCCCGCTCGACGCGCCGGAGGCCCTCGCCTACGCGATCGAGATCGCCCAGGGCCTGACCGTGGCCCACGCGCGCAGCATGGTGCACCGCGACGTCAAGCCGCAGAACGTGCTGATCGACGCCGAGGGCCGCGCCAAGGTGACCGACTTCGGCATCGCCCGACAGCTCGAGGAACAGGGCGTGACCGCAACCGGGCGCGTGCTCGGCACCACCGACTACGTCTCCCCCGAGCAGGCGATGGGCCACGGCGTGGATCCGCGCTCCGACATCTACTCGCTCGGGGTGGTGCTCTACGAGATGCTCATCGGCGAGGTCCCATTCTCCGCCGACAGCCAGGTGGGGGTGGCGATGAAGCACGTCAACGAGGAGCTGCCCGACGTGCAACGCCGGCGGCCCGAGATATCGGCCGCGGTGGCGCTGGTGATCGAGCGCGCCACGACCAAGGACCCCGACCGCCGCTACCAGCGGATCGAGGAGATCATCGACGATCTCGAGACGGCGCTGGAGGTGGAGGCCGCGCGCGCCGGCTCGACCGAGGGGGAGGCGACCACGGTTCTGGAGGCGGTGCCTCCCCAGAAGCGAAAGCTGTCGCGCCGCACGAGGCGCTCCTGGATCGGTGCGCTCGCCCTGCTGGCGCTGGCGGCAGCGGCCATTGCCGCGGTGGTGGTCATCTCCAGCGGGGACTTCTTCGGTGGAGGCGGTGGCGAGCAGGGGGAGGCCAAGGCCAAGCCGATCGCGGTGCGATCGGCGACCGACTTCGACCCCGACGGCGACGGCACCGAGCACTCCGAGGAAGTCGGCTTCGCGATCGACGGCAACCCGACCTCCAGCGCCTGGACGACCGAGACCTACACGACCGGCCCGACCGTGAGCAAGGAAATCGGCCCGAGCGGGGTGGGTCTCTACCTCGACGCCGACCACGACGTGGCGGCGAAGACGCTCGAGGTTCGCTCGGCCGACCCCGGCTGGGACGTAACCGTCTACGGCGCCGCCGGCTCACCGCCGGAGGATCTCGACGGCTGGACCCGGATCGGCGGGGCCGCCGACCTGAACACGCGGCAGTCGGTCCCGCTCGACACCGGCGGGCAGCGCTTCCGCTACTACCTGCTCTGGACCACCAAGCTGGCCTCTGTGGACGACGGCTACCGGGTCGAGATCACCGACGCGCGGCTGTTCGGCTGAACCTCAGAACTCGTACGCCCTTTGGCGCTCGTGCCACTCGATCGCCAGCTGCACCAGGCGGTTGCAGATGTCGGGATAGGAGACCCCCGTTGCCTCGAACAGCTTCGAGAACACGCTGGTCTCGGTGAAGCCGGGGATGGTGTTGATCTCGTTGACCAGCACCTCGCCGCCCTCGAGCACGAAGAAGTCGCAGCGGGCCAGCCCGCTGCACCCCGCAAGCCTGAACACCTGTGCCGCCAGCTCGCGCACGCGTGCCGACGTCGCCTCCTCCAGCGACGCCGGCGCGACCAGCTCCATTCCCCCCTCGGAGTACTTGGCCTCGTAGTCGTACCAGTCGGCGTGGGCGACGATCTCGCCGGGCACCGAGGTCTCGGGCTCCTCGTTGCCGAGCACCGAGCACTCGACCTCGCGGCCCTCAGCAGAGGCCTCGACGATCACCCGCGGGTCGTGCCGGGCGGCGAGCTCGACCGCCTCGTCCAGCTCGGTCTCCGCCGCGACCTTGCTGATGCCGACGCTGGAGCCGAGCCGGGATGGCTTGACCCACAGCGGCAGGCCGAAGCCGAGGGCGCGCTCGCGCCAGCCCTCCTCGCCAACCTCGACGAAGTCGACCTGAGGAATGCCGCTGAAGCCGAGCAGCCGCTTGAGGCTCAGCTTGTCCATGCACAGAGCCGAGGCGAGCACGTCACAGCCCACATATGGCACGTCGACGCACTCGAGCAGGCCCTGGACGGTGCCGTCCTCGCCGAACGGGCCGTGCAGCACCGGAAATGCGGCGTCCGCGTCGAGCAGTCCGCCGCCGGGCGTCAGCGAAACCCCCTCGCCGTCGCGAGACCAGCGGCCGTCGCGGTCAATCAGCACGGCGACCACCTCGTGACCCGCCTCCGCCAGCCCCTCAGCGACCGAGGCGCCGGAGCGAAGCGAGATCTCGTGCTCGCTGGAGCGGCCTCCGCGCAGCACGACGACGCGCATCGCTCAGCGCCTCCTCGGAGTCGGAGTCGGAGTCGTGGGGGTGGTCGTCGTGGTGGGAGGCTCGGGGGGCGGCACGAAGTCGCCGACCGTGATCGTCACCGCGCTGCCCTTCGCTGCGTCGCTTCCCGCGGAGGGGAATTGGCTGATCACGCGGCCGTCCTGGGACTCGTCCTCCGTCGTCTCGACGCTGACGGTGACGCTGAACCCCCTGCCGCGCAGGATCGAGACCGCGTTGGAGCGCAGCTTGCCGATCACGTTGGGCACCGTGACCGTCTTCGGCCCGCGCGAGACCGCGATCGTCACCGTGGAACCGGACTCGACCCGCGTTCCGGCGCTCGGGGATTGCGAAACGACCTCGCCCTCCGGGGCGTCGTCCTCGCGCTGCTGGACGCTGGGCACCAGGCCGCGGCTGCGAATCTCCTCGGTGGCGACCGAGCGCTGCTCGCCGACCACGACCGGGACCTTGACCTGGCGCGGTCCGGTCGAGACCTTCAGCGTGACCAGCGAGCCTCGGCGGACTACGCTGCCCGAGGGTGGGTCGCTGGCGATCACGATGCCCTCCGGGACCGTGTCGGAGCTCTGCGTCTCGACCGCCGGCGCGAACCCGGCCCTCTTCAGCCGGCTCGCGGCATCCTCCTGGGCCAGACCGGCGAGCTGCGGAACCTCGGCCTTGCCCGGCCCGGAGCTCACCGTCAGCGTCACGCTCGGTTTGTCGCAGGAGAAGAGGACAAGGATGCAGTCGAGTTCGGCCTCGCCGGGTGGCGGGTCCTGCTCGATCACCGTGTTCCGGGGCAGGTCGCGGTGAACGTATTCGACCTTGGCGATCTCGAAGCCCTCGGATCTAAGCCGCAGGTCGGCGCTGTTGAGCGTTTGCCTGGTGCCAAGCGGGTTGGTCACGTTCGGGACGTTCGTCTTTCGCTCCGGGATCAGACCCGTGGCCACCGCGATCCCGAACAGCAGGCCACCGAGGATCGCGAGCGCCACCCACATCCAGCGGTGGCGGCGCTCCTCCTCGTCGCGCTCGGACGGAGGCACTCCGCCGGCCGCCGCCTCCTCGGGCGCCTCCACGGGTGGAAGCGGGGCAAAGGCCGCTGTGTCGCTGGCGCGCGTGGTGCCGGGGTCCCTCTGCGCGGCATCGAGCGCGGCGATGAACGCCTCGGCGTCGCGGAAGCGGCGCTCGGGGGACTTCTCCAAGGCCCGCATCACCACCGCGTCGACGGCCGGTGAGACCTGCGGGTTGATCGCGCTGGGCCGCTGTGGCGACTGCGAGACCTGCTTCAGCGCCACCGCGACGGCGCTGTCGCCCTCAAAGGGCAGGCGACTGGTGAGCGCCTCGTAGAGGATCACCCCGATCGAGTACAGGTCGGATGCCGCGGTGACCTCCAGGCCCTGGGCCTGCTCGGGCGAGAGATAGTGGGCGGTGCCCATCACCGACCCGGTCTGCGTGATCTCCGAGACGCCGGCGCGCGCGATTCCGAAATCGGTGACGGTCGCGTGCGCCTCGGGGTCGACGATCACGTTCAGCGGCTTGAGGTCGCGGTGCACCACTCCGTGCCGGTGGGCGAAGCGGGCGGCCTCGAGGATCTGGCGAACAATCGCCACCGCCTCGTCCCGCTCCAGGCCGGCATCGATCAGCTCCTTCAGCGAGCGCCCCTCCAGGTACTCCATCGCGATGTAGTAGGTGCCGTCGACTTCGCCACGGTCGAACACGCCGACCACGTTGGGATGCTGCAGCCCGGCGGCCGCCTCGGCCTCGCGGCGGAAGCGCTCCACGAACTCGCGATCCTGGGCGAAGCGGTGGTGCAGCACCTTCAGCGCCACCTTGCGCTGAAGGTGGGTGTCCTCGGCGCAGAATACGTCGGCCATCCCGCCCGAGCCGATCCTGCTCAGCACGCGGTAGCGGCCGTCGAGCACCTGGTTCTCGGCGATCTCCATCACCGCAACAGACTCTCCATCACCGCTCGGGCGATCGGGCCCGCCACCTCGGCGCCGAAGCTCGAGGTGCACTCGATCGTCGCGGCCACCGCGATCTCGGGGTCGTCGGCGGGGGCGAAGCCGATGAACCAGGCCTGGTTGGGCAGCGAGCAGCCCTCGCGCCCGGTGCCCAGCTCAGCGGTTCCGGTTTTGCCGGCGACGCCCAGCGACGACGGGAACACGCCCGCCGCCGTCCCGTCATTGACCACGTTCTGCATCATCTCGTTGACGGTCCCGGCGGTCTCCGAGCTCATCACCTCGGACTGGACTTCGGGCTTGGAGCGCTTCACCACCCGGCCGTCGGGGTCGACCACGCGCTCCCACAGCCGCGGCTGAAGCAGCTCGCCGTCGTTGGCGACCGTGGCCGCGACCTCGGCCATTTGCAGAGGCGTCACGCCAAGCCGCTCCTGGCCGATCGCCACGCGACCGATGTCGATCGCATCGTCGGGCCCCAGCACGCGGTTGCCGTCATAGACCCCGCTTGTCGACAGCTCGTCGCGGGGCAGGTCTATCTCCGGCTTGGCGTTGAAGCCGAAACGGTCCATGTACTCGTACATCGTGGCCGTGCCGAGCTTCTCGCCGACCTGGGCCCAGACGGTGTTCACCGAGTTGGTGAGCGCGTCGGTGAGGGTGATCGGACCGAAGCTCTCGCCGCCGGAGTTGGACAGCGGCACACCGTCGATCTCGATCGGCGAGCTGCCGTCGACGATCGAATCGGGCGTGAAGTCGCCGCTGTCGATGGCGGCGCTGACGGTCACCACCTTCATCGTCGACCCGGGCGCGTAGCGGCTCTGGCTCGCGCGGTCGATGAGCGGGGAGCCCGCGGCGCGGTTGAGCGCCGAGACGTCGTCGCGGGCGCGATTGGGGTCGTATGCGGGGATGCTGGCCATGGCCCGCACCCTGCCCGTGCTTGGCACGATCGCGACCACCGAGCCCGGCTGGCCCCCGAGGGCGTCGAACGCGGCGCGCTGAGCCTCGGGGTCGATCGAGGAGACGATGTTGTCGCCCTCCTGGCGGTGACCCGTGAGCTGGTCGATGATCGAGGTGAACTCCGACTTGTTGCCGACCAGCTCGTCCTGGTGGTAGCGCTCGAACTCGCTCTGGCGGTCGATGAAGCTGTAGCCGATCGGGTGCCCGAAGGTGCTGCCCTGCGGGTAGCGCCGCTCGAAGATGCGGTTCTCCCCCTTGCCTTCCGGGATCGAGCGCGCGATCACCGACCCGTCGGAGGCGAGGATCGTGCCGCGGCGGATCTGCAGCTCCTCCAACAGCGGCCGCTTGTTCGCCCGCTCGTCCTTGAGCGCTTCGGCGTCGAACACCGACCAGTAGGACGTGAAGCCGATCAGCAGGCCGAACAGCAGCACGATCAGGGCGTAGAGCTTGGTGATCTGGGCGTTCATAGGGGCTGCGGGAGCGGTTCGTCGGAGACCGGCCGCGCCAGCTGGCGACGGGCGCGGTCGGATACCAGCAGCAGCAGCGCCAGCAAGACGAAGTTGGCGACGATCGAGCTGCCCCCGTAGCTGACGAAGGGCAGGGTCACGCCGGTCAGGGGGATCACCCGCGTAACCCCGCCGATGATCACAAAGGCCTGGAAGGCGAAGACCGCGGTCAGCCCGGTAGCCAGCAGCTTCGAGAACCCGTCGTCGGCGATGATCGCCGTCTTGAAGCCGCGGGCGGCGATCAGCAGGTAAATCAGGACCAGCGCCGAGGCGCCGAACAGACCCAGCTCGTTGACGATCAGCGAGTAGATCGTGTCCGTGTGAGCGGCCGGGAGCAGCGGCCCTCCGCCGCCGGGAACCTGGATCAGCGACTGCCCGAAGCCGACCCCGAACAGCCCCCCGTCGGCCTGGGCGAAGATCGACTGCAGGACCTGGTAGCCGCTGTCGCTGGGGTCCTGGTAGGGGTCGAGCCAGATGTCGACGCGGTCGCCGACGTGCGGGACCGTGCTGGCGAAGAACCAGGCGCCGATCAGGAACATCGCCATTCCGATCACCACGAACGAGAGCCGACCGGTGGCCACGTAGAGAAGCGCAAGGAAGGCGGCGAAGAACATCAGCGAGCTGCCCAGGTCGCGGATGAAGACCAACATGAACATCGAGGCGCCCCAGACGACCAGCAGCGGGCCCAGGTGCTTGAGCGGTGGCAGCGTCACCCCCATCACCCTGCGCGCGCCGACGATCAGCACCTCGCGGCGCTCGCGCAGGTAGCTGGCAAGGAAGACGACGATGCAGATCTTCGCGAACTCGGCCGGCTGGAACTCCAGCGGCCCCAGCTTCACCCCGAGGTAGGCACCGTTGAATTGCTGGCCGATCCCTGGCAGACGCGGGGCGAGCAGCAGCAGGATCCCCACCGTCGCGATCACGTAGCGGTACCGCTCGAGCACCTCGTAGTCGCGCAGGAAGTGGATCGTCAGCGCGAACAGCACCAGCCCCAGCACGAACAGGTTGGCCTGGTCGCGGGCCAGCTCGTCGTTGATCCGGTAGATCATCACCAGGCCGAACGCCGCCAGCAGCGCCATCAGCGGGAACAGGTAGGGGTCCGCGAAGGGCAGGCGAACACGCAGGTAGATGTGGGTGACAACGCAGAGCGCCAGGAAATAGCCGCCGTAGAGCAGGCTGAGGTTGCCCAGGCGCGCGTCCTCCTGGATGAAGACGGCGGTGAACCCGGCGGTGACCAGCAGCGCGACGCCGACCAGCGCCACCAGCTCGCGGTTGCGCGCCCCCGTGGCCGTCAAGCTGCGGCCCCGCTCACGGAAGCGCTCCCTCGCTGCGCTCGATGTCCTCGATCAGGGAGACGGCGTCGTCGCGGGAGCGAAGCTCGTGGCCGGTCACCGAGTCGCGCCGGTCGGGTGACACCGAGTCGGTCTGGATCGGGCTGGCGTAGCGCTCCGTGTAGAGGCTCACCCCGAACGGCAGGTCGTAGGGGAGGCCCCGGTACAGCGCCACGCGGCCGCCCTCGTCGGTGCCGAGGAACCAGACCTGGCGGTTGCCGTACCAGGCGCCGAAACCAACCGCACCGATCACCAGCAGCGCCGCCAGCACCTTGCCGGCGCGCCGCAGGCCGCGGCGGCGCGGCGGCGCGGGCTCGGGCCGGGCGGTAGCAGCCGCCCGCCGCACGGCATCGGCGCGCCGGCCGTATATAGGTAGAGCACACGGCTGAACTCCAGTAACCGGAGCCGATCTGG
>JBBPIM010000052.1:0-11318 GCA_038040325.1 Candidatus Mayfieldus profundus
GCCCTTCTCGTACATCAGGTCGACGATCAGCTTCAGCTCGTGCAGGCACTCGAAGTAGGCGAGGCGCGGGTCATAGCCCGCCTCGACCAGCGTCTCGAAGCCGGCCCTCACCAGCTCGGTGGCGCCGCCGCACAGCACCGCCTGCTCGCCGAACAGGTCGGTCTCGCACTCGTCCTTGAAGGTGGTCTCGATTACCCCTGCGCGTCCCCCGCCAATCCCGCTCGCATAGGCCAGGACCGTGTCGCGCGCGGTGCCCGTGGTGTCCTGGTGCACAGCCATCAGGCAGGGCACGCCGCGGCCCTCGGTGAACTGGCGCCGCACCAGGTGCCCGGGCCCCTTCGGCGCGACCATGCCGACGTCCACGCCGGCGGGCGGGGCGATCTGCTCGAAGTGGATCGAGAAGCCGTGGGCGAACATCAGCAGGTTGCCCTCGGCGATCCCGTCGGCGATCTCGGCCTCCCAGACCTCGGCCTGCTTTTCGTCGGGCAGCAGGACCATCACGATGTCGCCGCGGCTGGCGGCGTCGGCGATGCCGAGCACCTCGAGCCCCTCGCCGGCGGCGTCGTCACGGCTGGACGAGTCCTCGCGCAGGCCGACGACCACGTCGGCGCCCGACTCCTTCAGATTTAGCGCGTGGGCGTGCCCCTGCGAGCCGTAGCCGAGGATCGCGACCGTCTTGCCCTCGAGGATCGAGAGGTCGGCGTCGCGGTCGTAAAAGATGCCCTCCTGGAGGTCTGCCATCGGGCGGGCGATGCTATCTGAGCAGCGGGCTCGCCTACCGCAGCGCGCGCCGCAGCAGCTTGCCTGACGGCGTGCGCGGCAGCGCCGAGGCGATTTCGATCCGCTTCGGCACCTTGTAGCCGGCGAGCGAGTCGGCGCAGTGGCGGCGCAGCTCCTCGGTTGGCAGCTCGGCGTCCTCGCGCAGCACAACGACCGCGGTGACCGCCTGCTGCCACTCGGGGTCCTCCCTGCCGACCACGGCGGCGTCCGCGACCTGGGGATGGCGCAGCAGCACCTGCTCGACCTCAGCCGGGACTATGTTCTCCCCGCCGCTGACGATCAGGTCGTCGATCCGGTCCTGCACGTAGAGGAACCCCTCCTCGTCGATGCGGCCCAGGTCCCCGGTGTGAAGCCATCCTTCCGGGTCGGCGCAGCCAGGCGCCACGGTGGGCCCCTGCACGAGGATCTCGCCGTCGTCGATGCGCAGGTGGGTTGTGAGCAGCGGGCGCCCCGCCGAACCGAGCTTGCGGGCCGCATCCGAAGGCCCCAGGGTGGTCACCTGCGAGGCGGCCTCGGTCAGGCCGTAGGTCTGAATCACGATGGCCCCGTGGCCGAGCGCCTCTCCCATCGCGTCCTCGGGGACCGGCCCACCGCCGACCAGGGTCGCCCGGGCTCGCGAGAGATCTGCGCCTGCCTCCAGCAGCCGCACCAGCATCGTCGAGACAAGCGACACCATGTTGGCGTCTCCCTTCTCGAGCGCGGCGGCGACCCGGTCGGTGTCGAAGCCGTCCTGGACCACGACCGCGGTGCCGTAGATCACCGAGCGCATCACGATCGAGAGCCCCGACACGTGGCTGAGCGGCAGGCAGCAGAGCCAGCTGTCGCCGGGGTCGACACCGATGTTGAACGCGGACCCGACCGCGCTCCAGAGATGGTTGCCGTAGGTGAGCCCGACCGCGCGTGGGGCGCCGGAGCTGCCGCCGGTGAGAATGCGGCACTGGACGTCGTCGAGGTCGTGCTCGCCCAGCAGCGGCAGGTCGGCTTCGGTCTGGGTCAGCTCGCCGGCGTCGCTGAGCTCAAGCGCGGGCCGCTCGGAGGCGAAGACCGCCTGGCGCTCGGCCTCGGTCAGCCGCGGGCTGAGGGGCAGGGCCACCGCGCCCAGCTTCATAAGCGCGTGCAACAGCACCACCTGCTCGCGCCCGGCCGGCATCGTCAGCGCGACGGTGGCGCCACGCCTGACGCCCTGCGCGCCGAGTCGTTGCGCGACCCAGGTCGCCTCGGCTTCCAGCTCGGCATAGGTGGTGCGGGCGCCGTCGGCGATCAGCGCCGTGCGGTCGGGGCAGCTCTGCGCCCGCTGGGCGAGCCAGTTGTCGAGCTTCATGCGCGCGGTGGGGGTCGTCTGGCTATCGTTGCCGGGTCATTCTTGCGGGCCGAGCAAGCAAGAGGCCCGTCACCCCCGGAGAACGAGCGTGCCCCGACGCCACAAGGACTCCCCGCCGGAGCAGGACCTCTACGCGCCAATCGCGTGGGAGGGCGCCGGCGACTTCGGCGACATCCTCTACGAGAAGGCCGACGGGATCGCCAAGATCAGCATCAACCGCCCCGACGTGCGCAACGCCTTCCGTCCCCAGACGCTGGCCGAGCTGCGCGACGCTTTCCTGCGCGCCCGTGACGACCTCGAGGTCGGCGCGATCATCTTCACCGGGGCGGGCACCGAGGCCTTCTGCTCCGGCGGCGACCAGCGCATCCGCGGGGACGACGGATACATCGGCGACGACGAGGTGGCCCAGCAGGGCGTCGGCCGCCTCGACGTCGGCGACCTCCACGTCCAGATCCGCCGCCTGCCGAAGCCTGTGGTGGCGATGGTGGCCGGCTACGCGGTCGGGGGGGGCCACATCCTGCACCTGGTCTGCGACCTGACGATCGCCGCCGACAACGCCGTCTTCGGCCAGACCGGCCCCCGGGTGGGCAGCTTCGACGGCGGCTTCGGGGCCAGCCTGCTGGCCCGCAACATCGGCGTCAAGCGGGCCAAGGAGGTGTGGTTCCTGTGCCGGCTCTACGAGGCCGACGAGGCGCTGCAGATGGGGCTGGTCAACACCGTCGTCCCGCTCGACGAGCTGGAGCGCGAGACCGTCGCCTGGTGTCGGGAGATGCTCCACCTCTCGCCCCTCTCGCTGCGTCTGCTGAAGGCCAGCTTCAACGCCGAGGAGGATGGGCTGACCGGCCTGCAGCAGCTCGCCCACGACGCGACGCTGCTCTTCTACATGACCGAGGAGGGTCAGGAAGGGCGCAACGCCTACCAGCAGGGACGCGACCCCGACTTCTCGAAGTATCCACGCCGACCTTGAGCGGCCTGCGCCTCTGGCTGATGGCCGCGCGACCGCGCACGCTTCCGGCCGCGGTGGCGCCGGTGCTGGTCGGCACCGCGGCGGCCGTGAACGTCACTGACGGCGGCGACTTCCGCCTCGGCGCGTTCCTGGCGGCGCTGGCGGGCAGCATCTTCATCCAGATCGGCACCAACCTTGCCAACGACTACTCCGACGCCAAGCGGGGAGCCGACACGGTCGACCGTCTGGGCCCCGTTCGCGTCACCGCGGCCGGCCTGGTGGCGCCGCGGCGCGTACTGGTCGCCACCTGGCTCGCCTTTGCGGTCGCCGTTGGTTGCGGGATCTACCTGGCCACGGTAGCCGGGCCGGTGATCCTTGCGATCGGGGTGCTGTCGATAGCCGCCGGCGTGCTGTACACGGGCGGGCCGCGTCCCTACGGCTACGAGGGGCTCGGCGAGGTGTTCGTGTTCCTCTTCTTCGGCTTGGTGGCGGTGAACGGCTCCTACTACGTGCAGGTGGAGGAGCTGGCGGGCCTGCCCGCCGGACTCTCAGTCGCGGTGGGACTGCTGGCGGGGGCGATCCTGGTGGTCAACAACGTGCGCGACATCGAGACAGACCGCCGGGCCGGCAAGCGCACGCTCGCGGTGCGGCTCGGCCGCGAGCGCTCGCGGACCCTGTATGCGGAGCTGCTGGCGGGTGCGGCGCTCGCCCTGATGCTCACGGTGGTCGTCAACGGCGGTCCCTGGGGGTCGCTGCTGGCGCTTCTGGTAACGCCGCTGGGGGTGCGGCTGGCGGAGATCGTGCGCACCCAGACCGACGGCCCGTCCCTGAACCTTGCGCTGGCCGGAACCGGCACCCTGCTGGGCGCATTCAGCCTGCTGGTCTCGGCGGGCCTGCTGTTCTCGAGCTGAGCGCGCGGTGGAGATCGCATCCGCAGAGGTGATCCCGTACTCGCTTCCCTTCCGGGAGCCCTACCTGACTGCCCGCGGCCAGCTCGAGCGGCGCGAAATGATCCTGCTCAGGGTCCGCTCCGCCGAGGGCATCGAGGGGCTTGGCGAGGCGGTGCCGCTGTCGCTCCGAGGCGGTGCTTCGCTGGCCGAGGTCGAGGGCGAGCTGCGGAAGTGGGCGGAGGACCCACAGACCCCCCAGGCGGGATTCACGCTTCCCGCCAGCTGCGCCGTACAGACGGCGCTGCTCGACATCGAGGCGCGAGTGCAGGGCGTGCCCGCCTGGAAGGCGCTGGGCGCCTCCGGTGCACAGCCGGTCGAATGCAACGCGACGCTGGCGGCCGGAGAGCCGATCCGGGTTGCCGAGCGGGCTCAGGAGTGGGTCGAGGAGGGGTTCGGAACCTTCAAGCTCAAGGTCGGCGTCCCCAAAGACCTCGCTCAGGTCGCCGGCGTGCGTCGCGCGGTCGGTCCCGGCGCGAAGCTGAGGGTGGATGCGAACGGCGCCTGGGGGCCGGCTGAGGCGGTCTCGAGGCTGAACGTAATGGCAGGCGAGGACCTCGAGCTTGCCGAGCAGCCGTGCGAGACGCTGGAGGAGATGGCGGAGCTGCGCAGGCGAACCGAGGTGCGCCTCGCGGCTGACGAGAGCGTGGCAACCGAGCTGGACGCGCAGCGCGCGGTCGAGCTCGACGCCTGCGATGTCGCGACGGTCAAGCTCTCCAAGATCGGCGGACCGCGCGAGGCGCTTGCGATCGCGACCGCGATCCCGGTCTATCTCTCCAGCTCGCTCGATGGCCCGGTCGGGATCGCGGCGGCCGCCCACCTGTCTCAGGCGCTGCGCGCGAGGGGCGACGCCGGGATCGCCCATGGTCTCGCCACCCAGCGCCTTTTCGCCGAGACGATCGCCGCGCGCGAGTGCGAACTGCATGACGGTTTCCTGCATCTGCCGGACGGACCGGGGCTCGGCGTTGAGATCGACGATGCGGCCCTGGAGCGCCACCGCCTCTAACGTCTAGGGCGGTGGACCGCACCAACCGCAACACCGCGCTCGCCTCGGCGTTGGTCGAGGAGCTGGCCCGCTGTGGGATGCGCCACGCCGTGCTCTCCCCCGGCTCGCGCTCGACGCCGCTGGCGGTGGCCCTGTGGCGCCAGCCGGCGATCGAGGTGAGCGTGGTCGTCGACGAGCGCTCAGCCGGCTTCTTGGCGTTGGGGGCTGCGCAGGCGACGCGACGGCCGGTGGCGGTGCTCTGCACCTCCGGAACCGCGGCGGCAAACCTGCACCCGGCGGTCGTCGAGGCGGACGAGGCCGGTGTGCCGCTCGTGGTCCTGACGGCCGACCGACCGCCCGAGCTGCGTGGGATCGGTGCCGGGCAGACGATCGACCAGCTGAAGCTCTACGGCGACGCGGTGCGCTGGTTCTGCGAGGTAGGCACCCACGAAGCCGGCGACGACGGGCTGCTGCACTACCGCTCTGTGGCCTGCCGGGCCTACGCCGCCGCGCGTGGCGCACCGCGGCCGGGACCGGTACACCTCAACCTCCCCTGGCGCGAGCCTTTGGCGCCACTCCCCGCCGAAGACCAGGTCACGGCAACCTCGGACCTCGCCCTGGAGGGCCGCGGCGACCGCCCGTTAACGGCCGTCCCCCACTTCTCCGCGTCACCCGATCCGGCCCTGCTCGACGAGCTTGCCGAGCGCATCGCGGCGGTGCCGCGGGGCCTGGTGCTGGCCGGGCGCCAGACGGATGCCTCGCTGCGCGAGCCGGTCGTCCATCTCGCCGCCGCCGCGGGCTACCCGATCCTGGCCGAGCCGACCTCGCAGCTGCGCTGCGGCCCGCATGACCGCGCGCTGGTGATCTCTGGCTACGACGCCGTCGCCCGCAGCGCTCCAAAGGCCCTGGCCCCGGAACTGGTCGTTCGGTTCGGCGACGCCCCCACCAGCAAGGCCCTGCGCCAGTGGATTGCCGCGCTGGACGGATGCCGCCAGCTCGTCGTAGATCCGCACTTCGGCTGGAACGAGCCTTCGAACCGCGCCGAAACGCTGGTTCGCGCCGACCCGGCTGCGCTTGCGGCCGGGCTGGCGGAGCGTCTGCCCTCACGCGACCCCGCCGAATGGGTCGGATCATGGACGGAAGCCGACGGCGCGGCCCGCGATGCGTTCGCGTCCGAGCTGGCCGGCGCGGAGCCGACCGAGCCCGGCCTACAGGCGGCGCTCGGGCCGGCGCTGCGCGACGGAGAGATCGTCTACACCGCCTCGAGCATGCCGATCCGCGACCAGGAGGCCTTCCTGCCGCCGGGCGACGCCGACGTGCTGTTTCTCTGCAACCGGGGCGCAAACGGGATCGACGGCCTGGTCTCGTCGGGAATCGGTGCCGCGCATGCTTCGGGGCGCCCAACCGTGATCGTCACCGGCGACCTCGGGCTCCTGCACGACGTCGGTGGCCTGGCGGCGCTTCGCGAGGTCTCGACGCCGGTGCGGATCGTCGTCGTCAACAACGACGGCGCCGGCATCTTCCATTTCCTCCCCCAGGAAGAGGTGATGCCTCCGGAAGAGTTTGAAGCCTTGCTCGGTACCCCGCGCAGCGTGGACGTCGAACGCGCAGCAGACCTGTTCGGGCTTCCGCACCGGTTGATCGAGGACCTTGCCGAGTTGCCGCGTGCCCTTGATGCTGGCACCGCCCTGATCGAGGTCCCGGTCGACCGGCAGCGCAACGTCGAGTTGCACCGCCGCCTCGCCGACGCCGCGCAATCCGCCCTGGCCTCGGCCTAGAATCAGGGCCGTGATGGAAGCTGCGCCGACCCGCAGCGTGCCGCCCACCACCTTGATCGGCATTGCTCTGATCGGTGCCGCCGTTTCGGTTGCGCTGGGCGTCTACGGAAACGAACACACCCCGGCCGGGAACTCGGTCCTGGGCGACGGGCTTTTTTTCAGCGCCACGATCAACATGAAGGCGTGGCTGGCCACCGCGGTGGTGGTGCTGGCCCTGTTCCAGGTCTTCACGGCGCTGCGCATGTTCGACCGCATCCACCTTCCGCGCGCCACGCCGGAGTGGTTCCCGACGGTGCACCGGGTCTCGGGCACGCTCGCCTTCCTGATCAGCCTTCCCGTCGCCTACCACTGCCTATGGGCGCTGGGCTTCCAGTTCGACGACGCGCCCACGCGCGTTGCCGTTCACTCGCTGCTCGGCTGCTTCTTCTACGGCGCCTTCACTACGAAGATGCTGCTGCTGAAGGTGGACGGCCTTCCCTACGCGACGCTGCCGATCGTCGGTGGACTCGTGTTCAGTGCCGTGATCGGGATCTGGCTGACCAGCTCGCTCTGGTTCTTCGACAACTTCGGCTTCCCGCAGTTCTAGCGCCCGGCGCGGCGAAGCCAGCTAACAGGTGATCCTGCCGGCTTCCCGGCCGGGCCCGGGGCGCCAGGTAGGGGCATCGAAGTCCACGTGTCCCTTGCGCGAACTCTTGAGCAGCGCCTGCATGCAGGTCCCGTCAGCATTGATCTGCATTACACGAGATCTGAACCGATCGGCTCCGCGGGCGAACGCGATCCGCTCGCCGGACGGATCCCATGACGGAGAATTCTCGTTCAGGTTTTTCGTGCGGGTCAGCCGAGTTGCGACGCTGGTGTCCAGCTTCATCACATACAGCTCGGCGGCAAATTCGCTCTCGTCCTCTCCGGTCCTGATTTCCCCGTTCCGATCTCTGGTACTGCTGAACGCAACCTGATCCCCTGTTGGAGATAGGACTGGGTCGCCCGCATTTCGGGCAAGAAGGGTCTCGCCGCTACCGTCCAACGCAACCTTTCGGGCCGTTGAGCGACAGCGAAGCAGTCGGTTGCAGCGGCTGTGCGTGAACGCAAGCTGCTTCCCATCAGAGGTGAAGGATGAGGGCTCGTCAAGCACGCGGTTCGTCCATCTAGTGATGCGCCGCAGGCCGGTACCGTCGCTCTGAATGAGCCAGATGGTGCCGCCGTAGAACTTGCTGGTGTAACGAAACCGGCCAAAGGCAATCGTGTGGCCATCGGGCGAAATGACGGGTGTAAAGGCGTTTCTCACTCGAGTCAGCTTGCGGATAACCGTCCCATCAGCCTGGGCGAGGTAGATGGCGGACCGGCGGTAGCCCTCGTCGGTCTTTCGCCGACCGCCCCAGAAAACAAAAAGCTCCCCGTCCGATGTCCACGACGCACCGGACAGAACGTGTGGGCCTCTCTGCGAGGCGCCGAGAACTGTCCGCTGCTCCCCTCCCGACAAGTCCACGGAAATCAGGTTGAACTGCCTTTGCGCGCTGTTAGCTGCGGTCCCGAGGGAGGTGGCTCCTGACCGGACGCCTCGTTCTTTTGACACCCGGCCAGGACTGTGGCGCATGTGACCAGCGCCAGAGCGGGAGCGACCTGGTCCAACCTCCTGCCGATGCGCATGCGTGAATCTTCACGGAAAGCCCGAGCCCCCGCATGGTCAACCGCTCAGCAGCGGCAGCATCGCCTCGAGCTTGACCTCGGTCTCGGCCAGCTCGGCCGCGGGCTCGGAATCGGCGACGATCCCATTCCCGGCATAGAGGTGGGCCTCGCGATCGCGCACCAGGGCGCTTCGCAGCCCAACGCAGAACTCACCGTCCTCGGTCGCGTCCATCCAGCCGACCGGGCCGGCGTACCAACCCCGGTCCAGTCCCTCCAGCTCGTCGATCAGCTCGCCCGCGGCGGGCCAGGGCTCGCCGCCCACCGCCGGAGTCGGATGCAGGAGGCCGACCAACTCGACCACCGAGCGCGGCTCGGCCAGCTGAGCGTGGATCGGAGTGGCGAGATGTTGGATGTTGGCGATCTTGGCCAAGCCGGGCTCGGGGGCGGACTCGACCCAGACGGCATGCGGCCGGAGAGCCCGGACGATTCGCCGTGCCACGATCTCATGCTCGCTGCGGTCCTTTTCGCTGCGCAACAGGCGCTCGCCGAGGTGATCGTCCACCGCGGGATCGGAGCTGCGCCGGGCGGAGCCTGCCAGGGCGACCGTCGAAACCCCGGCGCCCGTGCGGCGGATCAGCAGCTCTGGACTCGCCCCTATAAACGCTCCCTCAGGGGTTCCGCAGCAGAAGCAGAAGCAGGCGGGAAAGACATCTCGCAGAGCGCCGAACAGAGCCGCTGTGTCGTATGCCGCGGGCGCCCGGACGACCACCTCGCGCGCCAGCACCACCTTCTCGATCGCGCCGGCGCGAAAGCGGTCCAGGGCGGCGGACACGGCGGCCTCGAACTCGCCCGGTGGACGAGCGCTGGCGATCTCGGTGTGGCCGACCACCGATGGCTCGAGCATCGGCAGCGAGGAGTCGCCGAGACCGACCACCCGCCCGCGCAGCCCCGCGAGGGCGTCGGTAGGGTCGCGACCGGCGCCGCCGAGCGCGTTGAGCGTCAGAAAGGTCTCGTCCCTGTCGCGGCAGATCGACAGCTCGGGCATCACCATCAGCGCGGGGGCAAACGAGGACCACGTCGCCGAGCGCCCGCCATCGTCGGCAAAGGCGAAGCCGCCGACCCAGACCGGGCCGGCGCCGGCCGGCAGGTCGTCGTCGCCATCGGCGATGCGGTTGTGCCCGGACCGGATGCACGCCGAGGCGACCTCGGAGAATCGATCGGGGCCACGCGACACCACCTCGAGCGCGGACCCCACTCCCGCCAGCGCGAAGCCGCGATCCGGCTGCTCCCAGCAGAACCAGCGGTCGGTCGCGAGCCGCGTGGAGAACACCTCTGCGGTCGGGTCGAGGCCCTCGACGGGGACCGTGACGCTGACAAGGGTGCGCGCCTCGCGGCCGGCAGCGCGCTCCAGGCCCGCCGCGATCCGGGCGGTCAGCGTGTCTGTGTCGAGCGAGGCTGCCACGGGCGCCTCCCCGAAACGCTACTCCGGGTCTTGCGCCGGCGCGGTGCTCAGTCGCCGCCGCGGGCGATCGCGATCTCGCCCGTGCGCGCCATCTCGACCAGGCCGTGAGGGCGGATCATCCGCTCGAATGCCTCGATCTTGTCGGCCGAGCCGGTCACCTCGATCGTCATCGTGCGACGCGAGACATCGACGATCTTGGCCCGGAAGATCTCGGCGAACTGCATGATCTCCGCCCGGTTCTCGTCCGCCGAGGAGACCTTGAACAGCGCCATCTCGCGGGCGATCGTCTCCCCCGGCTGCATGTCGCGGATCTTCAGGACGTTGACCAGCTTGTGGAGCTGCTTGGTCACCTGGTCGATGGGGTGAACCGCGCCGTCGAGGGTGAGGGTGACACGCGAGACCCTGGGGTCGTCGGTGGGGCCGACAGCCAGCGTGTCGATGTTGAAGCCGCGCCGCGCGAACAGGCCCGCGATCCTGGCCAGCACGCCGGGCTGGTTCTCGACCAGGATCGAGAGCACGTGCTTGCGCCCGGTCAGCTGGCCGGGGACATGCAGATCCTCGAGCTTGACCAGCTCTGGAGTCCCAGGTTCGCCCATCTCAGTTCCTCGTTGCTCGTTCCTCGTTACTCGGCCGATTCAGCCGACCATGTCGCGGGCTGCGGCGCCCGCGGGGATCATCGGGTAGCAATTCTCCTCGGGCGAGACGCGAACGTCGACGAGGACCGGGCCGTCGGCCTCCAGCGCCTTGCCCATCATCTCCTCGAGGTCGGCACTCTCCTCGCAGCGCATCCCGGTCGCACCGAATGCCTCCGCCAGCTTCACCCAGTCGGGGCTGGGACCCATCTCGACCGAGCTGTAGCGCTTGTCCCAGAACAGCTCCTGCCACTGGCGGACCATGCCCATGTAGCCGTTGTTCATGAGGAAGACCTTGACCGGGATCTCGTGGTGAACGCAGGTGGCAAGCTCCTGGCAGGTCATCACCAGGCTGCCGTCGCCTGCAAGGCAGACGACCTGCTCGTCCGGCAGGGCGACCTTGGCGCCGATCGCGGCGGGAAGGCCGAACCCCATCGTGCCGAGGCCACCGGAGTTGATCCAGCGGCGCGGCTCTGCAAAGTGGAAGTACTGCGCGCACCACATCTGGTGCTGGCCGACGTCGGAGGTGATGATCGCGTCGCCCCCGGTGGCGCGGTACATCGCCTCGATCATGAACTGGGGCTTGATCTCGCTGCCCTCGCCGTCCTCGTAGCGGAGCGGGTACTCCTCCTGCCAGGCGGCGATCTGCTTCCACCAGCCGTCGAGCCGGCCGGAGTCGGTCTGTAGCGCCCGGTACTCCTTCGACAGCTTCGGCAGCACCTGCTTGGCGTCGCCGACGATCGGGATGTGGGCCGGGACGTTCTTGGAGATCTCGGCCGGGTCGATGTCGATGTGGATGAACTTCGCCCGCGGCGCGAACTCGGAGAGCTTGCCGGTGATC
>JBBPIM010000053.1:0-11203 GCA_038040325.1 Candidatus Mayfieldus profundus
CGGATTCATCGGGCTGCTCGGCAACGACTTCTTCAACGGGCTGTTCGTCAAGGACGCGCCTCCTGCCCTGGAGACGATCGAGAACGTCCTCGTCGGCCCGATCATCGCCGTGCTCAGCTTCGTCTGCTCGATCGGCAACGTGCCACTTGCCGCGGTGCTCTGGTCGGGGGGCATCTCCTTCGCGGGCGTGATGGCATTCATCTTCGCCGACCTGATCGTGCTGCCGATCATCTCCGCCTACCGCAAGTACTACGGCTGGCAGTTCGCACTGCGCATCACGGCGCTGATGTTCGTGACGATGGTGATCGCCGCCCTGATCGTCGACGGCCTGTTCAGCGGCGCCGGACTGGTCCCCACCGACCGTCCCAGCCGCGACGAGATCTTCGGCTCTGTGGAGGCCAACTACAAACTGTTCCTCAACATCGCCGGACTGGCCGTCTTCGCGGCGCTGTTCTGGCTCACCGTGCGGCGCGGCACCACCGACCCGGTCTGCGGGATGAAGGTCGACCGCGACAAGGCGCTGCGAATGGACGTCGCCGGGAGCACCCACTACTTCTGTTCGGAGCACTGCCTGCACGCTTTCGAGTCGGACCCCGAGCGCTACGTGTCCTAGCCGCCTTGCGCCGCGCGATATAGGATCGCGCCGCGCGTGGCCGGACCCGTTCAGCACGACGGGGGATCGAGCGGCGCGGCGAAAGCCGCGGCCGTCCGCTACGACCACGTCACGAAGCGCTACCCCGGCCAGGAGGAGCCCGCGCTCACCGATCTCGACCTCGAGGTGCCGGCCGGAGAGATCTGCGTGCTGGTCGGCCCCTCGGGCTGCGGCAAGACCACCGCGATGCGGATGGTCAATCGCACGGTCGAGATCACCGAGGGCGACATCTTTGTCGGGGACACCTCGGTGCGCGAGCGCGAACCGGCGCGTCTGCGGCGCGAGACCGGCTATGTGATCCAGCAGGTCGGCCTGTTCCCACATCGCACCGTCGCCGATAACGTCGCCACGGTCCCGCAGCTGCTGGGCTGGGATGCCAAGCGCACCGCGGCTCGCGTCGAGGAGCTGCTCGCCCTGGTCGGGCTCGAGCGCGAGCTGGCGGGCCGCTACCCGGCGCAACTCTCCGGCGGACAGCAGCAGCGCGTCGGGGTGGCCCGCGCGCTTGCCGCAGACCCGCCGGTGATGCTGATGGACGAGCCGTTCGGGGCGATCGACCCGATCACGCGCGAGCGGCTGCAGAACGAGTTCCTTCGCCTGCAGGGCGAGATCCGCAAGACGATCCTCTTCGTCACCCACGACATCGACGAGGCGATCAAGATGGGCGACCGGGTGGCGGTGCTGAAGGCGGGCGGCCGCCTCGCCCAGTACGCGACCCCCGCCGAGCTGCTGATGGACCCGGCCGACGAGTTCGTGGAGGATTTCGTCGGGGCCGACCGGGCATTGAAGCGGCTGGCGCTGATGAGGGTCTCCGATATCGACCTCTGGAAGGCGCCGCTGGCCTTCGTCGGTCAGGCGACGTCGGAGGTGAGGGCGAAGCTGAACGGGGCCGAGGTCCCCCATGCCCTGCTGGTGGACTCCGACCGACGGCCGATCGGTTGGCTTTCGGAGCGCGACCTCTCCGCCGATGTCGTGCCCGAGCGGGCCGACAGCCCTCCCGACCCGGTGCTCGATCTCGACGACGTGATGCGCGATGCGCTCGCCGACCTCCTTCGGTCCGGCACCCAGTACGCACCGGTCACCGACGCCGAAGGCAGGATCGCCGGGGTGCTCTCGGTGGAGATCATCTCCGAGTTCCTCAACTCGCCTCGCGCGCTCAGCGAGGAGCACGCGGCGACGGAGCGGCCCCATGACTGACGCTCCGCAGCTTGCCCAGGTCGTGATTCACGAGCGCACCGGCGAGAGCTGCATCGCGCAGAACAAGGTGTTCTGCCCCGGCTGGGCAATCGACAACTTCGACCGCTACGTCGACCCGGCCCTTCAGCAGGTGGTTCTGGTCGTGGTCTCGGTAGCGCTCGGTTTCGCGATCGCCTTCGCGCTGGCGCTGCTCGCGCACCGGCGCCGCTGGCTGGTGCCGCCCTTGATCGGCGTCACCGGCGTGTTCTACACGATCCCCAGCCTCGCATTCTTCTTCCTGCTGATCCCGATCAGCGGGCGTGGGCGCGATACCGCGATCATCGCCCTCACCGCATACACGCTGCAGATCATCTTCCGAAACATCATGGCCGGCCTGGCCAACGTGCCGCGCGAGGTCAAGGACGCGGGACGCGGGATGGGGCTAACCGAGCGCCAGCTGCTGTGGCGGGTGGAGCTGCCGCTCGCCCTTCCGGAGATCATCGCCGGCCTGCGGGTCGCCACCGTCTCCACCGTCGCGCTCGCCACCCTGGCCGCCTTTGCCGGTGGCGGCGGGCTCGGTGAAGAGATCCTCTCCAACATCGACTTCAAGACCGGGATCGTGATCGCCGGGGGCCTGGCAATCCTGATGGCCTTCGCCTTCGACGTGATCCTGATCGGCATCCAGCGCCTTCTTACGCCGTGGCGCAGGGCGGTGCCGGCATGAGCGCCGCTCCGCATCTGCCGCTCGCCGGCCTCGAGATCTTCGGCCAGGCGATCGAGTTCATCTTCAACGGGCAGGAGGCACCGACGGTCTCCGGCAAGGTCGGGGGGCTCGACCAGGTGCTCGACCTGACAGCCCGGCACCTCGAGGTCACCGCGCTGGCGATGGGGCTGGCGCTGATCGTGGCCCTGCCGGCCGGCCTGGTCCTGGGCCACTACGGACGCGGCGAGCTGGTTGCGGTTGCGGCCGGAAACGCCGGCCGCGCCCTTCCCGAGCTGGCGATCATCGCCTTCATGGCGGCCGCGATCGGCGTCGGGCTGCTCAACGTGACGATCGCGCTGGCGGTCCTTGCCGTGCCACCGATCCTCACCAACACCTTCGTCGCCGTGCGACAGGTGGACCGCGGCGCGGTCGATGCGGCGCGCGGGATGGGGATGACAGCCCGCGAGGTGATCACCCGTGTCGAGCTCCCGCTCGCCGTGCCGACAATCATGAGCGGGGTCCGCACCTCGACCATCAACGTCGTCGCCACTGCCACAATCGCACCGCTGGCCGGGGTGCTGACCCTCGGCGATTTCATCCTGGCGCGCAACGTCTACGGCGACGACGGGGTGCTGGCAGGAGCGATGCTGGTGGCGCTGCTGGCACTGACGCTGGAGCTCGCGCTGGCCGGCCTGCAGCGGCTGCTGACCTCACCCGGGCTGCGCGACGCGACCACGGCGACCGCATGATCGACTTCAACGCAATGTCATACGACCAAGGAGGAATCCCGTCATGAGCACCAAGGCGCGCACGCGCGCCCTGATCGCAATGCTCTTCGCGCTCGTCCTCGCGCTCGGCCTGGCTGCCTGCGGCGACGACGGGGGCGACACCACTGGAGGGGGGGGCGGCAAGGCAATCGTCTCCAACCCCGACAACGGTAAGGTCACGCTGACGATCGGCTCGAAGAACTTCACCGAGCAGCTCGTTCTCGGCGAGATCTACGCGAAGGGTCTGGAGGCGGCCGGGTACAAGGTCAAGACCGACCTCAACCTCGGCTCCGAGGTGATCGCCCTGAAGGCGCTCCAGGCCGGCGAGGTCTCGGGCTATCCCGAGTACACGAGCACGGCGCTGACGTCGTTCTTCAAGGCGGCGCCCGAGGACGTTCCCAGCGACCCGCAGGAGGCCTACCAGCAGTCGAAGGCGGAGTTCGAGAAGGAGGGCCTGACCGCATTCCCGCCGACGCCGTTCGCGAGCGCCAACGCGGTGGGCACGCTGCGTACGACCGCGGAGGAGCTCGGCTTGGAGAAGGTCTCCGACCTCGAGGGCCAGTCACAGGACCTGACTCTGTACGGGTCGCCCGAGTGCCGCCAGCGGGTCGACTGCCTGGTCGGACTCGAGGACGGCTACGGGCTGCAGTTCAAGTCGTTCACGCCCGTGGACATCGGCCTGCGCTACGAGGTGCTCGACAAGGGCCAGGCCGACCTGTCGATCCTGTTCACCACCGACGCCCAGCTCTCCGCCGAGGCGGACAAGTACGTGATCCTCGAGGACGACAAGAAGGTATTCCCCGCGGGGAACGTCATCTTCGTCACCGACCAGAAGGTCGTCGACGAAGCCGGTCCGGATTACGAGAAGACGATCACCCAGGTGCAGAGCGGGCTCACCGAGCAGGTGATGCAGGAGCTCGACGCGCGGGTCGACATCGACCGGCAGGAGCCGGCCGCCGTCGCCACGCAGTACCTGAAGGAGTCCGGCTACATCGACTAGCCGCAAGAGAAGAGCGATCGAAACGGGCCGGGGCCATTGCCCCGGCCCGTTCGTTTGAGCGCACTGCCACAAGTCCGGCGTGGGCGCCGCACGCCTGTTTAGGCGTTCCGGAGCCGGGGTAGTTGCTCCCTGGTGCCGGATGGATCCGGGCGCCTAGACTGCCGGTTGTCCCGCCGGGAAGCTGGGTTGTCTCCCCCCGTGCCCGGCGCCCGGCGGGCGCAACCGGCAGGAGCCTTGGTGCGTAGGCAGGATGCCGAGTTCAGCGCTCGCCGAGTCCGCCGGCGACAGCGGCCGCCGCGGCCAGAATCAAGCGCCGGGCCCAGGCCCGCCGCTCACCGCTATAGCTCCGTCGACTAGGGGCCTGACCAAAACCCTCGAAGATCAATGGGTCCAGGGCGGTCTCCTCGTCGTAGGTTGCCGGCTCGTCCGCCGCGTCCGCCACGTAGACGAGCAGCGGGTAGCTGGCGCCGACCTCGTCGAGCACTCCGTAGAGGCTGGCCAGCTCGGCGTCCTCCTGCGGGTCCGCGGGGGCGGCCTGAGCCTGTGCAGCTGTTTCCATCTTCTACCTCCTCTGCCGTTTCGCCCTGTCACTTCGACTTCGCGGCGAGGCTAGGGCGGTGAGCTCAAACCGAAGTAAGGATTCGGTGACCCGGGGGTAAATCTTTGGCCGTCAGGCAACCAGGTGCTCTTCGAGTTCCGGATCGGCGACCAGACCCCGACCCGGCGTCCGCCGTTCGGCACGGGCCAGCGCGGTTCGAGCCGCCCAGGCGGCCGAGAGCCCGGAGACCCCGGCGAGCGCCAGTGCCACCCGCGGGTCAAAGGCCTCCGAGAGCCAGCCCGCGATTGGCCCCCCGATCGGGGTGGAGCCGAGGAAGACGATCGAGTAGAGCGCCATCACCCGCCCCCGCATCTCCGGCGCCACCTCGAGCTGAAGGTAGGAGTTGATGCTGGCCGCGAAGGTGACGGCGGCGGCACCGAGCAGGGCCAGCACCGGCAGCGCCAGCGCCAGCGTCGGCGCGCCGGCGGCCAGCAAGGAAAGCACTCCGAAGGCAAGTGCCGAGGCCGCGATCAGCGGCGGGCCGGTACGGCCCCGGGCCCCGGTGACCAGAGCCCCCACCACCGAGCCGGCCCCCATCGCCGAGACCAGAGCGGCGTAGGTCGCGGCGCCGCCGTCGAAGCTGAACCGCGCCAGCAGCGGCAGCACCGTTTGGAAGTTGTAGCCGAGGGTGCCGACCAGGGCCATCAGCGCCAACGGGACGCCCAGCCGCGGGGTGCGGGCCACATAGCGCAGCGCCGATCTCACTGCCCCGGGCTCCCGCCCGGCGGGAGGCGCGCTCCGCAGCGCCTCGGGCTCCATCCGCCAAAGGGCCGCGATCATCACCGCGAAGGTGCCGGCGTTGATCGCGAAGCAGGGCTCGACCCCGACGGTGGCGATAAGCACCCCCGCCAGGGCAGGGCCGACGATCCGCGCCGAGTGCACCAGCACACTGTTGAGGCTGACCGCGTTGACCACGCGGCCCGCTCCGACCATCTCGATCACGAAGCTCTGCCGGGTCGGGTTGTCCACCGCGTTGATGGCTCCCCTGGCGAACACGAGCGCATAGACGGCGGGCGCGGTGACCGCATCCGCGAGGCTGAGCGCAAATAGAGCCAGCGCCGGCAGCGCCATCAACGCTTGCGTAGCCATCAGCAGGCGACGCTTTCGCAACCGGTCGGCCAGCAGGCCGCCCCAGGCGCCGAACAGCAGAATCGGGAGGAACTGCAGGGCCGTCGTCAAGCCCACAGCCACGCCGCTGCCCGTCAGGGTGAGGACGAGCCAGACCTCGGCAACCGTCTGCATCCAGGTGCCGGACAGTGAGACGAGCTGGCCCGCGAAGTAGCGCCGGTAGTTGGGGATTTGGAGCGAGTCGAAGGAGCGGCGCAGTGCAGCCGTCACACGCGCCCCTCCCCGCCGCCCCCGCGCTCACTCTCGAGCATCCCCTCGAGGATCTCGGCCGCACGCTGCAGCGCCGCGATCTCCGCGGGGTCGAGGTCGCGCATGCGGCGGGCAAGGTAGGCGTTCTTGCGCTTGCGCAGCCGCCGCAGCCGCTCGCGTCCTTCGGCGGTGACGCTGATCAGCGCGCTGCGCCCGTCCTCGGGGTCGGGGGTCCGCTCGACCAGCCCCGCATCCGCGAGGCTGCGCAGGATGCGGGTGGCGGTCGGGCGCTTGACGCGCTCGTGGTCGGCCAGCTCGCTGGGGGTGAGCGGACCGTGTCGCTCGACGGTCGCCAGTGCCGCGACCGTGGTCGGGCCCAGCTCCACTCCCGCCTCCTGGCGCAGGCGCCGCGCGGTACGGGCGATCGCCATCCGCAGCCGGGATGCGGTGTCGGTCAATGCACTGTCCGTTTCGACGTTCGCCATAGATAGTTCTTCCTGCTAATTAGCATAGCGAACTGTCCTGCTGCAGGCAAGGGCGAGTCCTGGCACCACCACCACGCCTTCCCCCGCTTCGCAGTCACGGCCTGCGAGGCACCCCGAAAAGGCGGCGGCCCCGCCCTCTGTCGGAGAACGGGGCCGCTTTCAGCTCAGTTGACGAGCCGGCTAGCTACCCTCGCCGCCGCCCTCGCCGCCGCCCTCTCCGCCCTCTCCGCCGTCGCCGCCGCCCTCTCCGGGCTGCGGCACTTCGGGGGCTGGGGCTCCTTCACCACCGCCCTCTCCGGGCTCCTCGCTCGGTACCGACGGTGTCTCGGGGGACTCGGTCATCTGACTCCTCCTTCATTCGATGGCGACTGGATGCTGGGAAGCCGCTACCCGGGCGACCCGGGCTTCAATCTAACCCGCAATCGGCCGCGAGCACAAGCTCCGCATCCATGTTCAACTTCATCATCTCCAGTCCGGCGGACGCGAGATTCGCATCGATGTGGGCAACCGCATCCGTCTGGACCACGACGCGGAAGTGCCGGACATAGGCGTCCAGCGCGCTGTAGCGTTCGGATGCCAGGCACAGCCTCCGAGGCGCTCTCCGCAAGCCGGTCCGCATCCGAATGCTCGTAGGGTGCCGCCCATGCCACGCCTCCGTAGAGTCGACTGCACCGGCCCGGGAATCCGGCGAATCGGCCGCGGGCGCAGCTTCAGCTACGAGGAGGCGGACGGCACCACGATCGAGGATCGCGAGGTGCGGGAGCGGATCGCCGAGCTGGCGATTCCCCCGGCGTGGGACGACGTCTGGATCTGCCCCCACCCTCAGGGCCACATCCAAGCCACCGGCACCGACGACGCCGGCCGCAAGCAGTACCTCTACCACCAGAAGTGGCACGAGCATCGCCACCAGGCCAAGTTCGACCGCATGCTGGAGTTCGCGCGGCGGCTGCCGGCCATGCGCAAGCAGCTCGACGAGGACATCGCCCTTCGTGGCCTCCAGCAGCGCCGCGTGCTGGCCTGCGCGGCGAAGCTGCTCGACGTCGGCTTCTTCCGGATCGGGACCGAGCGCTACGCAGCCGAGAACGAGAGCTACGGGCTGTCGACTATGAAGCGCAGCCACCTCCGCCTCGCCCCTGGCAAGGCGGTCTTCGACTTCCCCGCCAAGGGCGCGAAGCGCCAGGTTCAGGAGATAGCCGACCCCTCCGTGCTGCCCACCATCCGTGCCCTGAAGCGGCGCGGAGGCAACGCAGCCGAGCTGTTCGCCTTTCGCAACGGAAACAGCTGGACGAACGTCAGCTCGGAAATGATCAACGAATACCTCAAGGAGCTCACCGGCGCGGACTTCACGGCCAAGGACTTCCGGACCTGGAACGCCACGGTGCTGGCGGCCGCCCTGATCGGCGCCCGCGCCGACGAGGCGACCTCGAAGACGGCCCGCAAGCGGATCGCCACCGACGCGGTCGAGCAGGTCGCGGTCTACCTCAACAACACGCCGGCGGTGTGCCGCTCGGCCTACATAGATCCCGGCGTATTCGACCGCTTCGACTCGGGAGAGACGATTCGCGCAAGCTTGAGGCGGGTCATGGGAGGCGACGAGCCGGGCAGCTTCCCCGACCGCGAGGCGATCGAGCGGGCGGTGCGACGGCTGCTCGCCTGAGGGCGGGGTCAGCCGCGGGCGTCCGCGACGACCCAGTCCCCGCCGCTGCTGCGGCGGTAGCCGAGCCAGACCTCCATCGTCCCCGCGCGCTTCATCGCTCGACGCAGGAGCTGCGCCTCGTAGCCCGTGCGCGGCACGGCGAAGCGAGCGTGGAACTTGCGGCAACCGGCCCGGCCTTTGCGCTGGCGGACTCTGTGCTTGGCCACGACCCACACGTCACCCCGGCGGCAGGCGGGACGGCGCCGCTTGCGGCAGGGCCGGGTGCGCCACGGCGTCTCGAGGCCCTGCGTGGCTCGCTGCTGCACCGCGCATCGCGCCGAGCCGGGCTGTCCCTGCGCCCAGCTCCAGACCAATGCCGCCAGCCGCGAGTCGTCGCGGGTGAGCTGGTCGAGTCCGACCAGGTCCACGCCGCAGCGGGCCATCTGCGAGGCGGTCCTCGGCTTGATCCCATCGTCCGGACTGCCGGCGTTCGCAGTCAGCTGGGTGCTGTCCTCGTAATAGCGGATCAGCCTGTTGTCGAACTCGATCCGCTTGAAGTCCGGCCCGCAGTCGGGGTAGTCGGTGAAGCCGTGCGGCCGTTCCTCCTTGTGTGCATCCCAGTCGAAGATCACCGATGGCCAGCCCGAGCCGACCCCGCAGTCGCTGACGATCACGACCTGCGCGCCCGAGGCCAGGACCCGCCGGCGGTTGAGGTCGGAGGGAAGGCGCCTGCAACCCCCGGGCGCCGGCTGGTAGAGCAACCCGCCGAGGCGCTGGGCGACGACCGAGGCGGCCGTGTCGTAGCCGGTCTGGTTGTCGAGGTGGTCCTCGAGATAGAGCAGCAGAACAGCCCGGCGATTCGCGGGCTTGCGCAGCCAGCCTGCGATCTCGTCGAGCACCTCACGGAGCGGCTTCTCGATCGAGCAGCCGGCGTGCGCCTCGGAGCCGGACCGGGCGTGACATACCACCGGGGCGAGGCCGCCCGCCTGAAGGCTGAGAAACCAGTGCACATCGAGCTCGACGCTGCGGATCCCCAAGTCGAGCTGGTCTGTGATCGCCAGCTCCTGGTTGGAGTCCTGGGCCGACAGCGTCTGGCCCATCTCGGCGGTGCTGTTGAAGGAGTTGTGGGTGCCTACCCAGGGGGCGTTGCGCATGCCGACGTCGTCGGCGAGCCCGTGCTGGAGCTCCAGGGCCCGCTGCACCCAACCGCCGCTCGTGGCGGCGGCCGCGGCAGAATGGGCCGAGGCGGGGCCTGTTGCAAGCGCGACCGTGACCGTTGCCGCAGCGAGAAGCGCCGCAGCCGCGGGTACACCCAACTTCCTCCGTCCCCAGCCCACGGCGCGCGATCTTAGAGAGCGCGCAGCCGTGCCGCGCCGGTCGAGCCCGCGAGCTCTTAGAGCACCCCGCGACCCTGCGCCGCCATCTTGCCCAGCAGTCGTCCCAGCGATTCCGGCGTCCAGGTCTCGGGGTCATTGAGCAATGCGCGGGCACCGGACTCGGCCAGGCCGACGATCACGAAGCCCAGCAGCCGCGCGGCGGACTCGAGCTCGACGTCGTCGTGAGGCTTGCGGCCCTCCAGCCATCCCCGCGCCAGCGCCGCGACTGCCTCGACCTGGGCGGCCCGCCCACGCTGGATGCGGCGCGCGATCGCGGCGTTGGCGCCCTCTCCCATGAAGATGATCCGCCAGGCGTCCGGCGAAGCGGCGACCGCGTGAAGGAACGCGGTCAGGCCGTCGATCAGGATCGGCTCGGGATCCTCGCTGGGCGCGTCGGCCGGCAGGGCGGCCGCGATCTCGCCCAGCACCCGCTCCTCCTCGCGGCGCAGCAGCGCCTTGAACAGTTCGTCCTTGCTCGGATAGCAGGCGTAGACGACCGGTTTGGTGACCCCGAGGGCGTCCGCGATCGCCTCCATCGAAGTCCCCTCGTAGCCGCGCTCGAGGAACAGCTCGAAGGCCGCGTCGAGGACCAGCGGCCGGCGGCGCTCGGGGCCGAGATGGGCGGCGCGATGGCGCTCCACCTTGTTGTGACCGACCTCACGTAACCTGTCGCCAGACATTTCCTACTTCTGGTAGTTTTTTCCTACTTGGAGTAGCAACTTCGCCCGAAGGGTACTGCAGAGACGAGGAGGCTCCGATGAGCGACGAGGCACAGCCGGCACAGGGCAACGGCGCCGGCGAAGCGCCCGACTTCAGCAAGCTTTCGGCAGACGAGTTCGCCGCGCTGGTCGCCAACGTGACCGACGAGCAGCTCGCCGAGGGAATGAACGGCCCCGGCCGCGAGCTCGCCCTGCGCGAGATCTTCAACCGCATGGCCGAGCACGTGAACCCGGACAAGATCAAGGGCCAGGACTCGGTCATCCACTTCAAGATCCTCGACCGCCCCGACGGCGGCTACGACCATTTCGAGGTGGTCCTGCGCGACGGCACCTGCACGGTGACCGACGAGCCCGCCGAGGAGCCCAAGGTGACGATCAAGGTCCCCCCGGTCGAGTTCCTGAAGCTGATCACCAACCAGACCTCGGGCCCGGCCCTGTTCATGACCGGCAAGCTGAAGCTGGAGGGGGACATCATGTTCGCCAGCCAGGTCACGACCTTCTTCAAGATTCCCACTGCGAAGAGCAGCGGGGACAGCGCCGGCACGGAGGCGAGCGCCTGATGGCCACCAAGGACACCACCAAGGCCACCGGGAACGGCGCCGAGGACCCCAAGAAGGCTGCCGGGGCGGCGGCCGAACAGCCGGTTGAAGACCAGGTCGCCGAGCTGGGCATCGAGGTCACCGACGCCCCCTTCACGATGGAGCTGTCCGACGACCAGCGCGACATCCAGGAGTGGGCGCACGGCTTCGCCGAGCGCACGATCCGCCCCGCCGCCGC
>JBBPIM010000054.1:0-10303 GCA_038040325.1 Candidatus Mayfieldus profundus
AGGACCTGCGCACCGCGATCTTCGCCTACAACCACGCCGACTGGTACGTCGACGAGGTGCTGCTGTTCGCGCGCGGCTACGGCAAGATCCCCGAGGACCTGCTGGGCTCGCTGACCGGGCTCACCGAAGGCGCCCACTTCCCGGTCGCGGCCAACGCCCGCTACGCGGATGACATCTCGGCGCGCGAGGTGCTGGCCCGCGCCAAGCCGTCCAAGCGGGCCGAGTTCGGCAACGCCGCCGACGTCATCGAGTCCTCGCCGACCCGGCGGGGGATCAACATCTTCAGCCGCGAGGGCGCGCCGATCATCGCCGTCAATGACGGGATCATCACCCGCATCGATCGGAACAAGACGCTCGGGAAGTACGTCGTCCTGCGCGACGCCTACGGCAACCGCTTCACCTACGCGCAGCTGGGCGACGTCGTCCGGGTGCACCCGGTTCCCAAGCCGCAGAAGTTGACCGCCGCCGACTTCAAGCTGGTCAGCCCGCCCGAGGACGACGCGCCGAGCAGCCCCGCGTCGCCTAACTCGCGCACGGTCGCGGACGACAACGCCACGCAGGGCAACTCGGGCCCGCAGTTCGCGCCGCCCGACGCGAGCGCCGACCGCGAGTCGCGCAACGCGAGCGGCCCCGTCAACACCGAGGACATGCGGCCGCGCCTCTACGCGCTGCCCGGGCGGCCCTCCAACATCGACCGCGCCTCGCTGGGCGGCCAGATCAACGACCTCGCCGGCCAGAAGCTGCCCGGCTACGAGACCTTCAAGAACTACTTCGACGACGTTTTCGGCTTCAGCCGCAAGGACACCGAGCTGCGGGCACTGCACGAAGGCAGCAAGGTGATCGCCGGCACCGTGCTGGGCCGCATGGCCGGTCCGGTTGACGGTGTCGCGCCGCACATCAACTTCTCGATACGCCCCGCTGGCCGCGGCGCACCGCGGATCGATCCCAAGCCGATCCTCGACGGCTGGAAGCTGCTGGAGGCGACGGCGATCTACCGCGCCGCCGGCAAGAACCCGTTTGCGACAGACCTCGGTGTGGGTGGAGTGCTGCTGATGTCCAAGGAGTCGCTGGTCCGCCGCGTGCTGGCCGACCCGCGCCTGGAGATCTACAGCTGCGGCCGCACCGACATCCGGACCGGGCAGATCGACCGCCGCGTGCTGGCCACGCTGGAGTTCCTGGCCGAGAAGGGCTTCCGCCTCACGATCACCTCGCTGACGTGCGGCCACGGCTTCCTGACCGCCAGCGGCAACGTGTCGAACCACTCCTCGGGCAACGCCGTCGACATCGCCCAGATCAACGGCATACCGGTGCTCGGCAACCAGGGCCCGGGGACGCTCACCGACGCGCTGCTGAAGTCGGTGCTGCAGCTGCAGGGAACGTTGACCCCGGAGGAGCTGATCTCGCTCGAGAACCTCGGCGGGCCCAGCTTCCCGCTGCCCGACCACGCCGACCACGTGCACATCGGCTGGCAGCCGCTGTACGGAAGCGGCAAGCTGAGCCAGCAGTTCGCGCAGGTGCTGAAGCCCGACCAGTGGGAGCGCCTGATCGACCGCCTCGGCGAGATCGACAACCCGACCGTGCCGGTCGGCCGCAGCGACGCGGCGCTGCCGGCCAAGAAGTCGAAACGGGCTTCGAACGCCCACGTGGGCGAGTAGCCTCGCGCGATCGCTGACGCCAAGCTCTTCTCATTCGCGCAGTTCGAGTACCCGGGTCTGATCGGGCTCGCCGAGGGGCGGTACCTGGCGCGGGACGAGCCGCCCGAGGAGGGTGCGGAACCCGACGGCCAGGAGGTATTGGTGGTCCAGGTGCACGGGGCGCCGGCGCCGCGGCGGCGCCGGCGCAAGGTGCGCGAGGCCTCGGAGGGGCCGCCGGGGGAGGTGCCGCTGACGCGGGTGACCGTGGTGCGGGCGTCGGGCTTGGGGGCTCGAGAGGAGGCGGCCGAGTGGCTGGAAGGGCTGGCCGACAACCCCGAAGGACTGGCGGACTTCGCTGAAGAGGGGCTGGTGCTGGTCAACCGCGCCCTGGGCGCGTCGCGCGTGGCGGCGGGCGACCCCTACATAAGTGAGGTGAGCCTGGAGCGGGCCGCGGCGATCCGCGTGGGATATGGAAGCGGCGAGCAGTTGGCGGAGGGTCGCTGGACCGACGCACGGGAGCTGGAGCCCGGCGACCCGCGCTCACGGCGCGAGCGCCGCGAGGAGGGCCTGCGCCCGCAGGAGCGGGTGGCGGCGGTGCTGGGCGCCCGCGAGGGAATTGATACCTGCGAGACGCTGATCGCCCGGGCCCGGGTCGACTGGGACGCCGGTCGCGAGCGCGAGGCCGCCCTTCAACTTCGGGTTGGGGTTGAGGCTTTGCTGGTCGAGCTGCGCGGTGCAATGCAGGATCCGGGGCATGCGGAGGACATGGCTGTGCTGGGCGAGCGGGGTCGCGAGGTCGGCGACGCTGCCAACGCGGCGCTGCACGGTGAGCTGGACGAGACGACCGCGGCGCAGGTGCTGGAGCTGCTGCAGATCAGCGAGCGGGTGCTGCGGCGGCGCAGGGTGCTGCGGGGCTGACGCCTGCCTACTCGGTCACTTTGCGATTCGGCGCACCGGGCTAGGTGTAGTTCCTGACCACGTTGTTCATGGGGGGTGGCAACCGTTTTGCTCCCTATCTGACGGCAATCGTTTGCCGCCCCACATGGGGTGGGGCGTCACGCGCAGCAGTGGCGCGGGAATGGACAGGATTTTCGCGCCCTCGGTCACCCGACCCCGGATGCGCGGTTCAGGGAGATCCAGGAGAACAACGTGGTTGGTAGTTACAGCTAGGCGGGCGCCAACTCGTCCTCGGGAATCGGCTCGACCTCGATCTCTCGTGGATAGTGATTGGCGAGGCCACCGGCCTGCAGCGCGCTGGTGACCACGTCGAACCCAGTCTGCGCAGCACGAGCCTCACTCTCCGCGTCGAGACCCAGGATGATGAGCGCGGCGCCGCTGGGACTCCAGGAAAGAATCGGTCCGAGGCTGCTGTGGGTCTTCTCGAGCCGTTCGAGGAAAGGCTCCCACCGCTTCTCGTCCTCAAACGGGAGGTCCGGGACCGTAATCCAGAGTCGGTACTCCATCCGTGCCGTCATTCCCTATAGCCCTTTCGCTTCAAGCATGCCATGACACGGTCGGCTCGCTCAGGCCGGCGGGCCGAGTCCCGGCGGGCGCTCGTCGCGGCCGCCCTTGGCCGAGCGGACCAGCATCACGAAGGCCATCGCCATCGCGAGCGAGAGGCCGAGACCCAGCGCCCAGGCGTCCTCCCCGGCAATGGCATAGGCGAGCAGGCCGCCACCGAGCGATGCAGCGATTCCGACTCCCATCGTCGCCAAGAGGCCCATCGGGTCGCGGCCCGGCAGCAGCAACCGCCCGATCGCACCGATAAGCAGGCCGTTCAGCGCGACCGAGATCAGCAGCGCAACGACGTTCACACTCTCAACCGCCGAGCGCGGACAGCACCGCGCCCATCTCGTCCACGACGTCGCCGTCGAGCTTCACGGCGGCGTCGCCGTCATAAGGCGTGCGGCCCTGGGTGACGAGCGCGATCTCGCCACCGCCGGCCTTGGTGATCTCCGGTAGCCCCGCGACGGGATAGACCTCCAGCGACGAGCCAACGCAGAGCAGCAGGTCGGCGCGCTGGGCCAGCTCCTGGGCCTCGTGCATCGCGGCTTCGGGCAGCAGCTCGCCGAACAGCACCACGTCGGGTTTGACCAGCTCGCCGCAGCAGGTGCACTCGGCCACCCCGTCGACGAACAGCTCGTCGACCTTCTCCAGCGGCCAGCTCGCCTCGCAGGCGGTGCAGCTCGAGGTGGCGATCGAACCGTGCACCTCGACCAGGCGCTCGGTTCCGGCCACACGGTGCAGGCGGTCGACATTCTGGGTGATCACCGCGTCGAGTTGCCCCTCGGCCTCGAGCTGAGCGAGAGCCTCGTGGGCCGGATTCGGCTTCTTGTCGCCGAGCATCTGAAACCGCGGCCGGTAGAAGCTCCAGAACTTCGCCGGGTCGCGCCGGAAGGCGTCGATGTGGGCCACCTCCATCGGGTCCACGTTCTCCCACAGCCCCTTGCCGGGCGTGCGGAAGTCGGGAATGCCCGACGGCACCGAGATCCCGGCGCCGGTCAAAGCAACCGTGCTCCGCGACTCGCGGATCAGCTCCGCGAGCTGCGCAGCCTTCTGCTGCGTTGCCGCAGTACCCACGGAATCAGCCTAGCCAGATCGCTTGCGCGGCGGTTGCTTCATATCGGCGGCTCGCGTGGCAGACTGGCCGCTGTGACCGATCCCTCGCTCACCGGGGGTTGCCTATGCGGCGGAGTCCGCTTCGAGCTCACCGAGCCGGCCCAGGTCGCCTACTACTGCCACTGCACGCGCTGCCAGCGGCGCACCGGTACCGGCTCCTCCGCACAGGCGCGAATCGACGGTGGCACCTTCCGGCTGCTGAAGGGGGACAAGCTGGTGGAGGGCTGGCGCCACCCGGACGGCGGCTTCGAGAAATGCTTCTGCCGCGAATGCGGCGCCCACGTCTTCAGTCGCAACCCCGACGACCCCGCACAGATGAGCGTGCGGATGGGAGCCTTCGACGAAGATCCGGGCGTGCGGCCAAGCGGGCGAATGTATGTGGCCTACGCAGCAAGCTGGGAGCCGATCCCCGACGACGGGCTGGAGCGGTTCGAAGAGGGAAGCCCGAAGTTCTAGCTCGACTCGCCGCCTAGTCGCCCCGAACCGGCTCGCGCGCCGGAGGTCCGTTGCGCCCGTTCCGGCTCAGGCCGGCTCGTACGTGTGAACCGCGACGCCCTGGTCGAACGTCCGGGTGTCGGTCAGCTTGAACGGCTTCTTCTGCTGCGACTCCGGGAAAGGCCGCTTGCCGCCGCCGATCATCACCGGGAACACCATCAGGCGCAGCTCGTCGACAAGGTCGTTCTCGATCAGCGAGTGCGCGAGGGTGGCGCTGCCGGCGACCAGGATCGGCCCGCCGTCCTGCTCCTTCAGCTTTCCGACCTCCTCGGCGACGTCGCCCTGGATCAGGGTCGAGTTGTTCCACTCGAGCGGGTCCTCAAGCGTCGAGGAGACGACGTACTTCGGCATCGAGTTCATCTTGTCGGCGAACTCGCCGTCCCGTTCGGGCCAGGCGCCGGCGAAGGACTCGTAGGTCACCCGCCCGAGCAGGTGCGACTCGGCCTCGAGCACCTCGTTGAGCTTGTACTGCTGCTGCTCTGGGCTCATGAAGTCGAGCACCCAGCCGGTATGGGGGTGGGTCGGCTCGCCACCCGGCGCCTCCATGACGCCGTCGAGCGTCACGAACTCGGTCACGATCAGCTTGCTCATCTTCGGTCTCCTTCGCTTTAGTCTTCGGACTCGCAGATAAGACCGCCGCGCTCCGCGAAACTCATCGGCTGGACTCCTCTTCGAGCGCGGCGACCGCGGCGTCCCAGCTCGGCCAGGAACGGGCGCGATACAGCTTCCCCTCGCGCACCGTGAGGCGCTGGGCCAGGTTGCGCTCCACCTCGATGCCGTCGCGCCCGCGTGCCTCGAAGTGGAGTTCGGCCAGGGCGCTCCGCTCGTCAAGTTCGGTGATGCGCCCCGGCGAGAGATTCATCTCTTCCCATGTCTCCCTGAAAGCGGCCCACCAGTCGCGCATGCCCTCGTGGCCCTCATAGACGTCATCCAAACCCGGGAACAGGCCGGCCGTGCGCCAGACGATCTCCGGGTGGATCGTCTCGAGGAAGGTGTCGACGTCGCCGGAGCTGAAATTCGCAAAGCCCCGCCCGATGACGTCGGTGACCGATTCGGATTCTGGAGCCACTCGCGCAGCGCAGCCTAGACGGAGCAGGGATGATTCGATACCCGCCGTGTCCCCGTCCAGCCCGCGAATCCACCACCTCAACTGCGGAACGATGTGCCCCTGGGGGGAGCGGCTGACCAACGGCGAGGGCAGCTGGTTCGGCACCGCCCGGATGGTCTGCCACTGCCTGCTGATCGAGGGGGCCGACGGGCTGGTCCTGGTCGACACCGGCTACGGGACCGGCGACATCGCCAACCCGCGCCAGCTCGGCCGCCCCCTCAAGGCGCTGATCCGCCCCCGGCTCGAGGAGTCAGAGACGGCCGTCGCCCAGGTCCGCAAGCTGGGCCTCGACCCCGCCGACGTGCGCCACGTCGTCGCCACCCACCTCGACATCGACCACGCCGGCGGGCTGCCCGACTTTCCCGGGGCGGAGGTGCACCTGCTCGGCACCGAACGCGACGCCGCGCTGAGCCCCAGCCTGCGCGAGCGCTCCCGCTACATCGAGGCCCACTTCGCGCACGGCCCGAACTGGGTCACCCACGACACCGGAGCCGGCGGCGATGAGTGGCACGGCTTCGAGAGTGTGCGGGTGCTCGAGCAGGACGGCGCCGAGGTGCTGCTGATCCCCCTGCCCGGCCACTCCCGCGGCCACACCGGCGTCGCGGTGCGCCGGCCCGAGGACTGGCTGCTTCACGCCGGCGACGCCTACTTCTTTCACGGTGAGGTGGAGACGCCCCACCGCTGCCCGCCCGGCCTGTGGATCTTCCAGAACCTCACCCAGGTGGACGGCAAGCTGCGCCGCCAGAACCAGGAACGTCTGCGCGAGCTTGTGCGCCAACACGGGGACGAGGTGGAGCTGATCTGCTCACACGACCCGGTGACCCTGGATCGGCTCCAGGCCGGCTGAGTTAGAGCGGCGGCCGGCGGTCAGAGGCGCGAGCCGCCGCCTGGACGCTCTTCCAGGTCACCCAGGTGAAGAGCTTGCGTCCATTGCCGAGGTTCTCGACGTACAGGGTGCGGGACACCCTGCGCGGCGCGGTGACCGCTGTCGACCCGAGCCGGGCCGCGCGGGCCACGGTCGTCGTGGCGTCCAAATGCGAGTAGATCGTGGCCAGCTGAGCGTAGTCGTGGGCGTTGGGGTGCACGATGTTCGGCCAGTCATAGGACAGATCGTCCATGCAGCTGTCGCCCACCCCGTCCTGGTGGTCGAGCCCGAGCGAGTGGCCTACCTCCATGCACATCACGCTCTGGCGCGCCGCCGCGCTGTTGTATTGGGGCAGCCCGAAGTAGGTGTCGTTTACCCGCACCGTGGAGGCGGTGATGTGCGTGCCCGAAATCCAGATCTGGGAGATCCCCAGCCAGCCATTCCTGCCGTACCTACGGTTGCACACCTCCACCCGCCCCGCGACGGCCTTGCACTTGCTGGTTGTAAAGCTCGGCACGACGGCCGTGTCGAGCACCTGCGAGGCCGACCAGTCGGAGGAGACAGCCGCCAGATAGCCGTCCCAGGTGGAATCGACGTGATCGGTCAGCTTCAGGGTGAACGGGTTCTGTGCCCGTGCCCAGTGGTAGCCGTTCCACGAGTGGTTCGCACCGGCAGGCGCCGTCACGGCGCCCATCGCGATGACTGCAAGCGCGACCCCAGCCAGCACGACTCTGGTGCGGTTGATCCTGCTAAAGGGGGCGAAGTGGCGCATCTCCCGATACCTCAAGGCACCTAGGTAACAGGGTTGTGCCGCGTTCGTCCATCCCCAGTAATGGGGTTTTCGCCGCCTACTTCCCCTTCCAGTGCGCTTGGCGCTTCTGAAGGAAGGCGCGGATCCCGGTTCTGGCGGGCTCGAAACATTGACACGCGGGCGTCGGCGCTAGATGATCTCCACACCAGACGTTTCCCGGCAAAGGAGGTCTCCCGATGGCATGGCAATTGAAGGGGCAGCTGCTCGAGAACTGCAGTTGCAACATGTTCTGCCCCTGCTGGTTCGGCGTGCAGGAACTGATGATCATGGATCAGGGCTGGTGCGCGGGCACCGTCGCGTTGCGGATAGAGGAGGGCAGCTCGGACGGGCTCGATCTGAGTGGGCGGACGGTCGTCATACGAGTCCACTTCCCGGGACCCACCATGTTCGACGGCGCCGGGACCGCGCGCGTCCACGTCGACGACGGGGCGAGCGAGGAGCAGCGAGCGGAGTTGGAGGCGATCGCCCAGGGCCAGAAGGGCGGCGCGATGGAGCAAATCGCGCCGCTGATCAGTACTTGGCTGCCGTCTTCATCGTCGTCCGTCGGCGTTCAGGAGGACGGCGAGACGATCACCATCGGTGTGGGTGATGCCGGCGAGGTGAGATCGCAGCTTCTTCGCGACCCGGAGGGCAACGATTTCACGCTGCGCGGGGGCGGCTTCATCATGGGGTTCGGCCTCGAGGAGGCCGAGATGGCACCGAGCGGCTGCGCGTGGACGGACTCCGATCTCCCAGAGGAGTCGGTTGAGATGAAGTCGGGCGCCAGGGGAGCGTTCGCCTGGAGCGGCTGAGCTACTTCCCCTTCCAGTGCGCCTTGCGCTTGGCCAGGAAGGCGCTGATGCCCTCCTTGGCGTCCTCGGAGAAGAAGGCCTTCGCGAAGCCCTCCTTCTCAGCCGCGATGCCCTCGTCGAGGTCGCCCTTGTGGGAGACCTGCTTGACCTGCTCGACCGCGACCGGAGCCTGACTCGCGAGCTGGCGCGCCCAGGCGATCGCGGTGTCGAACAGCTCGTGGTCGGGGACGACCCGGCTGACGAGGCCGAGCTCCAGCGCTTCGTCGGCTGAGATCGCGTCGCCGATCAGGTTCATCTCCAGCGCCTTCGGCTCGCCGACCAGGCGAGGCAGCCGCTGGGTGCCGCCGAAGCCGGGGATCAGCCCCAGCTTGATCTCCGGCTGGCCGAAGGTCGCAGCGTGGGCGGCGATGCGGAAGTCGCAGGCCATCGACAGCTCGCAGCCGCCGCCAAAGGCGAGGGCGTTGACCGCCGCCACCGTCGAAACCCGGTCCTGGCCGAGCGAACGCAGCAGCGCGTGGCCCTGGTCGATCATCTCCTTGCCCTTCTCGGGCGTGTCCATCTTCGTGAAGGCCTTGATGTCGGCGCCGGCCGAGAAGACCACCGGGATCGAGGAGGCGATCACCATCGCCCCCACCCCTTCGGCGGCCTTGACCTTCTCCCAGACCTTGCCGAGGTCCTCCACCACCTGCGGGCTCACCGCGTTCATCGGCGGGTTGACCAGCCAGGCGATCGCCACCGAGTCGCGGGTCTCCAGCTTCACCACCTCGGGCTGGTCGCCGTCGTCTGGCTGCGGGTAGGCATAGAAGCCCTGGCCCGCGCCCAGGCCGAGCCGGCCCTGCGCCACCAGCCGCTTCAGCAGGCGCGGCGGGCTGAACCGCTCGCCGTGCTTTTCCTCCAGCTTCTCGAGCTGCTCCAGCCGCTTGTCGAGCCCGTCGAGGTCGGCCTTCCAGAAGGGCGGGAAGATGCCCCGCCGCGGGTCCATCCCGGCGCCGGCCATCATCCCGACGTCGATGTCGCGCACCGAGGCGACTCCCTCCTCGACCAGCAGGCAGGCCTCGCGCAGCGCCTTGGCGGTGAACAGCTCGGCCAGCTCCGCGGCGTCGGGGTCGGCGTCGCCGTCGAGCTGCGGCTCGCCGTCCTTGTAGAAGCCGTCGCCGCTGGTCTTGGCGCCGAGCTTTCCCTGCTCAACCAGCTTCTTCATCCCCTGGTGGACGTAGAAGCTGTCGCCATAGGACTCCTTGAGGTGCTCGGCGACGTGCAGGATCGTGTCGAGGCCGAGCATGTCGCCGAGGATGAACGGGCCCATCGGCGCGATGTTGGCCTCGCTGACCCCCTCGTCGATCTTCTTGATCGAGAGCCCCTGCTCCTCCTGGGCGCGCCAGACCTCGCCGACTGCGGCGTTGAGGATGCGGTTGACGACGAAGCCGGGCACCTCGCCGCAGGTGATCGGCTGCTTGCGGATCGTCTGGGCGAAGTTGGAGGCGGCCTGCAGCGTCTCCAGCGAGGTGTCTGCGCCGGCGATCACCTCGACCAGCGGCAGCACGCTCGCCGGGTAGAAGAAGTGGAAGCCGACCACCTTGTCGGGCCGCAGCGTCGCGTCGCCCATCTCGGTGATCGAGAGCGAGGAGGTGTTGGAGGCGAGGATCGCGTGGCCCGGCGTGACCTCGTCGAGCTCGCGGAAGACCGACTGCTTGATCTCCATCTTCTCCGGCACCGCCTCGATCACGAAGTCGACATCGCCGAAGCCGCTGTAGTCGGTCGCGCCGGTGATCAGCGACATCGTCTCCTCGAGCTTGGCGTCGGCCTGCTCCTGCGTCAGCTTCTCCTTCTGCACCAGGCGGTCAAGCTGGCCCTTGGTGACGCCCTCGGCCTTCTCGAGGGCGGCGTCGACGAACTTCTGCTCGATGTCCTTGACGACGACGGGGATCTCGGCGGCCGCGATCACCTGGGCGATCTCGCCGCCCATCGTGCCGCCGCCGA
>JBBPIM010000055.1:0-9954 GCA_038040325.1 Candidatus Mayfieldus profundus
GGTCACCGAGGCCCTGCCCAACACGATGTTCAAGGTCAAGCTCGACAACGACCACATGGTGCTCGGGCACATCTCCGGCAAGATGCGCCGCCACTACATTCGCATCCTGCCCGGCGACCGCGTGAAGATCGAGCTTTCCCCTTACGACCTCGACCGGGGTCGAATCACCTACCGCTACAAGTAGCCTGCGGCTGCCGCCGGGTCCGGCTCGGCCAGCTCGGCGACCAGCGCCGACCAGGCGAAGTCGCGCGCGCCGTGCCCGCTGCCGTCGCGCGGGTCGTAGTACTCGCGCAGCCCCTCGCGGCGCACGGCCTCGCCCAGCGCCTCCGCCATTCGCGCGGCCTCGGCCTCGTAACCCAGCCGCCGCAGGCCGATCCACAGCAGCCAGGCCGAGTTGACCCAGGTCGGTCCGCGCCAGTAGCGGCGGATCGGCCCACGGCCGCCCTCCGGCGCGTAGCTCGGCTCGCGGGCAGAGACCGACGGCGGCGGCACCGGGGTCCAGAAGCTTCCCGGGTCGAGCAGGTGCTCGTCGACAAGACGACGTCCGATCTTCTCGGGCAGGTCGGGCAGCGCCAGCGGCGCCAGCCCCGCCCAGGTGACGACCCCCGGCCGTGCGCCGCCGGGCTTCACCTCGTCGAGGAAGATCCCGCGGCGCTCGTCCCAGAGCCGGTCGACGATGGCGCGAGTGATCGATGGCCTGCCCATGGCCAGCTGGGCCAGCCCCCAGAGCACGTTGGTCACCACCTCGCAGACCACCGGACCGCCCGCGGCGAGCACCCGGCGCGCGTCGAAGCCGAGCCGGCGGTTGCGGCGGACCAGCAGCGGAAAGCCGATCCGGGCGTTGGCGCGGCATCCCCACACCGGGTCGAACTTGGGGGAGGCGTCGAGCCCCGACTCGTCGGGCTGCACGATCCACAGCAGCCCGTCGCCGTCGAGGTCGCGGTTGGCAGCAAGCCACTCCGCCTGCGCGCCGATGCGCGGCTCCTGGGCGGGGTCCCCGACGGCGATGCGCCATGCCCAGGCCAGCAGCGGCGGCTGGATCGTCTCGGTGCTGAATGCGTGGCGGCCGGCCACGTTGTAGAAGGCGAGGCGGGGAAAGGCGACCGGCCGGTCCCAGAAGACGGTGTGGCCGATGAAACCGTCCTCGCGCTGGGCGTTCAGCAGCGTCTCCAGCTCGGCCCGTGAGCGCTGCGGGTCGAAGCGCCGCCAGACGATCGCCGCGAAGCAGGAGTCCCAGTACCACTGCCACGGGTAGCGGTGCGGGCTGGGGCTCGTGTAGGCGTAGGGGATCCCGTCGCGCTCACCGCTGCGCCAGTTGGCGCGCAGCACGCGCTCGGCGATCTCGCTCGGGCCGGCGGCGGAGTCGCTCAAACTGCCGTGCGGCGCATCTCGCGCAGAGCCAGCGCCCCCAACAGCGCCAGCATTCCTGCCAGCACGACGAAGCCGGGCCAGGTGTCTGCCCAGGTGATGCCGCCGACGAATCCCTGGCGCACCGCCTCGATCACCTGCGTCACGGGGTTGATCCGGGCCACCTCCTGGAGCCAACCCTGCAGCAACGCGAGCGGAGCGTAGGCGGTGGTGGTGAGGATCAGGGTCAGCATCCCGGCCTGCATCAGGGGAGCCACCGACTGCGTCTTGTAGTGCAGCGCCAGCATCGCCCCCCAGCACGCCGCGACCGCCGCCATCGCCATCACCAGCAGCGCCGCGATCAGCAGCCCGCCGAGACCCGGGAAGCTGGCGCCCAGGGCCAGCGCCACGCAGAGGACGACCGTCGCCGGGACCAGCGCCCGCACGCTCGCCGGGAGCACGGTGCCGGAGAGCAGGACCCAGCGGGGGGCCGGCGAGGCGATCAGGCGGTCGAACCAGCCCTGCTCCATGTCGCGCGCCAGATTCACACCGGCGGCCGCTCCCGTGAAGCCGGCCCCCTGCAGGAGGCTGACGGGAATGATGAAGTTGAGGTAGCTGTCGGCGTCGAAGCCGCGCAGCTCGATCAGGTTGCCGAAGACGCCGTTCAGGCCGAGGAAGAAGATCGTCGGCGCCAGCACCCCCGGGATCGCGGCGCCGGGGACGCGCGCCAGCTCGTTGCGGGCGCGGGCCATCAGGGCTCTGATCGTCGCCAGGTTCGCCCTCCAGCCCACGCTCAGCCTCCCGTCCGCACCCGGTGGCGTAGCGCCGCCGCGCTCAGGCCCAGCCCGAGGGCGGCGAGTCCGGCGATCGCCAGCAGCGCCGCCCCGATTTCCGAGGCCGAGAAGCTCGAGATCACCGGGTCCCGGATCCCCTCGACGATGAAGCTGAGCGGGTTGTACTTGGCGATCGTCTTCGCCGGCTCGACCATCAGCGCCTCGGGAAAGAACGCCGAGGAAAGGAAGAGGACGACGAAGACGAGCGGGAAGAATCCCTGCACGACGCTGGCCCGCCCGCTGCGCAGCGCGATCGCCGCCCCGAGCCCGCCGATCGCCATCCCGGCCAGCGTTGCCAGGACGATCGCGACCAGCACCCCGAGCACGCCTTCCTCGAAATGCACTCCGAAGATGAGGCCGATCGCGATGAACCAGACTGCGGTGAAGGCACCCAGCACGGAGGTGCCGACCAGCCGCCCGAGCACGATCGCGGAGCGCGAGATCGGGGCGGCGAAGAGGCGGTCGGTGAAGCCCATCTCGATGTCCACCGCGAGTGCGATGCCGCCGCTGTTCCCGGCCAGCATCAGCGACTGCAGGATCGCCCCGGCCAGCATGAACTGCAGGAAGCTGTCAACCGGGGGAAAGCCGGGGAGGTCCACGGCGCCGCCCGCTCCTCCGGTCTGGATCGCCAGCAGCAGCGTCGGGAAGACGATGATCGGCGCCATCAGCTGCGGGCGCCGGAACGTCTGCTTCACGGACCGGATCCCCAGCGCGAAGATCACCCTCAGGTTGGCCGTCAGGCGCGATCTCAAGCCCGCTCCCCGCGTCCCTCGACCGGGGCCTCCTGCTCGCCGGTCTCCTCCTCGTCGGCCTCGAGGTGGTAGCCGGTCTTCTCGACGAAGACGTCGTCGAGCGAGGGTTTGACGAGGTCGAGCGACTCGACCAAGACACCGGCCTCGTCGAGCGCCCTGACCACCGCCGCCACCCCCGCGGCACCTTCCTCGAGCTCGATCAGCACCTTGCCGTCCTTCGAGGGAAGTGGCTTGCCCAGCGTCGCGCAGACCCGTTCGGCCTGCTCGACGAGACCGTCGGCCAGGGTCACCTCCAGGTGCGGGTGTCCGACCTCGGCCTTGAGCTGGCCGGGCGTCCCCTCGGCGACGATCCTGCCGTTGTCGATGATCCCGACCCGGTTGGCGAGCTGGTCGGCCTCCTCGAGGTACTGGGTGGTCAGAAAGACCGTCGTCCCCTCGCGGTTGAGGCTCGTCACCTCCTCCCAGATGCCCTTGCGGCTGACCGGGTCCAGCCCGGTGGTCGGCTCGTCGAGAAACAGCACCTGCGGCTCGTGCACCAGCGCGGCCGCGAGGTCGACACGCCGCTGCATCCCGCCCGAGTAGGTGCCGATGCGGCGGTCTGCGGCGTCGGTTAGGTCGACCCGCTCGAGCAGCGAGTCGGCGCGGCGGCGCCCCTCGTCGCGGGGAATCGCGTGGAGCGTCGCCTGCAGCCGGATCAGCTCTCGCCCCGTCATCAGCGGGTCGAGTGCCGCTTCCTGCAGCGCAACCCCGATCGCCCGCCGCACCGCGGGCGCCTCGCGGACCACGTCGTGGCCGGCAACCGTGGCCCTGCCTCCGGTCGGCAGCAGCAGCGTGGTGAGCATGCGCACCATCGTGGTCTTGCCGGCGCCGTTGGGGCCGAGGAATCCGTAGATCTCGCCCTCGGCGACCTCGAGGTCGACCCCCTGAACGGCGCGGACGTCGCCCTCGAAGGTGCGCTCCATGCCTTCGACCTCGATTGCCGGCATGCGCCGATTCTAAGTAAGGGCGCCCGTGCCCCCGGCGACCGGGGAGAGCGCGTCGACGAAACGGCGCTCGGTGGCACGCTCGATCGCCTCGGCCGCATCGAGCAGCAGCGCGTCGCTTCCCCACGCTCCCTGAAGCTGCAGCGCGATCGGCATCCCGTCTCCGTCGAACCCGACCGGGACGCTGACCGCCGGGATTCCGGTCAGGTTGGCGAGCCCGCCACCCCTTGGGTTGACCGCGTCGGCGCTGTGGGTGCCGGAGGGAAGCTCGACCACTGGCTTGTCCAGCGGCGGCGCGCCGGCCGGCACGGTCGGCCAGGCGATCACGTCGACGTCCGCGAACGCCCGCGCCAGCGAGCGCCGCATCAAAGTCCGCACCCGGCCGGCCTTCAGCACGATCGGGCCCGGGATCAGCATCCGGTACTTGAGCAGGCCGCGGTTCACGGGTCCGACCTGGTCGCTGATCGCGTTGAGCCTCGAGGGCGGGATGTCGCCAAGGCCCTCGGAGCTGCCGACCACCACGGCCGCCAGGCCCGACAGCTCCAGTCCCTCCAGCTCGATCTCACGCACCTCGCCGCCGGTCTCGTCGCGCAATGCCTCGATCGCACCCTCGCACGCCTCGCGCACGGCGGGCGCGCAGTCCTCGGAGACCGGGCCGCGCACGACCCCGATTCGCAGCCCGCCGGCATCGCCGGCGGGCAGCTGCTCCGAGAACAGGGCCGAGCCGAGCAGCCGGCACCCGGCGGCGTCGCTGCACATCGGGCCGGAGACGATCGTGGTGGTGTCGCGCACATGGTGGCCGTCCATCGCCGAGCGGCCGAAGGTCGGCTTGAGCCCGGTGATCCCGCAGTAGGCGGCGGGGTAGCGGATCGAGCCGATCCCGTCGGCACCGACCGCGCCGGCGACGATCCGGGCCCCGACCGCGGCGCCCGGCCCGCTCGAGGAGCCGCCCGGGCAGCGTTCCGGGTTCCAGGGGTTGCGGGCGGGCCCGTAGACCGAGGCATTGCCGGTGCTGCTGGAGCCCCACTCGTGCATGTTCGCCACCCCGGCGATCACCGCTCCGGCGTCGCGCAACGCGCGGTATGGGCCGGACTCGCCCGGGGCGGCCGGGGAGAGCTGGTCCGCGGCACCGAGGCGCTCGGCACGCCAGGGCAGCGGCCATTCGTCCTTGATCACCACCGGCACTCCACGCAGCGGTCCCTCGGGTGCCGCGTCCAGCATCTCTCGCGAGTGCTCGGGGAAGGTGTCGACGACCGCGTTGACGTCCCCGTTTCGCTCCTCGATGCGCGCCAGCGCCGTGTCGAGCAGCTCACCGGGCTCTGCCTCGCCGCTTGCGACCGCTTCAGCCTGCTCGGCCAGGGGCCGGTCGAGCAGGCTCATTCGGCCTCGGGGGAACGCGACATGTCGGCGTCGCGCTCGGGCTCGACGCCGGAGAGGTTCACCTCGAGCATCCCCGCCAGCGCCGACCAGTAGAGCTCATGCGCGGCCCGCATCACCGCCAGCTCGACCTCGTCGGCCTCGATGCCCAGGGAGGCGAGCCCGGGCGGGACGAACTGCTCGAAGTCGGCCTCGACCGCCATCGGCGCCGAACCCTACCTGCGTCCGTGCGTCCGACGCTGGGCAGGAAACTGCACCGCGGCCCCCAAATCAGCATCCGAGCGGCGGAGCAGTCAGAATCGATGTCCGCAACCATCGCGCAGCGCGTGTGTTGATGGCCAAGATCGTGCCCCGAGCAGCGGAAAACAGCCCTGGCAGGAAAACATCCGGGATCGCGGCGGTGGTCGCCGCCTGCGTGCTTCTGCTGGTCGCGCTGGTTGCCTGGCCCGGCGCCGCCGGCGCGGCACGCAACGTCACCATCCTCGGCGCCACCCAGACCACGCCGGATCCAGCCTGTCCGGGCTCGCCCTGCGAGGCAATTGGCAGCGTCACCGGGTTCCAGTCCACCGCCGGGACTGTGAGGCGGCCCTTCCAGGCTCCCTACGACGGGAAGGTCGTGGCCTGGAGCATCACGCTCTCCAAGCCCAAGGCCTCCCAGCAGAGCTTCTTCAACGACTTCTACGACTCCCCGCCCGAGGCGCGCCTGGCGGTTCTCAAGCAGGTGCCCGACAAGAGCCCGCCCCGCTACAAGCTGCTTCGCCAGAGTCCCACCGAGGTACTCACCCCCCACCTGGGCAAGAGCCCCACATTCGCGCTGGAGCAGCCGCTGACGGTGCGGCGCGGCAACATCCTCGGCCTGACGATCCCCACCTGGGCGCCGGCCTTCGCGGTCGGTCTCGCCGACGACAGCGGCTGGCGTGCGAGCCGTAAGGCCGGAAAGTGCACGCGGACGTCCGACATCCAGGAGAGCCGCCCGCAACAGAAGGTCGGCTCCGATAAGCAGTACGGCTGCTTCTACCGCACCGCCCGCCTGCTCTACACGGCCACCCTGGTCAAGGGCGGCTAGCCTACCCGCAGGCTCCCGGGTTCTCGTCGCAGAACTGCTCGAAGCTCTCCTGGGGGCTGTTCGGCTCTGGCGGCACGTCGTTCTCGGGCGAGTCGGGCTCAGCCGGGTCATAGCTCCCTGTGCCGCCCGTTCCGCTGTTGCCGCCGTGCCCGCCGCTGTCGTCGCCCGGCTCGGCCTCGACGCCTCCGTCGTCCTCGGTCGTGGTCGATTGGGTGGTCTCCGGCTCGCTCGTAGTCGTCGACGGCTGCGAGGTGCTGACCGGCTCGGGGTCAGTGATCGTCGACTCGTCGTCGCTGCCGCAGGCGCCCAGGGCCGTCGTGCCGCCTACCGCGGCGACCGCGACCAACACGGCCATCCCCCGGCGCACCCTGCTCAAGGGCCGCCGTCGAGAGCTGGCTGGCGCAGGCCGCAGTAGGGGCAGTCGCTGACGTCGAGGCCGATCAGCTGGTCGCAGCGGCGGCAGATCCGCAGGTTCTCCGGTGTGCGCAGCAGAGCCGAGGCGGAGGGGGCGAGCGGAAGCACCGCGGCAACGGGCTCCATCTCCTCGCCGGTCTCGCGATCGAGGTATCGGCGTCCGGGCTTGGCCCCGGCGATCGCCTCGCGTCCCGACGCCGGCGCCCGCAGCCGGTAGGTCTGCTCCCTATTCACAGGCCGGAAGCCTACCCGCAACGCCGAACCTATTTCGCTCCTCGCTCCTCGCTCCTCGGGCTTGGGCCGGGGCCGAGTAGCGAGTAGCGAGTAGCGAGTGCCTCAACTAGCGTCCCGGCCATGCGCGTACTCATCTTTCACGGGTACTTGCTCCGTGGCACCGGCAGCAACATCTACAACGCCAACCTCGCCCAGGCGCTGGTCGGGCTCGGGCACGACGTTCATCTGCTCTGCCAGGAGCGCGACGCGGCCAAGCTGGACTGGGTGCACGGGGTGGGACGCTGGGAGGCCGGCGAGCTGCAGGTCGAGGCGCTTCGCGAGCCCGATGGGGCGGGCCGCCTCACCGTCTATATCCCCGATATCGGCGGCCTTCTGCCGGTCTACGTCGTCGACCGCTATCCGGGTTTCGAGGCGAAGACCTTCCCGGAGCTGAGCGACGCCGAGCTGGAGCGCTACGTCCGCGCCAACGTGTCCGCAACGCGCGAGGTCGCCGAGCGGGCCGGTGGGATCGACGCGGCGCTGGCAAACCACCTGGTGATGGGACCGCTGATCCTCTCCCGCGCCGGGTTGCCCTTCGCGGCCAAGATCCACGGCTCGGCGCTCGAGTACACGGTCAAGCCAAACCCCCGCTTTCTGCCTCATGCGCGCGAGGGTGCAGCGGCCGCGGCGGCGATCCTCGTCGGCTCCCGCCACACGGCGGAGAGTCTCTGGGAGGCCCTGCCCCACCTGGAGTTGGAGCGAAAGACCCGGCTCGGGCCGCCTGGGGTGGATACCCGCGAGTTCGCACCGCGCGAGCCGGGTGAGGCGAAAGAGGCACTGGGTCGCCTCGCCGCGCGGATCGAGGCCGGTGGCGGGGAGGAGGGGGGGTTCGGCCGCGATCCGGGCGCCGCCGCGGCCGCGGTCCGGGCCCTGGAGGGGGCACAGGGACCGCGCGTGGTCTTCGTCGGCAAGCTGATCGTCTCCAAGGGGGTGGACCTGTTGATCGCAGCCTGGCCGCTGGTCCATTCCGCCAATCCGAAGGCGCGCCTGCTGCTGGTCGGCTTCGGCGAGTACGGGCAGGGCCTGCGACGGCTGCTCGAATGCCTGGTTGGCGGGGACCTCGAGGGCGCCCATGAGATCGCGCGACTGGGGCGCGGCCTGGAGGGCGGCGCCGAGGGTCCCCTGGCGATCCTCACCGCGTTCCTCGACGCGCCGCCCCGGGGCTACCTGGATGCCGCCGCGGCGGCCGCCGGGTCGATCGACTTCGCGGGGCGCCTCGAGCACGGCGAGGTGGCCGAGCTGCTCCCCGCCGCCGACGCGCTTGTGATGCCGAGCACGTTCCCGGAGTCGTTCGGCATGGTCGCCGTCGAGGCGGCGGCCTGCGGGGTGCTGCCGGTGTCCGCCGACCACTCGGGGATGCGCGAGGTGTCGCGCCGGCTCGCTGACTCGCTTCCCGAGGACCTGGGCGGGCTGACCTCCTTCCCGGTCGCCGAGGGGGCGGTGGAGGAGCTGGCGGGGCGCCTCAACGCCTGGCTCGCCGTGGACCCCGGGCGGCGGCGCGAGATCGGCGCCGCCCTGGCGCGCAGCGTGGAGGAGCTGTGGAGCTGGGAGGGCGTCGCCCGCGGCTTCATCGCCGCTTCCCAGGGGGACCTGGAAGACCTGCCTCGGCCCTAGCCCCGAGCAACGAGGAACGAACAACGAGCAACGAACCTAGTACCAGGCGTCACCTGAGCACCACGACCGCGGCGGGCGCAGCGCATAGAATGCGCGCGCCAGATGGCCGCACCGGACCGGACCACGACGGACGTCCCCGACGAGGGCGCGCTTTACCAGCGTCTGCCGATCCTGAAGATGTTCCTGGCGACGCTAGCCGGGACCGTCTTGATCTCGGCGGTGATGGTTCCGATCCGCTGGAACGGGCAGCAGGGCTCGACCGCGGCCGCCAAGATCGACACGCTGCTGGACGTGATGATCGTGCTCTCGTCGTTCGTCTTCTCGCTGGTGATGGTGATGCTCTTCTACGCGCTGTGGAAGTTCCGCGCCAAGCCGGGCGACGAGGGCGACGGCGAGCCGATCCACGGCAACACCCGCATCGAGGTGGCCTGGACGGTGATCCCGACCGTGATCGTGCTGTTCGGCGCCGGCTACAGCGCGGCGGTGTTGAACAACATCGAAGAGCGCCAGACCGACCGCATGGTGGTCGACGTCTACTCGCAGCAGTTCAACTGGAACTTCACGTATCCGGAAGCGGCCAAGTACTCGCAGGGCGAGCTGCATGTGCCGGTCGATCGCCAGGTCGAGTTCAAGCTGCACGCGCTGGACGTGATCCATTCCTTCTGGGTGCCGGAGTGGCGGATCAAGAAGGACAACGTGCCCGGCATCATCACGCACGCGATCGTCACCCCCGACCGCGAGGGGACCTACAACCTGATCTGCACCGAGCTGTGCGGATTCGGCCACGCGACGATGCGCGCCAAGGTTGTGGTCGAGTCCGAGCCGGACTTCAAGAAGTGGCTGTCACAGCAGCAGGAGCCGCCCGAGGCCTTCACCGGCACAGGCGGCAGCAACACCCAGGAGCTGCTCGAAAAGAACGAGACAGCGGTGGAGTCGGGGTAATAATGGGAGGGACCTTCTAGATGGTGGCGGCGCTGAAAGCACCCGGCTGGTATCGCGGCCTGCTCGGCTTCCTGCTGGGCGGCGGCCTCGGCTTTGGCCTGGTGGTGGCGCTGCGGGCGATCTCCGGCCTTGACGTCTTCCAGACCGAGCAGACCGGTTACCCGCACGTGGTGGTCCCGGCGCTCACCGCTCCATTCGGCTTTTTGATCGGGTTCGGCTGCTTCGACTATTGGTTCCGCTGGGCGGCCGGCAAGCCGACGATCCCCGAGGACCACTCCAGCCACGGCGCCTACAGCTGGCGCGACTACTTCAAGTTCAACACCGATCACAAGGTGATCGGGATCCAGTACATC
>JBBPIM010000056.1:0-9738 GCA_038040325.1 Candidatus Mayfieldus profundus
CGGGTTGACCTTGTTCTCCTGGTAGAAGCGCATCATCTCCTGCTGCATGCGCTGGCGGTCGTTCTTGAACTTCGCCTGGATCTCCTTGATCTGCGGCTGCAGCGCCTGAAGCGCCCGCATCCCCTTGATCTGCTTGTAGGTGAGCGGGATCAGGACCGACCGAGTGAGGAAGGTGAGGGCGATGATCGCCGCCCCCCAACTCAGACCCGCGTTGTCGTGGAAGAACTCGAGGACGCTGTTGGCGACTTCGATCAGCGGCTGCAGGATGTTGGCGACCGGGATCACGTCCTCACCTCACCGTGATACTCGGCCGGGTCGACCGGGCCGGTGCGCAGGGTGAAGCGGTCGGGAACCGGGTCGAATCCCCCGTGGCTGAAGGGGTTGCAGCGCAACAGCCGCCACGCAGCGAGCAGGCTGCCGCGCAGGACGCCGAAGCGGCGCACCGCCTGCATCGCGTAGGCCGAGCAGGTGGGCTCGTAGCGGCAGCGCCTCGGCAGCCCCGGCGAGATCCAGCGCCGGTAGACCGCGATCGGCGCGAGCAGGGCCCGTTTCACGTCGAACGGTCCCCCTGCAGGGCGTCACGCAGGCAGGCCTGCACGCCCGTGGCGCCCTCCCGCTCGGCCAGGGCGGCAATCTCCGGCCGCGCCACCAGCACGAAGTCGTGACCTGCGGGCAGCTCCTGCTCGAGGCCCCAGAAGGCCTCGCGAAGGACTCGCTTGACGCGGTTTCGCTCCACCGCGCCGCCCACCTTGCGGCCGACCGAGACGCCGAGCCGGACATCGCCTCCGTCGGACTCTTCGCGGGGGAAGCTGTAGAGGACCACGAAGCGGTTCGCGTGCGAAGAGCCCTCGCGGTAGACCCGGTCGAACTCGCCGCTGCGCGAGAGGCGGCGTCGCCTGCGCGCCCCGGAACCGCCCGTCGTCATCGTCAGGGTGCCAGCCGCTTGCGGCCCTTGCGCCGCCGCCGCCTCAGGATCGAGCGGCCGCCGCGTGTTTGCATGCGCGCCCGGAACCCGTGGGTGCGGGCGCGCTTGCGCTTCTTCGGCTGATAGGTCCGCTTCATGGCCTGGCTCGGGCGCCAGTATAAGGAACGCCCCCACCGCTCCTGCGAGCCCCGCCGGCGGGTGGATCAGCGGCTCCCGAGCTTTTCGCCGCGAAATGCGGGGGTGCCGCTTGCGGGCCTCGGCGGGCGCGCTATGGTCGGCGCGCTTCGAGTGGCGGCTCCGGCGCGACGCACCGGCGCCGGAGGCGCCCAGGACCGCGACGAGAGGGGTTGCGCTGGTGCAGCACGTCTCCAATCAGCCGACCTCTTCCTCCTCCGACCGGACGGCGCCGGACCCTCAGACGGCCGCGGGGGAGCCGGATATTGGCTCGATCTGGCAGGCGGTCAGCGAGCGGTTGCGCGAGTCGGTGCCGGAGTCCACCTTCAAGCTCTGGCTTGAGCCGTTGCGGGCCCGCTCGGCCCAGGGCGAGACCCTGTACGTCAACGCGCCCGCCGGAATCCGTGCCTGGGTCGAGCGTCGATACACGAGGCTGATCAGCGAGACGCTGGGCCAGGTCGCAGGCGCCCTGCGGGAGGTCAGCTTTGCCGAACCGCCAGGAATTGCAGCGCATTCCGGACCGGTCGGCGACCAAGACCTCACCCTCAACCCGAACTACACCTTTGAGCGGTTCGTGATCGGCGACGGCAACCGGCTCGCGCACGGGGCGGCGCTCGCAGTGGCCGAGGCGCCGGCAGAGGCCTACAACCCGCTATTTCTGCATGGCCCGCCCGGCCTCGGCAAGACGCATCTGCTGGTCGCGATCGCCAACTACCTCGCCGACAGCGCCCCCGAGCTGCGGGTCCGCTACACGACCGCCGAGTCCTTCACCAACGAGTTTGTCGCAGCGCTGCACGCCTCCGGCGCCGACGCCTTCAAGCACCGCTATCGCGACATCGACGTGCTGCTGATCGACGACGTGCAGTTCCTCGAGGGAAAGCACCACACCGAGGAGGAGTTCTTCCACACCTTCAATGCGCTCTATGAGTCCGGTGCCCAGATCGCGCTCTCCGCCGACCGCATCCCCAGCGAGCTCTCCACCCTTGCCACGCGGCTGCGCGACCGTTTTGAGTGGGGGTTGACCCTGGCGGTCGAACCGCCCAACCTGCTCACCCGGCTAACGGTCCTGCGCCGCCTGGTGATGGAGACCGGAATCGAGATCGCCGACGCCGACGCCCTCGGCGAGCTGGCGCGACGCATCGACGCCAACGTCCGTCAGCTTCACGGCGCCCTGACCCGGGTGCTCGCCCACGCTTCGCTAAAGGCCCAGCCGATCAGCTCCGAGCTGATCGCCGAGGTAATCCCCGGCGTGCGGATGCCCTCTGCGGAGCACACCGTCGACCACATCCAACAGGTCGTGGCCGACTCGTTCGGTCTTTCCCGCCAGAGCCTGGTCGGCCCCAGCCGTGCGGCGACACCCCTGCGCGCCCGGCAACTCGCCATCTACCTCACGCGTGAATACACCAAGCTCTCCCTTGCCGAGATCGGCCGCGCCTTCGGCGGCCGCGATCACGCAACCGTGCTCAACTCGCTTCGCCGCACCGAAGCTCGAGCAAACGCCGATTCCGAAACCGCCCGCACCCTCGAGAGCCTGCGGGAAGAGATCCACAGCATGATCACCACCGGTGGATGACGCCCGACTCCACTGCAAGAATCAACATGGCCGTACACCACTTTTCAACAGGGCACGAACCGCTTTGCAATGCGCTGAATCACGCCTTTCCAACAGAATCCACAGGCCCTACTTGAACTAAAAGGACAAGTAACTAACTTGAAGCTTTCAACCACACGCCAAGACCTTCTTTCGCGCCTGTTGATCGTCAACAAGGCTGTTTCCACCCGCACGGCGACGCAATCGCTTGCGGGAATCTTGCTGTCCGGCAACAACGGCGACCTGGCCCTCCGCGCCACCGATATGGAGATGGGCCTGGAGACCAGTCTCGTCGCGGAGCGCGAGGGGAGCGGCTCAGTGTTGCTGCCCGGCCGGCAGCTCGTCGAGGTGGCTCGATCGCTGGGTGCGGATGAGGTTCAGCTCGAGCGTCGCGAGGCCGAGCGCGACGTTGAGATTCGCAGCGGCGGCGCGGTCTTTCACCTCCGCACCCTGCCCGCCGAGGACTTCCCTCGCTTTCCGGAGGTTGAAGGCGAACCGCTGCGGATCCCGACCGAGGCGTTCGTATCGACCGTGGAGCTCGTTGCCCGAGCTGCCTCGCGAGACGACATGCGCCCGGTCCTGACCGGCGCGTTGATCACCGCCTCCGGCAAGGAGATGACGATGGTCGCAACCGACTCCTACAGGCTCAGCGTCAAGCGCACCGAGCTGGATTCGGAGGTGGGCGGCGAGCTGGAGGCCAACGTGCCGGCTCGCGCCCTGCGGGAATTGGCTCGCATCGCGGCGCAGGAGGAGGCCGAGCACGTCGAGGTCTTCCTGCTCGCCAACCAGGCGGTGTTCCGCGCCGGGCCGGTGACCCTCAACACACGCCTGATCGAGGGCCAGTTCCCCAACTACCGCCAGCTCCTCCCGGAGTCCTACGACCACGACGTGCGGCTGCCCCGCGGCGAGTTCCTGGAGGTGCTGCGGCGGGTCAGCCAGCTGGCCCAGCGCAACGCCCCGCTGCGGCTGGCCTTCACGCAGGGTGAGCTGACGGTGGCAGCGGAGACGCCCGACGTCGGCGACGCGCGCGAGACGATGCCGGCCGCGTTCGAGGGTGAGCCGCTGGAGATCGGCTTCAACCCCGAGTTCCTCAAGGACGGCGTCGAGAGCATGGAGGGCGAGGAGCTGCTGCTGCGGCTGATCTCCCCACTTCGGCCCGGGTTGCTGCAGCCCGTCGACGACGAGGACTTCCGCTACCTGGTGATGCCGATCAGGCTCAACGTCTGAGCGGGAGGCCGGGTTGCGAGTGGCAAGCATCGCCGCCCGCTCCTTTCGGAGTCTCTCGGAGCTGCGGATCGAGCCGGCGTCGACGATCACCACGGTCGTGGGGCCCAACGCCGCCGGCAAGACGAACCTGCTGGAGGCCCTCTACTTCGCGCTCACCGGCCGCTCGTTCCGCACCGGCGACCGCCGCGAGATGATCGCCTTCGGGCACGCCCTCGCCCGCAGCGAGGCGGAGCTTCACGACGAGCAGGGCGGCGCCTACACCCTGCTCGGCTCGGTCTCCCGCTCCGAAGGCCGACGCCACCTGCTCGACGGCGAGGCCGCCGACCCCGCCACAATCGCCCGGCACCGCCCCCACGTTGCGGTCTTCTCGCCCGACCGCCTGGCGCTGGTCAAGGGCCCGCCGGGCGAGCGGCGCGCTCACCTCGACGGCTTCATCGCATCTCGCTGGCCCGCCCGCTCGGACCTGCGACGCGTCTACGGCCAGGCGCTCGCGCAGCGCAACGCACTGCTGGGCCGGGTGGCCGCCGGCCTCGCCCCGGCGGCCGAGCTCGATGCCTGGGACGGCACCCTGGCCGCGCGAGCGGCGGCTCTGACCGCGGCCCGCGCCGAGGCGACCTCCGAGCTGGCGGAGCCCTTCTCCACGGCCGCCGCGGAGCTCGGGCTCGGCGAGCCGGCCGAGCTTCGCTACCGGCCCCGATCGGACTCCGACCCCGAGGCAGTGAGGGCCGGGCTGGCGGAGCGGCGCGAGTCCGACCTGGAGCGAGGCCGCACCGGCTGGGGCCCGCACCTGGACGAGCTGGAGCTATCGCTCGAGGAGCGTTCGCTGCGCCGCTACGGCTCACAGGGCCAGCAGCGAGCCGGGCTGCTGGCGCTGCTGTTCGCCGAGCACGCGGCGCTGCTGGAGACCGCCGGAGCTCCTCCCCTGATGCTGCTCGACGACGTGATGAGCGAGCTCGATCCCGAACACCGCGAGCTGCTGGCGGAGCGCCTCGACGGCGCCGGGCAGAGCCTGATCACCGCCGCCGACGAGAGCGACCTTCCGCGGCCCGCGCGCGGGCACGTCGTCCGCATGCCCGCAGCCGCCGGCCCCCTCGCGGCGGTCGCCTGATGGGCCGCCGCACCCCCCGCCCGGCATCGCTGGCGCTGCGCTCCGCGCTGGTGCGGGCGGCGCCGAAGACGCCGCTGGCGGCGGCACAGACAGCCTGGCCCGATGCGGTCGGCGAGGCGATCGCCGCCGTCACCGAGCCGGTCGGCGAGCGCGACGGGATCCTCAGCGTGCGCTGCGAGGGCGCCACCTGGGCCGAGGAGCTGAGCCTGATGGAGGAGGAGCTGCTGGAGCACCTGCGAGAGCGCCTCGGAGCGGTTTCGCCACGCGCCCTCAGGTTCCTGGTTGGCTAGCCAGCCTGAGGGTTTTCAGAGGGTTTCCCGGGCACCTCATCGCGAAGAATTCCGGTTATTCATTTTAATGCGTAATTTGCAGGTCTTTTGTAACAGTCTACGCGGCTTTCAAGGGGCTCCAACTGGTATCCTTATGTCAACTTGGTTAATCGCCCCGACGCTGCACGCGCGGCCTCCCGAGGGGCCGTTCGGCGGTCGGGGTTTTCTATGGCCTATCGGAAGGGATTAATTGGCTGACAGCAACAGTCGGGCGAAGCCGCCGAAGTCGAAAAAGGGCACCTCGCAGGGTCCCAGGGAGGGGCGAAAGGCCCTTGCCAAGAAGGCCCCGGCGGGGGGCGCGTCGTACGACGCCAAGGACATCACCGTCCTCGAGGGTCTCGAGGCCGTGCGCAAGCGGCCCGGCATGTACATCGGCTCGACCGGTGCGCGAGGACTCCACCACCTGGTCTACGAGGCGGTGGACAACTCGGTGGACGAGGCGATCGCCGGGCACTGCGACAGCGTTCAGGCGGTGCTGCATCCGGACAACAGCTGCACGGTCGCCGACAACGGCCGCGGGATCCCGGTCGACATGCACGCGAAGGAGAAGCGTCCCGCGGCGGAGGTGGTTCTTACAACTCTGCACTCCGGCGGCAAGTTCGGCGACGGTGCCGGCTACAAGGTGTCGGGGGGCCTGCACGGCGTCGGGGTTTCGGTCGTAAACGCGCTATCCGAGCGGCTGCACCTGGAGATCAGCCGGGACGGACACGTCTGGACCCAGGACTACGAGCGCGGCAAGCCCACCGCCGACTTCAAGAAGGGCGCCAAGACCAAGGAAACGGGCACGACGATCACCTTCCTGCCCGACCTCGAGGTCTTCGAAGAGATCGGGTTCGACTTCCAGACCTTGGCCGAGCGGCTGCGCGAGACGGCTTTCCTGACCCGCGGGCTGAAGATCGAGCTGGTCGACGAGCGCGGCACGACCAACACGGTGACCTTCCAGTACGACGGCGGCATTCAGGACTTCGTAAAGCACCTCAACGAGAACCGTGACGAGCTGCACCGCAAGGCCGTCTACTTCGAGAGCGAGAACGGCGAGGGCCAGGTCGAGGTGGCGATGCAGTGGAACACCTCCTACCAGGAGTCGATTTTCAGCTTCGCCAACAACATCAACACCCACGAGGGAGGCACCCACCTCTCCGGCTTCCGCTCGGCGCTGACCCGAACGCTGAACGCCTACGCGCGCGGCAAGGGCCTGCTCAAGGAAAAGGACGAGAACCTCGCCGGCGAGGACGTGCGCGAGGGCCTGACCGCGGTGATCTCGGTGAAGCTCCACGACCCCCAGTTCGAGGGCCAGACCAAGACCAAGCTTGGCAACCCGCCGATCGAGGGCCTGGTCAAGGAGGCGGTCAACCGCAAGCTGGCCGAGTTCCTCGAGGAGAATCCCGGCGACGCCAGGCGGATCATCACCAAGGCGGTTGACGCCTCGCGGGCCCGCGACGCCGCCCGCAAGGCCCGTGACCTGACCCGCCGCAAGTCGGCCCTGGAGAACTCGACCCTGCCGGGGAAGCTCGCGGATTGCACGGTCAAGGACCCGGCCCTTGCCGAGCTGTTCGTGGTCGAGGGAGACTCGGCCGGCGGCTCCGCCAAGCAGGCGCGCGACCGCTCGACCCAGGCGGTGCTGCCGCTGCGCGGCAAGATCATCAACGTCGAGAAGAGCCGCATCGACAAGGTGCTGGCGAACACCGAGATCCAGGCCCTGATCACCGCGATTGGCACCGGCGTGCACGACGAGTTCAATCTCGAGGACGCCCGCTACCACAAGATCGTGATGGCGACGGACGCCGACGTCGACGGCGCCCACATCCGCACCCTGGTTCTCACCTTCCTCTACCGCCAGATGCAGCCGTTGATCGACGCCGGGTTCGTCTACATCGCCAAGCCGCCTCTGTATCGCGTCAAGCAGGGCAGCCAGGAGCTCTATGTCGAGCGCGAATCCGAGCTGGAGGAAGTCCTGCTCCGCGACAAGCTCGATGACTTCAAGCTCGCCGACGCGACCGGCAAGTCGCGCAAGCTGACCGCGAGCCGGTGGCAGAGCTACGTTCGCCGCTCCAAGGAGTACGAGGGGTGGGGCTCGTCGCTGCAGGCCGAGTTCGGCCACGACCTCGTCCGCTTCCTCGAGGAGTCGCAGCTGCTCGACGAGGAGGTGGCGACGATCGCCGGCGCCCGCAAGGTCCTCGGTGCGAAATCTCCCCCGAGCGAGCCGTTCGAAACCGAGCTCGTCGAGGACTCCTCGGACGAGCTGGTGGTCAAGGCGATCCACCGCAAGAGCGGCCTTGCCCGTACGCACCGCCTCCCGGACAGCCTCTTCAAGCACCACGACTACCGCAAGTTCGTCGAGGTGCACGCGACCCTGCTCAAGCAGGTCGGACGCCCACCGTTCGAGGTCAGCCTCAACGGCAAGTCCGACGAGGCGCTGTCGTTCGTCGACCTGCACCGGGCGGTGATGGACCTCGCCAAGCAGGGAGTGCAGCTGACCCGGTTCAAGGGCCTCGGCGAGATGAACGCCGACCAGCTGCGCGAGACGACGATGGACCCCGGCTCGCGCACGCTGCAACGGGTGATGATGGAGGACGCCTCCGCGGCCGACCAGATCTTCTCGATGCTGATGGGAGACCAGGTCGAGCCGCGCCGCAATTTCATCGAGCGGTATGCGAAGGAAGTGACGAACCTCGATGTGTAGCTGCGAAACCTGATGGCGCTCGAAGCCCTGACCGGCCGTATAGAGGAGCGCGAGCTCGAGAAGGAGATGCGCTCCTCGTACCTCGATTACGCGATGAGCGTGATCGTGGGCAGGGCGCTGCCCGACGTGCGCGACGGCCTCAAGCCCGTGCACCGGCGCGTGCTCTACGCGATGCACGACCTTGGCCTGCAGCCCACCCGTCCCTACCGCAAGTGCGCCTTCATCGTCGGCGAGGTGATGGGTAAGTACCACCCGCACGGCGACAGCGCCATCTACGACACGCTGGTGCGGATGGCGCAGGATTTCTCGCTGCGCTACATGCTGGTCGACGGCCAGGGCAACTTCGGCTCGATCGACGACGACCCGGCGGCCGCGATGAGGTACACCGAGGCGCGGCTGGACCGGCTCGCAACCGAGCTGCTGCGCGACATCGACGCCGACACAGTCGACTTCGGCCCCAACTACGACGAGTCCCAGCGCGAGCCGCTGATTCTCCCTGCCCGCTTCCCCAACCTGCTGGTCAACGGGGCGACGGGAATCGCGGTGGGGATGGCGACCAACATTCCACCCCACAACCTGGGCGAGGTGATCGGGGCGACCATCGCCTACATCGACGACCCGGAGATCGACCTGGCGGGACTGATGGAGCACGTCAAGGCCCCCGACTTCCCGGGCGGTGGGCTGATGAGCGCCGCGGGCATCCGCGATGCCTACGCCTCCGGCCGCGGCAGCCTGCGGGTCCGCGCCCACGCCCACGTCGAGCCACTCAAGGGCGGCAAGGAGGCGATCGTCGTCACCGAGCTTCCGTTCATGGTCAAGAAGGGGGGCGACGGGGGCCTGGTCACGAAGATCGCCGACCTCGTCCGCGAGAAGAAGCTCGTCGGGATCTCCGACCTGCGCGACGAGTCGGATCGCAGCGGCATGCGGCTGGTGATCGAACTGAAGCGCGGCGGGCCGCCGGCCAAGGTGGTGCTCAACAACCTCCACAAGAAGACCGCGATGCAGACCACGTTCGGGGTCAACATGGTCGCGCTTGTCGACGGGGTCCCGCGCACGCTCAGCCTGCTGGAGCTGGTCAAGTACTACGCCGAGCACCAGCGCGAGGTGGTCACGCGGCGCACGCAGTACGAGCTGCGCCGCGCCGAGGCCCGCGCCCACATCCTCGAGGGGCTGTTGATCGCGCTCGACAACCTCGACGCGGTGATCAAGCTGATCCGCTCCTCCGAGGACCCCGATGCTGCCCGCGACGGGCTGATCGAGAAGTTCGAGCTCTCGCGCGAGCAGGCGCAGGCGATCCTCGACATGCGGCTCCAGCGCCTCACCGCGCTGGAGTCCGACAAGGTGCGGTCCGAGCACACCGACCTGATCGAGCGGATCGGCGAGCTGCGCGCGATCCTCGCCGACGAGTCGAAGGTGCTCGGCTTGGTCAAAGAGGAGCTGGTCGAGATCGGCGAGTCCTATGGCGACGAGCGCCGCACCGAGATCACCCACTTCGAGGGCGACGTCGGAATCGAGGACATGATCGCCGACCAGCAGATGGTGGTCTCGCTGACCGCCTCGGGCTACGTGAAGCGGCTGCCGGTCGCCACCTACCGCCAGCAGCACCGCGGCGGGCGCGGGGTGATGGGCATGAACATGAAGGAGGGCGACTACATCGAGCACCTGCACATCTGCTCGACCCACGACTTCATGCTCTTCTTC
>JBBPIM010000057.1:0-9604 GCA_038040325.1 Candidatus Mayfieldus profundus
CCTGGGCGCGATCCACGGCGCCGATCTTGCCGTAGACGTTGTGCAGGTGGGTGCGAATCGTCGAGACCGAAAGCTGCATGTCGCCGGCGATCTGCTTGTAGACCTTGCCTTCGGCGAGCAGACGCAGCACGTCGAGCTCGCGGGCCGAGAGGGGGCAGGGCTCGCTGGTGCGGGGGGCATCCTGGCGCGCGTAGGGAAGCTCGTAGAGCAGCTCGCGGAGCGCATCATGATCGAGGCCGACCCGCTCGGCGGCGTTGCGGAGCTGCTCGCCGTTGACCGCCTCTCCCTGGCCGTAATGGGCAAGCATGTCGGAAATCGAGATCAAGGCCGCCATACCTTCGGCGTCGTCGGCGTGGTGCCGTTCGATCGCCACCGCGATCCGCTGCGGCAGGTTCCAGCGGCGCGCCAGCACGCCGCCGACGATGGCGTGATCGATGCCGAGCTTCTCGCGCTCCAGGCGCATCCGCTGGTCGGGGGTCCGGGTGGTGTTGTCGAGGAACTCCTGATAGCCCGGGTGCAGGCGGCTGATCACCAGCCGGCCGATGTCGTGGAGCAGGGCTGTGGCCGCCAGCTCGTCGCGCTCGTTGAAGCCGACCGCGCGGCCCACCCGGTCGGCGGCGCGCTGGGTGCCGAGGGCGTGGATGCGGAAATGCTCCGGCCGCAGCTCCCAGCCCCCGTTGGTCTCGAAGAAGTCGTAGATCGGGGCGGTGCCGGCGATGGCAAGCACACCGGAGGTCTTGAGCGTGTCCACCGCGGCGGGGACGCTGGCGACGCCGCCCGACGTCTTGGCGCCGCTGCGGTTCGCGAAGCGCATCACTGCGATGGTCAGGGCGACGTCGGCCTCGACTGCGTCGACGATCTCCCCCACGCGCGCCGTTTCGGCGGTCGCGGCGCGCATCACGCGCTCGCGGGACTCGAGAAGGACGGGGAAGCGCTCGACGGCTTCGAAGGCCTCGGCGAGACGGCTGCCGGGCGCGGGCCCGCGCCTCGGCACGGACTTCTCGGGCACCTTGTGTGCGCTTCCCTTCCCGTTTGTCTGGCTCTTGGACGGCATGGATCGATCGGCCTACGCATCCCCAGCTCGACCGGTCGCCTTTACATCGGCAGATGTCCGATCCGGGTTTAGCCATGCGTCCATGCCTGAGAACGCCCCCGTGCCTGCAAATTGCGGGCTCTTACGGAAGTTCTTCGATTTCGGGGATCTTAGGGGTCCCTAAGCGCCCATTCGGGCGATGGCGGCGCCGATCCGCGCCAGCGACTCCTCGCGCCCCAGCGCGACCAGCGATTCGAATATCCCAGGCGAGACGGTGGTCCCGGTGATCGCCACGCGGATCGGCTGGTAGAGGCGCCCCGGTTTCACATCGAGTCGCGCCAACAGCGGCTCGAGCGCCGCTTCCACATCGGCCGCGCCGAAGCCGTCTGCGGCCGCGAGGGCATCGCGAGCCGCCTCCAGCAGCGGCCGGGTCCCCTCCCCCATCACCCTGCGCCACGCCTTGGGGTCGTCGACCGGTGGCTCGAGCAGGAAGCGGATCAAAGGCCACAACTCGTACAGCGTCTGCGCCTTCTCCTGGGCGATTTCGCAGCCCGCGCGGAGGCGCTCGTCTGGCTCGCGGCCGAGATGGGCGGCCACCCGCTCGACGTACTCGTCGAGTGGAAGCTCGCGCATGAAGCGCCCGTTGATCCAGCGCAGCTTCTGCTCGTCGAAGACGGCCGAGGCGCGTCCCACGTCCTCGATCCGGAAGCGCTCGACCAACTCCTCGGTCGACAGAAGCGTGGTGTCATCGGTCGTGCCCCATCCCAGCAGCGCCAGGTAGTTGCGCACCGCGGCCGGCAGGTAGCCCTGGTCGCGGAGCTCCTGCACAGAGGCCGCCCCGTGGCGCTTGGAGAGCTTGCGGCCGTCGGGCCCGTGCAGCAAGGGCAGGTGCGCGTAGCGCGGGATCTCGGCGCCGAGGGCGTGCAGCACCAGCAGCTGCTTGGGCGTGTTGGAGAGGTGGTCGTCGCCACGCACCACGTCGGTGATTCCCATCTCGGCGTCGTCGACGGCGACCGCGAAGTTGTAGAGGACCGAGCCGTCGGCGCGGGCAATCACGAAGTCGTCCTGGCTGCGGTTGGGAAAGGCGACCGGCCCGTGGATCAGGTCCTCGACCACGGTCTCGCCCTCGTCTGGGACGTGAAGCCTCACGGCGGCTCCTGGCTCGTCGCTCGGCGTCCCCCTGTATCCGGCGTCGGCGCCGTGCTCTGCCTTGTAGGCCTTCACGTCCTCGGCGGTGGCGCTGTCGCGGTATGCGGCGCCGGAGTCGAGCAGCTCGGCCAGCCGGGCCGCGTGGCGGTCCGCCCGCTCGGCCTGCGAGAGCGGCCCCTCGTCCCAGTCGAACTCCAGCCAGCGCAGCGCGTCGAAGATCTGCTCGACGTTCTCCGGGGTGGAGCGCTCGCGGTCGGTGTCCTCGATGCGCAGAACGAGCTTTCCGCCGGAGCCGCGCGCGGCGAGCCAGTTGTAGAGTGCCGTCCTCGCGCCCCCGATGTGCAGCACGCCGGTCGGGGAGGGGGCGAATCGGAAGCGGAGGTCCTGGCTCACAGTGCTGATCGGCGCGCATGTTTCCACAGCGGGCGGCCTGCCCAAGGCGATCGAGCGCGGCGAGCAGCGGCGCGCGGACTCGATCCAGGTCTTTAACCAGAGCCCGCGGATGTGGCGCCCCACGCTCTACACCGAGGACGACTTCGCCGCCTTCCGCGAGGCGATGGACGGCTCGCGCGTCAAAGCGGTGGTGATCCACGCCGTTTACCTGATCAACTGCGCGACAGACGACAAGGAGCTGCGCGCGAAGTCGCTGAACTCGCTCACCCATGCGCTGCGTATCGGCGACGCGATCGACGCCCACGGGGTCGTGCTGCATCCCGGGGCGCAGAAGGGCACGGCACTGGCCGGGGCGATGCGGCGCGCGTCCAGGGTGATTCGCGAGGCGCTGAAGCAGACCGAGCGCTGCCCGCTGCTGCTCGAGCAGACCGCCGGCCATCAGGGTCTGCTGGGCCGCGACTTCGACCAGATCGCCCGGCTCTACGAGCTGGCGGGGGACGACGACCGGCTCGGCCTCTGCCTCGACTCCTGCCACCTGTTCGTGCAGGGCTACGACATCTGCGACGTCGAAAAGCTCGGCAAAGTGCTCGACGAGGCCGACCGCAAGCTCGGCCTGGGCCGGTTGCGCTGCATCCATGTCAACGACGCCGCCGCTCCGCTTGGCTCCTGCCGCGACCGCCACGCCAACGTCGGCGACGGCGAGATGGGCCGCAGCGGCCTTGCCGCCTTTCTCTCCGAGCCCCGCTTCGAGGGCCTGCCGGCGCCGCTGGAGGTTCCCGGCCCCGAGAAACGGGGTCCGGACCGCAAGCAGGTTGAGAAGGCGAGGCGGCTGCGCGAACGCGGGTTGAAAAGCCGCGCTGCCTAGACCAGCGAGTCGCGCAGATCGAAGGCCCGGAGTCCGTCGGGGCCCTGGTCGGTGCAGTCGAAGAAGCGCGGGTTGACGCAGTCATAGCCCGGGCCGTCGTCCTCGAAGGCGCGCTCGACGCTGAACTGACACTGCGGCAGCAGCTCTCCGGTCGCTTTGATGCCGCCGAACCCGCCGGGCGCCAGCACCGACTCGAGGTCGACCTCGGCGCTGAACACCTTTTGCATGCAGCCCACGAACTGGGTCCCGGTGAGCATGTCGACGTAGCTGTAGAGGTAGCGGCAGCCCATCTCCACGCAGCCGCGGGGCTCGATCAGCTTGTCGCAGAAGGCACGGCACTGGCGGCATTCGCCTGACCGGGACGCCCTCTCTGATCGCTGCTTGGCGGGCATGACGGAAGTCTACGGCCGGGGGACCCCGAATTCCAAATCGAGCGGACGCGCGTTCGGAGGAGCCGTCGAGCCCGCGAAAACCAAGCAACCCGGTGGACCGGTTCGAGCCGTGCTGAGCGCGCACATACTGCGATGCCGCCTGTCGCTCACCGTATCCGCCCGGCGCACGACAATACGAGGGTCATGCCAGAGCAGCCCGCAGAGCGACGGTTTGCCAGCCCCGCTTCGCGGCTCGAAGCGGAGCGCTCGCGGGCGGCTGGAACTGCGCGACGCAGCCGAGTCGACCGCTTGCTCGGTGGGCTTTGGTCCGCGCGCACCGACCTCGGTCCCGTTGGGGTCGGCCTCGCGATGACGCTAGCCGCGTGCATCGCGGTGCTGGCGATCCTCGGATGCCTGGATGCCTTCGCGGTCGACCTCCCGCCGTTCGACCTGGATGAGGAGCAGCATCTGGACCGGCTCAGCGAGGGCCCCTACGTGGCGATCGTGATTCCGGCTCTCTTTTCTGGAGCAGTCCTGTTCGTGGCGTCAGGCTTCGCCCTCATCACGTCCACACGCTCGGAGCTCCTGCCCTGGGCCATCCTCGCGCTCTTCTTCGCCTTCATGGGCACGGATGAGCTGCTGGAGTTCCACGAGAGCCTGGAACGCGCGAGCGGCGTCGACTGGCAGATCCTCTATCTCCCCTTGATGCTGGTGGGCGGCGCCTGCTGGCTTCGGGCGCTGAACCGCATGTCTCAATTCGACACGGAGCGCCTGCTCTGGCTTGGCGGAGCCGCCGCCTGGATCGTGGCGTCGATGCTGGAGTTCGGCGCACACGTCAGCGAGGGCGATGTCGGCGGGGGGGTGCTCCCTCACGAGAGCTTGGTGCTCGAAGAGGTCCTCGAGATGACCGGCTCGTCGATGTTCCTGCTCGCGCTTTTCCTGGTTTGCCGTCGAATCGGGGGTCGGCAACCCGCCTAGGCGGCCATGACGCCGGGGCCGAGCAGCACGTCCAACTCCGCGCGAAGTCCACTCGAGGGGCGCACCTTGTAGTCGGACCCGAACCGCAGCCGCCGCGGCCCCTCGCGGGTCTGCATCTCGAGCAGCACCTCGGTCTCGCCGGTGAAGTGCTCGAAGACCGACTTCAGCTCCTCGACCAGGGTCGGGCGGAAGTCGGCGGCGTTGATGCGAAGCACGAGCGGCTCCTCGCGCCGCGCGGCTGCCGCCGCCGCGCGCTCCATCTCCTCGGGGGCGGGCTCAAAGGGCTCGGCCTCCTGGACGACGAGCTTGGTCTCGCCCCGCTCCTTGTGGTCCACCCGGCCTCGCACCACGACCACCACGTCGGCGTCGATCACCTCGGCATTGGAGGCGAAGGCGGAATTGAAGACCAGCATCTCGACCTGGCCTTCGACGTCGTCGAGGGTCGCGAACATCATCTGGTCGCCGCGCTTGGTGCGGATCTTCTTGCGCTCGGTGACCAGGCCGCCGACCGTGACCCAGGAACCGTCCGGCTTTGCCGCGAGCTCGGCCAGGGTGCAGTCCACCCGCGCCCGCAGCGCGTCGCGGACCTCGGCCAGCGGGTGCGACGAGAGATAGGTCCCCAGGGTCTCCTTCTCCATTCGCAGCAGCTCCTGGCGCTCGTACTCCGCGGCCGAGATCGGCGGCCGCTGCACCGGCCCTGCTGCACCTCCGCCGCCGCCGCCGCCCTCGCCGAGGTCGAATATCGAGCCCTGTCCGAGCTGCGCGTCCTCCTGGGCCTTCTGCCCCGATGCCTGGGCAGCCGGCAGCGCCTCCAGCATTCCCCTGCGCGTGGCGCCCGTGGAATCCAGCGCCCCGCACTTGACCAGGCACTCGATCGCGCGCTTGTTGACGGCGCGCGAGTCCACTCGCTCGCAGAAGTCCCAGAGCGACTCGAAGGTGCCGTCCTCGCGCGCCCGCAGGATCGACTCGACCGCCGAGTGGCCGACGTTCTTGACCGCGTCCAAACCGAAGCGGATCTTGTTCTCGGCGACGACGAAGCCGTGGTTGGAGGCGTTGACGTCGGGCGGCAGAACCTCGATCCCCATCTCCTCGCAGCGGTTGACGAAGAAGGGCACTTTGTCCTTGGTGCTCATCACGGTGGAGATCAGGGCGGCCATGTACTCGGCCGGATAGTTGGCGCGCAGATAGGCCGTGCGATAGGCGATCAGCGCGTAGCAGGCGGCGTGGCTGCGGTTGAACGAGTAGTCCGCGGCGGCGGTCATCAGCGACCACAGGTCCGCGGCGACCTTGGAGTCCGTCCCCGACTCCTTAAGCCCGGCCATGAACTTGTCCTTCATCTGCGCCATCAGGTTGCGGTCCTTCTTGCCGACGGCCTTGCGCAGGTCGTCGGCCTCGGCCGGCGAGAAGGCGGCCATCTGCTTGGCGATCTCCATCAGCTGCTCCTGGTAGATCACGCAGCCGTAGGTTTCCTCGGTGATGGGGCGCAGCCGCTTGTCCGGGTAGGTAACCGTCGACGGGTCGCGCTTGCCGCGCGCGTAGGTCGGGATGTAGCGCATCGCGCCCGGGCGGTAGAGCGAGACCAGAGCCACGATGTCCTCGAACTCGGTCGGCTTTACCTGCTGCAGCGCGTTTCGCATCCCCTCCGACTCGAGCTGGAACACGCCGATCGACTCGCCGCGGGCCAACATCTCGTAGGTCTTGGCGTCGTCCATCGGGATCGACTCCATGTCGACGCTCTCGCCCCGCGAGCGCTCGATGATCTCGACCGCATCCTCGATCACGTCGAGGTTGCGAAGCCCGAGGAAGTCCATCTTCAGCAGGCCGATCTCCTCAATCGGCTTCATCGAGTACTGAGTGACGATCTTGTAGGAGCGCTCGTTCTTGGCGGTGCCGTTGCCGTTGGCCTCGCGGGCGCCGGCTCCGAGACGGTCCTCGGCGAGCTGCAGGGGCACGATCTCCTGCAGGGGGCGGTCGGCGATGACCACCGCCGCCGCATGGATCGAGGCGTTGCGGATAATGCCCTCCAGCCCCTGCGCGACATCGAGAACCCGTCGCGCGTCCGGATCGGAGTCGTAGGTCGCCTTCAGCTCCTCGCCGGGCTTGAGGCACTCGGCAAAGCTCGGGTTGCGTCCCATGATCGGCTCGGGGATCTGCTTGGCGAGGCGGTCGCCGGTCGCGTAGTCGAAGCCGAGGACCCGGGCGGCGTCGCGGGTGGCCGCGCGCGGCGCCATCTTGCCGAAGGTGATGATCTGGGCGACCGACTCGCGCCCGTATTTCTCGGCCACGTAGCGGATCACGCGCTCGCGCCCGCGCACCGAGAAGTCGATGTCGATGTCGGGCATCGACTTGCGGCCGGGATTGAGGAAGCGCTCGAACAGCAGCCGGCTGGCGAGCGGGTCGACGTCCGTGATGTTAAGCGAGTAGCTGACGATCGAGCCGGCCGCCGAGCCGCGCCCGGGCCCCACCGCGACCCCGTTCTCCTTGGCGAAGCGGACGAAGTCCCAGACGATCAGGAAGTAGGAGGCGAACCCCATCTCCTCGATCACGCCAAGCTCGAACTCCAGGCGCTCCAGCGCCTCGGCGGGCGGCGGGTCGCCGTAGCGGCGTGCCAGGCCCTCGGCGGCGATCCTGCGCAGCATCTTCTCGGGCTCCTCGCCGTCGGGGGTGGGATAGCGCGGCAGCAGCAGCTTGCCGAGCTCGATCTCCACCTCGCAGCGCTCTGCGATCTCCAGCGTGGTGGGCACCGCCTCCGGCCAGGCGGAGAACGAATCCGCCATCTCCTCGGGGCTCTTGAGGAAGAACTCGTTGGTGTCGAAGGTGAGCTTCGGCGCCTCGAGGGTGGACTTGGTCTGCACGCAGAGCAGCGCCGCGTGGTTGTCGTAGTCCTCACGGCGCAGGTAATGCACATCGGCAGTCCCGACCACCGGGCGGCCCAGATCGGTGGCGATGCGGGCGATCCCCTGGTTCGCCTTGTCCTGCTCGGGGATGCCGTTGTTCTGCAGCTCGAAATACACCTGCTCCGCCCCGAACACCCCGATCAGCTCGTCGGCGTGGGCACGGGCGTCGCCCTCGCGCCCCTCGATCAGGCGCTGGCAGAAGCGCGACTGCAGGCAGCCGGTGAGCACGATGACGCCTTCGGAGTGGCGGTCGAGCAATTCCATGTCGACGTTGGCCTTGCCGCGCCCGAACCCCTCCAGGAACCCGGCGGAGCTGAGCTTGACCAGGTTGCGAAAGCCGCTGTCGTCGGCGGCCAGCAGGGTGATGTGGTTGCGCTCGTAGCGGATCGCCTCCTTGGCGGCGCGCCGGTCGTCGACAAGGTAGGCCTCCAAGCCCAGGATCGGCTTGATCCCGTGCTTTCCGCATGCCTTGTAGAGGTCCACCGCGCCGTTCATCACGCCGTGGTCGGTGAGGCCCAGGGCGGGCATGCCGAGCTCCGCGGCGCGGGCCGCCATCGCGTCGATTTTGCAGGCACCGTCGAGCAGCGAGTACTCGCTGTGAACGTGCAGATGTACGGCGCTGGCGGCGGTCACGGCCCTCGGCCGCATCATGCCAATCGAGGGGGATGCCACCCGCGGGCCGGCGGAGCCGGTTTCCGCACCGTGCGGCGACTAGCGGAGGGTCGCCGTCAGGGCAAGCGGTAGGTGGCCGTCAGGGTGCGATTCGAGCCGACGGTGATGTTGTGGGTGCGGGCGCCGCCGTCCGACCACTTGCGCCAGGTGTGGTAGAGCTAGGCCGCGTGTACGTCCTTGCGTCGATGTCCAGGGCCTGCGGGTGATCTACCTGCTGCGCCACGGGGATGCCGAGGACGGCACCGGCGACGACTCGTCGCGCCGCCTGACCAAGAAAGGTGAGCGTCAGGCCGAGGCGGCCGGGAAGGCGCTGGCGCAACTCGACGCGGGGATCGACGCCTGCCTCACGAGCCCGAAGCTGCGAGCCGCCGAAACGGCGAAGATCGCCTGCCGTCACCTCGGTCTCGACGTCGAGATCGCCGAGCAGCTCCGCGGTGGTCATTTCGATCCAGGTGAGCTCGCCGCCGGCAGGGGAAACGTGCTGCTGGTCGGTCACGAGCCCGACTTCTCCAATGCGGTCGCCGAGCTGACCGGGGGCCGAGTGAAGCTCAAGAAGGGCGCCGTCGCGGCGCTCGAAGGGGACACGCTGCACGCCCTCTTGCGCCCCTCCGAACTGCGTGCGATCTCTCAGATCTGAGCGAAATGCCAAGTGTCAAACCCTTCCAATCGGTGTCCCTTGCAAAAGCCTCTCACCCAGGCGTAAACGTAGCGTTTCCAACCTGTCAGCATTTCCGTCGATGAATTTGAGTAAGCAAGACGGGCGCCGAGCGCTGGTGACCGGCGCGGGCGGCTTCATCGGCGGCCACCTGGTCGGCGACCTGCTGCGACGCGGCGCGGAGGTGCGCGCGGTCGACGCCAAGCCGCAGCCCGAGTGGTTCCAGCGACACGACGGGGCCGACAACCGCGTCGCCGACCTCTCGTTGCGGGATGCGTGCGAGGAAGCGGTCGACGGAGTGGCCGACGTCTACAACCTCGCCGCCGACATGGGCGGGATGGGCTTCATCGAGGGCAACAAGGCTCTCTGCATGCTCTCGGTCCTGATCAACACCCACATGCTGATGGCCTCGCAGGCCGCCGAGGTGGAGTGCTTCTTCTATTCGTCATCCGCCTGCGTCTACACCGCCGCCAAGCAGACCTCGCCCGACGCCACCGCGCTGCGCGAAGAGGACGCCTACCCGGCCGAGCCCGAGGATGGCTACGGCTGGGAGAAGCTGTTCAGCGAGCGCATGTGCCGCCATTACCTCGA
>JBBPIM010000058.1:0-9312 GCA_038040325.1 Candidatus Mayfieldus profundus
CGACTACATCGAGCACCTGCACATCTGCTCGACCCACGACTTCATGCTCTTCTTCACCAACCGCGGCAAGGTCTATCGCAGCAAGGTCTACGAGCTGCCGGAGGGCTCACGCACCTCGAAGGGCAGCGCCCTGGTCAACGTCCTGCCGCTCAGCGAAGGCGAGCGCGTGATGGCGGTGATCCCGACCCGCGACTTCAAGGAGGGCAAGTACCTCGTCTGCGCGACGGCCAAGGGTCAGGTGAAGAAGACCGAGTTCACCGCCTACAACACCCCGATCCGCGCCGACGGGATCATCGCGATCAAGATTCGCAAGGGCGACGAGCTGGTCCAGGTCCGACTCACCAGCGGCAAGGACGACCTGCTGCTGGTCTCCAAGTCCTGCCACGCGTCGCGCTTCGCGGAGAAGCTGGTGCGGCCGATGGCACGCGACACCGGCGGGGTGAAGGGGATGAACGTCGCCAACAAGGGCAACAGGGTGCTTGCGATGGACGTGGCCCGCGACGACACCGAGCTGTTCGTGGTCACCGAGAACGGCTACGGCAAGCGCACCCCGGTCTCCGAGTACCCGGTGAAGGGGCGCGGGACCAAGGGCGTGCTGACCGCGAAGCTGACCACCAAGAAGGGCGGGCTTGCCGGCGCGCTGATCGTGCGCGAGCACCAGGACCTGCTGTTCATCTCCCAGAACGGGATGGTGCAGCGCACCTCGGTGAGCGGGATCTCGCAGATGGGCCGCCCGACCCAGGGTGTCAGGGTGATGAACATGAAGGACGACGACCGGGTCAGCGCCGTGGCTCTGGTGGTCGAGTCCGGGGACACCGGAGCGGAGGCCGACGATGCCGCGGAGGCCGCGGCCGACGGCGAGCTGGAGGCTGCGGCGGCTGAGGCCGCGGAGTGATGCAGCTACGCGGCCGAAATGCCCTGCTCACCGGCGCGGCCGGTGGCCTCGGCCACTACATCGCGCGCTCGCTGGCCGACGAGGGCGTCAACCTGGTGCTCTCCGACCTGCCGGAGCTGGAGCCGGAGCTCGAGCCCTTGGTTGCCGAGTTGCGCCAGCGCGGGATCGTGGTGGAGACCGTGCCCGCCGACCTCTCGGACGCGGAGCAGGCGGAGCGGCTGATCGCCGCGGCGGAGGAGGCGCTGGCGGCGCTCGACATCCTCGTCAACAACGCCGGCCTCGAGTTCGGCGGCGGCTTCATGCAGCGCACGCCGGCCGAGCTCGAGCTGATCGCGCAGGTGAACCTGACCGCGGTGATGCTGACCACCCGGGCGGCGCTGCCGGGAATGCTGGAGCGCGGCGGCGGGCACGTCGTCAACCTCGCCTCGATCGCGGGCAAGACCGCACCCCCGTTTCTGGCCTCCTACGTGGCCACCAAGCACGCCGTTGTCGGCTTCACCCACTCGTTGCGGGCCGAGCTCGGAGAGGAGGGCATCGGCTTCTCGGCGATCTGCCCCACCTTCATCTCGCGCGTCGGGATGTACGGGCGCCTCGAGGACAAGGTCTCCGACCCGCCGCCGGGGCTGGCGACGCTTCCACCCGAGCGGGTCGGAGCGGCGGTGGTGAAGGCGATTCGCGAGGACCGCGCCGAGATCGTGGTCGCCTCGCCACTGGTGCGGCCGCTGATCCTGCTGAGCGCAATGGCTCCGCGTCTGACCACACAGCTGTTTCGCAACAAGCGCATGCGCGAATTCGCCGAGGATTTCTCGCGCGCGAAGGAGGCTTCTCCGAAAACGGCGGGGGAGAAGCGGGCGGTCACCGAGACCCGCGACTGAGCTACCTGCTTGAATTGGATCACCGGAGAAAGGAGGTGGTCCTAACTTGAGTCACATGCTTTTCGGGACGCTGGAGGTGCAGGGCCGCTAGTGCGGTTCTGGCCGGCGCCGTTGGCGCCGGCACAGGCAGGTCAGGCGGCGAAGCGGCCGCACTGATCTGGCGGGCCGCCTGGTGGAATCCACCCCGGGCACCGGCGAGAAGGGGAGGCTGGACTCACGTCCCATCCGGCCACCGATTCCCGCCTCGCTTTGCTCCCGCACCTTTGTGCAAGGGCCGCCTCTTCGGAGGCGGCCCTTTGCGTCCGCGTCCGCCGTCAGGCGGGTGCGAGGTACGGCTGCCAGGCGTGGGGGATGGAGGGACTGGCGATGCGGATGAACACCGTCGGGCCTGGGGCGCGGGGCTTGGTGCGCGGGTGCATGCGGATCTCCCGTGGCAGCCGGTTTCCCTTGCGCCGGTTGCAGGCGGCGCAGGAGGCGACGATGTTCTCCCAGACCGACTTGCCGCCGCGGCTGCGGGGGATCACGTGGTCGACGGTCAGCCCCGGCTTGCGGGACCCGCAGTACTGGCAGGTCCAGGCGTCCCGGGCAAGCACGGCCTTGCGGGTGATCTTGCGACGGTGCGCGTCCCGCGGCACGCGCACGTAGGCGACCAGCCGGATCACGGTGGGCCGGTCCATCTGCAGCCTCTCAGAACGAAGCGGGCCCTCGGCCCGCTCCAGCAGCTGCGCCTTTGCCTTCAATAGGAGTACGGCCGCCCTCCGTACCGTGCATACGTTGATCGGCTCGTGGGTGGCGTTGAGCACCAGCACCCGGCCGTTGCCGAGGGCGCGGCTGCCGTTCACGTGGCCGTTGCCGTTGGCGGCCGCACCGTTGTTCGACCCCGGGCCTACGGTTGTGGCCCGCCCTGCGGTGGCCGAGGCGCCTTTTCGAGCCATGGTGCCGCCGGATTCTAGAGGGTGACCTCGCTCAGCCCGTCGGATAGGAGCCGAGCACCCGAACCGACTCGGCCTTGCCGCGCAGCGCCTCGATCGCCTGACCCACCACCTGCTCCGACAGAGCGCCCTCGAGGTCGATGAAGAACATGTAGCGGCCGAGACCCTGGCGAAGCGGCCGCGACTCGATGCGGGTGAGGTTGATCCGCCGGCCGGAGAACTCGAGCAGCGCCTCGACCAGGGCACCCGGGTGGTCTTCGCCCAGCTCCGAGAACACCAGCGATGTCTTCCAGGGGCCGTCGCCCTGCGGCTCGGTCCCGCGGGGCGCGATCCACACGAATCGGGTCAGGTTGTCGTGCGAGTCCTCGACGCCCTCGCTCAGCACCACGCACCCGTAAAGCTCTGCCGCCCCTCTTGCTCCGAGGGCGGCCCAGTCCTGGTCGGACTCGCTCACAGTGCGGACAGCCTCGGCCGTGCTGGGAGCCGCCCGCACCTCGGCACCTGCGAGCCGCTCGCGGATGAATCCGGCGCACTGGGCGCTCGCCTGCGGATGGGAGAGGACCACCGCGATCCTTTCGAGGGGGATCTGCTCGCGGGCGATCAGGCTGGTCCGGATCGGATAGTCGTACTCACCGACGATCGCCACCGACTCCGCCTCCAGCGCGAGCGTGTCGAGCGTCGCCCGCACCGATCCCTCGATCGAGTTCTCGAACGGAACGAGGGCGCGGTCCGCCTCGCCGCGCTCGACCGCCACTATCGCGTCATAGATCGTCGCGGTCTGGACCGGCTCGAAGTCGCCGCTGCCGGCGGTGGCCTCGCGCAGGGCGTCCTCGGTGAAGGTGCCAGCCGGTCCGAGATAGGCGATCCGCACGCCGCTCAATCCGTCCGGCCGCCCATCGCGGCCTCCAGCGCCTGACGCTCCTCCGGCGATAGGTCGAACTCGGACTGCCCCCCGACCACGGGCTTTGCGTAGAGGCGCGCCTGGTCGCGGTGCAGGATCGAGGACAGCACCACACCCGTGCCGGCCGCGTTGAGCAGGGCCACCGAGCTGGACTGCTGCCCGGTCATCTCGCCCATCGCGTCGTAGCGCACCACGCCGCAGTGGGAGATCGCATCGTCAAGCCGCTGGTCCAACGCCGTGTCGCGCGCCTCCAGCCTGCGCACGCCCTCCTCGACCTGTCCCGCCAGGGCGGTCAGCCGCTGCTCCAGTTCGCCGGCATGCTGGACCAGGTCGCGGCCGCCCTCGCCGAGGATCGTCTCCTGCGCCTCGCGCAGCCGGCGCAGCCGGCGCGCCAGCAGCAGGGCGGCAACGAGGCCGGCGACGGCGAGCGCCGCGGCGGCGAGCGCGGCGATGAAGGCGGTGTCCGAATCCACGCGCGCAGAATAGTGAGGGGATGGAGGTCAGTCAGACGATGGAGGGTGCGAAAAGCGATGACCCCGAGATCCGACGCATTGCAGCGCCCTTACTGGAAGGTGACGTCGTAGCTGGCCGAGTTGTTGTCCGAGACCTGCTCCCCGGGCACCGGGTTGACCTCGACGTCGAGCGTGGTCTGTCCCTTCGGCGCGGGGGTGAGGGGGATCGCCACCGACTGCGTCTCGCCTGGCGCGATGGTGGAGATCTGCTGCTCGATCGGCTCCCCGCCGTCGACCGCGACAGAGAGCGTCACGCCGCTCTCCTCGGACTCGCCCTGGTTTTGGACCTGGACCTCCAGCTCGGGCGCGCCGCCGGTCGAGACGGTGACCGGCACCCCTTCCTCGAGCACCTGGCCGTTGGCGGACACCTGAATCAGGCCCAGTCCGTGGACGCCGGGTGTGGCGGCTGCCTGGGCGCCGCTGACCTGGCTCAGCGCATCGTCGACGGTCGTGCTGTCGAGCCAGCTGATGTCGGGCAGGAACTTGCTGGCGGGGATCGTGACTCCCTCGATTCCCTCCTTTTGAAGCACGTCCTCCATCTCCGGCTTGGCGATGTCGCGATAGATCACGTCGCTGGCCAGCAGCGCCTGCATCTGGTCGGTGATCGCATCGATCGCCGCCTCGCGTCCCTCGCTGCCGAGGGCGGTGGGCATCCGGTCGGAGATCTCGGTGAGCGCGTCGCGCCGCAGCTCCATGGCTTGCAAGAACGCGTCCTGTGCCTGGCTCATGTCGCCCGGTACGTCGAGCTTCTCGGTGCGGCTGAAGAGGCTGTCGAGGCCGCCGCGGTCGGAGGCGATCTCAGCCTCGAACTCGGTGGTGCTCAACGATCCCGGGTCCTCGAGCCTGCCAAAGAAATTGTCGCTGACCTGCTGGGCACCGTCGACGATCGCCGCGACATCGCGGGAGTAGTCCTTCAAGGCTCGCTCCTTACGGGCGTCGAGGCAGCCGCGCACGCCGAGCACCAGCAGGATCAGGATCAGCAGCCCGCCGCCGACCGCGATCGCGCGGCGAATCAGGAACTGCTGCCGCGCCGAACGCGGCGGCCGTGGCCGCCGCGGCCGGGGCGGGGCGGATGACGTCTCCCGGGTGTCTGTCGCTAGCGGTGGATCCTCGTCGGGGAAGTCCAAACCAGGCCTCCGAAGGGGCACGGTGAAGTGGCCGGAAGTATGAAGCGTTGCCCCGCGGCAGCGCCAGCACGCGCGAGCCAGGCAGGAAACCTTGCGTTTTTCGCTCTGCGGCCGGTTCGCCCGATGCACGGGCAGGATCGGCGTCGGCCCCGCCGAAGCGGAAGGAGCCGTGGTGGGTCCCCTCGTCCTCAATCGCTTCAGGCTCGGCGAGCGCCTCGGGAGCGGCGGCTTCGGGACTGTCTACCGCGCCTGGGACGAGCGGCTGGAGCGCGACGTCGCCGTCAAGGTCATCGACGGCGGCGGTTCCGCCTCGGACCGCATCCTGCGCGAGGCCCAGGCGGCCGCGCGGCTCAACCACCCTGGCGTGATCACGCTCTACGAGCTGGGTGAGGACGGTCGCCATGCCTACCTGGTCAGCGAGCTGGTCGACGGCGCCACGCTGTCCGAGCTGAGCAGCGCAGGGAGGCTCTCGGACCGCGACGTCGGGGAGGTCGGCGCCGACCTCTGCGATGCCCTCGAGCACGCCCACGCCCGCGGCGTCGTGCACCGCGACATCAAGCCGCAGAACATCCTGCTCTCCTCCGACGAGCCCCAGGCCAAGCTGATGGACTTCGGCATCGCCCGGGTCCTGGACTGCGCCGGGATCACCGCCACCGGGGACGTGGTGGGAACGCTCGCCTACATGGCACCGGAACAGGCCGAGGGCGACTCGGCGGGGCCTCCCGCCGACGTCTACTCGCTCGGGCTCACCCTCTATGAGGCGTGGACCGGTCGCAACCCGCACGCGCGTGGGACGCCGGCCGCCACCGCTCGTGCGATAGGCACCGAGGTTCCCCCGCTGGAGCGGGAGCGCCCCGAGCTTCCCGCCGACCTCTGCGATGCGATCGACGCCTGCCTCGACCCCGACCCGGTTCGGCGCCCGTCCGCGGCCGATCTTGGCGCCGCAACCGAAGATGCCCTGCAGGACCTGGATCCGGAGCGGGCGACGCCGTCTGGGCACCGCGGCTTGGCCGGGCTCGGCGCCACGATGGACCGGCTCGCCGCCGACCGGGGCGATGCCGGCCGCCTGGCCGCTGCGGCGGTGGTGGGAGGGCTCGCCACCGCGGCGCTGATCGCGGTCCCCGCGCCGGTCCCCGCCTGGGCCTATCTGGTTCCCCCCGCGTCCGCGCTGATCGCTCTGGTTCGTGCCAGGGTCGGGTATCTCGCCGCGGCGCTCGGACTGATTGCGTGGCTGGCAGGCCCGGCGGCGCGTCCGGGCGCGGCGCTTGTGCTCGCGATCATCACCCTGCCGCCGGGCCTGCTGCTCAGTGCCGGCGGGCAGGCGCTGCTGCCGGTCGCCGCGCCCGCCCTGGGAGCGATCGGGCTGGCGCCGGTCTATCCGGCCCTGGCGGGCCTCGCCGGCCGCCCGCGCGATCGCTTCCTGCTGGGCGCTGCGGGCTACGCGTGGCTGGCCGTCGCCGAGGCGGTGTTCGATCGCAAGCTGCTGTTCGGCTCGCCGGTCAGCCTGCCGCAGGGGTGGCAGGACTCGACCTCGTCGGCGCTCACCGAGCTGCTGTTGCCGTTGGCGGCCGCTCCGGTGTTCTGGCTGGGCATCGCAATCTCGTCGCTGGGCGCGCTCGCCCTGGGTGCGCTGGTGCGGGGCCGCAGCCCGGTGCTCGATCTGCTCGGTGCGCTGGTCTGGGCAGCGGGGCTGGTCGCGGTCCTGCGGTTGCGCGAGGGGGCAATCGCTCCCTCGGCCGGAGTCCTGGCCCTGGCGGTGCTGGCGGTGGTGGCGATCGCGCTGGGCTGGCGTGCCCGCAGGTCCGGCGAGCACGCAAGGTCCGCCTTCCCGCCGCCCGCCGTACCCCTGCGCGGGGCAGGTAGCGGGGCGACACTTCCGTAGGATTCGGGCCGGCTTTTCCCCCGCAGGGGGCCGCCACGCCTGCCAAGGAGCCCGCCATCAGCGTTCTACGCAACCTCGAAGCACGCATCGAAGGCCTGGTCGAAGGGGTGTTCAGTCGTGCCTTTTCCTCCGAAGTCCAGCCCGTCGAGCTTGCCCGCAAACTGGCGAAGGAGATGGATGCGCACAAGACCGCCTCGGTCTCGCGGACCTACGTTCCCAACGAGTACACGATCTACCTCTCCAAGCAGGACCGCTCCAAGCTCGAGGGATACGAGCGCTCGCTGGAGCAGGAGCTGTCGGGGTATCTGCTCGAGCACGCGCGCCGGCGGAGCTATGACCTTCTGACCCGTCCCGCGGTCGAGTTCAAGACCGACGAGCGGCTCCGGCTCGGCGAGTTCGGGATCCAGACCCGGTTGGTGAAGCCGCCGGCCCGCGAGGGCGAAAGCCCGAGCCAGGGCGAGGAGGGTCACACGATGGTCTATTCGGCCGTCCGCGAGCGCGAGCAGGACAAGGGGCGGGCGAGCCGCAAGCCGGAGGCGGGGCTGGTGTCCACGCGGGCGATCGTCACGGTCGGCGACCGCCGTTACGTGCTCGACGGCCCCAAGGCGGCGGTCGGCCGCTCAAAGGACTGCGATTGCGTGCTGCGCGACCCCAACGTCTCGCGCCGGCATGCGGAGCTGCGGCGGGCCGAGACGGGCGACTGGCAGGTGGTCGATCTGGGCTCCACCAACGGCGTCAAGGTGAACGGGCGCCGTGTGTCCTCCTCGAGGCTGCGCCCCGGCGACGAAGTGACACTGGGAACGTCCTCTTTCACCTTCGAGATCGAGCAGTAACGACGGCCCGGTGGACTACGAGCCGATCTCGGTAGGCCTCAAGTTCGGCTTCCTCGCCGTCCTCTATCTGTTCCTGCTCTGGATCGCCCGCAGTGCGATGAAGGACCTGCGCCGCACCTCGGCCCCGGCCCCCGACGCGACCGGAATGCACGCGGCGCCCGCCTTCGACGGCGGCGGCTCGGAGGATGCATGGCTGGTCGTCGAGCGGGGCGGGGGACTGGAGCCCGGGGCTCGCTACGACCTGTTCGGAGGGCTGTCGATCGGCCGCTCGTCCGACGCCGACATTCCGATCGACGACCGCTATGCCTCGGGTCTGCACGCGAGGGTTTACTCCCAGCGCGGTCATTTCTATCTCGAGGACCTCAAGTCGACCAATGGGACGCTGCTCAACGACGAGGCCCTTGCCGGCGAGGCCGAACTGGTCCCCGGAGACGTGATCCGGATCGGCGACACCGCGTTCCGATTCGAGCCGGGGGATTGACGGTGCTGAGGGTCGCAGACCACGCCGCCCGTTCGGACACCGGACGTCAGCGCAACGCCAACGAGGACGCGTACTACGCGCGGCCGCCGGTGTTCGTGGTCGCCGACGGGATGGGCGGCGCGCAGGCGGGCGAGGTCGCCTCGCAGATGGCGACGGAGGCGTTCGACCGCGACCTCGGGTCCGGCGAGCCCGAGGCGCTGCTGCGCGAGATCACCCAGGGCGCCAACCGCCGCATCCACGAGCACGCCCACCAGGACTCCAGCCGCGCAGGCATGGGCACCACCCTGACCGCCGCGATCGTCAACGCCGAGGACGACTCGGTGGCGATCGGCCACGTCGGAGACAGCCGCGCTTACCTGCTGCGGGGGTCAAAGCTGGAACGGCTCACCCAGGACCACTCGCTGGTCGAGGAGCTGCGACGCAAGGGCCAGCTCACCGACGAGCAGGCCGAGGAGCATCCGCAGCGCTCGATCATCACCCGGGCGCTGGGCCCCGAGGAGCAGGTGGAGGTCGACGTCCGCACGGTCCAGACGCGCACCGGCGACGTATTCCTGATCTGCTCGGACGGGCTGACGACGATGGTCGGGGAGGAGCGGATCGCGCGCATCCTCTCCGGCGCCACGAGCCTCGATGCGGCGGTGCGCGCGCTCGTCGACGAAGCCAACCGGGCCGGCGGGCGCGACAACATCACAGCGGTTGCCTTCCAGCTGGAGGACGTCTCCGCCCCCGCCGAGGAAGCCGAGCACCCGACCCTGGTGGGGCCGACCGCTGCCGACGAAGGCCTGCGCGCCGAAGACGTGCGGCGGGCGGCTGCAGCCGCCCGCCCCGAGCCCGCGCCGCCGCGCCGCCGCGGCCTGCGGCGCGCCGGCAAGGT
>JBBPIM010000059.1:0-8995 GCA_038040325.1 Candidatus Mayfieldus profundus
TTCTCAGTCGCCAAGGACCAGCTCCTCGCGTTTCCCGAATGCTCCTTGCGGGCGGTACGCCATCAGCAGGATCAGCACCAGACCGACGATCGCGAAGCGGAGCGCCGCGATCTGAGTGTTGTCGAGCGGAAGATCGATGAAGCGGGTCAGCTCGAGCAGCGTCCACAGGGTCACCGAGCCGGCGATCAGGCCCCAGTAGCTGGCCAAGCCGCCCAGGATGAGCACCGCGTAGGCGAAGAAGGTGACCAGCGGCTCGAACTCGGTCGGCGATACGGACGCGATGTTCAGCGCCAGGAACCATCCTGCGATCGCTGCGATCGCGGCGGAGATCGCCAGCGACTGCAGCTTGTAGGCAAAGGCGTTCTTGCCCAGGGCTCGCGCCGCGTCCTCGTCCTCGCGTATCGCCCGCAGCACCCGTCCCCAGGGTGTGTAGGTGACCCCGCGCAGCGCGAGGGTGAGGAGGATCACGGCGGCCCAGATGACGAGGAAGAGCGGGAACAGCTGCTCGGGGTTGCTCCAGCCCAGCGACTCGAGCCAACCCTCGATCGTCCCTGAGATGTCGAGCCAGGTCTCGTCGAAGCACTTCGATCCATCGTCACTGCAGGAGAACCCAAGGTTGCCACCGGTCAGATCGCGGGCGTTGAGGGCCACCAACCGCACCACCTCGGCCATCGCGATCGTCGCGATCGCCAGGTAGTCCTCGCGAAGCCGCAGCGCTGGCAGGCCGACCAGCAACCCGAAGGCGATGGTGATCAAGATCGAGATCGGCAACGCCAGATAGAAGGGGATCCCCGTGTCCACGCTCAGGATCGCCATCGAGTAGGCACCGATCGCCATGAAGCCCGCTGCCCCGAAGTTGACGATCCCGGTGAACCCGACGTTCAGCTGCAGTCCCAGCGCAACCAGGGTGTAGACCCCGGCGAGAATGCCGACGCTGGTCCAGAAGCCAACGTCGGTGAGGGCCTCGAACGTGACCGCCAGCGGGAGCTCGGTCATAACGCCTTCGCCTTTCCGAAGATCCCCTGCGGCCGCACGATCAGGACCAGCACGAGCACGACGAAGCCGACCGCCACCTTCCAGCGCGCCTCGATGAACAGGGTGGACCATTCGATCACCAGCCCCAACACCACTCCCGCGGCCAGCGCGCCGAAGGCGTCACCGATCCCTCCCAGCACCACTGCGGCGAAGATCGGCAGCAGCAGCTCGAAGCCCAGCTCGGGCTTGATGTTCGTGGTGGCCGCGGCGAGCACCCCCGCAAGACCGGCCAGTGCACCGGCGAAGATCCAGGTATAGAGGATCACCCGCCGGGTGTCGATTCCGGCCGTCTCCGCCAGCTCGAGGTCGTCCGAGACAGCCCGCATCTGCTTGCCCAGCAGCGAGAAGCGCAGCAGCAGCCCGACCGCCGCCAGCACCGCGAAGCCAACCAGCACGACCATCAACTCCGTTCGGCCGATCCGCAGCCCGAGGAACTCGACCGTGGCGACGACGTTGACGTCGAGCTCGCGGATCTCGGTACCCCAGATGAACTGAATCACCGAGCGGATCACGAAGGCGAGCCCGATCGACATCAGCAGCAGTTGCAGCAGACCGGCACCGCGCCGGCGCATCGGGCCCCACATCAACCGCTCGAAAAAGACCCCGAGGATCGCTGTCGTCGCCATTGCAAAGAGGATCGCGGCGATCAGAGGCATGCCCCAGGTGACGTTGACCAGGTAGGCCATGTAGGCACCGAAGGTGAGAAAGTCGCCGTGGGCGAAGTTGACGAGCTTGAGGATCCCGTAGACCAGGGTCAACCCGACGGCGCCGAGCGCGTAGACGGATCCCAGCGAGAGCCCATTGAGTCCCGTCTGTGCCACGTCGTGCAGGCCTCGGGCGGCGATCATCACCACCACGATCAGGGCGAGGATCGCGAGCGCGGCGAGCCCCGGACGGCGCCGCGCAACGTCCGCGAGCCGCTGGCTCGGCGTCTCTGCGGCAGTGGCCGCTAGCTGGGCCCCCTCCATGCAGGGATGAATATCCCATAGCGCCGCCGGTTGTAAACCCGGGCGCCAGGCTTTCGGGAGCTGCTACCTGGCGGCAGGGCGGCTGAGCCGCTTCGCCTCGCGCTCGAGGATCTCCAGCATCGCCTCTGTCGCCGGCGCCCGCGCCCCCTCCGACCTCGTCAGCGCCCAGACCCGCCGCACCGGGGGCGACGGCTCGATGTCGACCACGCTGAGGCCCGGGTGGCGCCCGGTCAGCAGCAGCTCCGGCAGCAGGCTGACACCCATGCCCGCGGAGACCAGGGACTGGTGCACCTGATAGTCGTCGGACTCGAATCCGAACCGCGGGTCGAAGCCGGCCTGCTGGCACGCCAGGATCGCGTTGTCCCGGCACGAGGCGGCGCAGGTGCCGACGATCCAGTTCGCATCGGCGAGTTGGTCCAGCCGGATCTTCTTGCGACCCGCCAGCGGATGGTCCTTGGGGAGCCCAACCTGCATGCGCTCCTCGAGCAGGAATCGCCGCTCGAGATCCCGGTCGTCGGGCAGCGGCACGTATTCGAAGTCGTAGATCAACGTCCGACGAGGTCGTGGCGGAGGCGATCAAGCGGGCAAAGCGGCTCGGGGTTGCATGAGCTGCGGAGGCGGCACAGCGACCCTGGTGGCCAAGGTCGACGGGGCCCAGGTCGCCGCGCGTCGGCCACAAGAGCCTGCGCATTGGCGCGCCGCTGCCCGCGGGCCAGGCCCACCTGCTGGTGATCAAGCCTCGTTAGCGCGCCAGCGCGCCGATCACCTCGCGCCACCAGTCCCGCTCCGCCTCGGTCGACGATCTTGCCAGCCGCCGACGCGCGCCGCCCTGCAGCGCGCTGGCCGAGCCGATCGACAGCACCGGTCCCGTGAACGCGTAGCGCCCGTCCTCGAGCTCGACCAGAGCACCGGGCTCGTCGAGCCGGGTGCGGCGCTGGTGGACCACGGCGATGCCCGCGACGGCCCGCGGATAGGCAGGATCCCCGTCCTCGGGTCGCCACGGTCTTGTGGTGAAGATCTGAGCGGTGCTGCTGGCCGTGCGGGGCGGCCGCTCCTCCACCCCCAGCGCCGGCTCGGTGGTGGTCACCCCCATGGCCCGCGCCAGCGGCTCGAAGGTCGCCCCCTGCAGCACGGTCGACACCAGTACCGCGAAAAAAACGAGGTTGAAGAACTCGAGACTGTGGGGCACCCCCTCGATCACCGGAAAGGTCGCGAGCACGACCGGCACCGCCCCGCGCAACCCCGCCCATCCCAGCACCAGCCGCTCGGCGGCGCTGAACCCGGCGAAGGCGGTGGACAGCGCCGCGGCGGCGGGCCGCGCCACGCAGGCGAGGACCAGCGCCAGCACGGTCCCCTCCGTTGCCACCGAATCGAGCTGCGACGGGAACACCAGCAGTCCGAGCACGAGGAACATCGCCACCTGGGCGATCCAGGCCAGCCCCTGGTGGAAGATCCGCACAGTCTGCTTGGCCGGGATCGTCGCGCTGCCAAGAACCAGGCCCGCCAGGTAGACGGCGAGAAAGCCCGAGCCGTGCAACGTCGCGGCGGCACCGTAGGCGACCGCGGCGATTCCGATCGTGCCGACCGGATAGACGCCGGCGGTGCCGAGCCGAGCCCGGCGCATCCCCTGCACCCCCAGCCAACCGACGGCGAGTCCGGCCAGCAGGCCGATGCCGAGCTCTCGCACCAACAGCAGCGACATGTCGACGAATCCGTAATCCGGAAGCTGGATCCAGTCGATGAACCCGACCACCAGCAGCACCGCGACCGGGTCGTTGAAGCCCGCCTCACCCTCCAGGGTGCGGGCCAGGCGGCGGCGCAGCGTCGACCCCCGCAGCACGCCGAAGATCGCAGCCCCGTCTGTGGCGGCCAGGATCGACCCGACCAGCATCCCCTCCAGGGTCGAGAGGTCGAGCAGGACGACCGCGGCGAAGCCGGTCACCACGGCGGTCCCGACCGTCCCGGCAAACGCCAGCGCGAGCGACGCGCCGAGCACTGGCCGGATCTCTCCGAAGCCCGCCATCAGCCCGCCCTCGAAGAGGATCAGCCCGAGGGCGATGATGCCGATCGTGCGAGCAAGCTCGTAGTCGTCGAACCTGATCCACCCCGTGCCGTCGGAGCCGATCGCCATGCCCAGGCCGAGGAAGAGCACCAGCCCTGGCACTCGGAGGCGACCCGCCGCGAGCGCGGCTGCCAGCGCCGCGACCATCAGCGCACCGGCAACGAGGATCATCGGCCCGTCGTCCACGGCCCGTAGCTTCGCGACCCGCAGGCCGCTCTGCGTTTCCAACGCCCGAGGGGAACGAACGTGAGTCGGCTCACATATACCCCCTGGGGGTATCGTTATAGTTTGGCGCGAGCGATGCTTGGAGAGGAGCAGCGATGGAAGCCCACACAGCTCAAGTAGCCGACCCCGGCTCGCTGAACCGCTTGGCGGTGAGCGCCACGACGCACTGCCTGACCGGTTGCGCAATTGGCGAGGTCCTCGGAATGGCCATCGCCACCGCGCTCGGGTGGGGCAACGCCGGGCAGATCGCCCTCGCGGTCGGGCTCGCCTACGTGTTCGGCTTCGGCCTCACCGCAAGGCCGCTGATCAAGGCGGGCCTGGCGGCGAGCGTCGTGGTCTCGACGGCTCTGGCCGCCGACACGGTGTCGATCACGATCATGGAGGCGATCGACAACTTGACCGTGGTCCTGGTCCCCGGCGCGATGGAGGCCAGCGTCACCGAGCCGCTGCTGTACGCGAGCATCGCGGGCGGCTTCGCAATCGCCTACCCCTTCGCGTTCCTTGCGAACCGCTACATGATCGCCCGCGGCAAGGGGCATGCCGTGGTCCATGAGCACCACCGCGCCTGAACGCCGCCCGACTTGATCTCATTGCTCGGATGCGTATCGCTCCGGGCTCTCGGCGAAGGCCCGAACGCACTCCAGGGAGCAGAACCGGTACTGGACCCCGCGATGCACCAGCGTCCCTGCGGCGTGGTCGGGATCGACAGCCATCCGGCAGACGGGGTCGATAGGCAGGCCCTCTGCGGTGCGGGCAATTTCGCAGAGCGCCCGGTAGATCATCACCGGCTCGGCGATGTTGCGCAGCTCCTGCCGCCCGTGCTCGATCAGCTCGACATCGTCCATCCGCCCGGCTGCCTCGCGGGTCGCCTCGGTGCAAAGGACCTCGTCCCCGGAGGCGACGCCCGACACCCGCGCCGCGAGGTTGACCGCCGCCCCGAACCAGTCGCCGTCGCGCTCCACGGCGGGGCCGGTATGCATGCCGACCCTGATGATCGGAAAGCCGTGCCGCTCGCCGACGTCATAGACGATCCGCAGCCCCAGCCGCACCGCATGTTCGGCGACCTCGCAGCGGACCATCAGTGCGTCCCCGATCGACTTCACCTCCTCGGCGGAGTGGTCCGGCAGCAGCTCGCGCACCGCGGCAGAGAACTCACCCGCGAGGTCGGCGGCCTGCTCGTCGCCGTGCACCTCGGTCAGCGCGGTGAATCCGGAGAGATCGGCGAAGAGGAATGTGCTTTCGGTTGCCATGGCTCAGATCATCGCGGCTCGGCGACTCGGCCCCACGCCAGGTAGGCGCCCCCGGCCAACAGCCCCTTCACTTCGAGGTCGGGGACCACCTCGGCCAGGTACTCCCAAGGCCGCTCGAATCCCTCGCTGGTCGTCACGTACCGGCGGGCGATGCGGTGCATGACCATGTTGACCGGGACGGCCCAGCGGGGGGCGCACTTGGGGCCCATCGAGACCACGCGGCCCCCCGGCCTCAGATGACCGGTGACGTTGGCAATTGCCGCGGGTGAGCGCATCACGTCGTGGCTCAGGAAGAAGAGCGCGGCGTCAGCAGGCACGGGGATCTCGGCCTCCTCAACGGGACTTTCGATCAGTGTCACGTTCTTCCAACCCTCCCCGGCAATGCGCTGCTTTGCAACCTCGAGCATCTCGGCGCTGAGGTCGATGCCGATCAGCCGCCCCTCGGTCCCGATGCCCTCCTCGAGCAGCGAAAAGGTCAAACCGGTGCCGCAGGCGACGTCGATCACGGTTTGACCCGGTCTCAGCTGCATGCGCGCGACCGCATGGCGACGAATGCGCCGGGTCGGCAGGGCCAAGCGGTCGTAGGTGGAGGCCTTGCGGCGGTACAGACCAAGGGCACGCTGGCGATCTGGGGCGCTCATCGACCTAAGCGGGCGCCGCGGCCAGACCGACGTTCCTGGGTCCCTCTGTGAGCCGACCATCCTCGATCCATACGACGCGAGAAGCGATGTCGAGCAGCCGCTGGTCGTGGCTGACGATGACCACGCCCTTGCCCTCCTCGCAGCCAAGGCGGCAGAGGATGTCGGCGACCTGGCGCCCGGTCTCGGAATCGAGGTTGGCCGTTGGCTCGTCGGCAAGAACGATCTCGGGCCGGTTGGCCAGTGCGCGGGCGATTGCCACGCGCTGCTTCTCGCCCCCGGACAGGTCTCTGGGCCGGTGGCTCTCGCGCTCGCCGAGGCCGAGTCGCTCCAGCAGCTCGCTTGCCCTCCCTCGAGCGGCACCGCCACCCGCTCCGGTGAGGCGCAGCGGCAGCTCGACGTTCTCCCGTGCCGTCAGCGCCGAGAGCAGGTTGAAGCTCTGGAAGATGAAACCCACCTTCTCGAGTCGCAGGCTGGCCCGCTCCTTCTCGTCGTGGGCGTAGACGTCCTCGCCGCCCAGGACGACGCGCCCGGCGCTTGGTGTCAGCATGCCGCCGAGCATCGAGACCAGGGTCGTCTTGCCGCTCCCCGACGGGCCCATCACGAGCACGCGCTCGCCCGGCTCTAGCGCGAGGTCTATGCCGCGGACCGCGCGAACGGCGCCGTGACCCGAGCCGTAGGTCTTCTCGACCGCGTCAGCGCTGAGGACCGGCTCAGGCACGGAACACCGCCGCCGGGTCGAGGCTCGCCAGCCGCCGGATCGGCAGGTAGGAGGAAACCAGGGCCATCACGGTCGCAGCGACGAACGTGATGGCGAACAGCCAACCGGGGAATTCAAGCTCGGTCTTGGGCGCCAGTTCACGAATCACCCAGCCGGCCGGCAGGACGAACAGGCAGCCGACAATGAAGCCGAGCAGCGCGGTGATCGCCGCTTGGCGGAGGATTACCCCTGAGAGGTCGCCGCGATCGGCGCCGATCGCCGAGAGCACGCCGTACTCGCGGGCTTTCTCGGTCGTCGCCGTGTACATCGTCAACCCGACTATCGCCAGACCGACGAAAAAGGCGATTCCCACCATCACGTAGAGGATCGGCTGGAAGCCGTCGCGGATCTCCCGCTCGTTGTTGGCGACGAAGGTGTCCTTGGAGAACGCCGTCACCCCCGGGAAGCGCTCGCGCACCTCGGCCTGAACCTGCCTCGTGTTGTCTGGCTGCACCTGGAGGGCGAAGAAGTTCACGTCACCGCGCAGCCTCACTAGCCCCTGGACGTCGCCCAGCTCGCCGAAGGCAAGCTGGTTGGTGAATTGATTGGTCCCGGAGCTGAGGGCGACGATCGACCGAGGGCGGTCCGGGAGATGGAGCCTGTCACCCACATCGAGGCCGGCGGTACGGGCGAATGTCTCGTCGACGACGACCTGCCCGGGCTTGGGGATTGCCGGATCGGTGGCGAACGACCAGGGGCCTCCGACCCCGCTCTTGGTGTCGTAGCCGATCACAGCGAGGTTCCCCTTGCCCTCGTCGGTCTGTATCTCGGTTCTGGCTCCGGTTATCGGGTTGGCGCTCCGCACTCCGGGAACACCCTCGAGCGGACCGGGGACCACGGAGAAGCCGTGGGATATGTCCGTGAAGCCCTTCTGGACAATCCAGATCTGGGCTTCGGTGTTGCGCACATAGGCGCCCGCCTGCCCCAGGATGCCCTCCAGGATCGCCCACATGACGAGGATCAACATCACCGATAGGCCGACGCCGGAGATCGCGAACAGCAGCCGCAGGGGCTGCTCGAACAGGTTCTTGCGCGCCAGCAGGAACAGCGGGGCCCTTGCTACCGGCGCACTAGCCGGCCGACCGCGCCCATCAGCTCGTCCACCTGCTGCTGCGGATCGTCGGGCGCCTCGCCCTCGCCGAGCATGCAGTGGCGGGCGTGGACGTCGAGCAGGCCGAGCGAGATCTTCTCCAGCGCCGCCTGCACGGCGGAGACCTGGGTGAGGACGTCGATGCAGTAGCGGTCCTCCTCGACCATGCCGGAGATGCCGCGCACCTGGCCCTCGACGCGGGCCAGGCGGTTGAGGAGCTCGGGCTTGGATGCCGTGTATCCACGTGTGACGGAAGCCATAGCCGGAACAATACCCCTAGGGGGTATAGTCTGTCAAGCGATGGGCGACGTCATCTCGACGATCGGCAAGGGCTTCGAACAGTCCCTGTTGATGGCCTACGAGGTCTGGTGGGCGCTGGTGCTCGGCTTTGCGATCTCGGCCATCGTGCAGGCCTGGGTGCCGCGGGAGCGGGTCGAAGCTGCGATGTCCGGCTCCGGCCCTCGCCCGGTCGCCTGGGCGACCGGCCTCGGCGCCGCCTCCTCCTCCTGCTCCTATGCCGCAATCGCGATCGCGAAGTCGCTGTTCCAGAAGGGCGCTTCGGCCGCCTCGGCGCTGGCCTTCCAGTTTGCGTCCACCAACCTGGTCTGGGAGCTGGGGCTCGTGCTGTGGATCCTGATCGGCTGGCAGTTCACGGTCGCCGAGTACATCGGCGGCGTGGTGATGATCGTCCTGATGGCGGCCGGGTTGAGGCTCTTCGTCTCGCCGCGGCTCGAAGAGCAGGCGCGCCGCCACGCCCAGCAGGCAGATACCGGCCACCAGCACCACGCCGCCGGTGGGCGGATGGGTTGGCGCGAGCGCCTCACCTCCGCCTCGGCCTGGTCCGACGTGGCCCACAATTTCCGCGGCGACTGGCAGATGCTCTGGAAGGAGATCACCTTCGGCTTCCTGCTCGCCGGATTCATCGGGCTGCTCGGCAACGACTTCTTCAACGGGCTGTTCGTCAAGG
>JBBPIM010000060.1:0-8905 GCA_038040325.1 Candidatus Mayfieldus profundus
GCGCCGGCCCCGCGGTCTGCACCAGGGGAACCCCGAGCTCGGCGGCGATGATGAAGGCCAGCGAGGTCTTGCCGAGCCCGGGCGGCCCCGCCAGCAGCACGTGGTCGAGCGGCTCGCTGCGGCGCTTGGCCGCCTCGATGAAGATCTTCAGCTGCTCGGTGACCTGCTCCTGGTTGACGAAGTCGCCCAGCGTCGCGGGCCGCAGCGAGCGGTCCAGCTCCTCGTCGCCGCCCTCCGCGCGCGCATCGTGGACCCGGACCTCGGCGTCGTCGGAGGGCAGCTCGTCGGCCCCGGGCGTGCGGATCCGCGGGCCCTCGATATCGGGAAACTCGCTCACGCCGCCTGGGACTCCCCGGCACGGCGCAGCGCGCCGGCAATCAGCTCCTCGGGGTTGTCGCCGTCGGCCTCGCCGAGCAGCTCCTCGGCCTCGCCCGGCGTGTAGCCCAGATTGACCAGCCCGTCGCGGGCCAGCCTGCGTGGGTCTCCACCCTCCTCCGTTCCAGAGACGATCGCCTCCTCCAGCTCGCCGGCGATCTTCTCGCGCAGCTCGACGATGATCCGCTCCGCGGTGCGCTTGCCGATCCCCGGAACGGCCTGAAAGCGCTTCGCGTCGCCCGCGGCGATCGCCCGCAGCAGCTCGCGGGCGGCGCCGCCGGAGAGCACGGCGATCGCCACCTTGGGCCCAACGCCGCTCACCGAGATCAGCTCCCTGAACAGGTCGCGCTCCTCCTCGGATGCGAAGCCGTAGAGGTGGAGGGCGTCGTCGCGCGCGATCAGCTCGGCATGCAGGAAGGCCTCTCGCCCGGTCGCGGGAACCCCCTTCAGGGTCTCGGCCGAGACCGCGAGCCGGTAACCCACACCGGCGGCATCGATCACGACGTGGTCCGGGCGGCGCACCAGGACCTCGCCGCGGACCGCGGCGATCATCCGGCGATCTGCTCCGTGTATCCGCCGCTGCCGACGCGCGGGACGCTGCTCACCGCGATCGCCTCGCGCGATGCGGCACTTCCCGCGTGGCAGATCGCCACCGCGAGAGCGTCGGCGGCGTGGTCCGGGGAGGGCGGCTCGGGCAGGCCGAGCAGGGTCCCGACCATTCTCTGGACCTGCTTCTTTCCCGCCGCGCCGGATCCGCAGACGGCCATCTTGATCGCCTGCGGCGTGTACGCGAAGCAGCGCACCCCGCGCTGGGCGGCGGCGAGCATCGTCACCCCGCAGGCCTGCCCGACCGCCATCGCGGAGCGCACGTTGCGTCCGAAGTAGAGGTCCTCGACCGCGAGCGCCATCGGCTCGTGCCAGTCGATCAGCTCGGCGAGTGCCTTGTGGATCCGCTCGAGGCGCCGCTCGAGCGGCAGCTCAGGGGAGGTCTCGATCACCCCTCCATCGAGGGCGACCATATGCGAGCCCTCTATCCGCACGACGCCAAAGCCGAGGTTGGCCGCGCCGGGGTCAACACCCATGACGACCTTCATGAGAACTCATTCTGCGACGGGGGTCGGATGCCTCTTTGGCCGGCCGCGCCAAGCGTGGTTGGTCGAGCCCACGCGGGTTTAACCGCGACGTATGCGTGGAAGAATCACCCCATGGCTCCTTCCGGGGTGTCCAACACGGCCCTGCTCGCGGGGCGCTACCGCGTGCTGCGTCGCCTCGGCGAGGGAGGCATGGCCAGCGTGCTGCTCGCCACCGACGAATTCCTCGGGCGCCCGGTCGCGGTCAAGCGCCTGCCGACGGGCAGCCCCGAGGAGGCCCTGGCGCGGTTCCGCCGTGAGGCCCGGCTGGGAGCCTCGCTCAACCACCCCAACATCGTCTCGATCTACGACTCGCTGGTCGACGAGGACGCGGTGTTGATCGTGATGGAGTACGTGGAAGGGCGCTCGCTGGAGGAGATGCTCCGCGACGGGCCCCTCCGCCCGGAGGCGGCGATGCCGATCCTGGCCCAGGTCGCCGAGGCGCTCGACCATGCCCACGAGCAGGGGGTGATCCACCGCGACGTCAAGCCCTCCAACGTCCTGATCCGGCCCGACGGCGTCGCCAAGCTCGCCGATCTCGGGATCGCGACCGCCACCGACGCAACCGCGATCACCTCGTCCGAATCGGTGATCGGCACCCTCGCCTACATCGCCCCCGAGCGGCTCGACGGAGAGACGGATCACGCGGCGGCGGACGTGTACGCGCTCGCGGCCCTCGCCTACGAAGCGCTGTCTGGAGAGCGTGCGCAGCGGGGTGAGACCCCGGCTGAGATCGTCAACCGGGCCGCCACGGGACCGCCCCCCGACCTGCGGCACGACTGGCCCGAGGCGCCGCTGGAGGCCGCGGCCGCACTGCGGGACGGGCTTTCGCCCGCTCCAGAGCAGCGGCCGAGCACCGCAGGCCAGCTGGCGAGACGCCTCGCGTCCGCGCTCGGGCAGCCGGCCGCCGACCCGGATCGGGCGCCAGCGGTGACCGAGCGAGTCCCGGCGCCGATCGGCGACTTCGACCGATCCGATGGACCAGCCTTGCGGCGCGCGGGCTCCAACCGCCGCCGGCTCGCGGCCGCGGCGCTGGCCGGTGCTGCCCTGCTGCTCGGGTTCGTGCTGGCTATCGGACTCGACGGTGGCTCCGAGCCCGCCAAGCAGACGGGAGCAGCGAAGCCGCGCACGGCCGACAACCGCCCGGCCACGACCACCACGACCACCACCGAGATCTCGACCGTGGAGTCCGCTCCATCGCCCGGGTCGAGCGGGGGCGTCGAGGCGCCCGGCGCGTCCGGCGCCGCGCTCAACGACCAGGGCTACGCGCTGATCCAGGCCGGCCGCTACGACGAGGCGATCCCGGTGCTGCAGCGGGCGGTTGAGTCCTTCCCCGAGGGCACCAGCGATGCCAACTACGCGTACGCCCTGTTCAACCTCGGCAACGCGCTGCGCCTGGCGGGACGGGCAAATGAGGCGATTCCGATCCTCGAGCAGCGCCTGCAGTTCCCCAACCAGAGAGGGACCGTGCAACGCGAGCTGGAGCTGGCCTACGCTGAGGCGGGGTTGTCAGGTGGCAAGCCCGGCAAGTCGGGCGAAGCCGGCAAGTCGGGCAAGCACGGCGAATCCGACGACTAGCCGGTACGCCCCCTAGGCGGCCGCCTTCTCCAAGACCTCCTCGGGAATGTCGAAGTTCGCGTGCACCTCGTTGACGTCGTCGTGCTCCTCCAGCGCGTCGAGCAGGCGAAGCAGGGTCTTGGCTTCCGACTCTCCGATCTCGACCGTGCTCTTGGGTTCCATCGCCAGGTCGGAAGACTCGATCTCCACGCCGGAGTCCTCCAGCGCGCGGCGAACGGCGGCCAGGACGGCCGGGGCGCTGATCACCTTGAGGATGTCGCCATCCGCCTGCACGTCGTCGGCGCCGGCGTCGATCGCGGCAATCAAATCGTCCTCGCCATATCGCTCGCCGTCTACGACGATCACGCCGCGCTTCTCGAAGATCCACGCGACGGAGCCCGGCTCCCCAAGATTGCCTCCGTGCTTGGAGAAGGCATGCCGGACCTCGGCGCTGGTGCGGTTGCGGTTGTCGGTCAGCGCCTCGACCAGGATCGCCGCCCCGCCGGGCCCGTAGCCTTCGAAGACGACGCGCTCGATCGCGGCCGCGTCGGCGCCCGCCCCGGTACCGCGGTCGATCGCCCGCTGGATGTTGTCCTTGGGCATCGAGACGTCACGCGCCTTCTGAACCGCGGTCGCAAGCGCGGGATTGGCGTCGGGATCCCCCCCGCTCTCGCGTGCAGCGACCGTGATTGCCCTGGCGAGCTTGGTGAAGGCCTGGCCGCGCTTGGCGTCGGCGGCCGCCTTCTTATGCTTGATCGACGACCATTTAGAGTGACCTGACACAGGTTCGATTGTATGGAGGGGACGTCCAGAGACAGCACCCCGCGCCGCGCGGGCCGCAGTGCGGCCGCGACCTTGGTCGTGGTGGCGATGATCGTCGCCGCACTGTCGATGTGGACGATCATCCCCCTCTCCTGGATCTGGATCGGCTCGAAGATCTCCGAGACCCAGGAGCCCTCCGGCGGGCCCTACATGGTGGTGCTGGTGGGGATCGTCACCTCGATCCTGTTCATCTCCTGGCTGCTCGGGCGCCTCAACCGGGTCTACGTGCACATCACCGGCACCAACACCGTGGGGCCGATCCGGCCGGCATGGCTGAAGAGCATGCGCGATGAGCGTGCCGTGGCGCGATACCCGACGGTGCTGGAGACCGTGATCGTCACCTCGGTGATCCTGGCGATCGTCGCGATGAGCGCCTGGTTCCTGTTCCTGGCCGGCTCGCCGCTGCCAAGCCAATAACTCGCTACTCGCTACTCGCTACTCGATGCTCGGCCGAGGAGCGAGGAGCGAGGAGCGAGGAGCGATTTAAACCACGAACTTGCCGTCCACCTGTAGATCGTCGCCGTCGACCTTGATGCTCCCGCCCCTCCGAAGGTCGCAGACGAGATCCGTGTGCACGGCGGACTCGTTGACGCCGCCCGACTCGGGGTAGCTGCGCCCGACCGCCATGTGGACCGTGCCGCCGATCTTCTCGTCGAGCAGCACCTCGCGGGTGCCGCGGTCGATGCCGTAGTTGGTCCCGATCCCCAGCTCGCCGAGGCGGCGCGCCCCCTCATCGGTGTCGAGCAGTTTGATCAGGTACTCCTCACCGCGCTCGGCGCTCGCATCGACGACCTTGCCGGACTCGAATCGAAGCCGAACCCCGGAGACCTCGCGCCCGCCGATCACCGCCGGCAGGTGAAAAGTCACCTCCCCCTCGACCGAATCCTCGACCGGGCCGGTGAAGAATTCGCCGTCGGGCATGTTGTGCTCGCCGTCGCAGGGGATGAACTTGCGGCCGGCGACGCCGAGCTTGATGTCGGTGCCGGGCGCCGTGACATGAACCTCCTCGCGGCCCTCGATCCACCCTGCCAGCCGGTGGGTCTCGTCGGAGGCGTCCTTCCAGGCGCTGAGCGGATCGCCGCCGTTGGCCAGGCAGGCGTGATAGTAGAAGTCCTCGTAGTCCTCGAGGCTCATCTCCGCCTCCGCGGCGTAGGCCGCGGTGGGAAACAGCGTGTAGACCCAGCGGAAGGAGCCGTCGGCGCTTCTCTCCATCGCCCGCGCCATCAGGTCGCCCATTGCCTGCGAGCGGCGCTGCTGGCGCTCCGGCGGCACGCCGGACAGCTCGCGCGGATTGGTGCTGGCGCCGACCGAGATGCGCACGTCGGCGTTCTCCACCGACCACTCCGAGACCGGGGAGATCCAGTCGAGTTGAGCGTCCGATGCATGCTTGAAGTAGGTCGCCGACTGCCCCTCCAGCGACATGTTGGGGATCGGGTTAGCTCCGGCCTTCAGCACTTCCTCGTATACGGCAGCAAGCAGCGGCTCGGCGGCGCTCTCGCCATCCACGACAACGGTCTCGCCTTCGGCCACCTTGGTCGAGTAGCCGACCAGGATCCGGGCCAGGTTGGTGACTCGGGGATCTCTCACAGCGCCTCCTCCTGCTGCAGGCGTTCTCGGGCGGTTTGGCACATTGCCATAAACAGCGCATGGACTCGTGCGTCGTCGGTGAGCTCGGGATGGAAGGCCGTGGCGAGCACCGTTTGCTCGCGCACCACAACCGGATGGCTCTCCCAGCTCGCCAGCACCTCGACGCCCGGACCGCATCGCTCGATCCAGGGCGCCCGGATGAACACGGCCCGCAGCGGGTCGGGGCCCAGCCCCTCCACCTGGAGATCCGCCTCGAAGCTCTGCAGCTGGCGCCCGAAGGCGTTGCGTCGCGCGGTCGCGTCGATCAGGCCGAGGTGGCGGTCGTCGCAGACGATCATCCCGGCACAGGTGCCGAGGATCGGGCGCCCGGCCCGGTGATGGGCGCGCACCCCCTCCTCCAGCCCCGAGGACCGCATCCCCATCGTGATCGTCGTGCTCTCGCCGCCGGGGATGATCAGCCCGTCGAGGCCGACCAGCTGAACCGGCGTACGCACCTCGCGCGGCTCGGCTCCCAGCTCGCGCAGCATTCGGGCATGGGCGGAGAAGTCGCCCTGCACGGCGAGGACTCCGACCGCGGTCGGTGGCCCCTCCCCTGCGGCCGGGCTCACCGGCCGCGGCCCTGCAGCTTGCCGTCCTCCCCGAGGGCTGCGATCTCCAGCCCCGGCATCGGCTCACCCAGCTCGGCCATCGCCTCGGCGACCCGGGCGGGGTCCTCGTAGTGGGTGGTCGCCTCGACGATCGCGCGGGCGCGTCGCTCCGGGTCCTCGCTCTTGAAGATGCCGGAGCCGACGAAGTTGCCCTCGGCTCCGAGCTGCATCATCAGCGCCGCGTCCGCCGGGGTCGCAATGCCGCCGGCGCAGAACAGCGGCACCGGCAGCCAGCCCAGCTCGGCAACCTCGCGCACGACCTCCAGCGGCGCGCGGTGCTCCTTCGCGGCGCCCGCCAGCTCCTCCGGGCCGAGGACCTGCAGCTGCTTGATCCCGGTGGTGATCTCGCGCATGTGGCGGACCGCCTCGACGATGTTTCCGGTACCCGCCTCGCCCTTGGAGCGGATCATCGCCGCGCCCTCGCCGATGCGGCGCAGCGCCTCCCCGAGGCTGGTCGCCCCGCAGACGAACGGCACGTCGAACGCAAGCTTGTCGATGTGGTTGTGCTCGTCGGCCGGCGTGAGCACCTCGGACTCGTCGATGTAGTCCACCTCGAGCGCCTGCAGCACCTGGGCCTCGGCGAAGTGGCCGATCCGGGCCTTGGCCATTACCGGGATCGTCACCGTCTCCTGGATCTCGGCGATCCTCCGCGTCGAAGCCATGCGCGCGACGCCGCCCTCGGCCCGGATGTCGGCCGGCACGCGCTCCAGGGCCATCACCGCGCAGGCACCCGTGTCCTCGGCGATGCGGGCCTGCTCGGCGGTGGTGACATCCATGATCACCCCGCCCTTGAGCATCTCGGCAAGGCCGGTCTTGACGCGGAAGGTGGCGCGCTCGGTCACACCCCCAATCTTAGAAGGGGGAGCCCCAAACCGGAGGGGCCCGCCGATGGCGGGCCCCTCACTGGCTCGGATGCGGGCGCGGTAGTGCGGAGCTACTTGAGCTTGTAGGCGCGGATGCGGTCCCGATGGGCCGCCTCGTCGCGGGCATAGACGCCGTGCGCGAGGGCCTGCACCAGGGCCATCAGGGCGGTGTTGGACCGCGCGAAGGAGGGACTGTTGGAGGAGTAGTAGAGGGTCAGCTCCGCGTGCTCTCCGACCTCCGACATGGTTGCGTCGGAGATCGCCAGGGTGCGCGCGCGGCGGTGCAGGGCAAGCTTCATCGCCCGCTGAAGGAGCGGGTGGGCCCTGCCGGCCGACAGCGCGATGACCAGCGTGTCCTCGTCGATGCGCCCAAGGCGCTGCAGCGATTCGCCGCCGGTGCTGGCGACGATCTCTGCGCGGACGTCGAGAAGGCTCAGCATGTGGCGCAGATAGCTGGCGAAGAAGGCCATCTGGTCCACCCCTACGATCACCACGCGCTGAGCCGTTGCGAGCGCGGCAACCGCTACCTCGATCTGCTCACGGGTGAGGCTGCGCGCGGTTTCCTCGAGGTTGGCGTGGTCGGTTCCCAGCGACGCCTCGAACTCGGAGTGGTCGAAGTCGAACAGCGAGCCCGCCTGTGTCGAGCCGTTTCCGTTGCCGGTGGCGTTGCGGTACTCCTCGATCGCGGCCTGCTGCAGCTCGGGGTAGCCCTCGAAGCCAAGCGCCTGTGAGAAGCGGACCACCGTCGAGGAGGAGGTGTTGGCGCGACGGGCGAGCTCCTCGGCGGTGAGGAACGCCGCCTCGTCGAGGTGATCGATGATGTAGCGGGCAACGTCCTTCTGCGAGCGCGAGAATTCGTCGAAGCGCTCGCTGATGAAGTTGGAAAGGCTTTTGGGGCTGGGGCGAGCCCGTGTGGCGGTCCTGGTCACGGCGCACAGATTCGCCCTGGCCGCGGGTTTCCCTTCCGGCGCTGGTGGCGGGATTGCACCCTGGGCACGCACCGCGGTCCGGCGGCCGGTGTGGCGCGATGTGGTTGTATGACCGGCCGTGACGCTCGAGGAGACGCTTCGCCAGACAAACCGCAACATGGTCGTCTTCGACCTGATCCTGGGGTCTGCGGCGATCGCGGTGCCCGAGGCGACGCTGCGCGTGCTCGGCCACGAGCAGCCATCCGAGGACGCCAAGCACCTGTTCCGCCGCTGCGGCCCGATCTGGCTCACCTTCGCCGCGGCGCATGCGGTCGCCGACCGGCGGGGCGCCGATCGCGACTGGTGGGCGCTGGCCTGGCTGCGCGGCACCGAGATCGCGACCGATGCCCTTTGGGCCGAGTCCCCGGCGGTGAGCCGGCCCGGCGCCAAGCTGGGCCTGCGGATGGCGGGCATCGCGAACCTTGCAATGGCGCTCGGCTTCGGCTGGCTCTCGCGCCGTTAGCTCTAACCCGGCGAGGCGGCCTGATCGCCGCCGAGGCTGACCGATGGACGGCTGCAGTCGCGCAACCCAACATCGCGGGCGAGGGCCAGGCGGGCGGCCTGCCCAGCGGCGGCCTTGCGCTTGGCCGCCGCGTAGGCCTTGGGGTCGTTGGCGGCGGCGGCGTCACGCCCATCCTCCAGATAGCCGAGCGCGCGCTCCCGCGCCTCCAGGTAGCGGTCATAGGTGGCCGCAATGTCCTCGGGGGGGCTGAGGCTGCGCAGCTCGTCCAGTGCCTGGTCGGCGACCTCGATCAACGCCTCGGCCTGGGCCTCGGCCTGATCCGCCGTCTTCGGCGGGGTGCCCTGGATGCTGCTGAACTCCTCCTGGTTGTCGCGGCAGACCTTGTCGGCCTGCTTGGTGAAGTCGTCGACCGAGAGCTCGTCGGAGCCGCAGGCCGACAGAGCCGTCGTTGCCGCCGCCAGCGCCGCCACGCAAAGCAGCGGGGGCAATCTGT
>JBBPIM010000061.1:0-8441 GCA_038040325.1 Candidatus Mayfieldus profundus
GGCGTAGCCCGAGGGAACTCGCGGCTCGCCGCGAGATGGCGAGGGCCGGAATCGACCGAGGTTTTCGCCTGTCTCCGGGTCGCGTGTTGCCCAACAGTGCCCTCCCCTGACTAGGAGGATTCGTAGAGATGACATTCGAAATTGCGACCGCAGCGTCAGACAATGGCTCCGACGTGCTGCCGATCATCGGTGCCGTGACCGGGGTGTCAGCGTTCCTCGTTAGCTTCATCACGGCGGTTCGAGATCGGCCCAAGCTAGAAGTGTCCGGAACCGCCAACTACAGAAAGGTCGCTGGCCGTTGGGAGCTGGCCGGGCTTCAGATCTTCGTCGCAAACATCGGTCGCAGACCGAAGACCCGCAGTTGCTTCAGCCGGGGGCGATGAATCGGTACGCCGCGGATCCTCCGGCGTCTCAGTTCCTCGCCTCAGGGGTAAAGATCTACGCCTTTGCAAAGGACTCTCGTCGCCGCGTGACCTATGCGCGCAATGAGTGGCGCCCGCGGGAGACAACCTGATCGACCCCTGCGTTTCGGCGCTCGCCCGTTCCGACCACGGCGTCCATGAACGCCGCGTCGCCCACGCCCTCATCCAGCAGGTGCACGTAGGTCCGCAGCGTGAACCCCGGGTCGGCGTGGCCCAACCACTCCACTCCTGCCGTCTTCGCGGCGGGCTCGAGTACCCGTCGGCGCACGCAGAAGTGCCGGGTCGTCTTCACTTCCTTCGACCACTTCTCGTGCTTAGTGGTCCGCTTCCGATGGACCTCGACATACATGACGGCCTGGTCGTCGTCAGGCTTGATCCACCTTCCGCACCAGTCGCAGTGAACTCGATAGCTCATCGTCCTTCCCCCTCCGTTGTGGTGCCTGGAAAGGCACCAGAGGGGAGGCCGACAGGTCGCGCTTGTAGCGTGCGCGGCGCATCGGAGTTTCGGCTCCGGTGCCACGCCCCCCGGGCCGTTCACCGCGGTCGCGGGGGGCACTACGCGGTCCACCCTACGCCTGCTTGCAGTCGGCCGCAAGGCGTGAGAGCCGGATCTTGAAAGGAGTTCCCGCCTTCGAATCGAAACCCGACGGGAGCTCCTGTGCCGGATCTGTCCCTCACCGTCCTCCTCTTGCTGCTGGCCTGGGTGCTGCTGTCGGTGTCGCTCGGGTTCGTCTTCTTCGTTATCCCCAGCTGGCGCCGGTCGGGCCCCGGCGGTGAGCTGTACGAACACCCGCGGATCGGTCGCGGCGACCGGCGCACCGCCTCCCGTGACCGCCGCGTCGGACTGCCCGACACGCGCGCTGTGCGCACCGAGCGCCGCCGCGGGGCGAGCGAACGCCGCCGCGAACCGATCGCGATGGCGTGACGTTGCGCCTGCCTGTGTGGGCCCGGCGTCGTCCTCCTTGCTTTCCGTCGCTTCATTTGTCGCTCGAAGCGCGCCATCCCCTCAGGCCCCCGTGTACGGAGCCAGCCAACTTGGCCGATAGATGACCTGGGCGGAGATGTCGTCTATCTCGGAGTCGCGCTCCTCATGCCCGACGCCGGTAGACGCGGAAGGTCGCCGCCCAGTTGAGCTGTTCGTCAAGGCCTCGCGCGGGGACGCGCTCTCGCGTCGACCATCCCCGCCACACGAGTCGCGCTAGGGCGCCCGCCGGAGGGGCTAGTCCCGAAGGTGCGGTACCGGAGCCGACCCGGGCCGCTCGGAGACCGACTGTTCTAGAGCGTCTAGATGTGGCCGAGGCGTTCCGTTGCCCAATCCGTTGCCCACCCGCCCTTTCCGCAGCCGCAAGCGACCTGCCCTAGAACGCAGAAACCCGCTCTGTGAGCGAGTTGCCGCGAGATGGCGAGGGCCGGAATCGAACCGGCGACACCACGATTTTCAGTCGTGTGCTCTACCAACTGAGCTACCTCGCCGCGCAGCGGGCCATGGTACCCGCGTGCGCGCCGCTTGGTGGGTCGCGGAAGCGCAGCCGCCTCGGCGCTCGCTAGGCTCACGCCCGTGCGCCGCCTCCTCACGATCTCCGCTCTGGGACTGGCCTTCGGCATCGCCGGCTGCGGTGGCGGCTCGGACAGCGGCGGGGCGCTCGACAACTCCCTCGGCTACCTGCCCGCCGACTCCCCCTTCGTGGCCACCTTCGACACCGACGTGGAGGGCGAGCAGGTCAAGGCGATCGAGAAGATCGTGGACCGGTTCCCGTTCTCCGGCCAGGTGAAGGGCCAGCTGCGGCAGGGGCTCTCCCAAGCTGGCCTGGACTTCGAGAAGGACGTGAAGCCGGCGCTCGGCAACGAGTTCGTGGTCGGCGCCCTGGACTCGAAGAGCTTCACCGCCGACGACGTCGACGCCCGTATCGTCGGCGCGATCCAGGCCAAGGACAAGGACGCGCTGGAGAAGCTGGTCGAGAAGGCCAAGGCCAAGGAGGTGGGCGAGAAGGACGGAGCCAAGCTCTACTCCACGGACGGCGAGGACGCGGTCGCCATCGACGACGACGTGTTCGTCGTCGCCAACTCGCGCAAGGACCTCGAGGCCGCGCTCGAGCGCCACGACGGCGACGACCACATGACCGAGGACCGGTTCAACGAGGCCTTCGAGGGCCTGCCCGAGGACGCTCTGGTGCGCACCTTCTTCGACGTCAAGCAGCTGCTCGACACCGATCCCGAAACCGAGGACGCGCGCAAGGTCGAGTACGTGTCCGCGATGCGCGACTTCGGGCTCACCGCGTCGTTCGCCGACGACGCCATCGACGTGGACTTCCGCCTCGGCACCGAGGGCGACGGCCTGGAGGACGCCGACCTGCCGTTCGCCACCGGCGAGGAGAGCCCGCCGGTGATCGAGGCCGACGGCGAGATCGGCTTCGGCCTCCGCGACCCGGCCCAGATCTTCCGCTTTGGCGAGACCACGGGCCAGGCGATCGATCCCGCGGGCTTTGGCCAGTACGAGACCGGCAAGCGCTCGATCGAGCGCCAGCTCGACATCAGCATCGAGGACGATGTGCTCGCACAGCTCACGGGCGATGTCTCGGCCACCACCTCGATCGACGGCAAGTTCGGTCTCCGCAGCGCGCTCACCGACGCGCCGGCCTTCGAGCGCACGCTCGGCAAGATCGCCCGCGAGCTGCCCAGCATCGGCGGCGGCTCACTCGGCAGGGTCACCCCGCCCAGCGGCGACGACGGCCTCTACTCGCTCGCCACCCAGGACGGGATGCGGATCTTCTTCGGCGTGGTGGGCGAGAGCTTCGTGCTGGCCAACGACCAGGCCAAGGCACAGGGCCTAGCGGACGCTCCCACCGCCGAGGTGGAGGGCGCGAAAGGCGCCGTCACGATGCGCGCCGACGCCCAGCAATTGGCCACCAGTGCGATCCAGGCCTTCGGCGGCGCTTCCGGCCTGGGCGAGGCGATCGGCGGTTCTCTCTTCACCGGCCCGCTGGGGCAGCTGACCGCGTCGATGGCGGTCGACACGGACGCCGTCACCGGCAACGTGCGGCTGACCTTCGACTAGCCCGGCGCCTGGGGTGCCGGATACCGGTAGGGTCGGCCCGACCCCGAGCCAGGGAGGATCGCCATGAGCGTCCTAATCCGCTTCGCGCCCACGTCTGAGACCACCGCGGAGCAGTACGACGAGACCGTCCGTCGTCTTCAGGAGGCCGGGGACTTCCCGCCGGAGGGGATGGAGTACCACGTGTGCTTTCTCACGGACGGGAACATCCGGGTCAGTGAGATCTGGGACTCGCGGGAGCAGCTCGAGGCGTTCGGGGAGCGCCTCATGCCCGTCCTGGCGAAGGTAGGGATAAATCCGGGCGAGCCGGAGGTGCTCGAGATCCACAACATCGTCAGGCGGTAGGTCAGCCGGCGCTGTCCCAGACCCGCAGATAGGGCAGCGGGTCCACGGGGCGGCCGCCGGTGTACCAGCCGCCGCCGGTCCAGATCTCGAAGTGCAGGTGCGCGCCGAACGAGCGGCCGGTGTTGCCCACCTCGCCGAGCTTCTCACCGATGCGCACGGTCTGCCCCTTGGTCACGGCCACCGACCCCGTGCGCATGTGCATGAACACGTAGTCGCGGTCCTCGCCCGCGCCGTCGAGCACCACGTAGTGGCCGGCGCCGCTTGCCTGGTAGGCCACCGCCTTCACCACCCCGCCGCGGGGCGCCACGATCGGGGTGCCCTCCGCAGCGGCCAGGTCCTGGCCCTGGTGGGTGTGGCCCTTGCGCGGAGCGCCGAAGCGAGCCCCGGAGCTGCCGTAGGAGTAGGTGCCCACCAGCGGGAAGCGGTGGCCGGTCTCGCGGGCTCGCCTGGCTGCCGCCAGCCGCTTGCGCTTGCGACGCTCGGCGCGGATGCGGGGATCCGCCGGCACCGCGCCGCCTGACTCCTGAGGAGGCGTCTGGCGGGCCTGCGGCGCTACCGCGCCGCCGCTCTCGCCGGCCGCCGCGGTGGACGCGAACGACAGCAGCATGAGGATCGGGACGAGAAGCGGGAGCGCGCGGCGCATCCAGTAAGCACTCGACCCCCGCGGGCCGAAGCTTGACGGCCGGGCCGCCCCCTGCAACCGCGTTCAGGCCGCCAACCGCGACAGCAGCTCGAGCGCGCCGTTCTTGTTCAGCGGCTCGTTGAGGTTGCCGCACTTCGGCGACTGCACGCACGAGGGACAGCCGGACCGGCAGGGGCACTCCGAGATCAGGCGCATGGCGTCGCGCACGAGCGTCTCGAAGCGGTGGAAGCCCAGCCGGGTGATCCCGATGCCGCCCGGGTGGCCGTCGTAGATGAACACCGTGGGGCGACCGGTCTGCGCGTGGAAGTTCGTGGACAGCCCGCCGATGTCCCAGCGGTCGCACATGGCGATCAGCGGGAGGACCGCGATCTGGGTGTGCTCGGCGGCGTGCAGGGAGCCCAGCAGGTGCTCGAGCGGGAAGTCGCGCTGGAGCATGTCCTCGGGCAGCTCGTACCAGAGCGCCTGGGTGGAGAAGTGCTGCTCGGGCATGTCCAGCGCCACCAGGTCGAGGTTCTCGTGGTCGGACAGGCGCTTGCGCTGGAAGGCGGTCACCTGCTCGGAGACCGAGACCGTGCCGAAGGACAGCGGGCAGCCGGCCACCTCGCGGTGGTCGAGCACCTCCTCGATCCAGGTGTCGGTCTCCTTCTTTGGCTGGGTGTAGTAGTCGCCGCCGAAGGAGCGCACCAGCGCCCGCCGCGAGTCCAGGTCGAGGTCGGCCACCTCATACGAGCTGCCCATGTGCAGGTAGATCGCGCCGGGGTGCACGGCCGAGTGGGCGCGCGCGGTCTCCACCGAGCCGATCACCTCGCCGGCGTCGGCCTCCACGACCGCCACCGAGTCGGGCGATGCGGAACGCAGCGGAATCTCCGCCGCCGGGAAGCCCTCGCCGCGGGGCAGGTAGCGCCCGCCGCGCTCGCGCAGGCGCCCGAGGGACACCAGGCGGCGGGCCCCAGCCTCCCAGCGCGGCCCGAGGAACTCCTCGTCTCCCGCCGTGAGGGGCATCTCGTAGGCAGCGGCCCAGAGGTGCGCGAGGTGGATCTCCTCGGCCTCGGGGTCGAGGATCGCCGACTCCACCGGGCGTGCCAGGAACTCGTCTGGGTGGCGGCAGAAGAACTGGTCCAGCGCGTCGGCGCCGGCCACGTAGAGGGCCAGTCCGGTGTGGCGCCGGCCGGCGCGGCCCCACATCTGGCGCAGGCTTGCCACCGTGCCCGGGAAGGTCACGCAGATCGCCGCGTCGAGGTCCCCCACGTCGATGCCCAGCTCCAGCGCGTCGGTGGCCACCACGGCCAGCAGATCGCCCGCCATCAGCCGCTGCTCGATCTCGCGTCGCTGGGAGGGCGTGTAGCCGGCGCGGTAAGGGGCCACCAGCTCGGCCAGGTCGCCGCGGCCGCGATCCTCCAGACGCAGGCGCGTGAAGCGCTGGATCAGCTCCACCCCTCGGCGGGACTTCAGGAAGCAGATCGTGCGCACCCCCTGCTCCACGAGGTCGGCGAGCAGGTCGGCCGCCTCGGCCAGCGGCGAGGCGCGCGCGCCGGTGCGCTCGTCCACCAGCGGCGGGTTCCAGATGGCGATCCGGCGCTCGGCCCGCGGGGCGCCGTCGCGGTCCACCAGCGCCACCTCGCGCCCGGTGAGCCCCTCGGCAAGCTCGACGGGGTTGGCGATAGTGGCGCTGGCCAGCACGAACCGCGGCTCGGTGCCGTAGGCCAGCGCCACGCGGGCCAGGCGACGCAGCACGTTTGCCACGTGGGAGCCGAACACGCCGCGGTAGACGTGGGCCTCGTCCACCACGATCCAGGCGAGGTTGGCCAGCAGGTCGCCCCACGACTGGTGGTTGGGCAGCACGCCAACGTGCAGCATGTCCGGGTTGGTGAGGATCAGGTTGGACCGGCCGCGGATGGCGCGGCGCTCCTCGCGCGGGGTGTCGCCGTCGTAGATCGCCGGGCGCAGGTAGTTCAGGCCGAGCTTGTGGAGCGCACGCGCCTGATCCTGGGCGAGCGCCTTGGTGGGGTAGAGGTACAGCGCGCGCGCCGAGCGGTCGTGGGCCAGCGTGTCCAGCACGGGCAGGTTGAAGGCCAGCGACTTGCCGCTGGCAGTGCCCGTGGTCACGATCGTGTCCCGTTGATAGGCCGACTCCAGGGCGTCGGCCTGGTGGGCGTAGAGGCCCTCGATCCCGTTGCGCTCGAGCGCCGCGCGCAGCTCCGGGTGCAGGCGCTCGGGCAGCGGCTCGGTGAGGGCGTCCTGGTGGCGCTCCTTGCTCTCCGCCACCAGCTGCTCGCCCTCCCCGCGTTTGAGAAGCGCTTCCCAGGGCATCTGTTGGCCCGCCACGGTCACCGCCAGCCATCCTACGCACGGCTTGATCCGCTCCTTCGCCCACACCGACTTCCCGCTCGAGCTTCTGCTCGAGCGCAAGGCCGCGCCGATCTCGGTGGTGCTTCCCGCGCGCGAGGTGGCCGACACCGTGGGCTCGATCGTGGAGCGGGTGCTCTCTCTGGAGGGCCTGGCCGACCAGGTGCTGGTGGTGGACGCCGCCTCCCAGGACGGCACGGCGGAGGTGGCGGCGCGAGCCGGCGCGGAGGTTGTGCAGGAGGGCGAGCTGGTGCCCGAGTTCGGCCGGGTGCTGGGCAAGGGGGACGCGATGTGGCGGGCGCTGAGCGCCGTCCGGGGAGAGCTGGTGCTCTACCTGGACGCCGACACGCGCGACTTTCAGACGCGCTTTGCCACGGGCCTGCTCGGGCCGCTGGTGGTGCATCCCGAACTGCAGCTGGTGAAGGCCAACTTCGAGCGCCCGTACGTGCTGGAGTCGGGTGAACAGCGTCCGCGCGAGGGCGGGCGGGTGACCGAGCTGGCCGCCCGGCCGCTGCTGAGCGCCTTCTACCCCGAGCTGGCCGCGTTCGGCCAGCCGCTGGCCGGCGAGGTGGCGGCCCGCCGCACGCTGCTCGAGTCGATCCCCTTCTCGACCGGCTACGCCGTGGAGACGGCGATGCTGCTGGATGCCCGGGACGCGGTGGGGGTGCACGCGATGGCTCAGGTGGACGTGGGCGAGCGCCTGAACCGCCATCAGCCCCTTCCGGAGCTGGGGCCGATGGCCTACACGGTGCTGCGCGTGATCCTCGAGCGGCTGCGCCGCGACGGCCGCCTGCTCGACGATCACGCTCCGCCGCTCCAGACCGCCGACGGCCGGTTGGTCCAGGTGGAGCTGGTGGAGCGGCCGCCGTTTCTGTCGCTTCGCGCCCCTGCCTGACACGCGCAGCTGGAGCGCCTAGATTTGCCCGATGGCACTGCGCTGCGTCTACACCGACCTCGACGGCACCCTGCTCGGCGCCGGCGCGTCGCTGTTCAGGGACGGCAAGGGTGGCTTCACACTGCGTCCGGCCCGCGCGCTGGAGGCTTGCCATCGGGCCGGCGTGGAGGTGGTGCTCAAGTCCGGCCGCCGCAAGGCGCAGGTGATGGAGGACGCGCGGCTGATCGGCCAGAGCGCCTACATCTACGAGATCGGATCGGGCGTGGTGATCGAGGACGATGAGCACTTCCTCTGCGGCCCATATGCGCCGCGGGACGGCCTCAGCCCCCACGATCTGATCGGCGACTCCGGGGCGCCGGCGCTCCTGGAGCGATCGTTCGGCGACGCCATCGAGCCTCACTCACCATGGCACCTCGACCGCTACGTGTCCCACCTCTACCGCGGCAGGGTGGACCTCGACGAGGCCAACGCGCTGCTGGAGCGCGAGGGCCACGGCGACCTGCGGCTGGTGGACAACGGCGAGATCGAGGACGGGCGCTCGGTCTACCACCTGATCCCGGCCGTGGCCTCGAAGGCGGCCGGGGTGGAGCTTCACATGCGGGCGCGCGGCTACGAGCCCGAGCAGTGCGTCGCGGTGGGCGACTCGCTGGAGGACCTGGGCGTGGCCGAGGTGGTGGGCCGCTTCTTCGTGGTGGCCAACGGCCCGGAGGCGTCGGGCGCGAACGTGGAGCGCACCGA
>JBBPIM010000062.1:0-8282 GCA_038040325.1 Candidatus Mayfieldus profundus
CCCGCGTCTTCGGGATCCCCCAGGAGCCGACGATCAACCAGCGCTTCGGGATCCTGATCCACCGCGTGCTCGAGCAGTTCCACAAGGAGCGCGAGCGCGGCGCCGGCGACGAGGACGGGCTGCGGCGGCTGATGCGGCTGTTCGAGGCGGGCTGGCGGCGCGGCGGCTTCGGCTCCTCCGACGACGAGCTGCAGTACCGCGACCGCGCCCTGGAGGCGCTGCGGCGCTACTGGGAACACGAGCAAGCATCAGACGCGGAGACCGTCTCGATCGAGCGCAAGTTCGACTTCAAGATCGGGCCCCACCACCTGCGCGGCCGCGTCGACCGCGTCGACAAGCTGCCCGACGGCGGCTTCGAGCTGATCGACTACAAGACCGGCCAGCGCAAGACCGAGGCGGAGCTTGCCGACGACCTGCAGCTGGCGCTGTACCGGGTGGCGGCGCGCCAGGCCTGGGACCTCGACGCGGAGATGGGCAGCTACTACTACGTGCTCGACGCCGAGAAGGTGGCGGTGGGAGGCTCGGCGGACGACACAGAGCGCGTCGAGCGAACCGTGCTTGACGTCGGCAAGGGGATCCTCGACCAGGATTTCGAGCCCAAGCCCTCGCCGGCGGTGTGCAGCTGGTGCGACTACCGGCTGATCTGCCCGGCGGCAGAGATCTAGGCCTCCCAACGCTCGCCGCTGCGCACCCGTTCGAATCCGACCCAAAGCGCGTTCATCGCGGTGGAGACCATTCGGTCGCGAGGGATGTGCTGGTTCTCATACCACCAAAGCGCCAGGCCCTGCAGCACCGCGCGAAAGACCTCCCAGGCCATCTCCAACCCCGCGGCATCGCCGGAGCCGGCGATGTTCTCGCTGCCGGTCTCGCCTGCGACGAGCGGCAGAAGGGCAGCGCGGCTGCGGACCTGAACCTCGCGGTGGGCCGCCTGCACGTCGGGCTCGCCGCTCGTCTCACGGAACAGCATCCGCCAGGCGTAGGGGTGGTTCTGGACGTATGCGAACCAGGCGTCGATTGCGCCGGCCAGCCGCTGTTCGGGCGGATCCTCGCCGGGGAAGTACCTGCGCCAGATCTCCCCCAGCTCGGCGTAATGACGCTCGAGCAGCCGCTTGTGAAGGTCCTTCTTCGAGCTGAAGTGGTCATACACGACCGGTGGCGTGACACCCGAGCGCCTGGCTATCTCGTCGATCGACGCCCGGTGATAACCGTGCTCCGCGAATACCTCGGTGGCGGCCCGCTCGATCAGCTCGCGGCGCGCTTCGGCCGTCAGCCGGCGCCGGCGCGGCCCCGCCCGCTTCTTCGTCCCCATTGACATCCCGTGTTCCCCTTCGATAAGGTGCAGCCGGTAAACCTAACGGAGACTAGGTTAGTCCCCGATGCGGCGAAACGGAGGCAACATGGCCGAGCGCGTAGTCGAGGATCCGGTCCTCCGCCAGCGATACAGCTTCCGGCGGACCACGGACGAGGATGGAAGCGAGGTGCTCCGCGTCGAAACGTGGGTCGACCCCGGCGGCGGGGTGACGCCGCACATCCATCCCTCGATGGAGGAGCGCTTCGAGGTTCTGGCCGGCAACCCGAGCTTCCTGGCGGGCAGGGAGTGGCGCTCCGCAGGACCCGGCGACGTGGTCGTCGTTCCGGCCGGGGTCCGGCACTCCTACCGAAACGACGGCGAAGAGGTCGCGCACATCGTCTGCCATGCCCGGCCGCCATCGACGCTGCAGGAGTTCCTCGAGGATGCCGCGGCGCTCAACCGAGCAGGCAAGCTGACTCGGCGCGGCTTACCCAAGAGCCCCGGTGCACTGCTCCCGGCCGCCCTGATCGCACACCACAACCGCGAGATGGTCGTGCTGCTGTTCCCGCCGGCTCCCCCGCCTTTCCTGCAGCGGCTGCTCTTCCCTCCGCTCGCGCGTTTGGCCGAGCGGCGCGGATACGAGCCCGGAAACTTCGCGAGATGCCTGGAGGCTGAGTAGGTCCCGGCCCAAGAGCTGGTGCGACTACCGGCTGATCAGCCCGGCGGCGGAGATCAAGGGCTCGAGCAGCCCCTTCAGCGCCTTCATCTGGCCCTCGATGTGGCGCGGCACCATCCTGTTGGCGACGAGCTGAAGCGGGCGCGGCAGCTTCCACTCGATCTCGCTGCGCTGGGTGAAGCGGGTACCTTCGGGGATCGGCGCGACCTCGTAGGTGACGTCGAAGACGCCGTCTTCGTCCTCCTGGCGCGAGGCCATCGCGCTGGGAGGGTCGAACGCGACGATCTCGCAGACCAGCTCCGCCTTGGGCTTGATCCGCGTCGGGCGGTGAACGGAGCGATAGCGAGCGCCGACCGCGGGCCCGTCGCCGGTGACCTGCTCGCAGCTGAGCACCTTCTCGCACCAGCGCGGGTCGTTGCGGGGGTCGGAGATGAACTCGAACACCTCCTCGGGCGGCCGGGCGATCTCGACGCTGTGCTCGGTCCGCACCCTCGGACCCCGCCTAGTTCTGGTCGCTGCCGCGCTGGCGCAGGAAGCGCTGAAAGTCGCGGGCCAGCGTGTCGGCGGAGGGCAGGTCCTCGCCCTCGGCGAACTGCTCTGACTGCTGCTCCTCGATGCGCTGCACCAGCTCCTCGATCTCCGGGTTGGCCTCGACCGCGCGGGTCACCTGCTCCTCGTAGCTGGAGGTCTCCTCCTCCAGCTCAGACGCGTCCACCGCGATCCCGGTCAGGGCCTCGAGCCGGCGCAGCAGGGCCAGCGCCGCCTTGGGGTTGGGGACGGCGGCGACGTAGTGGGGCACCGCCGCCCACAGCGAGGCAGAGCTCATTCCGCGGTGCCGGCAGGAGTCGTGCAGCACGCCGACGATCCCGGTCGGGCCTTCGTAGTTGGAACGGGTCAGCTCCAGCTCCTCGACCAGCTGCTCGTCGGAGGCCAGGCCGGTGATCGGCACGGGCAGGGTGTGGGAAACCTCGGCCAGCAGCGCCCCCAGCGTGATCACCATCTCCACCCCGCAGCGCTCGGCAGCATCCGCGATCGCATCGGAGAAGGTGCGCCAGCGCAGGTTCGGCTCGGTCCCGTCGAGCAGCAGCAGGTCGCGCTCGGCCGACGGCGCCTGGGCCGCCACCAGGTTGTTGGCCGGCCACTCGATGTGGCGGGTTTGGCCCTCGGTGAGGCTGATCATCGGGCGGCTGGCCTGGAAGTCGAAGAACTCCTCGGGGTCCACCGAGGCGACCAGCTCGGCGTCCAGCGAGCCGGCGACGGTGCCGAGCGCGGTCGATGCCGCCCCGGCGGCGTCGTTCCAGCCGCGAAAGGCGCAGACGAGGATCGGCGCGCGAAGCTCCGGCGGATCGCCTTCCCAGACCAGCGGTTCCATGGTCTGAGCGTACGCCAAGCGGCCCTCCGGGCCGCATCGACTCTTCGTCCGGTGCCGGTTGGATGATCGGTGACGTGGAAGCTGCGCAGTCACTTCCGGCTGTCGAGGAGACCGGGGCGGATATCGCCGAGCTGACCCCGGGCCAGGCGTTCAGCGGCCGCTATGCCTGCGTTCGCAAGGACCGGCTGGTGGCACGCAATGGCTCGGTCTACCTTGCCCTGGAGCTGCGCGACCGCAGCGGCTCGATCGCGGCGAGGGTATTTCGCGAGTCCGACCGGATCGGGTCGCGCTTCGAGCGAGGCGACGCGATCGAGGCGCGCGGCCGCGCCCAGCGCTTCCGCGGCAAGCTCGTCGCCGAGCTCGACGACGTGCGAAAGCTCGAGCCGGGCGAGGCCGACCCGGAGCAGTTCCTGCCTGCCGCCTACCGCGACCGCGAGGAGCTGGAGGGCTTCCTCGAGCACCTCGCCCGCGAGGTCCACGACCCGGGACTGGCGGCGGTAGTGCAGGGGGTGCTCTTCTCCGAGCCGCTGGCCGCCGACTTCCGTCGCGCGCCCTGCACCCGGGCCGGCCATCACGCCTACCTTGGCGGCCTGATCGAGCACACGGTCGCGGTCGGCACCCTGGTGACCGAGCTGTGCACGCTGCACCCGCGGCTGGATTCCGACCTGCTGATGGCGGCGGCGCTGCTGCACGACGTCGGCAAGACGCGCGAGTTCACATACGGCGCGGAGATCGGTTTGAGCGAGCGCGGGCGGCTGCTCGGGCACCTCCAGATCGGCGCCGAGATGGTTGGCGCGGCCGCCGGCGGACTGCCCGAGGAGCGGCGGACGGCGCTGCTCTCCTGCGTCCTCACCCATCACGGCACCGACGCGCTGCGGATGCGCAACTTTCCCTCGGCCGAGGCGGTCGCGCTCTACCGGCTGAACGCGCTCGACGCCGGGGTCAAGGGCGCGCTGGAGCACGGGCTGGCCCGGGGCTAGGCCTCGGGGTCTGGCCGGCGCCGCTGCTGTTTTTGCCGCGAGGTGCGTTGTTTCTGCTCCAGCCGCCGCTTCCGAGCCGCTTTGGTGGGTTTGGTGGGGCGCCGCTTCTTCGGCACCTGCAGCGCCCCGGCCAGCTTCTCGGCCAGCCGCTGCAGCGCCAGCTCCCGGTTGCGGGCCTGGCTGCGGGCGTCCTGGGCGACCGCGGTGACGCGCGGGCCCACCTTGTCGAGGAGGCGGGCGCGCTGCGAGTCCGAAAGCGCGGCGGAGGATTCGACGTCGAAGACCGCCTCGACCCGGGAGGCGGTGACGTTGGCGTGCTGGCCGCCGGGCCCGGAGGAGCGGCTCGTCCGCAGCTCGATCTCCGAGAGGGGAATCTCGACCTCGTCGTTGACCTGGAGCCCGTTCGCCATGGTCTAGGTCGCAGACGGGGTGGGCGGCTCCGGCTCCGGCCGCAGTCCCCGCCGCACCAGCTGCACGGCCATGAACAGGGCAAGCGCCGCGAAGGACAGCTCCAGGGCGCGCTCGGGGATCTCGTTGGCGACCACCACCCCGACCACCACGCCGAGCGGCGAGAGGGCGCCGACCAGCGCGGCGTCGCGCAGGTTGACGTTGCCGTAGGAGTTCTGGCGCAGCGCCCCCGCCAAGGCCACGATCACGATCATCAGCAGCGACGTGGACTCGGCCTCGACCTGGTTCAGGTCGAAGAAGATCGTCAGCGCCGGTACGAAGAGGATCCCGCCGCCGACTCCGACCAGGCCACCTACCAGGCCGCCCGCCGCCGCGGTCAGGACTGCAAGCAGCTCGTTCACGGGACGATCAGCTGCACGGCGATTACGACGAGCAGCAGCGCGAACAGCAGCGAGATCGCGCGCTGCGAGATGCGTTGTTGCACCGCGGTCCCCAGCACCACCCCGCCGACCGCCGGTATGGAGAGCAGCAGCCCCTTGGCGAGGTCCACGTTGCCGTAGATGCCCTGGCCGGCGGCGGCCAGCGCGGCGATCAGCACGATCGCGGCCAGGCTGGTGCCGGTCGCGAGCCGCTCGCCGTATCCGAACCAGAGGATCAGCAGCGGCACGATCACCGTGCCCCCTCCGACCCCGAACAGGCCGCTGAAGGCGCCGGCGGCGGTGCCGACCAGCGCCAGCCTCAGCAGGCCCGCTCGCGAGGATGGCTGAGAGCGCGCATCGGCCACGTGCGGCGATACTAGGGCCAATGGCCGGCGCCACCACTGCCGACGGGCTCGCCTCCCTGCTCGCACCGCTGACGGAGAATCCCGCGACTGCGGCAGTGCTGACAGACATCGACGGGACACTGGCGCCGATCGCCGATCGCCCCGAGCAGGCCTCGGTGCCGGACGGCGCCAGGGCGGTGCTTGCCGAGCTGAGCGGGCGCTTCGCCGTGGTCGGCTGCGTCTCCGGCCGCCGCGCCGTCGAGGCGCGCGAGCTGGTCGGGGTCGACGGGATCGCCTACGCCGGCAACCACGGGCTGGAGCTGCTGCTGCCCGGAGACACCGAGCCGCGACTCGACGCCTCGCTGGAGGGGCGGGAGGATGCGGCTGCGCAGTTTCTGGACGGCCTGGACGGAGACTCGCTGCCCGCTGCCGGGCTGCGGCGCGAGGACAAGGGCCCGATCCAGGCGCTGCACTGGCGCGGCGCCGGCGACGAGCGGGCCGCCGAGGCGCGGGCGCGCGAGATCGCCGCGGAGGCGGGCCGTGACGGGCTGGAGCCGCGCTGGGGCCGCAAGGTGCTGGAGCTTCGCCCGGCCGGAGGCGGGGGCAAGGGATCCGCGGTGGGGGCGCTGCTGGCCGCAGACTCGGTCGATGCGGCGATCTTCGGCGGCGACGACCGCACCGACCTCGACGCGTTCCGGCGGCTGCGGGACCTTCACGAGGAGGGGCGGCTTCGCGCGGCGGTATGCGTGGGCATCGCTTCTGAGGAGGGCCCGGCTGAGCTGGCCGACGAGGCGGACCTGACCGTGGACAGTCCGGCCGGCTGGCTTGCGGTGCTGCGCACCCTCGCCGGCTAGATGGCCCGGCCCGGCTGATGCCGTTCACCGACCTGCTGCGCCTGACCGTGTTGCTGGCCGCAGGCGAGGCGACCGCGCTGGCCGCGGTGACCGTGCTCTCCGCCGGCGCCAAGGACGACACCGTGACCCTGCTGGTGGCCGCGGCCTGGTGGCCGGTCTCGGTCGCGATCGGGCTCTACCTGGGGCGATCCCGCCGCGCCGCCGACGGGGTCCGAGACGCCCTCGCCGCGGCACGCACCATCTCCAGCCTGCCCGACGAGAACCCGGACAGGATCGCGCTGGAGCGACTCTGGCCGATCGGCCTCACCGCGCTGGTCGCGGGCGTGCTCGGTGTCTTCTTCCCCGGAGTGACCGCAATCGGAACCGGCTGGGCGCTGCTGGTGGCGCTCACCTGGCGCACCCGCGAGGCGGCGGTCCTGGGGGTCGAGGAGCGCGACGGGGTGAAGTTCTACGTCGAGCCGGGCTCGGCGCTGCGGCCCGTGCAGCTGGTGCGAACGCCGGGGCTCGGCCGCGACCGCTCGCCGGCCGGCCACCCGCACCCGCCGCCGCCGGCCTCCAGCTAGTCTGCCGCGTCGCGCTCGGAGAGCCGCTTGAGGTTGAGCAGCTGCCTTCGCATCATCACCAGGTCGCCGAGCGGAAGCATCGTGCCTGCAACGGCCGACCCGACCCGGCCCCCCCGGTAGCCGACAGCCAGCTTGACCAGCAGCCGCGACCCCGCCCCGCCACGCGGACCCACCAGGTAGGTGACCGCCAGCTCGCGCAGCAGCCGCGGACGCCGGAGCCGCAGGGTGATGTGGCGGTCGCGCTCGAACTCGACCAGCTCGAAGATGCTCATCACCCGCTGCCCCGCCGCCAGCTCGTCGAGCCCCGGCGTCAGAGTCTCGGGACTGCGGCGGCCGAAGTTGTCGATCAGGTCGTAGCTGTAGGGGGCGGCGCGCAGCTGACAGAGCCAGCGAAACACGACCGGCGGCGGCGCGTCGATGTCGATCGCGCGGTGGTAGACGCCGCCCGGCGCTTCCACGTAACGGTCGCAGGGGAAGGGCATCGCCCGCTCCTCGGAGGTCGACCCCCAGCCGCGAGCCGCCGAGCGCAGGCTCAAGAGCCCCCCCTGCGCGGGCGCAGCTTCTTGAGGTCGCGCCAGGCCCTCGTATTGGCCACCTGATCCTTGGTCAGCCAGGCCCGCCGCGCGGTGGCGACGGCGTAGGTCATGTTGCCCAGCGTCCGCACCCGGTGGGCGTCGGTGTTGAGCACGATCGTCGCGCCGGCCTGGGCCGCGAGCCGCGCGTGGCGGTCGGAGAGGTCTCGCCTGTTCGGGTTGCCGTTGATCTCCAGCATCGTGCCGGTCCGCGCCGCCGCCTCGGCGACCGCCTCGACGTCGATCGGATACGGCTCGCGGCGCCCGATCAGCCGCCCGGTGAGGTGCCCGATGCAGTCCACCAGCGGGTTCTCGATCGCCTCCAGCACGCGGCCGGTCATCTTCTTCTCGTCGTCGGAGAACGAGGTGTGGACGCTGGCGATCACCCAGTCCAGAGCCTCGACGAGCTCATCCGGGTAGTCGAGCGAGCCGTCGAGGCCGATGTTTATCTCCGAGCCGGCCAGCAGATGGAAGCGGGGCAGCTTGCTGTCGAGGATGCGCACCTCCTCGATCCGCTCCCAGAGGCGCTCGGAGGTGACGTGGTCGCCGAAGCCATGCGACGCGGAATGGTCGGTGATAGCGAGGTAGGAGTAGCCGCGCTCGCGCGCCGCATCGGCCATCTCCTCGAGGCTGGCGCGGCCGTCGGAGAGGGTGGTGTGGGAGTGCAGGTCGCCGCGCACGTCGCGCTCGCTGACCAGCTCGGGCAGCTCGCCGGCGCGGGCGGCGCGCAGCTCGCCGGACCCCTCACGCAGCTCGGGCTCGATGTAGGAATAGCCGAGCCGCTCGTAGACCTCCTCCTCGGT
>JBBPIM010000063.1:0-7450 GCA_038040325.1 Candidatus Mayfieldus profundus
CGCACCTCCAGCGCCGCGCTGCGCGCCCAGGAGGAGGAGCGGGCGCGAATCGCCCGCGACCTCCACGACGAGGTGAACCAGGCGCTGACAGGAGTGTTGCTGCGGCTCGAGGCCGCGCGGGAGAACGCGCCACCGGAGCTCGACGGCGAGCTGGCCGAGACCCGCGCCCTCGCCAATCAGGCGATGGAGGAGCTGCTGTCGCTGGCACGCCAGCTGCGCCCGACGGCGCTCGACGACCTTGGGCTCAAGGCCGCCGTCGCGGGCCAGGTCGCCGACCTCGACCGCCACGGCGAGGTCGAGGCAAGCTTCGAGTCAGAAGGAGACTTCTCCGACCTCGACGACGACGTGCAGCTGGTCGTCTACCGGGTGGCGCAGGGAGCGCTCTCCAACTTCTCGCGCCACAGCGGCGCGTCCTCGGTGCGGGTCAAGCTGCTCCGGCGCGACGGCGGAGTCGAGCTCACGGTCGCCGATGACGGCAGGGGATTCGCTTTCGCCGAGGCCGAAGGCGGCCAGGGGATCGCCGGCATGCGCGAACGCGCGCTGCTGGTCGGCGGCGGCCTCGATATCGAGTCGCGTCCCGGTGAGGGGACGACGGTCAGGCTGCGAATCGACGGCTAGTAGTTGCCTGAGACCAGATCCCAGGCGCGGCGCAGCTTGTCGCGCAGATCGTCGCCGACGCCCTCGTCGACGACGTCGTCGGGGCCGGCCTCCATCGCTGCCGGATTCTCGCTCGGCTGCGGCAGTCCGCGGCTACCCTCCCCATCGAGGGCGAGGGTGACCGCGTCGCTGCGCATCTCGGCGATCTGGGCCGCGTCGGCGAAGACGTGGCCGCCGGGAAGCCACGAGGCGTCGATCACGATCCCGTCGAAGATGTCCTGCTCCTCGGCAGCAAGCACATGTGCGACTTCGCCGACCTGCTCGCCGTCGGAGCTGACCACACTTGTTCCCTGCCGCAGGGTCAGGTAGGAGACGGGCTCGCCGGACATCGACTGCACCATACTGGCGTCATGCGGGTCCTCATCGCCGATGACCACGGCATCGTGCGCTCCGGCCTGCGCCTGCTGCTCGAGCGCCAGCCCGGCATAGAGGTGGTTGCCGAGGCTGCCGACGGCGCCGCGGCGCGCGAGATCGCGATCCGCGAGAAGCCCGACCTGGCGATCCTGGACGTGCGGATGCCCAAGCTCACCGGCCTGCAGGCAACTCGCGAGATCAAGCAGCAGGCGCCGGAGGTGGCGGTGCTGATCCTCTCCATGCACGACGACGAGCGCTACCTCTTCGAGGCCCTGAAGGCGGGGGCCTCGGGCTATGTGCTGAAGACCCAGGCCGACACCGACCTGCTGGAGGCGATCCACGCGGTTGAGCGCGGTGAGCCGTTCCTCACCCCTGCCGCCCAGCAGGCGCTGATCAAGGACGTTCTGAAGCGCGGCACCGGCGGCGACGAGGAGCTGACGCCGCGCGAGGAGGAGATCGTCAAGCTCGTCGCCGAGGCCCATACGAGCCGGGAGATCGCCGAAATCCTCCATCTCTCCGAGAAGACGGTGGAGAACCACCGCGCGAACGCGATGCGCAAGCTCGGGATGCGCGACAGGGTCGAGCTGGTCCGCTACGCGATCCGGCGGGGGCTGATCGAGCCGTGACGCAGGCGTTGAGCGAACACGTCGTGCTCGACCAGGTCTGGAGGTCCTGATCCGGCCGATTCGGGCCGACGACAAGCGGCTTCTGGCGCAGGCCTTCGAGCGGCTCAGCTCCGAGACGCGCTACCGCCGATTCTTCGCGCCGCTGGAGCGGCTGACCGAGCAGGACCTCCGCTACCTGACCGAGGTGGATCACCACGATCACGAGGCGATCGCGGCAGTCAACCCGGAGAATGGGTCGATCGTCGGAGTGGCGCGCTACGTGCGCGCCGAGGACCCGCGCGAGGCCGAAGTGGCGGTGGCGGTCGGGGACCCCTGGCAGGGCCACGGTGTGGCCACCGCGCTGCTGAGCCGCCTCGTAGGACGCGCACAAGGCGCGGGCATCCAGCACTTCGTCGCCCTGGTGATGGGCGACAACGAAAATGCACTGGAGCTTTTCCAGCACCTGGCCCCGAGCGGCTCGACGACACGCCGCAGCGCCTCCGGCCACACCGAGCTGGTGATGGGCCTCCCCGACCCAGAGCGGATCGGCGAGTCGACGCTCGGCCGGGTGCTGCGCGCCGCCGCGGCCGGGCTCCGGATCAACCCCTGGCGGGTCCTCCGGCAGCGGGCCGGGAGCCGGGAGTAGCGGCCGGATGTTGAGGGCCGTCGCGGAGGGGGGCGATCGGCCCGTGCGTGGCGCCCAGGGCCCAGCGCAGCGCCGCCAGCTTGCCGGCCAGCACCCCGAACTCGAACTCGGCGATCTGGCGGGTCGCCATCTCCTCGAGAACCGCGGACAGCTCTCGCGAACGTCGCAATCCGCCGCCCGGTATAACCGACTAATCGAGTAGGATTTAGCCCGATGCTGTTCTCGACCAAAGCCGAGTACGGGGTCCGCCTGATGGTCGAGCTGGGCCGCCAGCCCGGTTCCGAGCCGGTTGCGCTGAGCGCGGTCGCCGAGGCGGAGCGCCTGCCGCTCTCCTACCTCGAGCACCTCGTCGCCAAGCTGCGCAACGCCGGCCTGGTCACCTCGACCCGGGGCGCGCACGGCGGCTACCAGCTTGCCCGCCCCGCCACAGAGATCTCGATGGACCAGGTCGTCGAGGCACTGGAGGGCCAGATCGCCCCGATGGAGTGCTTTCACGAGGCGCCGGAGGGAAAGGTGCTCTGCTCGCACGAGACCGACGGCTACGACGCCTGCGCGACGAAGCTGCTCTGGACCCGTGTGCAGGGTGGAGTCACCAAGGCGCTGGCCGGCACTTCGCTGGCCGACCTGGTGGAGTTCGCCGGCCCCCACGAACGCAAAGAGTCCGTCGGCAGCGCCGCCTAGGCGCCCCGGACCGACCAACGGAGACGAATGGCTGATTTGGAGATCCGCAACCTGCACGTGAGCGCCGAGGGCAAGCAGATCCTCAAGGGGCTCGACCTCGACGTCGAGAAGGGCCGCATCCACGCCCTGATGGGCCCCAACGGGTCCGGCAAGTCGACCCTTGCCAACGCGATCATGGGCCACCCCAGCTTCGAGGTGACCGACGGCACGATCACCTTCAAGGGCACCGACATCACCGAGGCCGCCCCCGACGAGCGCGCCCGCGCGGGCCTGTTCATGGCCTTCCAGTACCCGGTGGCGATCCCCGGCGTGACCGTCAGCAAGTACCTGCGGATGATCATCAACGCGCGCCGCGAGACGCTCGGCGAGCAGCCGCTGAAGCTGAAGGAGTTCTCCAAGACCGCCCAGGAGGCGATGGAGCTGGTCAACATTCCGCGCGACTTCTCCAGCCGCTACCTCAACGACGGCTTCTCGGGCGGGGAGAAGAAGCGCATGGAGATCCTCCAGCTGGCGCTGCTGCGACCGGAGATCGCTGTGCTCGACGAGACCGACTCAGGCCTCGACATCGACGCGCTGCGCACCGTCGCCGAGGGGGTCAACAAGTTCGCCGGCCCCGAGATGGGGATCCTGATCATCACCCACTACCGGCGCATCCTGCACATGGTCCGGCCCGACTCCGTCCACGTGATGTTCGAGGGCCGGATCGTCAAGGAGGGCGGCGCGGAGCTGGTCGAGCAGCTCGAGGAGCGGGGCTACGGCTGGATCCGCGAGGAGGTCGAGGCGGCAGCCTGACCGCCCCCGCTATGGAGCCTGCGGCCACACCAGGACAGGCACCCGCGGTGGCGCCCTACCCGATCGAGAAGGTCCGCGCGGCGTTCCCGGCTCTGGAGCGCGAGATCCGCGGCCACCCGCTCGCCTACCTGGACAGCGGCGCCAGCTCCCAGCGGGTGCTGGCGAGCATCCAGGCGGTCGACCGTTACGAGCGCAGCCACCACTCGAACGTGCACCGCGGCGCGCACACCCTTTCCGCCGAGGCGACCGCGGCGTATGAGGGCGCCCGCGCGACGGTCGCCGACCACATCGGCGCCGCCGACCGGCGCGAGGTGGTCTTCGTTCGCAACGCGACCGAGGCGATCAACCTGGTGGCCCGCGCCTGGGGCGGCGCCAACGTCCGCGAGGGCGACCGGATCGTGCTCACCGAGATGGAGCACCACTCCAACATCGTCCCCTGGCAGCTGCTTGCCGAGTCGGCGGGAGCGCAGATCGACTGGGTTCCGGTCGGCGACGACGGCCTGCTCGATCTCGAGGCCATGTCGAGCCTGCTCGAGCGAGGGCCGAAGCTGGTCGCGGTGACCCATGTCTCCAACGTGCTTGGGACCGAGAACCCGCTGCCCGAGATTGCCCGCATGGCCCACGCGGCGAGCGCCCTGGTGATCGCCGACGGCGCGCAGGCGGCGCCGAAGCTGCCACTCGACGTCGCCTCGCTGGGGGTGGACTTCTACGCCCTGACCGGCCACAAGGCCTACGGCCCGACCGGGATCGGCGTGCTCTGGGGCCGACTGGAGCTGCTGCGCGAGATGCCCCCCTTCCTCGGTGGCGGATCGATGATCCGCAAGGTGACCACCGGCGGGACGACGTACGCGGACCCGCCGGCGCGCTTCGAGGCCGGTACGCCGGCGATCTCACAGGCGATCGGCCTGGCGGCCGCGTTCCGCTGGCTCGACGGGCTGGGGATGGAGGCGGTGCTTGCCCACGAGCGCGAGATCACCGCCTACGCGCTGGAGCGCGTCGCCGAAGTCCCCGACCTGCGCGTCTTCGGGCCGCCCCCGGAGCCCGAGCGCATCGGGCCGGTCTCCTTCGAGCTGTACGGCGTGCACGGCCACGACGTCGCCGAGATCCTCGACCGCCACGGGGTCGCGGTGCGCGCCGGCCATCATTGCGCGCAGCCGCTCATGGACCGGCTCGGCGTGGCGGCCACTGCGCGCGCCAGCTTCGGCGTCTACACGACGCCCGGCGAGATCGACCAGCTGATCGAGGCGCTTTACGACGTGCGGCGAGTCTTCGAGCTGGACTGAGCCGCGCGGCTAGTCGACGACCGCGATCCTCGACATGTCGGGCTTGCACTGGATGCCCAGCGAGGCGCTGCCGTATGCAGGCGCCTTGGCGTAGTAGACGCCGGAGGAGAGGTTCTTCTCGACCGCGACCTTCCAGTGGCCGTTGTCCGCCGTGCGGTCCTTGCCGAGCATCTTGTCCTCCCCGAAGCGCTGCTTGAAGAGCTTTACGCGGCGGCCGTCCTCGCAGAAGCCGTTCGGCGAGTGGAGCTTGCCGTGGAAGGCGGGGAACGTCTCGCTCATGAACAGAGTGGTTTTGTAGGCCACCGTTTGGGCGCTCGCGGAAACGCCCGCAAGCGCGGCGACGCCGATGCAGGCGCAGATCACGGCTATCCAGGTACGGGAGATTCGTCGACTGGTCCGGCCCGTTGGCTTCATCGTCCGTGAGGAACCCTGCACCCCGCGATGCTAGCGCCAATACCCGCTTCGCTAGCCTCGGGGTGATGGACGAGCTCTACCGCGAGCAGATCCTCGAGCACTACAAGCGGCCGCACAATTTCGGCCCGCTGGAGGAATTCGACCTCGAGTTCGAGGACACCAACCCGCTCTGCGGGGACGAGCAGCACGTGCGCATCAAGCTCGACGCCGGCGGCCGGGTAAAGGCGGTGCGGTTCGAGGGCAAGGGCTGCGCGATCTCGACCGCCGCGACCTCGCTGCTGACCGACGAGCTTGAGGGGTTGAGCCGCGAGGAGCTGCTCCGCCTCGACAAGGATTTCGTCCTCGACTTGCTCGGGATCGACATCTCGGCGACGCGGTTGAAGTGCGCGCTGCTCGGGCTGAAGGTGGTCAAGGGGGCCGGCCTCGGCCAGCCCGCCGACTGGGAGGACGAGGGCGAGCAGGGCGACCCCGCCCAGGCCGCCACGATCTAGCGGCCCCGGCGAGAACGAGCGCCGCGGCTGAGGCCCTAGCCCGTGAAGTCGGGGTTCAACGCGATCACCGAGAAGGTCGTCCCGTGTGGGTCGCTGAGTCCGGCGATGCGCCCGGGCGGCGAGTCGAGGGCCTCGACCGTGACCCCTCCCCCGGACTGCTTGGCTTTCTCGACCGTTGCGTCGGTGTCCTCACAGGCGAAGTAGACCGCCCAGTGAGCCGGGACCTCGGCGGGCCACTGCTCGGTCATCCGGATCATCCCTCCGACCGGGCCCGCGGCGCCATCGAGATGGAAGGTCCAATAGTCGACCTGCGAGTCGTCCAGCTTGTTGAAAGCCCAGCCGAAAAGCTGGCCGTAGAAGTCCTGCGCCTTCTCCGGATCGCGCGAGGTGTGCTCGTTCCAGCTGAGGCCGCCGGGCTCGTTGACGAGCTGGGCGCCGTGGTGCTCGCCGGGCTGCCAGACCCCTAGGACGGCTCCGGAGGGATCGATGATGATCGCCATCCTGCCGGCGTCGAGGACGTCCATCGGCTCCATCATCACCTGCCCCCCGGCCTCGCTGGCGCGGGCGGCGACGCCGTCGACGTCGTCGATCGAGATATAGCTCGTCCACGCCGGCGGCCCGCTCTCCTGCTGCATGACCCCGGCCACCTGCTTGCCGTCCTTGGTGAAGAACCCGTATCCGCCTGTCTGCGCCGGGTCGCCCGCCTCGGCGTGGTCCCATCCGAACAGGCCCCCGTAGAACTCCTTCGATGCGGCCAGGTCAGGGGAGCTGAGGTCCACCCAGGATGGCGTTCCCGGCTCATAGCTGCTCTTCTCGGTCATCGAAATTCCCTCCTGTTGGGTTACGACGTTCCCTCTTGAGACCGCAGACGGCAGCAGATCTCATCGGAGATCCTAGAAGGGCGCGAGCGTTCCATCGGACCCCAGATTGGCGTTTGCGTTCGCTGCGCCGGGCCAGCCGCTAAAATCCGACTGGAACGGTAGGTTTTAAGTGACGACCAGCACAATCAGAAGAGAGCCACAAGTGAGCGAAAGGGTCACCGTCTGCGCCGAGGGCGAGCTGCCCGCCGGCCAGATGCGCCTCGTCGAGGCGGACGGTCGAAAGATCGGCGTCTTCAACTGCGATGGCGAGCTGTACGCAATCGAGGACCGCTGCTCGCACGACGACGGCCCCCTCGCGGAGGGGGAGTTCGACGCTGATGCCTGTACCGTGGAGTGCCCACGCCACGGCTCGCTGTTCGACGTGACGACCGGCAAGCCGAAGACACTGCCCGCCTACGCCCCAGTCCAGACGTTCCCGGTCACGATCGAGAACGACACAATCGTCTTGGAGGTCGACTGACCGCATGACAACCCCCGAAACAGCTGTAGCCGAACAGAGAGAGCTCGCCGGCATCAACGCCGACTACGAGGAGAAGTTCGGCTTCCACGATCCCGAGACCGGCTACGCCTACAAGTCGCCGAAGGGCCTCTCCCGCGAGGTCGTCGAGTCGATCTCCGAGTACAAGGACGAGCCGCAGTGGATGCG
>JBBPIM010000064.1:0-7317 GCA_038040325.1 Candidatus Mayfieldus profundus
TTCCTCTCGTTCGCCGACCCGCGCGAGTCGCCGTTAGGCGTCGAAGTATGACCCGACGGAACGATCTCCAAAGTGCGGGAGTATCAACACAAGGCGGAGGCCCTCGAAGCCGCCGGGCTGGCGCAGTAAAACGGCCTGCCCCTTTGCGCGAAGAGCGGAAGCGCTGGCTAACGCGGCTGATCTAGGCTGCATCATTGATGGACCGAGGACGGCTCGAGGTCGAGATGCACCTTCGCGGAGTCGGGCTTGAGGCCCGCGACGACGGCTGGTGGATGGACACAGGGAGCGAAGTTGGGGCCGTCGCAGCTCCAGCAGGGATCCTTGTCGGCTGGCTTGACGTGGCCTGGCCTGGTGCGGGGGCGCCGGAGTGGCAACTCCAAGATGTTGTCCATCTCCCGCCGGGGTCCGTGACAGCGGAGCTCGAACGTGCCGTGGGTCGCGCACGTGAGAAGCGCGCGAGGGCCCTGAGGCGGTGTCGCTTCTGCGAGCGTGAGTTCATCCCCGGACACATGGACTCTCCAGATGTTTGTCAGGGCTGCGCAGAGCGACATCTAGGGGTCGTGTATTAGGGAGTGTCCTTTGGCGGACGTCCCCGGGGATCCAGACCCGGCCCCTCCGTGACAGACGCCCGCGCCCAACGAGCCGACCCCTGGCTGATCTTCTTCGGGGGCGGCGCGTTCTTCGTCTGCTACCTGGGCCAGACCGTGCTCGGCGTGATCCAGCCGACCATCGCCTCCGACCTCGGCCTCTCCTCCTCCGAGGCGCAGTGGGTCGTCAACTCCTTCTTCCTCACCCTGGCACTCTTCGCCGCGCCCGGTGGGCGACTACTACGGCCATCGCACGGTGCTGATCGTCGCGCTGGGCGTCTTCGCGCTCGGCTCGCTCTCGGCCGCGGTCTCGCAGGGCTTCGTCTGGCTGGTCGCCAGCATCGCGGTCGCCGGCATGGGCGCCTCGACGCTCTATCCGTCCAGCGCCGCCCTGGTCGCCAACAGCGTGCCGCTCGAGATCCGCGGCCGTGCGATCGGCAAGTACTCGGCGATCGGCGTCAGCGTGTTCGTGGTCGGGCCGCTGATGGCGGCCCTGCTTACCGAGGCGATCGACTGGCGGGCAGTGTTTGGGACGCAGGTCGTGCTCGCGGTCTCGCTCGCCGTGCTGGGCCGCAGCCGCGTGCACGAGCAGCCGGCCGGCTCGCCGCGGCGCTTCGACACCACGGGGCTAGTCGTGCTGATGGTCGGGCTCACCGCGGTACTGGTGGCGCTGATGCAGGCGCTGGCCTGGGGCTGGGACTCGCCGGCGACCATCTTGCTGCTCGGTGCCGGCGGCGCCGTGCTCGCGTGGTTTGGCGCCTTCGAATGGCGCAAGGCCGACCCGCTGCTCGACACCTCGCTGCTCGGGCGCCGCAGCTTCCGCGGCATCGCGATCGCGATGTTCGCGGCGCAGTTCATGATCACCGGCTTCGTGATCTACATCGCGACCTACTTCCAGCACATCCTCGGCTACGGGGTGGTGCTGGCCGCGGTAGCGATGCTCCCCGCCACCGCGCAGATGCCCTACTTCGCGCTGGTGATCGGGCGGATCACCGACCGGCTCGGACCCCGCCGTCCTGCGATCGGCGGATACGCGGTATCGGCGGCGGCGTTCGTCTGGCTTGCGGTTTTCGTCGACGCCGACAGCTACTGGCTGCTGGTTCCGGGACTGCTCGCCATAGGGTTCGCCAACGCGCCGATGTTCACCGCGCTGCTCACAGCGCTCAGCAACGCCGTGGAGGCGGACGAGCGCGGCGACGCCAACGCCCTGGTGCTGACGATCCGCTGGATCGGCGCCGCCACGGCGACGATGGTGCTCGGCGTGGTGATCCATGCGACCGAGGGGGCCGGGGGAGTCCCGACCACGTCGGGCTACTCAGCGGCCTTCGCGGTGATCGCCGCGGTCACCTTGGCCGGCCTGCTGGCCTGCGTGGTGCTGCTGCGCGATCCGTCCGTGGACGCGAAGCCAAAGCACCACCACTTCCGGCCGCATTTCTGAGGCGGCGGGGGCGAGTCGGCATTGTCCACCCCTTGAATCGGCATGGTCCCCATCGCCGGTGTTGTGCTCGACCGCTCCGCGGCCGCGTTCGGCCTGATGGCCGCTGGGATCGCGGTGGGCGGCTTCGTTGCCGGTGGCCAGGCCATCCTCAGAGGTTGGGATGAGAAGAGAATCCGTCTCGCCACCGTGCGCGGAGGCTTCGGAGGGTTGTTGGTAGCCCCGACGCTCATGGTGATCGACGCATTGGCGGCGTAGAATCGTGCCTGTGAGCCCCCGGACGATCTCCAATCTTCTGCTGGCCGGTCTCGTTGTTCTCGCGGGGGTGGCCGCCTGGGTACTGAACGTCGTCGACGCCAGCGGCGGTGTTTCGGCGCTTGTCGCCGTGGCCCTCTTCGCCCTCGCCGGACAGCACGCTTTCTGGCACGAGGGCCACGTACCGCGAAAGCGGCCAGACCACTAGCTGGGCTTGCGCCGGAACGAACAAGTCGTCCCGACCGCCTCGAAGCCGAGCCGCTGGTAGAGGTGGCGCGGCCAGTCGTAGGCCAGCGCGGCGATGAAAGTCAACTCGTCTCCGTCGTCGACCGATGTCTGCGCCGCGGCCAGGATCACCGCGCGGGCCAGGCCCTGGTTGCGCGCCGCCTCCAGCGTGATCACGTCCTCGACCTGGCCGACGCCCTCGTGCTGGATCAGCCGGCAGGCGGAGGCGAGCCGGCCCTCGTGGCGGGCCGCGAACCAACGGTCGCGGCGCACCTCGCCTACGCGGTGGTCGCTGGCCAGCAGCTGCTCGGCCACCTCGGGCGTGCCCCAGTCCTCACCGAGGGTCAGCGCTTTCCTCACGTGCTCGATCTGGTCGAGGTCCACCCGCTCGACCTCGACCTCGGCGGGCCGGTCGGGGTCGCGGCGCAGCGCCATGTAGACGTCCCATTCGGTCTCCCAGCCGAGCTCCTCGAAGCCGGGCGCCAGCTCCGACCCGCGCCGCGGGTCGCGGGTGACCGCCGCGCGGTGCTCCATGCTCTCCCTCTCCAGCACCTCGTCGGCCTTGGCCGCGAGCTGCGCGGCCGAGACCTCCGCCGACTCGGCCACCAGGTAGTTCAGGTCCCAGACCAGCGGCAGCCGCGTGTCGAGCACGGCCGTGATCCCGCCCCCAACGTCCTCGACCCGCTCGGCCAGCGCCTCGCCAAGCTCCAGCTCAAAGCGCCAGCAGCGGTCCAACTCGGAGGTGTCGCGATCCACGGTCACCCTGGCCAAGCTACCCGGTCGCTTGCGCCGGCCGGCGCAAGGAACTAGGGTCGGCCCCACGCCAAGACCTCGCCGCAGAAAAAGGAGATTCCAATGACGGCCGATGCGCTCAGGGAAGATTTCGGGGGCAGCGTTCTCACCCCGGAGGACAGCGACTTCGACGACGCCCGCTCGATCTTCAACTCGGCGATCGAGAGGCGACCCTCGGTGATCGCGCAGTGCGAGAGCGCCGACGACATCGCCGCCGCGATCGCCTTCGCGCGCGAGAACGACTTGGAGGTCGCGGTGCGCGGCGGCGGCCACAGCGTCTCCGGCGCCTGCCTGACCGACGGCGGCCTGGTGGTCGACGTGCGGCGGATGAACACGGTCGACGTCGATCCCGACGCGCGCACCGCCACCGCGGCCGGCGGGGCCACCTGGAGCGACTTCGACCGTGCCACCCAGCCGCACAGCCTGGCCACCACCGGGGGACGGGTGTCGACCACAGGCGTGGCCGGCCTCACCCTGGGCGGCGGCTCGGGCTGGTTGGAGCGAAAGCACGGGTTGGCCTGCGACAACCTGGTCTCGGTCGAGCTGGTCACCGCCGACGGCAGCACCGTTACCGCGTCGGAGGACGAGAACCCGGAGCTGTTCTGGGCCCTGCACGGGGCCGGCGGCAACTTCGGGGTCGCGACCTCGCTCACCTTCCAGCTTCACGAGCTGCCCCACTTCAGCGTCGCGCTGCTGCTCTGGCCGGCCGAAGCCGGCCGCGAGGTGGCAGGGATCTACCGCCAGTTCGCCGAGTCGGCTCCCGACGAGATCGGCGGCGGTCTGATCTACATCACCGGCCCTCCCGAGGAGTTCGTGCCCGAGGAGCTGCAGGGCAAGCTCGTCTGCGGCGTGCTGGTCACGCATACCGGTCCCGAGTCGGAGCTGCGCGAACTGGCGAAGCCGGTGCTCGACCTCTCGCCGGAGGGCGAGATGATCGCCGAGATGCCCTACGCCGAGCTGCAGTGCATGCTCGACGACCCACCCGGCTACCGCAACTACTGGTCGGCCGAGTACCTGGCCGAGCTGCCCGACGAGGCCCTCGACCTGTTCTGCGCCCGCGCCAAGGACATGGTGGTCCCCTCGCCGTCGCAGCACATCGTCTTCCCGCAGGGAGGCGCGGTCGCCCGCAATTCAGTCGGGCCGATGGCCATCCGCGAGGCTCCCTGGGCCGTGCACCCGCTCGGCCTCTGGGAGGACCCCGCCGACGACGACCGGGCGATCATGTGGGCACGCGACACCCGCGCCGACGTGAAGCCGTGGGCGATCGAGGCCGTCTATCTCAACTTCACCGGCGACGAGGGGGAGGAGCGGATCATCTCCGCCTACGGCAAGGAGAACTACGAGCGGCTCGCGGCGGTGAAGGCGGAGTTCGACCCCGACAGCGTGTTCCATCTCCACCATCCGATCCGGCCGCTGGCGGCTGCCTGACGGGCGGCACAAGATGAAGCGGATCCAGATCCACATCGACGAGCATCTCGACCGCGCCGCCGCCGCCGAGGCGCGGCGCCGGGGTATGTCGAAGGCGGCGCTGATCCGGGCCTCGCTGAAGCGCGAGCTGAACGTGCGGCCGCCGGGGTCCGATGGCATGTGGGGGACACTTCCCGCCCGACCCGAAGCCCGATCGATCGAGGACGTCGACGAGACCCTCTACGGGCCGGTGAGCTGAGGCTCGCGACCCGAAAAGCGCGGCGCCCGCCGGATGGCGGGCGCCGTCGATTCAAACTGGTGCGATCAGGCTAGGCTGGCTGCACCTTCGCGGCGGCCGGGCCCTTCGGGCCCTCCTCGGACTCGTAGCTCACCTTGGCGCCCTCGGCGAGGGTCTTGAAGCCCTCACCCTCGATGGCGCTGTGATGAACGAAGACGTCGTTGGAGCCGTCGTCGGGTGTGATGAACCCGTAGCCCTTGTCGTCGCTAAACCACTTGACTGTTCCAGTGGGCATGCAATTCCTCCACTTATGTGACTGCGTACGCGGAGGATGCTGGTAAAGCAACGACTCCGGGCGCTAGACACGTCTTCGCTGGGCATATGGCCCAGCCGAACGGGCGGACCGTAGCACCATCGGCGCCCGGAACGTGCTGTACCGGCCGAATCCAGGCGTGCGGACGCACCCGCCGGGCCGTGTGAAACACTCGGTTGGAGCTCACGGAAGAGATATGGCCGAGCCCGAGAAAGACGCCAAGCCCGATAGCGACGAGTCGTCGTCCAAGGACTCAAAGCCCGACGCCAAGCCCGACGCGAAGCCCGACGCCAAGCCCGACGCGAAGCCCGACGCGAAGCCCGAGCGCAAGCAGAGCCCGACCGCGCGGGGCCAGCAGAAGCGCCGCGAGGAGAAGCTGGCGATGATCAAGCAGCAGGTCGAGGACGGGACGCTGACGATTCGCCAGATGACGCCGGAGGAGCGGAAGGCGAACCCGCCCAAACCGCGCAAGAAAAGGAGATAGCGATGCTCAATTGGTCCGACTCGCGCAACTTCGGGCGTACGCTCGCCGCGCTGAGCCTCTTCATCACGCCGCTGCTGCTGCTGGCCAGCGGCCTGCTCGCTCCGGATCTCGGCGACAACACCGCCGAGGAGATCGCCAACATCGCCGACGACAAGGGCCTCTACGTGGTCAGCGGGATCCTCTTCCTGCTCGCGCCCTTGCTGTTCGTCCCCGGAATGATGGGAGTGATCCACCTGATGCGGCGTCGCGGGGTGACCCTGGGCCAGGTCGGCGCGGCAATGATCATGATCGGGGCGCTCTGCACGCTTGCCTTCTACGGCTGGGGGGCGGTCGAGTACGTCGCCGCCACCGAGGACGGCCTCGACCGCGCCCAGATGGCCAAGCTGTTCGACGCGGCGGAGGACAGCGCGATCGGCGCGCCGATTATCGTGGGCTTCTTGGGCGGCCTGGTCATCGGCAGCATCCTGCTGGCGATCGCCCTGTGGCGCAGCGGCGTGGTCCCGGTCTGGTCGCCGATCGCGTTGGTGCTCTCGAACGTCATCAACTTCATCGGCGAGGACAAGGTGGTGGCGGCGATCGGCTTCGCCCTGCTTTTCGTGGCTCTGCTCCCGGTTGGGCAGAAGATCCTCTCCATCCGCGACGACGAGTGGGACAGCTGGCAGCTGCCGGACTCCGGCGGCCCGGCGCCTGCACCGGCCGAGCCACCGCCTGCACCGCCGCCGTAGACGTTTCGACACATTCTGCATGCAATCTGCATGCAGTTCTGCGCTACCCTTGATCCATGTCGATCATCCAGGTCCGCGGCATCTCCGCCCGCGCCCACCGGCGCCTCAAGTCGAAGGCGGGGCGTGAGGGAAAGAGCCTGTCGGAGTACCTGCGAATTGAGCTCGAGCAGCTCGCGGAGCTGCCGTCGCTCGAGGAGGCGCTCGCGCGGGTTGCGTCGCGGGAGCCTGTGAAGGGAGAAACAGGAGCCGCAGCGGTGCGGGCCGGCCGCGCCGAGCGGGACGCCCGTTGATCGTCCTCGACGCTTCTGCCCTCACCGACTGGCTGCTCCGGATCGAAGGACGTGGTGCGGCGGTGGGGGAGCAGATGCGCGCCGCCCGGGTCCTGCATACGCTGGACTTCGCCGCCCTGGAAGTTGTCTCGGCGCTGCGCCGCAAGACGGCGCGCCGGGAGCTGAGCACCCGGCGAGCGCAGCAGGCGTTGGGGGATCTAGCAGCCACACCACTGAGACGGCACCGAGCGGCGCCGCTTGCGGCGCGGGTGTGGGAGCTCCGCGCCAGCCACACCGCATACGACGCAGCCTATGTGGCGCTCGCCGAATCTCTCTCCGCCCCCCTCATTACGACCGACCGACCGCTCGCCCTGTCGCGCGGGCACTCGGCGCGGATCGTTGAGCCGGGTCCTTCCGAGCGCGGAACCCCCTAGCCCATATAGCCTTCCGCGCGCTCTGACCGGCGCTGCATCGGCGCTTTCCCGACCCCGGAGGACTGACCAACCAATGTTCGTTTTCAAGGCCGCAGTGCTCGGCGGCGGCACGATGGGCGGCGAGATCGCCCAGGTGATCGCGGCCGCCGAGAT
>JBBPIM010000065.1:0-7295 GCA_038040325.1 Candidatus Mayfieldus profundus
CTGCCCCGCGTGGTGCTCGACCCGGCTACCGCAACGCTGTCACGGGTGACCGTGGAGCCGGCCACGGCAACGCTGCGCTTGGACTTCGCCACGCCTGGAACCTACCGCTCCGACTGCCTGCTAGACAGTGGAGCCGCAGCTGGGTGCTTCGTCTGCAACGCGGAAAGAGGAGCCGCAGCCGCAGGCCGCGACCACGTTCGGGTTGATCACCTCGAAGCCGGAGCCCATCAGGCTCTCGGTGAAGTCCACGTTGGAGCCGTCCACGTAACGCAGGCTGGCGGGGTCGACGATCACGCGGATGCCCTCGTGGTCGAAGACGTGATCCTCCTCGTGCTTCTCGTCCAGGGCGAGGGCGTACTGGAACCCCGAGCAGCCGCCGCCGCGTACTCCGACGCGGAGGCCGACCTCGCCCTCAGATTCCTGCTGGGCGAGGAATCCACGCACCTTGTCAGCCGCGATGTCGGTGAGAGTGACCATGCTTCACGAAATGTAGCATTGGCCTTCAATGCCTTCCAGCGACGACCTGACAGCCCGCATAGAGGGCGCTCTCCCAGGCGCTACCGTCTACGTGGAGGATCTCACCGGAGGGGGCGACCATTTCCGCGCCGAGGTGGTTTCGGACCGCTTTGAGGGCCTCAGCCGGATCGAGCAGCACCAGCTCGTGTACGGCGTGTTCGGCAGCGAGGTGGGCGGTGCGATCCACGCCCTCTCGATCAAGACCTCGACACCGGAGAAGACCGGATGACCAACACCGAGATCAGAGACTTCATCGAGCAGTCAATCGCCGAGAACGAGGTGATGCTCTTCATGAAGGGCACGCCCGAGCAGCCGGCCTGCGGGTTCTCCTTGAGGACCTCCGGCGCCCTCAACGCCCTCGGCGTGCGTTACGCGGCGCTCGACATCCTCCCCGACCCCCGCATCCGCGAGGAGCTGTCGGGCGTGTCGGGCTGGCCCACGATCCCGCAGTTGTTCGTGAAGGGCGAACTGGTGGGCGGCTGCGACATCGTCACCGAGATGTACGAGACCGGCGAGCTGGCCGAGAAGCTGGGCGTGGAGATGCCCGAGGACGACAATGAGGGGTCAGAGCCGGCCCTGACGGAGTCTGAGGTGCCCGCGCGCCAAGGCCAGATCCCGCTGGAGAACCGCCTGGACTGACGGGCCCTAGAGCTGCTCGGCGCGCACCTGCTGGCCGAGCAGCACGCGGCCCGCGGTCTGCCAGACCGACGAGCCCACAAGCACGTGCTGGGTGGCCGTGTGCACGTCGCGAAATCGGCGCTGCAGCGGGCTGGTGGCATAGATCGACGTGCCGCCGCCGAGCGAGTACATCTCGTCGACCACCTCAGCCGAGCTGGTCATCGCGTGGTTGGCCGCCATGCGCAGCGCGGCGCGGTCGCGCGGCGTGACCTCGCCCCCCGCCTGCACGTGCTTCCACGTCTCGCCGATCGCCTCGCTGACCAGCGCCCGCGCCGCGCGCAAGCGGGCCTCGGCCTTGGCCATCCGCAGCTGGGTGTCGGCCTGAGCCGCGAGTGGCTTGGTCTGCAGCGTCGGCAGCTTGCCCTCGGCCAGCTGAAGCAGGTCGTCCACCGCACCGCGCGCTATGCCCAGCGCCACCCCTGAGATCGCGAGCGCGAGCAGGCCGAAGGTCGGGAACGCGTAGAGCGAGCCGCGCTCGCGAGGGGCGTCGCCGAACAGCGACGCCGAGCGCCCGGCCGGCACCATGAGGTCGGAGACCTGGGTGTCGTGGCTGCCCGTGCCGCACAGGCCGCTCACCGTCCAGGTGTCGATCACCTCCACGTCGGACGCGGGGAAGAGCATCAGCCGGATGTCGGGGCTCGGGGGCCAGGCGGCGGTCCTGCTCGGACCGTTCGGCGCACTCGGCCGCCAGGGGCGCAATGGCCCGCGCGGCCTCGATGGCAGACGCGCTCGGCTCTGCATCGACCCACACGGAGCCGATCCTAGAGGCTCAGCGCGGGCGGCCGGGACCGCCCCGGCCTCGCCGCGCGCGGGCGTCGGCCACCACACGCCTGCCGCGGTCGGCGTAGCCGCGAGCCTGGCGCCGGTAGCGCTCCTTGTCCTCCTCGGACAGCGACTGCCAGCGCTCGTAGGCGGCCAGCAGGAGCGGCCAGGAGCGGCGGGCGGCGGCCACTGCGCTGCGCAGTCCGGAGCGTGGCGGTCGGGCCATCAGACCCCCGCCCCGGCTTCGGCCTGGCCCCCGCGCCCGGCGTCCTCGGCCGCGCCGGCGTCGATGTGCTCGAGGTACTCCAGGATGCGGTGCGAGTCGGCGATCACCTCTTCGCCGTGCACCAGCACCGGAACCCAGCGCTGGCCGGTGAGCTCGTCGACCTCAGGACGATCACGCTTGAGAAAAGGCACGCGCACCTCGTCGTACTCGATTCCCATTCCCCGCAGCCGGCGGGCCACCTTGCCACAGCGGCAGACGAGATCCGTGGGCGCCTTGCAGCGGTACAGCGTGGCCATGGCAGACGCAGACTAGCGCCGGCCGATGCCCAGGCCACGCAGTGCACGCCGGCCCACGCCGACAGCGCCCTCGCCGGTTTCGATGGCAGCGGCGGCCACCCGATACTGCAGCTGCTGGGAGCGCCTCGCGCGCACGATCCGGTCGTGCTCGCGATCCAGGTACCAGGCCACCGTCGCCTCCAGCGTCTCCTCATGCGGGCGGGCGTTGAAGCCCAGCTCCCGCTTGGCCTTGGTGGACTTGTAGGTCCAGAACTGACTGGCGGCGAGCACCTCGCGAGGGTCGAGCGTGGTACGCCCGGGCCCGATGCGAAGCACGGTCGCCGCGGCCGCCGTCAGACTGCGCGGCACCTTCAGCGGCGGCGCCACGCCGCTCATCCGTCCGAGGTCGGCGAACAGCCGGTCGAAGGTGAAGTTGCGCCCGCCGAGGATGTAGCGCTCCCCCACCGCGCCCTTGTCGTCGGCCAGCAGGTGACCGGCGGCCACGTCGCGGACATCGACCACGTTCAACGCGCCGTCGGCGTAGGCGGGCACCCTGCCGAGCAGGAAGCTGCGGACCAGCCGGGTGGAGGTCACGTGAACGTCGCCGGGGCCGAACACCACTGCCGGGTTCACGCACACCAGCGGCAGGCCGGCGGCCGCCAGCCGGAATGCCTCGGCCTCGGCCTCGTGCACCGAGTTCACGTACGGGATGCCCAGGTGGGCGGCGGTGAACAGCTGGCGCTCGTCCGCGGTGCCGCCCCGCTCCGCGGGACCCAGGGCCGCCGCGCTGGACGTGAGCACCACGCGGCCCACGCCGGCCTGCAGGCTCTCCCCGAGGACCGTGCGCACGCCTCCCACGTTCACCTCGAACAGCCGCTCCGCATCGGACGGGCGCACGGAGGTCATGCCCGCCGCGTGGAAGACCTTGTCGACCCCCTTGAGCGCCCGCCGTACGGCGCGGCGGTCGAGCAGGTTGCAGCGCACTCGCTCCACCTCGAGGTCGTCGATCTCGCGGGTGTCGGAGCCCTCGCGGACGGTCACCCGGAGGTCCTCGCCGCGCTGGGCCAGCGCCCGGGCCAGATGGGAGCCGATGAAGCCTGTTGCGCCAGTCAGGAGGGTCTTGGCCACGACCCACGCGAGTGTAGGGCCGCTCGGTTACCCGCGGGTGGCGGCTATAGGCTGCGCGCCGATGCCTCCCGCCGTCGTCGTGACCGATACGACCGCCTACCTGCCGGCCGACCTGGTCGACCGCCTCGGGATCGCCCTGGTCTCCCTCTACGTGAACTTCGGCGCGGAGCGCACCGAGCGCGAGTCCGACATAACCGACTACCACGCCTTCTTCGAAGAGCTGCGCGGTGCCGAGGAGCTGCCGACCACCTCCCAGCCCTCGGTGGGGGACTTCGCGAGCGCGTACGAGCCGCTGCTCGCCGACGGTCGCGACGTGGTCTCGATCCACATCTCCGCGACTCTCTCGGGCACCTTGGGTTCCGCGCGCCAGGCCGCCGAGCAGCTGGAACGCGAGGGCAAGGGCGGGGAGCGGGTCCGGGTGATCGACTCCGGAAGCGGGGCGGCCGGCCTGGGCATGCTCGTGCTCGTGTGCGCGGCCGCGGCGAAGGCCGACCTCGACCTCGATGCTATCGAGGCGAGGGTCGACGAGGCCCGCGACGAAGCCAAGATCTGGTTCGCGGTGGACACACTGGAGTTCCTCAAGCGAGGCGGGCGTATCGGCGCCGCCAGCGCGTGGATCGGGTCCACCCTGCGCGTGAAGCCGATCCTCACCATGGAGGGCGGCGACCTGCGGCCCGTGGAACGCGTGCGCACCAGCTCGCGGGCCTTCGAGCGGCTGGTGGACTACGCCCGCCAGCGCCACGAGTCCGGCGCGGACGGGTGGGTGGTGCAGCACATCTCGGCACCCGACCAGGCGGCCGAGCTCACCGACCGCTGCCGCGAGGTGTTCGGCTGCGATCCGCTGATCATCGGCGAGATCGGTCCCGTGCTCTCGGTGCACCTGGGGCCGGGGCTGCTGGGCGTGGGATCCATCCCCACCCGGTATCTCGACTGAGCCCTGAGTAACAATGCGCTGAGAATGGCCCAGCAGGAGACGCCCGCCACCAGGGTCGCACTGCGCACGGTGCTGATCGTGGTCATGGTCGTGCTCACGCTGTACCTGCTCTACCTGCTCCGCAGGCCGATCGGCTGGTTGCTGATCGCCACCTTCCTGGCGGTCGCCCTGTCCGGTCCGGTGAACTTCCTGCAGCGCCGCATGAAGCGGGGGCTGGCGATCACCGTCGTCTACCTGGGCCTACTCGCGGTGCCAATCGGCATCGGGGCGCTGATCGTGCCGCCGCTCGTGAGCGAGGCCAACGACCTCGCCCAGAACGCCCCGCAGTACGCGCGCGACGTGACCAGCTTCGTGGAGGACAACGAGCGGCTGCGCAAGCTCGACCAGGACTACGACATCACCAGCAAGCTGCGCGAGCAGGCCCAGAAGCTGCCCGAGCGCCTCGGCGGCGCGGCATCCACCCTGCGCGACGTTGGACTGGGGATCGTCAACTCGATCTTCGCCCTGGTCACGATCCTCATCCTCACCGCCTTCATGCTGGGCGGTGGTCGAGGTTGGATCGCCGCCGGGCTGCGCTACCTACCCGAGAAAAGGGCGGCGCGCATCGAGCGCGTGCTGCAGAGGTCGGCCTTAGCGGTCGGCAACTACGTGGCCGGCGCCCTGTTCCAGGCCACGCTCGCCGGCGTGCTCGCCTACATCGTGCTGCTCATCCTCGGCGTACCGTTCGCCGGGCCGCTGGCGCTGATCATCTTCTTCCTGGACCTGATCCCACTCGTGGGCGCCAGCATCGGCGCGGTGCTCGTGGGCGTGGTCACTCTGTTCTCCAACTTCCCGACGGCCACCATCATCTGGATCATCTGGTCGATCGTCTACCAGCAGGTGGAGAACAACCTGATCCAGCCGCAGATCCAGAAGCGGGCGGTGGACATCAACCCGTTCCTGGTGGTGGTCGCGGTGCTGTTCGGTGGCACGCTGCTGGGCGTCCTCGGTGCGCTCGTGGCCGTGCCGGTGGCGGCCTCGATCCAAATCGCGCTGCGCGAGTACCTGGACGCCCGCGAGATCAGGCCACGTCAGGAGCCGCCCCCGGAGATGCCGCCGGAGGACCCCGAGCCGCCGGCGGAGCCGGCGCCGGCCTAGCCGGTTGTCCTGACTGTTTCGCGCAGAGGCCCTCCGGGCGGTGGTGCACTCGAGGGCTCGTCGCCTTCGGCTCGACTCGTCGGCTTCGCCTCCTCGATTACGCCCTCTCGGGCACCACCGCCCGTCGCGCCTCTGAGGAGCGTTGGCGACTTACCCACCCGTCCTACACTGGTCACCACCAAAAGCCGGGCTCCTAGATCTGGTAGCCATCTTCGCGAGTGCTGTCGGATCACGCGATTGCTTCTCGCGCAAAGCGGTTTGCCTCGCTCCACGCCGCGGACGGGAGTTCGGAAGCCTTTTGTCCCCCCTGGGGGACCTAAGGCTTCCGATCGTCGTGGATCCGCCTGGGGGGCCTGCTTTCGCTTTCGCCTGACACCAGGCGCGACGGCTTCTCGCGCAAAGCGGTGGTCCGGATGGCCCCCGCCGGTGCGCGCGTGAAGCCTTGAGGGGTCCATAGCCCCCACAAAGCTTCACTCGGTGTCACAGACCGCCCCTTTCGCGTGAAAGCGGTCGCATTCGACGTCGGGCGAAACCTTGTAGGCGCAGTGTCGACCGCAGCAGCTCGTCGGGCCGCGGCGGTCGTCGAGGCCTCGAGGGGGCGTGTCCGAGGAGGCGCAAGCCGACGAGTGGAGCCGAAGGCGACCAGCCCCCGAGAGGCCGGCACGAGCGACGCGGCCCGCGGACCACGCCGCGGACTTCCCACGAAGTCCGGCTAGCCCCGGCGTCTACGGAACAGCGAGACGGCTGCGGCCACTCCGCCGCCGATCACGAAGCCGGCCACCGCGGCCCCGGCCAGCGCGGCCTGGCGGTTGTCGGCCAGCTGGCGGCGCCAGTCGGTGAGCTCGCCCACCTTGGAGCGGAGGTCGTTCACCGAGAAGGCCAGCTCATTGCGGGTCTCCTCGATGGACGAGCGGATCTGCTCGGGCGTGCGGTTCGCGGGCAGGTTGGCCATGGTCAGCTCGTCTCCTCTTGACGGTCGAGTGAACGGCCCAGCTGGTCGCGCTCGACCTTCTGATGCTCGAGCGACTGGCGCGTGAGCTTGGCCTCCTCGATCGCGAGATCGGGGGTGGGCGGCCCGCTGGAGAGCCAGTGCTTGGCCAGCAGCCCCGCGACGGCACCCATGACGATCAGGAGCAGGGTGACGATGCCGAAGCCGATCCAGGCGTCGTCGAAGATGTCGGCCAGCAGCCAGGCGACGGTGTTCAGCGCCATCACCAGCGCGAAGACCAGGAAAACGCCTGCGGCTGCTCCAACCGCCGCGCCCTTGCCCAGGGTCTTGACCTTCTGCGTGACCTCCGCCTTGGCGAGCTCGATCTCCTCGCGCACCAGCAGCGAGGCCTTCTCGGAGACCTCCGAGACGATCTCGCCGAGGTTCTTGTCGGCTCCGTTGTCCGAGGGAGGGGTCATCGGCCGAGGTACCGCAGCACACCGGCCACCAGCAGGCCGCCGGCGAACGCGGCCCCCACGTACAGCTCGGGCTTCTCGGCGAACGCGTCGTGGCCCGCGAGGTCCGCTCCCTCGGGCGAGCCCACAGGGGCGAAGCCGGGGTCGGCGCCGGTGGGGGCGTTGCCGGCGGCACGCGGGGGCCAGGGTGGGGGGGCGGAAGCCGCACAAAAAAAAAGGGGCGGTCCAAAACGAA
>JBBPIM010000066.1:0-3122 GCA_038040325.1 Candidatus Mayfieldus profundus
CCTGGCGTCGTCCTCGGTCGGCCGTGTGCAGAGCACTACGGCCTCCCTGCGTCCTCGCCAGGCTCGGCCTCTGAACCGCGGTGAACTCCTCGCGCGACCTCTTCGGGTTCGTCCAATTCGAGTTCGGGTTTCTGCTCGGTCCCGGCGACGGACGGTTCCTCGTGCGCCGCGCGCCGGGCGAGGACCCGGAGCGCGTGCTGGTGCTGGCCACGCTCGGTGCGCCCGAGCGCCGGCGCTTCAAGGACCGCAAGGGACGGCAGGTCCGAGAGGCCGAGCCCGAGCCGGTGCCCACCAACCGGGCCACGGTGATCCACGCGCGTCCGTTCGACGGCCGGGAGGAGGCCTCGGCGTGGCTGGCCGACGTCCAGGAGGGCGCCGAGCGAGCCGACGCCGAGCTGGCGTCGGCGGCCGAGGTGCTCGCCCGCGCCCTGCACGCCCACCGCGTGGCGCACGCCGACCCCCACGCCCGTGACGTATCCCCCGCCCAGGCGCTTGTGGTCCGCATCGGCTACGGCGACGGCAACGCCGTGGCGGAGGGGCGCTACGACGAGGCCTGGGAGCTGCCGCGCGAGCGTCCCCGCGCGCGCCGCTCGGTGGAGGCACCAGAGGAGCGCTTCGCCGCTCTCCTCGGGGCCCGGGAGCAGGTGCTGGTCTGCGAGGAGCTGGTGCTGCGGGTGCGCGCCGATCTGAGCGCCGGCCGTGCGCGTGAGGCCGCCCTCAGCGCCCGCGTGGCACTGGAGAGCGTGCTCGCAGAGCTGGGCTCCGACCTGGCCGCGCCCCGCCGGGAGGCGCTGGAATCCGATCGCGCCGCGGTGGCCGATGCGGCCAACGCCGCCCTGCGCGGCGGCTTGACCCCCGAGCTGGCGGACGCGCTGGCCGAGGCCACGGAGCACATGGAGGCCGCGCTGCGGGCGCGGCGCCTCGAGAGCGCCACCTGAGCGGTCACCGCATCTTTACCGGGGGTTGGAAACCCGGGTCTATCGTCGGCCTCGACAAGCGGTCGAGCCGGCGAGCCCGGATCTTGGCCATCTGGCGATAGGAGGCCGGTGTGGCGGACGCAAAGATCACCCCCATGAAGGCAGGAGTGACACACCTTCCTCGTGGTCTGGGCCGCGACCAGCGGGTGTCCAGGGTCCGGCCCGGCCGCCGCCCCCTCTCTCCCCCGGGCGGCGGCCGGGCCTGGATAAACGGCCGCGAGGTCGGCGGCGCCGACCCCCGCTACCGCCACCTCGACTGCTCGCCGTACGACTAGATCGCGGCGAGCAGGGCGTCGAGCTCTGAGACCACGTCGCCGTCGAGCTTCACGGCGGCCTCGCGGTCGTAAGGGGTCTCGCCCTCGGTGACCAGCGCAACGCGGCCGCCGTTGGCCTGCGTCAGCGCCGGCAGGCCCGCCACCGGGTAGACGGTGAGCGACGAGCCGATGCACACCATCAGGTCGGCCTCCGCGGCCAGCGCCTGGGCCTCGGCCATCGCCTCATCGGGCAGCAGCTCGCCGAAGAGCACCACGTCGGGCTTCAGGGGAGCGATGCAGGCCACGCACTCGGGAGCGCCCTCACCCGAGCCCAGGAGCTCCACCACGCGGTCCAGCGCGACGCGTCCGCCGCACTCCATGCAGCGGCTCCACTCGATCGAGCCGTGTACCTCCACTACCCGCTCGCTGCCCGCCATCCGGTGCAGGCGATCGATGTTCTGCGTGATCACGCCGCGCACCAGCCCGCGGCGCTCCAGCTCGGCGACGGCCTCGTGGGCGGCATTGGGCTTGGTGTCGACCAGCGACGCGAACCGCTGCCCGTAGAACTCCCAGAACCGGTCGGGATCGCGCCGCCACGCATCGATGTGAGCGACCTCCATCGGATCCACCTTCTCCCACAGCCCCGTCCCCGGAGAGCGAAAGTCAGGGATCCCGGACGGCACCGAGATACCGGCACCGGTGAGAACAACAGCCGAAGAAGCACTGGAGAGCAGCTGGGCAAGTTCTGCCGACTGCCGACTGCCGACTGCCTGTGCCCTCCGAAGGCGGGGTATCGACTCAGACGCCACTGCTACTCACCCTTGAACCGCGGCTCGCGCTTGCCCAAGAACGCGCCGATGCCCTCTTTGGCGTCCTCGGAGCCGAACACCTTCGCGAAGGCCTGCTTCTCGGCCTCGATGCCCTCGTCCAGATCCCCGGCGGCCGACACCCGCTTGATCTGCTCGACCGCCAGCGGCGCCTGCTTGGCCAGCTTGCGCGCCCAGGAGAGGGCGGTGTCGAACAGCTCGTGGTCGGGCACCACCGCGTTCGCCAGCCCGAGCCGCAGCGCCTCGTAGGCGCCGATCGGGTCGCCCACGAGGTTGAGCTCGAGCGCCTTGGCCTCGCCCACCAGCCGCGCGAGGCGCTGGGTGCCGCCGAAGCCCGGAATGATCCCCAGGTTGATCTCGGGCTGGCCGAAGGAGGCCGACTCCGCCGCCAGGCGGAAGTCGCACGCCATCGCCAGCTCGCAGCCGCCGCCGAAGGCGATCGAGTTCACGGCCGCGATGGTCACGGTCGAGGACCGCTCCATCGAGCGCATGAAGCCGTGGCCCGAGTCGATCAGCTCCTTGCCCTCCTTGTCGGGCGACATCTTGGTGAACTCCTTGATGTCGGCCCCGGCGGAGAAAGTGAAGATGTTCGAGCTGGCGAACACCACCGCACGAAGCTTGCGGTCGACCTCGCCCCACACCTCGGTGAGCTCCGAGATCACCTGCGGCGAGAGCGGGTTGGCGGGTGGGCGGTTCAGCCACACGATCCCCACGTCCCCGCGGGTCTCCAGGGCGATCGTCTCGCGCGACTGACCATCGTCGGGGTTGGGGTAGGGGAAGAAGCCCTGGCCGCTTGACTTGCCCAGACGGCCCTGCGCCACCAGCCGGTGCAGGATCTGCGGCGGCTCGAAGCCCTCGCCCCACTGCGACTCGGCGCGCTGCAGCGCCTCGAGCACGGAGTCCAGGCCCTGCTCGTCGGCGCGGGAGAACGGCCCGGGCAGGATGCCGGCGCCCATCATCATCCCGATCTCGATGTCCTTGGCCGAGGCCTCGCCCTCTTCCAGGACAAGACACGACTCGACGATCGCCTTCAGCGAGAAGCGCTCGACGAGCGTCGAAGTGAC
>JBBPIM010000066.1:3222-6475 GCA_038040325.1 Candidatus Mayfieldus profundus
TCAGTTGTGCTCATAGAAGCCCTTTCCGGTCTTCTGGCCGAGGTTGCCATCGGCCACAAGCTGCTTCATCGCGGGCGACACGAAGAAGCGGTCGCCGTAGCTCTCGTTGAGGTGCTCGGCCACGTGCAGGACGGTGTCCAGGCCGAGCAGGTCGGTGAGGAAGAAGGGGCCCATGGGAGCCGCCTTGGACTCCTGGATCACCTTGTCGACCTCCTTCACGTCGAGGCCCTCCTCGTGCGTGACCTTCCAGATCTCCGACACTGCGGAGTTCAGGATGCGGTTGACCACGAAGCCGGGGCCCTCGCTGCAGCGGATCGCCGTCTTGCGGATCTGCTGGGCGAAGTTGGCGGTGGCCTGGAGCGTCTCCTCCGAGGTCTCCTCGCCCTCGACCACCTCGATCAGGCGCATCATCGAGGCCGGGTAGAAGAAGTGAAAGCCCACCACCTTCTCCGGGCGCCCGGTGGCGTCGGCCATCTCCGAGATCGACAGCGACGAGGTGTTCGAGGCCAGGATCGCGTGGCCGGGCGTGAGGTCGTCGAGCTCGGCGAACACGGCCTGCTTGATCTGCATCCGCTCGGGCACGGCCTCGATCACGAAGTCCACGCCGCCGAAGCCCTCATACTCGGTGGTGCCGGTGATGCGGCCGGTGATCTCCTCCAGCTGGCGGTCGGCGTCCGACTGGGAGATCTTCTCCTTCGCCACGAGGCCGCCGAGCTGACCCTGGGTGACGTCGTGGGCCTTCTTCAGGCCGGTGTCCACGAAGCGCTGCTCCACGTCCTTGAGCACGACGGGAACGCCGGCGGAGGCGATCACCTGGGCGATCTCCCCGCCCATCGTGCCGGCGCCGACCACGGCAGCTTTGAATACGTACATGGATCCTCTCGAAAGGTGGCTTGCGAGCGGCCGGGAGGCTACCGAAGGCCCGCCTGGTCCTGGGCCTCGACGGTGTACCGGCGCACCGTGCGGGCGAGCGCATCGCGCAGGGCGCGGCGGATGAACAGCACGTCGGTGAGCCCGGAGAACGGGCCGGCGTCCACGAGCTCGTAGTCCAGCTGCACGCGCACCGTGGCGTGGCCCTCGGTCTGCGAGGGCTCGAAGACGGCGGTCTGCGTGCCGGCCAGGCGCTGCTCGTAGACCAGGGTCGAGAACCTCCGTGGCTGGTGCTCACGCACCTTCTCGGTCACCCGGCCGCGACCTCCGGGACCGGACTCCCACACCACGCGGGAGTCCACGGACGGCCATTCGCCCCTCTGCTCCACCACCCGCGCGAAGCCCTCCACGAAGCTGGGCCAGCGGCTGAGGTCGCGCCAGAGCTCCGCGGCGGCGTCGGGTTGCAGCGGCACCTCGCCGGCCGCCGCCACGCTGCGTCCCACTACCCGTAGACCTCGCGCACGATCTCGTCGATCGAGTGCGCCACCGACTCCAGGAAGGGGCGCACCTCCTCCACCAGCCGCTCGTACTCCGCGCGCCCGGTATCCGTCAGCGAGTAGAACCGCCGCGTGCGCCGCTCCGGATGCTCCCAGTTTCCCTCGATCAGACCCTGCTCCTCCAGCCGGCGCAACAGGGGGTACATCGTGTTGGGGTTCACCGAGAGCACGCCCTCGGTCATGCCGGCGATGCGCTCCATCAGCTGGTTGCCATAGGAGGGCGTATCCGAGATCAGGTGCAGCACCAGCAGCGGAAGCACCTCGCGGCGGCGAAGCTCTCCGCTGAAGGGGTCCGAGCCCCGGCCCTTGGGGGCGGGCTCGCGGCGCTGCGGCCCGATGCCGCCGACCTGCTCCACCGCCTTGCGGGCGGCCTCGCGGCTGCGATCGGGCTTCGAGGTTGTCGCCCGCGCCATGGGCTCTCCATCCTGACAGGCCACGCGTGGATCAAGCGGGGGACGAGGATGGAATTGGGCCCGCTATGCGGGTCGAATTCCATCTTCGCCGGGCGAACCGGGGGATCGGCCCGCGGCCGCGGCGGCCATCGCGCCGGCTGCGGCCGCGTCGTCCAGGCCCTCGCTCGCCAGCCGGCGCCAGGTCCAGAAGTCCAGCGACAGGGCGACCATCGCGCGCGTGTGCTTACCCCCGTCCAGGCCGGCGGAGAGGGCATCGGCCAGCCCGCCGAGCTGGACGTCCATGGTCTCGGCCAGCAGGGCGTCCAGCGCGGGCACCAACGTGCGATCGCGCTGCACCGCCGTCGACATCGGCTCGGTCGCGCGGTACCTCGAGTAGAACAGCTCGAGCACCGCCTGCAGCCGCTCTCGCGGATCGGCGATTTCCATTGCGGGCGCGGGATCCGGCGGCGGGTTGGCGGCCAGGAAGTGTCCCTGGCACGCCGCGAACAGCTCGGTGTCCTGGGGGAAGTGGTTGTAGACGGTGACCCGCTGGACGCCGGCGCGCCGCGCGATCTCGGCGACCGTCGTCCGCGCCGGCCCAACCTCCTGGTGCAGGTCCATGGTGGCCGCGACGATCCGTTCGCGGGTGGCCGCCTGGCGCTCCGCACGCGCCTTCAGCTCGTATTTTCGCCTTTCACTTGACATAGCGTTTAACGAACTTTACCGTATGCCCACATCGCTGTACACGACGTTCACTCAAAGTAAGGAGCCTCTCATGCGGACGATCTCCCCCACCGACGGCGACCGCGCCGACTTCCCCCGACTCGGTAACCGCTACCTGCTGAGCGGAGAGGACACCGGCGGCCAGTTCGCGCTCATCGAGCACACGATCCCGCCGCGCGCGCTTGCCGCGCCCACGCACGTCCACCAGAACGAGGATGAGTACTCCTTCGTCCTCAGCGGCAGGGTGGGCGTCCAGGTGGGCGACGAGGTAGCCGAGGCCGGCCCGGGGGAGTTGGTGGCCAAGCCGCGCGGTGTGCCGCACGCGTTCTGGAACGCCGGGGACGAGGAGGCGCGACTGCTCGAGCTGATCTCCCCGCCCGCGTTCGCGGGCTACTTCGCCGAGATGGCGCCGGTGCTGGCCATCGAGGGCGAGCCTGACTTCCAGACGCTCGGCGAGATCCAGGAGCGCTACGCCCTCTCGATGGACCTCGACTCGATCGGACCCCTGACGGAGCGCCACGGGCTACGGCAGTAGCCCGTGGGAGGCGAGTCGAAGGATTCGGCGTCCGTGCCGAATCCTTCCCGGCGCTACGCCACGGCGGCTGCGGGCTCCTCGGCGCGGCGGGGCATCAGCACCTCGCGGGCGATCACCAGGCGCTGGATCTGGGACGTGCCCTCGTAGAGCTGCATGATCTTCGCGTCGCGCATGAG
>JBBPIM010000067.1:0-6280 GCA_038040325.1 Candidatus Mayfieldus profundus
TGCTCAAAGAGCGATTTGGCGGGTAGGAATGCCCTATCTACGGCGGTGCGGACCAATGCGCCTTCCGAATCTCCCTCTCACCCCGATAACGGGCACCCTGAGGAGACCTTGACGCGCCACCAGTTCATCAGCGCGCCGACCGGCCCCCAGGCGGGTTGCACTTCGAAGCTCGTGCACCCCGGCTCGCCCATCTCCTGGTTGGATACGGCCTCCCACTTGTGCGCGACCGGGTCCTCGACCATCTCCTTCAGCCGCACCCGTGCGGCGCTCTGGTGGGTCTCGCGCTTCTCGGCCTCAGCCCGCGCCCGCCGCAGCCGGGCGACCAGCTCGTCGCGCACCTTCTCCAGTTCGCCGACATCGGCGACGCGCGCCTCCGGCCCGTGCAGCGGCAGTGGCTCGGTTCCCACCTCGACGAAGTCGGGGTAGGCGGCGAGCTCGGCCTCGACGCGCGCGACCTGGGCGCGCAGGCTGCGACGGGCGGCCCGGGCGGCCTCCTCGCTTACGGGAGCGAGCGCGGCCTCGGGATCGGCCGCGGGCGACTCGGAATGGGGCTGCTCGGGCGAGCTCCCCGCGTACAGCGTGCGCGCAAGGTCTCGCGGGTCGATGCCGAGGGAGTGGGCGGTCTCGGCTGCCTCGGCGGCCACCTGCTCGAGCGCAGGCGAGGCGGCCACGTGCGGGACGACGAAGGTTCCCTGCCCGTGCCGTGAGGCGACAAGGCCCTCCTCCTCGAGCCGACGGTAGATCGCGCGGGCGGTGTTGACGTTGACGCCGGCGCCGGCGGCGAGCTCGCGCACGCCGGGCAGACGCTCACTGGCGCCCAGCCGGCCGCTGAGGATCAGGGCGCGGAGCCGCCAGGAGAGCTGAACACCGACCGGAACGTCGTCGTCGCGACCGACGTCCGGGGCCTCCTCGGCCAGATTCGTGCCTGAACCCCGCTCCAGGTGTGCCATTGCACTAGCACACTAGCACAATGTTCAAACGCGCAAGTCAGGCGGGGCAGTGGTACCGACGGCGGCGGGGCAGTCCGGGGGCGAGCCTCTGCCCTTCTGGGACCAGCGGTCGGGCACTCGGCAGGACGCTCTCGCAATCCGGTCGCTGCCGAACCGGCAGCCGCAACCGCAGCCCGCCCACCTCGACCTCGAAGCTGCCGTTGGACGGACGCCCGTAGGGGGCGTCGTTGCCGAGCAGCTCCAGCTTGGCGTCATGCCCGCTCACGAACTTCCATCCGGCGGGATGCAGCTGCCAGACGTTGCGGCCGGCTTGGGGGCGGTAGAAGCCGCGGGTGACCAGGGTCTGGCGGCCGTTCGGCGCCACGTCCCAGAGCCTCCCGGCGACCTGGGCCTCGTCCTCGGGGGCGCCGTCGACCCGCAGGTTGGCGGCGATGGTCGGCGCGCCGAGCAGCGTGTAGCCGCGCTCGCGCCTGGTGGGGATGGTGTAGGTCGCCGCTCCCGACGAGGAATCCGCGGGCACGGTCACGCAGCCGTCGCCGCCCCCCGCGACCGGGTCGATGGCGTTGCCCACCGCCGGGTCGCCGCCCGACGAAGCGATCGTCTGGTGTGCGACCGAGGCGAAGCGGACCTCACCGCGGGCCAGGCGGGCGAAGCTGCGGGCAAAGAAGGGGCCGGCGGCCGGCGTGCTCTTGGGGCAGGTCTGGGTGAAGGCGGTGACGCCGTTGCGCGGGCGGCGACCCTTGCGCAACAGCTGGTAGCGGAACCAGGCTCGGATGGCGGCAATCAGGCGGTTGCGCTCGGGCGGCTTGTTGGCGGCCCGCTGGTGGCCGAAGTCCGCGAACAGCATCGACAGCGGCAGCCGTGGAAAGCGCTTCGCGGTTCGGTTGGCGAAGCGCAGCGCCTCTGTGACCGGGAAGAGGTCGTCGGTGAAGCCGCTGGCCACGAACAGCGGAGCCGGGCGATGGCTCGCGTCGAGGTAATAGGCGGAGTGGTAGCGCTCGAGCCTGTCGACGATCGCGCGCGCGGCCGCGCCGGTGTAGGGCTCGCCGGCGTCCGCCGTGGCAACCCAGGAGGCGACGTCGGCCTCCGGGTCGAGCCCAGCCGGGGCGAGGAATCCCATCGGCCGGCCGGGCACGAACGGCTCGCCGACAGGCTGTCCGGGGCCGGTCGCGAACTGGGCGGCGGCGAAGATCCCGTTCGCGAAGCTCGACTTGAAGACGCCGACGGGCGTCGAGTCGGCGCCGCGCGGGGTGATCGTGTGGGTCAGGGTGCGCCCGTTGGGAGCGATCGCGTAGATGAGGTCGGTCCAGGGGATCACCGGGGCCGCCGCCGCGATCCGCAGCTTCGTCCCGGCCGGGCTGCGCCAGGGGACCAGGCCGCCGTCAGGCAGCATCACTCGGTTGCGAAGCGCGGCCAGCATGAACGTCTGGCCCCCGCCGTAGGAGTCGCCGGTCACCCCTATCCGGCGGGCCTTCGCGAACCCCTCGTCGACCAGGCGCCCGATCAGCTGCTGGGTGTCGCGCACCTCGTAGCGGACGTCGGCGAGATGGATGTAGCCGCGGGCGCAGGCGGCGGGGCTGGCCAAACGCGCCTCCGGGGTGCCGCACGACCCCCACAGCCCCCGCGCGGTGTAGGTGAGCACCGCGTAGCCGCGCCGTGCCCAGCCGAAGGCATTGTCGGTGTAGGCGGTGGAGGCCGGGTCGAGGTACTCGTACTTGCTGTTGCCGAAGCCGTGGATCTCGACCACCAGGGGCTGGCGCACCGCCGCCGCCGAGGGCAGGGTCACGGTGGTGTCGAGCGGCACCCCGTCCCAGGTGGACACCAGGCCGGAGCACACATAGACGCCCTGCGCTGGGCCGCAGTTGGTGAGGCCGAGCGGGGTTGCAGCGGCGGCGGCGGCGGGCCAGGCCCAGAGGGCGAGCATCGCTGCCAGCGCACCTGCCAACGAGAGATTGAGGCGCCTCACGGGCCGATTATCGCCGCCCGCGTCGTCCCGCGCGCTGGTCGCCCAACGACTGAAGGGTTGTGCGGGCTATAGACCCCAAAAGGCTTCAGGGGCCGCGACGATTCCGGCGACCGGGCTGCGCTCCCGTTTCCCATCCGCTGCGGAAGCGAGATACCGCGATGTGAGATGTGGACGAAGAGCGGCGAGGAGAGGCCGCAACGCAGCGGCCTCTACAGCACGTAGACCGACGTGAAGACGATGATCCACATCACGTCCACGAAGTGCCAGTAGATCCCGGGCACCTCGACGCCCAGGTGGTCCTTGGCCTCGGGGCCGAAGTGGCCGCGGAAGGCGCGGATGTTGGCGAAGGTGAGCAGCAACAGCCCGACGAAGACGTGGGCGCCGTGCAGGCCGGTCAGCCCGTAGAAGATCGTGCCGAAGGATCCGTCACGGGCGCTGAAGCCGATGTGGATGTACTCGTTGAGCTGGATGAAGAGGAAGGTCGCGCCCAGCATCCAGGTCGCCACCAAACCCAGCTTCAGCCCGTTGTGGTTGCCCTTGCGGATCGACTCCAGGGCGTAGTGGACGGTGAAGCTCGAGGAGACGAGGATCAAGGTGTTGACGAAGGCGACCGCCACCGGCAGCTCGAAAGGCTCGGGAGGCCACTGCGGCGGGTCGACGACGACGCGCAGGAAGAAGTAGGAGGCGAAGAAGGCGCCGAACAGCATCACCTCGGAGACGATGAACAGCAGGATTCCGAGGGTCTGACGGTCGATCCGAGAGCTCTCGTGGGCCTCGGGCGGGCCGTGGTGCTCGTGCTCGTGTCCTACCGCGACGCTGGCGCTCTCCATATTCGTTACTCGTTGCTCGTTTCTCGTTGCTCGGGCGTGTCCTCGTCGGGAGAGCCCACGGCCGCTGCGGCGGCGACTACCTCGGGTGGGCGCCCGGCCTCGATGTGCTCCACCGGCTTGTCGGTGATCTCGCGCACGCGGCCGATCAGGTCCTCTTCCAGCCACTTCGACTGCTCGCCGGCCAGCGTCGAGATCAGGATCTCGTCCACGCGGTAGTGCTCGATGGCGTTCTGCACGGCGTGGAACGGGTCGGGGCTCATCGGCTGCCCGGTGGCGTCGATCTCCTCCCGGTACAGCTCCGCGAGGGTCGCGGCGAGCCGCGCCGAGACCTCCTCTCGGGTGAGGTCGCCTGAGCGCGGCGAGATGATCGTGTAGCGGTGGGGCCGCTCACGATGGCGTTCCTTGAGCCGCCCCAACAGGTCGGGGCTGTTGACGGTCCGGGTGGCGACGACGAGGGTGTGGATGACGTCCCAGCGGATCGCGTCGTCCTTGATCCGCACCGCGATGTGGGTGATCGTTGTCTCGGGCTCGAACTTCGACTTCGCCCATTCGACCAGGTCCTTGCGGGTGAGGCCGAAGCGGGTCTCGGGCAGGCAGCTGAGCAGCACCTCACCCGGCTCGTGGGCTCGGATCGCGTCGTCGAGCGCCAGCGCCGGATCGCGGTCCATCACCTCGCCCACGGCCTCGATCCCGAACTCGGCCAGGATCGCCAGCGTCACGTCTACGCGGCTGCGCGCGGCGTCGCGCAGCTCGCCGGCGTCGACCAGCTGACCGACCGCCGGCTGGTTCTGGGGCGCAACCACGGCGACGTACGAGGCCTGGTCCGCGCGCTCGCGGGTCGCCCCGAGCAGCTTGCGGCCGCCGGCAACCTCCTTTAGGAAGATCAGCAGCGGGCGGCCTTCGCTCATTCCGCGCCCCCCGCGACGGTCGGTTGCGGCGCCGGCACCTCGGCACCCTCGCCGTGCATGATCGCGTGGCGCGCCCCCGGAACGCCGAATTCATACGGCCCGCCGACGACGCGCGGGATCTCCTCGAAGTTGAAGATCGGCGGCGGCGAGGAGACCTGCCATTCGATCGTCTTCGCGCGCCACGGGTTGGCCTCCGCCCGCGGCCCGAAGCGCCAGCTGACGATCATGTTGTAGAGGAAGACCAGCTGGACGGCGCCGAGCAGGAACGCGAAGCAGGAGATCAGCAGGTTCCAGTCGCCGTACTGCGCCGCGTAGTCGGCGACGCGGCGCGGCATCCCGTTCATGCCCACCCAGTGCATCGGCACGAACGTCCCCCAGGTGCCCAGCAGGGTCCCCCAGAAGTGGACGCGGCCCAGCTTCTCGTCGTACATCCGCCCGGTCATCTTCGGGAACCAGTGATAGATGCCGGCGAAGATCGTGAATACCGAGCCTCCGAACAGCACGAAATGGATGTGGGCGACGATGAAGTAGGTGTCGGAGACGTGGATGTCGATCGGCACCATGCCGAGCATCACGCCGCTGATCCCGCCGACCGTAAAGGTGACGATAAACGCCAGGGCGAACAGCATCGAGGTCGAGTAGGTGTGGATCTTCCCGTAGAACAGGGTGCCCAGCCAGGAGAAGATCTTGATCCCGGTCGGCACCGCGATCAGCAGGGTGGTGAGCATCATCGGCACCCGCAGCCAGCTGAACATGCCGGCGACGAACATGTGGTGCGCCCAGACCGAGTAGCTGAGCACAACGATCCCGATCAGCGCCAGCGCCATCAGCCGGTAGCCGAAGATCGGCTTGCGCGAGTGGGTCGAGATGACCTCGGAGATGATCCCGAACCCCGGCAGCATCATGATGTAGACGGCGGGGTGCGAGTAGAACCAGAAGATGTGCTGGTAGCTGATCACGTCGCCGCCGGCCGCGTACTGGAAGAAGTTGGTCTGCAGGACGCGGTCGAACAGCACCATGAACTGGGCGCCGGCGATGAACGGCGTCGCGGCGACCACCAGCAGCGAGGTCGAGAGGTTCGCCCAGACCAGCAGCGGCAGGCGCCAGAAGTTCATCCCCGGCGCACGCATGGTGATGATCGTGACCAGGAAGTTCAGGGCAGTCGCGATCGACGAAGCGCCGGCGAACTGCACGCCTAGGTTGAAGAAGGACTGCCCTAACGGCGCCCCGGTCGAGAGCGGCGCGTAGCCGGTCCAGCCCGTGTCGAAGGCGCCGCCCGGCGCCGCGAAGCTGGCCAGGAACAGCAGGCCTGCGAGCGGCAGCATCCAGTAGCTGAGCGCGTTGAGCCGCGGGAAGGCCATGTCCGGGGCGCCGATCATCAGCGGCAGCACGTAGTTGGCGATCCCGGCGAAGACCGGGATCACGAAGACGAAGATCATCAGCACCGCGTGGGTGGAGAACAGCCCGTTGAAGGTGCTGGCATCGACGATCTGGGTGCCGGGCTGGGCCAGCTCGGCGCGCATCAGCATCGCCAACAGCCCGCCCACGAAGAAGAAGAAGAACGTGGTGACGATGTACTGGATCCCGATCACCTTGTGATCGGTGTTGAACTTGAAGTAGTCGCGC
>JBBPIM010000068.1:0-6105 GCA_038040325.1 Candidatus Mayfieldus profundus
CTGATGTCGCGGGCGACGGTGGACCTGCAGTCGATCCGCTTCTTCCTCGGCTACGGGCTGATCTTCATCACCCAGAACCTGCTGACCATCACCCTGGCGACGGCGGTGATGCTCGCCCTGAAGCCGTCGCTTGCGCTGATAGCGCTGGCGCCGGCGCCGCTCGTCGTCTTTACCGCGAGCCGCTACAACCGGCTCTCGCGCCCGGCTCTGCAGGAGGTCCAGCAGCGGATCGCCGAGCTCACCGCGGAGGCGGAGGAGAACGTGAGCGGGATCCGGATCGTGAAGGCATTCGCGCGCGAGGAACACCAGCTCAACCGCTTTCGGCGCGCCGTTTCGCGGGTGTTCGACCAGAGCATCTACTCGACGCGGCTGCAGGCGTTTTTCTCGCCGCTGATCGGGCTGCTGCCTCAGTTCGGCACCGCGGCGGTGCTGCTGGTCGGCGGGCACGAGGTGATCAACGGCAACCTCAGCCTGGGCGACCTCACCACCTTTTACATCTACCTCGTGATGCTGGCCTCGCCGTTGCGGATGCTGGGGATCGCGATGGGGATGGCGCAGCGGGCGATCGCCTCCGGGAACCGGCTGTTCGAGATCCTCGACCGGGAGCCGCGCATCACCAGCCCGCCGGGGGCACCGCCGCTGTCGCCCGGCGGGGGGAGAGTTGAGATGCGAGGCGTGACGCTGCGCTACGACGGCGCCGGGCCCGCCCTGTCGGATATCGATCTCGAGGTCGAGCCGGGGCGCACGGTGGCGCTGATCGGGCCCTCGGGCTCCGGCAAGACCAGCCTTGTAGCGCTGATCGCCAGGCTCTATGACCCGTCGCAGGGTGAGGTGCTGGTCGACGGCGCCGACGTGCGCAGCGTCGACGTCGAGTCGCTGCGGCGCGAGATCGCCTTCGTCGCCGATGACAGCTTCCTGTTCTCGGCAAGCGTGGCGGAGAACATCGCCTACGCGCGGCCGGACGCGACGGCGGAGGAGATCGAGGTGGCAGCACGACGCGCCCAGGCACACGGCTTCATCCGCGAGCTACGCGACGGCTACGACACCGTGGTCGGCGAGCGCGGACTGACGCTCTCGGGCGGGCAGCGGCAGCGGGTCGCGATCGCCAGGGCGCTGCTCGCCGACCCCCGCATCCTGATCCTCGACGACGCCACCTCGTCGGTCGATGCGCGCACCGAGGGGGAGATCAAGCGCGGGTTGCGCGAGGTGATGGAGGGCCGCACGACGCTCGTGATCGCACACCGGCTCTCGACGGTGTCGCTGGCCGATGAGGTGGTGGTGATGGACGCCGGAAGGATCGTCGACCGTGGAACCCACGAGGAGCTGCTGGAGGGATGCAGCTTCTACGCCGAGATCGCCGAGCATGGCCTCGCCGACTCGGTGTTCCTGCAGCACGACCTCGAGCAGCGCGAGGAGATGGCGAGGCTGTGAGCGCGCGGGATGACAACGGCAAGACCGAGCGCGAGGAGGTGCGGGCCGAAGATGAGCAGGAGCGCGAGGAGGCCACCTGGTCGCCGGAGCGCAACCGCCTTCGCGAGATCTTCCTGTTGTTCGCGGCGCTGTGGCGCCTGATCCGTGGCGAAGACCAGCGCGGCCGCAAGGTTCGCTGGCTGATCGGGCTGCTGCGGCCCTACCGGGGACGGGTGGCGCTGATGTTCGTGGCGCTGCTGATCGCCACCGCCGCCGCCCTCGCCCCTCCCTATTTGGCCGGTCAGGCGATCGACGCGGGGATCAGGGCGGACGACGCTGGCGCGCTCAACCTGATCGTCGCCGCGTTCATCGGCACGGCGCTGCTATACGCGGCCGCGACCTTCTTGCAGACCTACCTGGTCGGCTGGGTCGGCACGAGGGCGCTGCAGGACCTGCGTGAGAGGGTCTTCGCGCATATCCAGACGATGTCGATCGGCTTCTTCACCAGGCGCAAACCCGGCGTGCTGATCTCGCGGATGACGAACGACATCGAGGCGCTGAACCAGCTGGTCAGCGATGGGATCACGACGCTGTTCCAGAGCACCCTGACGCTGCTCGGCGTGGTGGTGATCATGCTGGTCCTGGACGTGCAGCTTGCGCTGGTCACGTTCCTCACCTTCCCGTTGCTGGCGATCGCGAGCCTGGTGTTCCGGATCGTCTCCGCCGGGGCGTACAAGGCGACGCGCGAGAAGATCGCCGCGATCACGGCGTATCTGCAGGAAACGCTGAGCGGGGTCCGTGTGGTGCGCAGCTTCGGCCAGGAGCCGCGGCACAAGGACCGGATGACCGAGCTCAACGAGGAGAACCGCGAGGCGAATATGAAGACCGTCTACCTCAACGCGGCCTACTTCCCCGCCGTGGAGCTGCTCTCGGCTGTCGGCACCTCGGTGATCCTGCTCTACGGCGGCTACCAGGCGATCGACGGGGCGATAGCGATCGGCGTCGTCGTCGCCTTCGTGGGTTACCTGCAGACCTTCTTCGATCCGATCCAGCAGCTGTCGCAGCTGTACACGACGTATCAGCAGGGAATGGCAGCCCTGGACAAGATCTTCGACCTGCTCGACACCGAGCCGGACATGACCGACCGGCCGGGCGCGATCGATCCGGGCGAGCTGCGGGGCGAGATACGGATGGAGGGCGTGTCGTTCTCGTACGTTGATGACGCGGCCGAGCGCGAACAGCGAGGCGAGCCGGTCGAGTGGGCGTTGCGGGACGTCGACCTGGTGGTGCCGCCCGGACAGACGCTGGCGCTGGTGGGGGCCACCGGAGCGGGCAAGTCGACCTTCGCGAAGTTGGTGGCGCGGTTCTACGACCCGCAGGCCGGGAAGGTGCTGATCGATGGGCACGACCTGCGCGCCCTGCAGCAGGGGGGCCTGCGGCGCCAGCTCGGGATCGTGCCGCAGGAGGGATTCCTGTTCTCGGGCACGGTGCGGGAGAACATCGCGTTCGGGCGACCGGACGCCGAGCTGGAGGAAATCGAGGCGGCTGCGGCGGCGGTGGGGGCGGCGCCGTTCATCGAGTTGCTGCCCGAGGAGCTGGAGACAGAGATCGGCGAGCGCGGGGTTCAGCTCTCGGCCGGCCAGCGGCAACTGGTCGCGTTCGCGCGGGCGCTGCTGGCGGAGCCGCGGATCCTGATCCTCGACGAGGCGACCTCGAACGTGGATGTGCGAACCGAGAAGGTGATCGAGCGGGGGCTGGAGCGGCTGCTGGCCGCGCGCACCGCGATCGTGATCGCGCACCGGCTGAGCACGATTCGGCGCGCCGGCAAGATCGTCGTGCTGGAGGGCGGAAGGATCGTGGAGGCGGGGACCCACGAGGAGCTGATCGAGGCGGGTGGCGCCTACGCGCGACTGTACGGCGCCTGGGCGGAGTCGGCGGCGGCCTGAGGAGAAACGTATTGTGCGGCGGGTTTGTCCCGCTATTCGGGACAAAAGCGCCGCAAACGAACTAGGGCGGGGCGGGGCGCAGACTCAGCCAGGGCCGACGCCGCCGGAGCCGCCGGAGGTTCCGCCGCCGGTTCCACCCCCAGCGGTGCCGCCGCCTGTGCCACCCCCCGCCCCGGCCCCGCCACTCGGTGCCGTCGGGGCCGGTGTCACCGGGGCCGCCGGAGTGACCGGAGCGGCGGGTGCGGTGGGAGCTGCGGGGACGCCCGTCGCCGGAGTGGTTGTGGAGGGAGTCGAGGGGCCCTGGCCGCAGTCCTGGAATCGGTAGCTGCTGGCGGCGCTGGAGAATTCGGCCTCGGCGCTGGCGATTTCGGCGGAATCGCCGCTCTGTTCGGCATCCACCAGCGCATCGCCGGCGCTGAGGAAGGCATCGAGGTCGGTGTCGTCGGTCGGCGCGAGGCTGCGAATGCGCTCGATCATTCCCGCGTAGAGGTCGGCGCGCTGATCGGTGACGGTGGAGGCGTCGGTGCCGGAGCTCTCGAGCGTGCCGAGCGCGACGTTCACCTCGGCGCAGATGCCGTCGGCGCTCTTGATGAAGTTGTCCTTGGACAGGGCCGTTGGCTCGTCGACCGTCGGGGTGAGGATCTCGGTCGTAGGGGCGGAGCTGTCGTCGCCGCCGCAGCCGGCGAGCGCGACGAGTGGAACGACCGCCATGAGGCAAAGGGCACGTTTCATGAGCCGGGGCAACGTAGCAGAGCTTTTCGGCGCCGCCGCAGGCAGATTTTGCATGCTAGGGCGCGGTTCAGACCGGACGGGGTCAGGTGATGTATTCCCGTTGCGGCGGTTTCCATTCCGCTTCGTGCCGCGGCCGGGGTGGTCGAACTCCGGGACCTGGACTCGAACCAGGGTCTCCGGCTCCAGAGGCCGGCGTCTTTCCAGCTAGACGATCCCGGACCGGCTCAACGATAGCGGGGTTCGAATCGAGCCCCGGCGCCCGCCGAGAGCGCTATTCGAGCCCCGCCAAATCGCTGTGGGGATCCCCGATCACGTCCTTCGACCCCGACACATCGGTCCCCTCGGCGAGCAGCTCGCGCGCCTTCGCCAGGTCCTCCGACCGCTCCACGCTCAGGCACCCCGCCACCTTCCCGTCCTTCAGGTACCAGGCCGAGAACTCGCCCGAATCGCGCTCTCCCCGCCACACGATCTCGTCCCAATCGTAGGCCGGCCCCACGTACTCCAGGCTCGCCCAATCGGCGAGGTCGCTGAAGAAGTACGGGACCACGTCGTAGTCCTTCCCCTCACCCGCCATGTTGGCCCCCGCCGCCATGCCCTGCTGCATCGCCACGTCCCAATGCTCGACCCGCAGCCGCCGGCCGTGCACGACGCTGTCGTAGTTGCACACATCGCCCGCCGCATAGATCCCCTCCGCCGAGGTCTGCAGGGTCCGATCGCACTCGATCCCGTCCCCCACGTCCAGCCCCGCCCGCTGCGCCAGCATCACGTCCGGCTTCACCCCCGCCCCGACCACCACCGCATCGCACTCGATCTGCTTCCCACTCTTGGTCACCACCGCCTTGACGCGCCCATCGCCCTCGAATGCCTCGAGCTCCTCAGCGCCCAGCACCTTCACCCCGTGCGACTCCAGCACCTCCTGGAAGTACCGCCCCGGCCCCTCTCCGAAAGTGCGCGACAGCGCCACCTCCTCCATCATCACCATCGTGCACTGGGTGCCCTTCGCGGTCAGCGAAGCCGCCACCTCCGACCCGATATAGCTCCCCCCGATCAGCACCACGTGCTCGGCCTTCTCGGCGTCCTCGCGGATCGCGTCGGAGTTGCCGAACGCGCGCAGGTAGTGGATCCCCTCGTTCTCCGCCCCCTCGACCCGCAGGATGTTCACGTTGGCGCCCGTCGCCAGCAGAGCCGTCCCGAACCTCACCTCGTCGCCGCCCTGCAGCTTCGCGGTCCGCTGCCCCGCGTCCAGCGACATCACGTTCACGCCCGTCAGCAGCTCCACCCCGTTCTCCTCGTACCAGCTCTGCGGATGCACGTGCGCGTCCTCGCGCTTCGCCTCGCCGCGCACGTACTCCTTCGACAGCGGGGGCCGCTCGTAGGGCAGCTCCGGCTCCCGCCCCACTAGCAGGATCTCCCCCTCCGCCTCCCGCTTGCGCAGCTCCGCCGCGCAGTGGGCGGATGCCATCCCCCCGCCGACCAGCAGGAAATCCACCTCGCGCTCAGCCACCGGCCCGGACGCCTTTCGCGCGTTCAGCCACCGGCGCCATTGCTGCCGTCGGGCCCGAGGAAGTCCTTCAGGTCCTCTTCCTTGCCCGGATCGAGCACGGCGAGGATCTCGTCCCCCGCCTCCAGCGTCGTCTCGGGCCCCGGCACGAAACCCCGCCCGTCGCGCAGCACCGAGATCAGCAGGCTGCCCTCCGGCATCTGCAGATCGCCGACCCGCCGGCCGGCCACCTTGGATTGCGCCTCCACCGTCATCTCGATGATCTCCAGCCGCTCCTCGGGGAAGTCGAGCAGGTGCACCAGCCCGTAGTCGGGCACCTCGTGCTCGATCAGGCGCAGAATCAAGTCCGTCGCCGACACACAGGGCTTGATCCCCAGAAGCTCGAAGTGCTGGCGGTTCCGCGGGTTGTTGACCCTGGCGATGATCCGCTCCACCATGTACTTCTCGCGAGCCACCTGGCAGATCAGCATGTTGTCCTCGTCGTCGCCGGTAACCGCGATCACCATGTCGGCGCGC
>JBBPIM010000069.1:0-6064 GCA_038040325.1 Candidatus Mayfieldus profundus
GACCAGCTTGTCCGCGCCGCCCTGGCCGAACAGCTTGTCCTTGCCGCCCTGGCCGTAGAGCTTGTCCTTGCCGCCGCCGCCCTTCACGGTGTCCTTGCCGCCCTTCGCGCAGACCAGATCGTTTCCGCCCTTCGCCTTGATCGTGTCTTTCTTGGTGGTGCCCACGATCACATCGCGCTTGTTGGTGCCGTTCAGCGTGCGTGCCAGGCCGGATCGTGTAAAGACTGTCGCCGTCTTTCCCTTGCACTTGGGGGGCGCGGAGGTCGGCGATGTCGCAGGCGGACTCACCGGGGGGCTGGGCGGCAGCGTCTGCATCTCCACCGCCCCGATGTCGGCGCCGTCGGCGCCCGCCGCACCGGAGTTCGTGATCGTGGGCAGGTCAAACGGCCGTTGCTCGCCGCGCTGATCGGTGCTCAGGGCCCCCGCCGAGCCCATGTCCAGAGCGGGGCTGCTTGAGAGGGCGAGCGCCATGGTCTCGGTTGGGCCGCCGTTGTCCTGAAGCGGGCCGAGCAGGGGGTCGACGCCGGTGATGTTGGAGCCTGGCACTCCCTCGGTGATCCCGGCGCTGCCGGGGCCCTGGATCAGGCTGAAGGAGGCATCGAGGAGGTCACCGCTGACATCCGGCTCGGAAATGAGCGCAGTGTTGTTGGCGACGATCGTGTTCTCGAGAACGGCGCCGAGGTAGCCGGCACCCTCGTTTTGACTCGCCACTCCGCCGCCGTATCCCGCGTGTGTGTTTCCGTTAGTTCCGCTTGCGTTGTTGCCGGTGATTGTCGAGCTCTCGACCGTCAGTCGGTCGGACTCGTACTGCGCGCCGTAGAAGTTGACACCTCCGCCGCTGCCGGTGGCCGTATTGCCCACGATCGTCGAGTTGCGAATCGTGTGCGGTCCCCGGTGCTCGGCCGGCGGATTCGCGATGGTGCCTCCACTGTAGGCGACATAGATTCCGCCCCCATAGCTCCCCGTGTTCCCCGAAACCGTGGAATCGACGAGGTAGAGCTGGTAGTAGGCGTAGATGCCTCCGCCGTGATCGCCCCCACCGCCCGGCGTGGTGTTTCCGCTCACGGTGGATCGCTCCACGGTAAGGGATGGCCCGAAGCTGGCGATTCCACCACCCTGCCCGCCTACGAGGATCCTGCTGCTGCTGACGACTGCGTCGGAGATGGTGAGGTCCGCGTCGTTGCTGAACACCGCCCCGCCGCTGTCGAGTACCGCGCCATTGGTGATGGTGAGACCGGAGATAGAAACCGGGTCACCGGAGACGGCCTGATTGATGCTGATGATCTGAAGATCGTCGGTGCCGTTCACCGTCAGCTGCCCGGCTCCGGGACCCTGGATGTCCGTCGGACCGGTGATCGTGGGCAGGTCGCTGCCCAATGTGATCGTTCCCGAGAGACCCGAGTCGAAGAGGATGTCGTCCGGGCCCGAGTTCGTGTTTGCGTCGGTGATCGCCTGGCGCAGCGTGCAGGTTGTGACGGTCGGGCAATTGCCTCCGGTGTCGTTGGTGTTGTCGACCGTGAAGTCGGTGGCCTGCGCGGTGCCGGCAATGGTCAGGGTCGCGCCGACCGTAAGGCCCGCACCGGCGCTGAGCCTTCGCGATCTGGTCGTTCGCCCACCCGTCTGAGCATGCCTCCGCCTCTTCTCCAGGTTCCTGCGGCGACGCTTGCTCATCCCTCTCCTCTCTCGAGTCTCAGCACTCCCGACGGTGAGGGAGCGTATTTCACATCAGCTGCGGCAGCAAGGCCGTTTTTCGGTATTCGGCCCGCTCAGGCGGCGGCCGGCGCTTGCGCTTCCGGCGAGCCCGCGGCGAAGCGGGCGAAGTAGCCGAACCAGTTGCCGGAGTGCTCCTCCAGCGGCATGCCGGCGTCGCCGCACTGCGCCTGCATCGAGGCAAACGTCGTGAAGTGGGGGTCGCCGAACAGCTCGCCGGCGACGAAGCGGCCGCCCGGCCTCAGCACGCGGCGGATCTCGCGCAGCGCCGCGGCCCGGTCGGGGATCTCCCCGAGCACCGTCGTCAACACCACCGCGTCCATCGAGTCGTCCTCGTAGGGCAACTCGGTGGCGTCGCCCTGGGTGGGGACCACGTTGGCGATCCCGCGCTCCTCGGCGCGGCGCATGGTGTGGTCGAGGAACTCCTGCTGGATGTCGAAGATGTCGACCGCCCCGCTGGGGCCGACCCACTCGGCCATGTCGACGGTGTAGTAGCCCGTGCCCGGCCCGACCTCGAGGATCCGCTCCCCGGGCTGCGGCTCCAGCACCTGCTGCAGGCGCTCGCGGGTGATGATCGGGTGCGGCGCCTCGACCCAGAACTTCTGGCTGTAGGGGCAGGCGGAGGGGTTCTTGCGCCACCACAGCGCCACGCCGAACGTGACCAGGGCGGCGAGTAGCAGCAGCTTGCGCATCAGTTCTCGGTGATGAAGCCGACCCGGTGCTCGCCGGAGTCGAGGCGTATGTAGGCAACCTTGCCGAGGTCGAGCGCGACCTGGCCGTCCTCGGCCTCCACGTCGTGCCAGCCGCTGCCGCCGTTGAGCGCCGAGCGCAGGCCTTTGAGTGCGTCCTCGCTGAGCCGCAGGCTCAGCACCTGGCCGCCGAGAAAGCCGATGTCTAGCCGCAGGGCGCCGGCCATCAGTGCCCCTCCGCCGGCTCGACGATCTCGGTCAGCACGCTTCCGGTCGAGCGCGGGTGCAGGAAGGCGACGCGGCTGCCGCGGATCCCCGCCCGCGCCTGCTCGTCGATCAGCTGCATTCCCGCTTGCCTCAGCGAATCGAGGGTGGAGTCGATGTCCTCGACGGCGTAGGCGACGTGATGCAGGCCGGGCCCCTGCGTCGACACGAACTTGCCGACCGCGGTCTCGGGGCCGAGCGGGCGCAGCAGCTCGACGTGCCCCTCGCCGACGTCGAGCAGGACCGCCTCGACCCCCTGCGACTCCACCGTCTCGCGGTGGGCGAGCTTCATCTCGAAGCTCTGCTCGTAGAGGTCGATCGCCGTGTCGAGGTCCTCGACGGCGACACCCACGTGGTCGATGCGCTCGAACATCGCGGCCAGTCTACGCAGGGCGGGACGGCTGCTCGGCGCCGGTCCCCTCGCCATCGTCCGGCTCGGGCTGCACTCCCTCGGCGCGCAGGATCTCCGCCAGCGCGGCAATCCCTACCTCGAGCTGCTCGGAGGTCGGCTCGCGGGTCGCGACCAGGCGCTGAATCTCGTGTCCAGGGGCGTGAAACGCGCGGGCCAGGGCGCTGTCGCTGTGGCGGTCGCTCCAGGCGAACATCTCAACGGCGATTCCCGCGCCGCCCAGGCCGACGCCCGCCCGCGCCAGCGGTCCCGGGTCCTCGGCAAGTCGCTCGAGAAGAACCGCGCCGCCCGCCGAGAGCAGCATCATCGGCGCGATCAGGTTCGATCCGCAGCGCTGATGTTCCTTGGGAGCGCTGGCGGGGTCGGACGAGCCCTGCTCGTAGGCGCCGATCGCCTTGTGCTCGACGCCGTGGTAGGCGGCGAGGTCGCGGTCGCGCAGGGCGACCAGGGCCGGCACCGCACCGATCGCCTGCACCAGTCCCTCGCGCAGCGGGGTCCCGCGAACGCGGCGGCGCAGAACGCCGCTGGCGGCGAGGGTGGCACCGATCGCGGCGATCACCCGCCAGTCCTCGAAGGGGAGCCGCGCCGCCGGCAGGCGTCGGCGCACGATCGGCACCACAGCCATCGCTTCGGCGAGCCTGATCGGGCCGCGCATCAGCGGCACCCGCCCGGTTATGCGCGGGGCGAAGGCCGGCTTCGGCTCCGAGGCAACCTGAATCCCACCGTCGCGGTCGCGAACCGCGGCCGCCCAGTGCGTCGGGCCGTGGATCAGAAGCCCATTGCGCAAGGCCATCCCGCCAAGCCGGATCGGCTCCTCACTCACCGAGCAACCTCCGCGGCAGGTCACAGAAGAAGGACGCCATCAGCTCGACGTCGGGGACGGCGACGCGCTCGTCGGCACCGTGCACCAGGGGCACCGCCTCGGCCACGCTCATCGCGTTCTGGGGGCAGAACCCGAACACGGTCGCGCCGAATGCCTTGCGGAACCAGTGGCTGTCGCTGAACCCGGGCATCACCATCGGCAACACCTCCGCACCCGGGTCGACCTCGCCGACCCAGGCCTCGATCTCCTCCGCCAGCGGGCTGGAGTAGTCGGAGCGGTTGCCGACCACCTTCTCGAGGAACTCGATCTCGTGCTCTCCATCGCCGAGCACCGAGGCGATGCGCTCGCGCACCTCCTCCTCGCCGAGGCCGGGCGGAACGCGGCAGTCGACCAGCACCTCGGCTTTGGAGGGAACCACGTTGGCCTTGTCCGAGGCGCTCGCCTTGGTGGGGGTGAGGGTCGTCCCCAGCATCGGCTCGACCAGCAGGGTGGCCAGCGGCGGGTCGGCGTCGCGGATCCTGGCCAGGGCGTCGTCGAGGTCGGCCGGCCGCTCCCCCAACAGCCGCTCGAGGAAGAGCTCGGTGTCCGGGGTCGCCTCGCGGGGCGGCTGCTCACGCAGCCGCTCCAGCAACGGGCCCATTTTCAGCAGGGCGTTGTCGCCGACGCCGGGAAGCGAGGCATGGCCGGCCACCCCGCGGGTGCGAAGCAGGAAGCGGAACACCCCCTTCTCACCGACAGCAAGCGTGTAGAAGCGGCGCCCGCCGAAGTCGATCGCCAAACCCGCACCCTCGTTGACCACGTAGTCGCAGCGAACCTTCTCGGCCTGCTCGGAGCAGAGCCATTGGGCGCCGTGCTCCGCACCGGTCTCCTCGTCGGCGCTGACCACAAGCAGCAGGTCGCCGCGGGCGGGGCGCCAGCCATCGCGGGCCAGCGCGGCGCAGGCGGCTGCCTCGGCTGCCACCTGGTCCTTCATGTCGAGCGCGCCGCGGCCCCAGACGTAACCCTCCGCGAGCTCCCCGCCCCAGGGGTCGCGCGTCCACTCCGACGGGTCGGCCGGGACCGTGTCGACGTGGCAGATCATCGCCAGCGTGGGGCCTTCGGCCTGTCCGGGCAGCCTCGCGACAAGGTTTGGGCGGCCCTCGACCGCCTCCAGCAGCTCGCACTGCCAGCCGGTCTCGGCCAGCAGGTCGCGGAGGAACTCCTGCGCCTCGCCCTCGTTTCCCGGCGGGTTGACCGTGTTGAAGCGGATCAGCCGCTGCAGCAGCTCGACTGCCTCCTCGCCGAGGGCGGAGCTTGCGACCGTGCCTGCCGCCTCTTCCTCCATCCAGGCCACCTTACCCCCGGCGCCGCGCTAGCCCAGGATCGCCTGCGCCGCCATCGCCAGGCCGGTGAGGAGGCGAGCAGCACCACAAGCGGCAACCGCAGGTTGCCGAGCACGAGCCCGACCAGCCCCCCGATCAGGGAGACGATGAAAGCCCAGACCGCGAGTGCGACCAGTTCCACGGCGGGCATACTGACCGTTATGGAGGAGCGCCTGTTCGAGACCGGTGAAGTGAGCGAGCGCCGCACCAGCGTGCCGGCGAACGAGGCGCCGCTTGCGGTGCGGATGCGCCCGCGCGACCTCGACGAGCTGGTCGGCCAGCAGCATCTGCTGGGGCCGGATTCGGCGCTGCGCACGGCGATCGAGGCCGGCGAGCCCCACAGCGCGATCCTCTACGGGCCGCCGGGCAGCGGCAAGACGACGCTGGCGCGGATCGCGGCGCAGCGCAGCAACGCCGCCTTCGAGGAGGAGTCGGCGGTCAACGCCGGGCGGGCAGAGGTGCGGGCGGTCATCGAGCGGGCCGAGGAGCGCCGCCGGGCCGGCGGCCGCCCGACGATCTTTTTCCTCGACGAGATCCACCGCTTCAACAAGGCCCAGCAGGACGCCCTGCTGCCGGCGGTCGAGGAGGGGCTGCTGACCCTGATCGGGGCGACCACCGAGAACCCCTACTTCGAGGTCAACTCGGCGCTGCTCTCGCGCTGCCAGATCTACGAGCTGCAGCCGCTGCAGGCCGACGACGTCGAAGCACTGCTGCGGCGGGCGCTGACCAACGAGCGCGGGATCGCCGATCCGCCACCGGTCGCCGAGGAGGCGCTGCGGATGCTGGCCGAGCGAAGCGGCGGCGACGC
>JBBPIM010000070.1:0-5705 GCA_038040325.1 Candidatus Mayfieldus profundus
CCGTTGTCGTTGGTCTTGTATCCGTAGAACAGCCGGGCGTCGCCGATCACCGTGTGCCACTCGTCCCATCCCGGCGGCACCTCGGCGGGGTCCTGGTCGCCGTACTCGTTCATGAACTTGCCGACGTGGCTGGTCCGGTACCCGGCGTTGCGCAGCCACACCGCGACGTTGTTCTGCTTGTCGAACTTGTAGTAGCCGCCGCTGGGGAAGAAGTTGGTGAGGACGAGGTTGTTGTGCGAGTAGCGCCCGCCCAGCAGGCTCGCGCGCGACGGGCAGCACAGCGGGTTGGAGACGTAGTACCGGTTGAAGTTCACGCCGCCGCCGGCGAGGTAGTTCAGCGTGTTGGGCATGACCGCGATCGGCAGCCCCGTGGTCGGATCGGGGAAGGTCGTGTAGAGGTCCTGGCGGGTCATGTCGTCGGTCTGGATCAGCACGATGTTCGGCCGGCTGGCGGCACCAGCCGGGCCAAGGCCGGGCTGGGCGGCGATCGCCGCGGCGAGCGCGCAGGCGAGGGCCACCGCGGCGACGATGGCCCGCAGCTGCTGTTTGCCCGACTTTTGCGAAACGATCGGCATCGACGAGTGGCGGGGGATCGTGCCGGTTCCCTGGGATAGGAAACCACCAGCCCCCGCCGGAGTTGCGGAAGGGTAGCGATCTCGCTTATCGCGCATGCAACTTGGGCTTCGACGGGGGTAGCTCGCCGCCGTCTCGACGCCCGTTCGGACTGGCCCTAAGATCCGCGTCCTCGTGAGCCGACCGACCCCCGACGGCCCGGGGCAGGAACGCGGCCGTCCATCTCTGCTCGCCGGTGCCGGGCACCTCGCGGCGCTGTGGGCGCTGGCGTTCGCGCAGCCGCTCTTCGACCTGCTCGGCCGCAACCCGGACTTCTTCGTCGCCCGCGGCAACGGCGGCGACGAGATCGTCGCCTTCGCCATCATCTTCACGCTGGGGCCGCCGCTGGCGATGCTGGCGGCGGAGGCCGCGGTCGCCCGCCTTTGGCCGCAGGGTTGCTGGCCGCTCCACCTGGGGTTGGTGGGGCTGCTCTGCGCGGCACTGGCCCTGCAGCTGCTCCAGGAGCTGGCCTCGGGGCCGGCCGGCGTGCTGATCGTCGTCGCCATCGCCGCCGGCGCTGCCGCCGTGCACGCCTACGAGCAAACGCGCTTTGCGCGCGCGCTGCTCGACGTCCTGATCCCTGCTCCGCTCGTGGTGCTGGCGGTATTCCTGCTTCTCAGCGACGTCTCCGACCTCGTCCTGCCCCAGGAGGAGGTCGAGCCGGTCTCGGTAGAGATCCCCGGCGCGGCGCCGGTGGTGATGGTCGTCTTTGACGAGCTTCCCGAGGGGACGCTGATGACGCCGCAGGGCGGCATCGACGCCAGCCGCTTCCCGGCGTTCGCCGAGATGGCGCGCGAGTCCACCTGGTACCGCGGCGGCGTCACCATCGCGGCCTTCACCCCCCGTGCGGTGCCGGCGATCCTCACCGGGACGCTGCCATCGGAGGACGAACTGCCGGTCGCCTCCGACCAGCCGCGCAGCATCTTCACGCTGCTCGGCGGCAGTTACCGGATGCACGTGATGGAGAACGCGACCCAGGTCTGCCCCAGCGGTCTGTGCGGAGGTCGCGAGGGCGGAGGCATCGGCTCTCTGTTCTCCGACCTGCGCGTGGTCTCCGAGCACCTGCTGCTTCCCGACGGGCTGCGGAATCACCTCCCCGCCATCGACACCACCTTCGGCGACTTCGCCGACCAGGCGGCCGACGTGCCGCCGAGGCGGTTCGCCTCCGGCGACCCGGATCAGCTTGCCGCGGCGTTCGCCGATCAGGTGGGCGAGGAGGCACCCCGCGTGGCGGCGTTCGCCGCGGGCATCGGCGAGGGCGACCGCGTCCTGCACCTGATCCACGTCGAGAAGCCCCACTATCCGTGGAACCACTTCCAGGACGGCCGCAAGTACTCGAACCTCTCCGGCGAGTTCAAGGACGTGCTCGCCGACGACACCGGCTGGCTGGGCGGGGAGGCGCTCACCAACCTGGCCCTGCAGCGGCACATCCTCGAGACCGGATTCACCGACCTGCTGCTGGGCGAGGTGATCGACCGCCTGAAGCGGACCGGGCTCTGGGACCGCGCGGTGGTGGTCGTCCTCGCCGACCACGGCGGCGCCGTGGTCCCCCACGAGCGACGGCGGAACCCGACCCCCGCCAACTTCGGCCAGATCGCAGCGGTGCCGCTGTTCATCAAGGCGCCGGGGCAGCGACAGCCGAGGGTGGTGGACCGCGCCTTCTGCACCTCCGACGTCCTGCCCGAGGTTGCGCGGCTGCTGCGGATCGACTACCCGTGGCGGCGCCACTCCTGTCCGCCGGACGAAGTGACGGTGGCCAACAGCCCGGACGGCGAGACGAGCCTGTCCTTCGCCCGCACCGAGCGGTTGCGCGACGCCTACGTGCGGCGGATCGACCGCCTGTTCGGAATCGGCAACGGCTGGGGGCCGGTGCTGCGCTTCCGGCCCCATCCCGAGCTGGTCGGCCGCCCGGTGTCGAGCCTGCGGACTTCCGTTTCGGAGTCCACGACGGCGGGCGTCGACGACGAGCGGCGGCTGGAGGACGTGGACCCGCGAGCCCCGATCGTGCTGGCCTCGCTCCTGCGCGGCGCAATCGCCGGCGGCGAGCCTGGGGAGGCGGTCGCGGCGGCCGTCAACGGCCGCATCGCCGCGGTGGGGCGAAGCTTCGACTCGGCTGGCAGCATCCGCTACTCGATGCTGATCCCCCCGCATTACTTTCGCCTCGGCGGCAACCGCGTCGACGTCTATCGCGTTCTCTGGGGCCGTTCCGCGGTGGAGCTGAAGCACCTTGGCCCCTGAGACGGCGATCCGGCTCGCGGCGGACGGCGACGCCGAGGCGGTCGCCCGGCTGATCGTCGCCTTTCGCGAGTACTACGGCGAGGCCGAGCCGGACGACGCGGCGATCCTGTCGGTGGTTCGCGACCTGCTCGGCGACCAGCGCACCGAGTTCCTGCTTGCCGGAGATCCTCCGGCCGGCGTCGCCCAGCTTCGCTTCCGGCCCTCGGTCTGGACCGGCACCCACGATTGCTGGCTGGAGGACGTCTTCGTCGTCGAGGAGGCGCGGCGCGCCGGGCTCGGCCGCGCGCTGATGGAGGCGTGCGAGGAGCGGGCCCGTGCCCGCGGCTGCCGCCGCATCCAGCTCGACGCCAACGAGAACAACCAGCGCGCCGTGGCGCTGTACGAGTCGCTCGGCTTTCAGTGCGGCAAGCCGGGCCGCTGGGACGACGGCCGCGACCTCTACTGGACCAAGTGGCTCTGAGCTACTTGGCGCCGAGCCTGGCCGCCGCGGCGCGGAAGTTCTTGACCTCGGCGGTGGGGGGCTTGCGGCCCTCCAGCTTCTCGCCGTGGCGGTTGACCCAGATCACCGGCACGTTCACCTTCAAGCAGGGTGCCACCTCGTTCTCGTAGCCGGAGCCGATGTGCACCAAACCCTTCTTGCCGCCGATCCGGCGCGCGCATTCCTTGAAATGTGTGGGGTCAGGCTTGTAGCTGCGCACCTGCTGGGCCGTCACGACCAGGTCCAGCTCGGTGCGCAGGTGCCGGCGCGAGATGCCGAGCAGCTTGTCGTCGATGTTGGCGATGATCCCCACCTGGTAGCGCTTGCTGAGCCTGTCCATGGCGGCGTTGGCCTCGCGGAACGGCTGCCAGCGCTCCACACTGTCGGGCAGGAATTGGGCGCGGGAAGGCTCCAGCTCCCAGCCGATCTCTCCCGCGACCTTCACCGCGGTGCGCCTCAGGACCTCCGCATAGAGCTCGTAGGAGCCGGCCATGATCTCGGCCTGCACCTCGAAGAAGCGGTCCAGGAGCGGCCTGTCCTCGAAGCTGAAGCCGTCGCGCTCGGCCTCCTTGTGGAACGCGTCGAGGATCCCCTTCTCCCAGTCGATCAGGGTCCCGTAGCAGTCGGTGGTCACCCACTCGATCGTTTTCAGGGCAGGTAGCGGCATGCGTAAGCGCGGCGGACGCAGGCGTGGCCGGCGTTCGGCGCGGGCGCGGCATTATGGCAAGCGGCACGAATCTGCCCGCCTTCGCGCCGCGCCCGTGGGTCGGATAGGCTCGCCGCGGATGGACCTGCTCGAGTACCAGGGCAAGCAGCTGTTCGCCAAGCACGGGGTCCCGGTGCCCCAGGGCAAGCACGCGACCACAGTCGACGAGGCCGTGGCGGCCGCCGACGAGATCGGCTACCCGTGCGTGGTCAAGGCGCAGGTGGCGATTGGAAAGCGCGGCAAGGCGGGCGGGATCAAGGTCGCCAAGGACCGCGACGAGGCGCGCGCACACGCCGAGGCGATCCTCGGCATGGACATCCGCGGCTTCACCGTGCACGACCTCTGGATCGAGGAGGCCTCGGAGATCGCCGCCGAGTACTACGCCTCGATCATCCTCGACCGCGGCGAGAAGAAGCTGCTGGCGATGCTCTCGGCGATGGGCGGCATGGACGTCGAGGAGATGGCCGAGAAGGACCCGTCGGCGCTGGTCAAGCGCCATATCGAGCCGAGCCAGGAGTTCGGCCCCGAGCACGCCGGCGAGATCGCCGCCGACGCGAAGATCGACGAAGACGTTCAGGACCAGGTCGCGGAGATGCTGATGGAGCTCGAGAAGGTTGCCTGGGCCGAGGACGCGACCCTGATCGAGATCAACCCGCTGATCGTCACCGAGGACCGCAAGGTGATCGCGCTGGACTCGAAGATGACGATCGACAACAACGCGCTGTTCCGCCACGAGGACCTGGCCGAGCTGCGCGACCCGGCCGAGGACCCCCAGGAGAAGATGGCCAAGGAGAAGGGCCTGACCTATGTCAAGCTGGGCGGCAACGTGGGGATCCTCGGCAACGGCGCCGGGCTCTGCATGTCGACGCTCGACGTGGTGGCCCAGGCGGGCGGCGAGCCGGCCAACTTCCTCGACGCCGGCGGCGGCTCCAAGGCGGAGGCGATCGTCGACGCCCTCGAGGTGATCACCTCAGACCCCAACGTCAGTGCCGTGCTGTTCAACATCTTCGGCGGCATCACCCGCTGCGACGAGGTGGCGAAGGGGATCATCGGGGCGTCGAAGCGGATCGACCTGAAGGTGCCGCTGGTGGTGCGCCTCGACGGCACCAACTCCGAGGAGGGCCTGAAGCTGCTGGAGGAGGCTGACATCCCCAACCTGACCGTGGAGCAGACGATGCTTGGCGCCGCCGAGAAGGTGGTGGAGCTTGCGAACGCCTGAACTGCCGACGAGCGACGAGCAACGAGCAACGAGCAACGAATTCTGATGGCAATCATCGTCGACAGCGACACCAAGCTGGTGGTCAGCGGCCTGACCGGCCGCGAGGGCAGCTTTCACGGACTGCGCAACCGCGAGTACGGGACCGAGCTTGTGGCCGGGGTCACGCCCGGCAAGGGGGGTCAGGACGTCGAGGGGGTCCCGGTCTTCGACTCGATCTCCGAGGCCGTGGACGAGCAGGGCGCCAACACCTCGATGATCTTCGTCCCGGCCCGCTTCGCCGCGGCGGCGATCGAGGAGGCGGTCGACGCCGGCGTGAACACGGTGATCGCGATCACCGAAGGGATCCCGGTGCTCGACATGCTCAGGGTCTATTGGAAGGCCCGCGACGCGGGAGTGCGCCTGATCGGCCCCAACTGCCCCGGGGTGCTCTCGCCCGGCAAGGCCAACGTCGG
>JBBPIM010000071.1:0-5686 GCA_038040325.1 Candidatus Mayfieldus profundus
TAGGGAGTAAAACGGCTGCCACCCCCCATGAACAACGTGGTCAGGAACTACACCTTGGCTGGCTCGGTTTTCGCGCCCTTTCTTTGCTCCCGCTCCTCGGCGATCCGCCGGTCGGGTGACCGAGGGCGCGAAAATCCTGTCCATTCCCGCGCCACTGGTGCGCGTGACGCCCCACCCCATGTGGGGCGGCAAACGATTGCCGTCAGATAGGGAGTAAAACGGCTGCCACCCCCCATGAACAACGTGGTCAGGAACTACACCTTGGCTGGCTCGGTTTTCGCGCCCTTTCTTTGCTCCCGCTCCTCGGCGATCCGCCGGCGCAGTCCGAAGAAGTAGTCGGCCCCGCTGATCACGGTCACCGCCACGGCGAGGTAGACCAACATGTCCACCGCCAGCGGCGCCGGCTCGAACACGATCAGGGCGAACACGGCCCCCACCTGTAGCACGGTCTTCACCTTCCCCAGCCAGCTCGCCGAGATCACCACCCCCTGCTCCACCGCCACTGCGCGCAGGCCGGTGACCGCCAGCTCCCGGGCGATGATCACCATCGCGACCCATGCGTCGAGCCGGTTCAGCGAGACCAGCGAGACCAGCGCCGCGACGATCAGCAGCTTGTCGGCGAGCGGGTCCATCAGCTTTCCGAAGGTGGTGATCGTGTCGCGCGATCGCGCGAAGTAGCCGTCGAGGCCGTCGGTGAGAGCGGCCAGGGCGAACACCCCCGCGGCGAGCGCGTCCCCGTTCGGCGTCTCGTCGAGCAGCGCGACGACGATCACCGGAACCGCGAGGATCCGCAGCACGGTGAGAACGTTGGGCAGGTTGAGCGGGAACACCGGCGCTCAGTATGAACCGCCCAACGGCAGCGGCGATCTTCCGGTCAGCCCTCGGCCTGAGCCCTTTCATGCGCGGATGAGGCCGCGGCGTCGCGCTTCGCGAAGTACTCCTCGCCCTCGATGCTGATGTGGGGAACGGTCCGCTCGAGCAGCCCCGGCATCCACCACGCCCGGCCGCGGAGCAGCACCATTACCGCCGGCACGAGCAGGCAGCGCACCAGCGTGGCGTCGATCGCGATCGCCACCGCCAGCCCGACCCCGAACTCCTTGACCACCGGATCGCCGTTCAGCACGAAGCTGGTGAACACACAGACCATGATCAGCGCCGCCGAGGTGATCACCCGGCCGGTGTTGGCGAGCCCGTCGACCACCGCCTTCGACGGCTCACCGTCCTTGGTGTAGTGCTCGTGAACCTGGGTCATCAGGAAGACCTCGTAGTCCATCGAGAGCCCGAAGAGGATCGCGAACATCAGGAGCGGCACGTAGCTGACGATCGGGATCGCGTGTTCGAGCCCGATCAGCTCGACGCCCCAGCCCTTCTGGAAGATCGCGGTGACGACGCCGTAGGCGGCCGCCACCGAGAGCAGGTTCATCGCCGCGGCCTTAAGCGGCACCAGAATCGAGCGGAATGCGAGGAACAGCACGATGAAGCTGAAGCCGACCACGATCGCGATGATCGACGGCAGCTTGTCGCTGATCTGGTTCGCGAGGTCGATGTAGCCGGCGGTCTGACCGCCCACATAGGTGGTCAGGTCGGTGCCCGCGATCGCCTGCGGAATCACGGTCGAGCGCAGGTCGTTGACCAGGCTGACGGTCGCATCCGAGGAGGGCGCTGACTTCGCGATCACCGTGAACACCGCCGCCGTCCCCTTCTTGTCGAGGTCGGGAGGCGAGACCGAGGCGACGTCCGGCTGCTTGGAGACCTGGTTGCTGAGCTTGGTCAGGCGCGGGTCGGTCGCCGGGTTCGACGCCTGCTGCTGCTGCTGCTGCTGGTTGATCTTGTTGAGGTTCTGCTGGTCGGGTTTCGCGGGCGTGCCGAGCTTGGTCGCGATCAGCAGCGGACCGTTGGCCCCCACCCCGAAACCCTTGGTGAGGCCGTCGTATGCCTGGCGGGCGGTGGTGGACTTGGGCAGGGCACCGGTGTCCGACTGGCCCAGCTCGAGGTCGAGCACGGGGGCCGCCAGCACCGCGAGCACGACGACGCTGATCGCCACCGACCGCCAGGGGCGTTGGGAGACCCCCTTCGCCCAGCGCAGCCACCCGTGCGGCTGATGGTCATCGGGGTGGGTGCGGCCAAGCCGCACGCGCAGCGAGTCGATGCGCGGCCCCAGGGCACCGAGCAGCGCCGGAAGCAGGGTGACCGCGCCAACAGCAGCCACGACCACCGCGATCGCCGCCGTGAACCCGAGGGTGCTGACCAGCGGGATATTCGCGAAGAACAGCGAGCAGAGCGCGATCACCACCGTCCCGCCGGCGAACACCACAGTGCCCCCGGAGGTCGCGGTCGAACGGGCCAGCGCCTCGCGCATCTCCATCCCCTCGCCAAGGTGCTGCTTGTAGCGGGTGACGATGAACAGCGCGTAGTCAATGCCGACGCCGAGCCCGATCATCGTCGCCAGCGTCGCGGCGACGCTCGGCACCTCGGCAACCTGGCCGAGCATGCGGATGATCGACAGCGAACAGGCAAGCCCGAGCACTGCAGTGACGATCGGCAGGATCATCGCCGTCGCGGTGCCGAAGGTGAAGAGCAGGATGATCACTGCGGCGGCCAGCCCGATCGCCTCGCTGATCTCGGTCGAGGGCTTGGAGAGGGCCTGGCCGACGTACCCGCCGACCGAGACCTCGATGCCCGCCGACTCGGCGGGATCGGCACCGTCCAGGACCGCCTGGGCCTGGGCTTCGGTCAGGTCGCTCGGACCCAGGTTGAGGGTCACTGGTACGTACGCGATCAGCCCGTCCTTACTTAGGAACGACGCGCCCTGGTCCCCGAGCGGGTTGACGGCCTTGATCACGTGCGGCGTCTTGCGCAGCGACGCGACCGTGTCGTTCACGGCCTTGCGGTTCGCGCCCTGCGTCAGCTTGCCCCCCGTGGACTCCAGCGCCACCGGGTTGTTGCCGTAGGCCTGTTCGGGAAGCTTGTCCTGGAGCAGGTCGGTGGCGTTGGTCGAACCGGTGCCGGGCAGGGTGAGGTCGTTGTTGGTCTTGTTGCCCGTCGCCTGGCCGGCGACCACCAGCGCCACCGCCGCGATCAGCCAAAGGGCGATCACCGGATAGTGGTGTCGCGAGCAGATGCGGCCGAGGTGGTAGAGCGGGCCCGTCATGCTCGGATAGGTTAGGCGGGCAAGTGGCCGTCGACTATGTCTACCGGCTCGACCAGCCCCACGTCCCGGGCTACGTTCTGGACCCTGCGGTCCACGTCTCGGTCACCGAGGCGGTGGCCGAGGCCGCGCGCGCGGAGGGCCTGGCGCGGCCCGAGCGGGCGCCGGCCGGGCTCTAGGGCCGGCTCGCTCCAGTGACCAAGGCCTCGAACGCCGGCGAGCTGGAGGCCCTGGCCGGCCGCATCCACCGTTGCCGGCGCTGCCCGCGCCTGGTCGAATGGCGCGAGCGCTGCGCAGCCGAGCCCCCCCGCCGCTTCCAGGGGGAGGACTACTGGGCGCGACCCCTGGAGGGCTTCGGCGATCCGCGGGCCCGGATCGCGGTCGTCGGCCTCGCCCCCGCCGCCCACGGCGGCAACCGCACCGGGCGCGTCTTCACCGGCGACCGTTCCGGCGACTGGCTGTACGCGGCGCTTCACCGCGCCGGCCTGGCCAACCGCCCGCTCTCCGATCGCCGCGGGGACGGCCTGCGGTTGCGCGACGCCTTCGTGACCGCGGTCAACCGCTGCCCCCCTCCGGCCAACCGCCCGACCCCGGCCGAGCGCGACAACTGCCTGCCCTACCTCGAGGCCGAGCTGGCTCTGCTGGGCAGAACGCGCGTGCTGGTCGCCCTCGGGGGCTTCGCCTGGGACGGTGCGCTGCGCGCCGCCCGCGGCCTGGGCGAGCAGGTGCCGCGTCCGAAGCCGCGCTTCTCCCACGGGGCCGAGGCCGGGCTCGGTCGCTGGACGCTGATCGGCTGCTACCACCCGAGCCAGCAGAACACCTTCACCGGCAGGCTCACCGAGCCAATGCTGGACGAGGTGTTCCGGCGGGCGTTGAAGCTGGCATCGACGTAGCGCCGACCTTGCGCTCGAGGCCGATCGCGTAGCGCAGCGTCGCCCACAGCAGCAGGTAAATGCCGAGCGCGAAGACCGCCGAGAACTCGGAGTTGGCGAAGGCAAACACCTGGGTGACGAAGATCGAGACCAGCACAGAGCGTTCGAACATCCGGTATGCAGCCATCCTGTTGCCCGCCCGCATCCGGAACAAGCCGGCCAGGGCAAAGGTGCCGCTGACCAGCGATGAGGCGATGCTCGCCCATTCGATGAACGAGAGGTGGTCGCGGTCGCCGCTGACTAGGGCCAGGGTGACGATCTCGCCCAGCGAGGCGACGGCGACCCCGCAGAAGACGAGGCCGATCACGACCGGGAAGCGCGGCCAGGCCACCACCCGCAGGTAGAGGTCGCGCAATCGCAGCACCGCTCGCTCGACTGGCAGCGGCTCACGGGCCGGTGCCGGATCGGCTTCGCGCAGCACCTCGCGCAGGGGTGCCACCATCGGGTCGGACTGGTCGGACCGCTCCAGCATCTCCAGGGCCCGGCGCCGCTCGGTCTCGTCGAGGTCGCGCACGGCCGCCTCCTTGACGAATTCGATCGCGTTGACCAGGTACTCGCGCTGCGAGAAGCCGCGATGGCGCTGCAGCGTCCGGAACGAGAGCCACATCGCAATGAAGATGATGTAGATCAGCGCCGCAGTCGGCTTGTAGAAGTAGTTGACGTCCTCGGTGATGAACTTGCCCAGCTCGTCGATGAAGAAGCCGAAGCCGAGCCCGCCGAGCACCGCGGCGACCTGGCGCGCCGATCGGGTGATGAAGGAGATCGCGATCACGATCGCGATCATCATCAGCAGCCCGCCCCACAGCACGTGCGCGATGTGCAGGCCATGGCCGCCGAGCTGCGGGTAATTGGTCAGGTAGAGCTGCAGGCGGATGATCAGGATCATCGTCACCCCGCAGACCAGGAAGGTGTCGAGCAGCTCGCCGATCTCGATGCTGCGCGCGGTCAGTCGGGGGAGCCTGATCATCTCCTCACCTCAGCATTGAAGTTTGGCAGCGGCCGCCGTCGCTGCATGTGACGGCGCGGCGGATAGCATCGCCGCCGTGCCGGGCGACGAGCCATCCCTGGAGCCGCGACCGACATCGGAGTCGACCTCGGTGCTGACCCGCTGGATGGGAATCGGCGACGCCAATACCGGCGGCTTCGTGCACGGCGGAGTCGTGATGCGGCTCTGCGACGAAGCGGCGGGCATCGCGTCGATCCGCCATTGTGGAAGGCGCGTGGTGACGGCGGCGATGGACCGGATGACCTTCGTGCAGCCGGTCGGCATCGGCGAGCTGGTCACCTGCCGGGCGCAGGTGAACGCCGTCTGGAATACCTCGATGGAGGTCGGGGTTCGGGTCGAGGCCGAGAACGCGCGCACCGGCGACGTCCGCCACACGTCAACCGCCTACCTGACGATGGTGGCGATGGACGACGAGGGCCAGCCGACCAAGGTGCCGCCGCTGATCGCCGAGTCAGAAGAGGAGAAGCGGCGCCAGCGCGAAGCCGGGCTGCGGCGTGCCAACCGACTCGCCGAGCGAGACCAGATCCTCTCCGGGCGCGACGAGAGCTAGCTGTAACTACCAACCACGTTGTTCTCCTGGATCTCCCTGAACCGCGCATC
>JBBPIM010000072.1:0-5625 GCA_038040325.1 Candidatus Mayfieldus profundus
CTCTCGGCAGGCCCGGACCTACCAACCCACGTTCACAACGTCCCGAGGCACGTCAGCTAGGGCTCCGTGCCGTCGCGCGCGGCCTCGCTGTCGGGCAGCGTGTCGACCTCTTCCCCGTCCGGTGGAAGGCACACGGCGCAGAAGTCCTCGCCGAACGGCGTGAGGTGGATGCTGCGGCGCACGGTCTTGCCGCCACGGCCGGCCTGGTCGAGCGCCTCGCCCACCTCGGGCTGGGCCTCGAGCACCTGGTAGCGCAGCGGGTCGGGCAGCGACTCGCGCGAGAACCAGATCAGGCCGAGGCGGTAGAGATTGTTCAGATAGGCCGGCACGCGGTCCAGGTAGCGCACCCCCGCCTCAGCGCCGATCATCGACAGCCCGGGAGCGACCAACGCCGAGCTCACCATGGGCACGCGCGCCGTGCGCACGTCCACGACCGGCTGTGCTCCCTCCCGACTGAGGAAGCGCAGGATGCGGCCCTCGTCCGGCGCCAGCTCGGACAGGATGCGGCGGAAGGCGGGGTGCGCCTCCTCCTCGTACGCCACGTCGGCCGACTGGCGCAGCAACTCCTCGCCTCGCCGCCGCAGCGACTGCGGGTCGCCCGGGCGAGCCGGCCCGGGCCCGGGCACGTCACCCGCTGCGGCCGCCTCCATCGCCTCGGCCAGCCCCAGCAGCTGGCGGGCGTAGCCACGCACGTCGGCGCCGGCGCGCTGGAGCAGGTCAGTGGCTGACTCACCCGTGCGCGCGGCGTCGATCACGCGCGCGCCGGCGCGCACCGAGGCGCCGGCGGTCCACTCCGTGGTGCGCCACCATGCGCCCAGGGCGATCTTCGCCAGCGTGGGGGCGGCGGCCAGCAGGCTGGCCTCGGGCGAGTCGAACCCGTCCAGCGGGTCGTCGCCGGGGTCGCTGCCGTCCGCTGGGGGTTCTGTGGTCGTCATACGCCGAAGAGCGCCAGGTGTAGGAGCCCCGCGCCGAAGCCGAGGACAGCGCCGTGCAGCACCAGCAGCCACTCGTCCTCGCGCATGGCAGCACGCAGCATCTCGGAGAAGTCGGTTGGGGGCAACTCGCGCATCCGCGACGCGATCAACTTGCGGATCTTCGGGCTCTGCTGCTTGTTGAAGTCGGTGTCGGTGAGCGGGGTCATCGTGTATTCCACGGCCTCGGTCGCCACCGAGTCGCGGATGGTGTCGTACTCGTGCGTGCCCACCGCCACTCGTACCGCCGCGCGGGCGGGCCCGGTGGCGCGGTCCACGGCCGGGCGCAGCGCGGTGGCGATCATCTGCCGGGTGCGGTCCGAGCGCGGGCCGTGCAGCAGCTCCTCGCCGATGTTGCCCAGCGTCACGATGTCGTCGGCGATCACCGTGGCGTACACGTCGGCGGCCTGCGGCTGGCGCTTGAGGAACAGCCCCTGCACGTTGAAGCGGCCGACCTTCCGTGGCTCCGCCGGCTCGAAGATCATCCGGATCGCCAGCCAGTTGGTGGCGGAGCCGATGGCGGTGCCGGCGATCGGGAGCACCCACCAGTGGGGCAGCGCGTGGGTGAGGAAGATCACCGGGATGCCCAGGGCGAAGCCAAAGGCAAAGCCGAAGTTGATTATGAACTTGAGCTCGCGCTCGCCGGTCTCCTGGAACACGCGGTTCACGAGCGCCGGGCGCTCCTCGAGGTGGCGGATCACCATCAGCTTGATGTCCAGCAGCTGGTCGATGTTGGTGCCGATCTCCTCGGTCACCTCGTGCACGATCTCGGGCAGCTGGTCCTGCACCCGCTGGTGCACGGCTTCGCGCAGGCCCTGCGGAAGGTCGCGCCACAGCTGCGGGTGCTCGCGGCGCATGATCCGCTCCACCAGCTCGTGGATGTCATCGCGAGAGGTGTCGAGAATGTGCTCGGCCAGCTTCTCGGGCTCGAGCTGCTCGTAGAAGTCGGCGGGGCTGCCCACCTTCGCGATCCCCTTGTCCACCGCGATGCTGCCCATCTTCGCCGCGCGCGAGGGCAGGATCCCCTGCCAGCCCACGCCACCCTGCATGATTCCCGGGATCTGCTGCAGCCTGCGCGGCAGGATGCTGGCCAGCCGCCGCAGGCCGGGTAGGCGGAAGCCCTTGAAGCGCACGGGGTAGAACAGCATCCACACCCCGGTCCAGTTCGTGGCGTAGCCGATCGCCCCCGAGAACACGGGAATGGTGAGCGCAGTGATGAGCTCGCTGCTGATGACCCGTCAGTCTCTCACGCGCGCGAGGGACCGTCGCCGCCCGCCGCTCCCCGTTGATCGTCCCGCCACCCCCTGTTAGCTTCGCGCCATGAGGCCTGTCGGGCTGTCGGCACCGGTGGCATGAGCACCGGCCGCGTCAGCCCTCTCGATGATTTGCTGCGCAAGGCCGGAGCCACGATGGTCGAGGCCGAGGGTGCCGTGGTGGCGGCGAACTTCGGATCGGTCGTGGGCGAGATGGCGGTGCTGTGGCACGCCGTGGGCATCGCCGACCGCTCTGAGCTGGCCAAGCTGGAGCTGCGCGGTGCGCCGGAGTTCGTCTCCCAGTCGGTGGAGTACCTGAGCGGCACCCCGGTTCAGGCGCGCAGCGTGATGCGCACGAAGGGCACGTGGTGGCTGCCGATCGCGCCCGACCGCATGATGATCCTGTGCGAGCCGCGCCGCCGCGACGAGTTGGCGGACAGCCTCGAGGAGATCACCCAGCCCACCGAACGGAGCTCGTGGGTGGACGTGACCGGCAACTACGCGGTCATCGCCCTGGTGGGCCCCAACGCGGAGGCGCTGCTGCAGGCCGCGGGCGCCGACGACGATGTGCAGGTGCCGGGGGAGGGATGCCTGCGCGACACGCGGCTGGCCGGACGCGCGGCCTTGCTCGTGAGGGAGACGCCGTGGGAGTTCCTGCTGGTGGTCCGGCGCGCCGAGGCCGTGGACACCTGGCTCGAGCTCGACGGCATCGGCGGGGACTTCGGCATCGGCAACGTCGGGCACGAGGCCATCGAGCACTCGGAGATCGGCACGGCCACGATCGCCCGCCAGGTCCGCTCCCAGACCGCCCGCTGAGCTGGCCGAGCGCGTCCTCACCCAGCGCGAGCTCAACCGGGCGCTGACAGCCGAGGCGGAGCGGCTGGCGCAGCTGCACCACTGATCGAACTGAAGGCAAGCCCTACGGGAGGGTCACGCCACCGTCCGGGCCGAGGGTCCACCCTGGATTGTGGGCCACCTCCCAGGGGTGCCCGTCCGGGTCGGTGAACGCCGAGCTGTAGCCGCCCCAGAAGGTCTCGGCCGGCTCGCGGCCGATCGTGGCCCCCGCGGCCCGGGCCTGCTCGGTCACCCGGTCCACCTCCTCGGGCGAGGACACGTTGTGGGCCAGCGTCACGCCGCCCCAGCCGGGCGAGTCGGCAACCGCGCTGTCCTTCGCCAGCCTCGCGCGGTCCCACAGGGCGAGCACCATCCCACCGGCCTGGAAGAAGACAACGTCGTCGCCGGGCGCCGCCCCGCTCCGCCACCCCAGGCCCTCGTAGAACGCCCGAGCCTGGGCCAGATCGGACACACCCAGCGTGACCACGCTCACCCGCTGCTCCATGTCAGTGATATCTACCACGCCATGGCTGACTACATCGCCGGCGTTTCGATCTAGCTGGGCGTGGTAGACGACGTACGTCTGCAGGCAAGCCAACGAAACGAGCGGGAATGACAAACGTGACAGTAGGACTGCTGGTGAGGATCGAGGCGGTGTCCGGCAAGGAGGAGGACGTGGCGACCTTTCTCGAGCAGGCGCGGTCGATGGTGGAGCAGGAGTCCGACACCACGGCCTGGTTCGCGATCAGGATGGGGCCGTCGACTTTCGGGATCTTCGATGTGTTCCCCGACGACTCGGGCCGGCAGGCCCACCTGTCGGGCCAGGTCGGGTCAGCCCTGATGGACGCCGTGGGCAACTTGATCGAGGAGCCCACCATCGAGCAAGTCGACCTTCTCGCCACGAAGCTGCCGGGCTGATCCAGGACGAGCGGAGCCACCTCCCCTCGTCCATCTGTCTAACGCGCTAAGTGATCCGAGCCCCCGAGCCGATCTGATCCCCAAGCCTCGCTGAGAAAGGCAAACCCGCCGCGAGGCGGGGTCGCAAAGCCAGAGGTCTCGCATCGGCGAGATAGCTCGGCTACCGCGTTACAAGGAGGATCACTGTGCGTAACAAGACGAACGTATGCGTGACGGTCGCAACGATGGGGGCTGCGTACCTCTTCGCCGTCGCTCCTGCAGGCCAGGCGGCCACCATCTGCAACGAGGCGGAGAACTCGCACCGCGGCGGCTACGTCGTGTCCGGTGGGACCGAAGACCCCTCCCCGCCCGCGTTCCTTCGTGGTTCGCAGATGAGGGTCGGCAACGACAGCGCTCGGGGCTTGGACAACGCGGCGAACCACTCGCCCGCGCTGCGCCAGTGCGACGTGCCCTCGGGTGGCGGTGGTGGCGGCGGCGGTGACGACGGCGGTAACACCGACCAATGAGCCGCTAGCACCCCCGAAAGAACCGCAGGCGCGAGGGCCCGCAACCGGCGGGCCCTCCTGTTTCCGATCAACAGGCGCTGGCCTGCAGACATGGGCATTTTGTTCGTTAGCTCTTGCGCCAGTCGCCGCTTTCGTAGCGGTCCAGCCCGGTCATCATCTCGCCGGTCTGGAGGGTGGCCATGCCGTGGTTGTATTCGTTTAAGAGGGCGTCTTCGAGGGGGAGTGACCACTGCTCGTAGGAGGACCGGCGGTCGCTGCGCAGCGCAGCCTGCGGGCGTGAAGCGATGTCGTGAGCGAGGGCGATCGCGGCGGGGAGCGCCTCGCCGGGTGGGACGAGGCGGTTGGCCAAGCCCATGCGCTGCGCCTCCTCACCGTGGACCCCGCGGCCCGTGAGGATGAGGTCGAGAGCATGGCTATGTCCCATCAGGCGGGCGAGGCGGATCGTGCCGCCGTCCATGAGGGGGATGCCCCAGCGGCGGCAGTAGACGCCGAACACGGCGTTGTTCGCGGCGACGCGCATGTCGCACCACGCCGCGAGCTCAAGGCCACCGGCGACGGCGTGGCCTTCGACGGCGGCGATGACCGGTTTTGACAGCAGCAGGCGCGTCGGGCCAACTGGGCCGTCGCCGTCCGGGGCCAGGCGCGTGATGCGGCCGGGGTCGCCGGAGCGCATCGCCTTGAGATCGGCGCCGGCGCAGAACGTGCCGTGGGCGCCGGTAAGTACCGCAACCGAGACCGCGTCGTCGGCGTCAAAGCTCCGGAACGCGTCCGCCAGGACGGCGGCGGTCAGCCCATCGATGGCGTTGGCGACTTCGGGCCGGTCGATCGTAATCACCGCGACCGGGCCGTCGACGTCGTGGTGGATCGGCTCCTGGCTAGTCATGCCCCTCCTTGTGATCGTGCCTGCTTCTGGCAGCCGGTCAGAAAGCGTTGCAGGCGGCGTTGTACGCTGCGCCCGTCGCGGGGGACGGTCGCTTCTGTTTGGCGCCGGGAGGGATAGTGCGCGGCCTCGGCAAGGGTGCGATTGCTTTGTGGCCGAGCCGATCAGGAGCGCACGCGAGGATGAGCCCTACAGGCCGTCTTCCACGCGCCGGTAGCGAACGTAAACGACGCGAGAGCCAAACGTCTGTGTCTCGACCAGCT
>JBBPIM010000073.1:0-5555 GCA_038040325.1 Candidatus Mayfieldus profundus
GAGATCACGCCGCGGCGCTCGAGCATGTCGATCAGGCGGCCGGCCCGCGTGTAGCCGACGCGCAGGCGTCGCTGCAGCATCGAGACCGACGCCGTCTCGGTCTGCACGACGAGCCGGATCGCCTCCTCCAGCAGCTCGTCCTGGTCGGGGTCGAAGTCGCCCGCCTCGCCCTCCCCGTCGGGCTCGGTGTGCGCCTCCAGCAGCTCCTTCTCGAACTCGGGCTCGCCCTGGCGCGACCAGTGCGAGGTGATCCGCGCGATCTCCTCCTCGCTGACGAACGCGCCCTGGATGCGCTGCATCTTCGAGGTCCCGGCGGGGCGGAACAGCATGTCACCCTGGCCCAGCAGCGCCTCGGCGCCGCCCTGGTCGAGAATCACCCGGGAGTCGGTCTGCGAGGAGACGGCGAAGGCGATGCGGGCCGGGATGTTGACCTTGATTGTGCCGGTGATGATGTCCGTGGAGGGCCGCTGGGTGGCCAGCACGAGATGGATCCCGGTCGCGCGGGACTTCTGCGCCAGGCGGATGATCGAGTCCTCGACCTCGGCCGGCGCCACCATCATCAGGTCGGCGAGCTCGTCGATCACGCAGAGGATGTGCGGAAGCGGCGGCTGTCCGACCCGCTTGCGGGCGCGGTTCAGCTCGGCCAGGTTGCGGCAGCGGGCCTCGCCCATGATCCCGTAGCGGCTCTCCATCTCGCCGATCAGGTTGGCCAGAACGTTGGCGGCCAGCCGCGGCGATGTGACGACCGGCGTCAGCAGGTGCGGAATGTTCTCGTAGTGGTTCAGCTCGACCCGCTTGGGATCGACCAGCACCATCCGCACCTCGTTGGGCGAGGCCTGCATGAGGATCGACGACAGCACCGCGTTGATGCAGCCTGACTTCCCCGACCCGGTGGTCCCTGCCACAAGCACGTGAGGCATCTTCTGCAGGTCGGTCCAGACCGCGTTGCCCGCGATGTCCTTGCCCAGCCAGCCGACCAGCGGCGAGGTCTTGGCGGGGCGCCCCTGGTAGATGTCGCCGAGCCGGACCAGCCGGCGGCGGCGGTTCGGCACCTCGACGCCGACCGCCTGCTTGCCCGGGATCGGAGCGAGGATGCGGATGTCGGTCGAGGCGAGCGCGTAGGCGAGGTCGTTGGCCAGCTCGGTCACCTTCTTGACCTTGGTGCCGGGCGCCAGGCGCAGCTCGTAGCGCGAGACGTGGGGCCCGCTGACGATCCCGATGATCTTCGCCTCGACGCCGAAAGCCCCCAGCGTCTCGACCAGCTTGCGCCCCACCACCTCGTGGTCGCGCGGGTCGGGGCCGGAGTCCGCCTTTCCCTTCTCCAGCACCTCTCCGGGAGGTCCCTCGTAGTCGATCTCGTCGGACTCGGTGACGCCTCGCTTCTCCCCCATCGGCGTGCGCGAGCCCTCACCCTCGGGCTGCTGCACCGGAGCCGGGGCGGCCTCGGCGTCCTCCCCCTCCCCCGGCTCGATCTCCACGGCGTCGGGCTCCTCCTCGCTCTCGCCGTCGAGGATCTCCACCGCGGCTATCTCGCCGGTGGGCTCCTCCAGCTCGTCGTCGGGCTGCTCGAACTCGATCACCCGCATGGTCTCCTCGGCGTCCTCTCCGGGGTACTCGCTCATCACGTCGGTGGCAGCGGCCTGGGTTTCGAATGCGTCCGACTCCGAATCGCGCCAGGCCGTCTGGGCCACGGTGCGCGCCACCTCGGCGCTGCCGGTGCGGGCGCGCTGCAGCGCCCTGCCGGTGCCGCCGAGGAAGGTCGCGATCGAGGTGCCGGTGAGAAGCAGGCCGCCGGCGACGATCAACAGCACGGCGACGATGTGAGCGCCCGCGCGCTGAAACAGCGTCGCGATGGCCCAGTAGAGGCCCTCGCCGACCAGGCCGCCGTGCTCAGGGAACCAGCTCGGGTCGAAGTACTCCTGGCGCGGCGGGTGCTCGGGCCCAAATCCTGCCGTCTGCGCGGCGAAGGCCAGCAGCAGCCCCGCGAAGATGCACACCCCGCCAGCGCGCAGCGGGCGCACCGACGGCAGGAAGGGCTTGAGGATCAGCACGGCGCCGCAGGCGAACAGAGCCACCGGCGCGGTGTAGGCCACCCCGCCGAACAGGTAGGTGAGCGCGGTTTCGGCGCCCGACCCGACGCGTCCGCCGTCCCAGCCCAGGTAGAGGACCAACGTCAGGTAGACGCCGACCGCAACCAGGCTGAGGCCCATCACGTCGTAGTGGCGCTGCTCCAGCTCCTCGTGCCAGAACCGCTGCGCGGCCGGCCTCCTGCGCGCCGCACCACTACCACGACGCCCGCGTTTGCGCACGGGCGCTCTTCGGCGCTTTCGCCGCTGCAGCATCAGGGTCACTTTCGACGCCTGAGCCCCCTCCCCTGCGCACCTCGAACCCGCATAAAGAAGCGCTAAAACCTCCCACGCCCATGACTGGGCGGGGCTAACATCGGGGCCATGCTCACCGAACCGGAGACGGTTGCCGGCGGCCGCGTCCTGATCGTCGAGGACGACGCCGAGATCACCGACGTCCTGCGCCGCTCTCTTCGCAACGAGGGCTATGAGGTGCGCACGGCGGGCGACGGCGTCGAGGCGCTGGACGCCTCCTCGGAGTTCGTGCCCGACCTCGTGGTCCTCGACCTCGGCCTCCCCCGGCTCGACGGAGTCGAGGTCTGCCGCCGCCTTCGCGCCGACGGGGATGTCCCGATCCTGATGCTGACCGCCCGCACCGAGACCGAGGACCGCGTCGCCGGGCTCGACAGCGGCGCCGACGACTACCTCGTCAAGCCCTTCCAGCACCGCGAGCTGCTGGCCCGGATCCGGGCCCTGATGAGAAGGCGCCCTCCCCGCGGGAGCGCCTCACTGGTTGTCGGCGACCTCCGCCTCAACCCCGACACCCGCGAGGTGCGCCGCGGCCCGCGTGAGATCGAGCTGACCAACCGCGAGTTCGAGCTGCTCGAGTATCTGATGCGAAACCAGCGCCTGGTCGTCTCGCGCGAGCAGCTGCTCGACGACGTCTGGGGCTATGACCCGATGGCCGCGACCAACACGATTGACGTCTTCATCTCCAACCTGCGGCGCAAGCTCGAGGCCGACGAGGAGTCCCGGCTCCTGCACACCAAGCGGGGCGCCGGCTATGTGCTCAAGGAATAGCCGGTGACCGAGCGGCCAGACGGGGGTGCCCCTCCGCGGCGCAGCCTGTTTCACCCCGGCAGCTGGCCCGTCCGCTGGCGGCTCGCGGTTGCATCCGCGGGACTGACGCTGGCGATCCTGTTGGTGTTCGCCGCCGTGATCGGCCGCCTGGCGAGCGAGCGGATCCGCGATGACTTCAACCGCGAGCTGCGCGGCGCGGTGACCACCCTGGCGGTCGAGGTAGACGTGCTCGAGACGCCCGCCGGCCCGCTGGTCACCGGGCCGGAGCTGAACGACTTCGCACTCCCCAACGAGGCGACGGTGAGGATCCTCGATGCTCAGGGGCGGGTTCTCGAGCAGACCCGCGGGGCGACCGACCTCGGGCTGCCGCGACCCGGCATCGTCGACATCGGGGACGAGCGCGTCGCCACCGCCCGCATCATCAGCGGCCCCAGCGGCCGCGTCGCCGGATACGTCCAGTACGCCAGGACCGAGCAGCACGTGGAATCGACGATCAGGCGGCTGTGGCTGTTCATCGCCATCGGCGTGGTCGGCGGGACGCTGCTCGCCAGCCTCGCAGGGCTGGCGATCGCAGGCCGGGCCATGCGGCCGATCGCCTCACTGACCGCTACCGCGCGTGAAATCGCGACCACCCGCGACCCTTCCCGGCACATGCCCCAGCCCGAGGTCGAGGACGAGGTCGGCGAGCTGGCGCTGACCCTGGAGGAGATGTTGCGCTCGCTCGACGCCGCCAGGGCCGAGCGTGAAGAAGCGATGCAGACGCAGCGCGAGTTCGTCGCCGACGCGTCTCACGAGCTGCGAACCCCGCTGACCAGCGTCCTGGCCAACCTCGAGCTGCTGCAGGCGTCGCTGCGCGAGCATCAACGCTCCGACGACCGCGAGATGGTGGACTCGGCGCTGCGCTCGTCGCAGAGGATGAGCCGGCTCGTTGCCGACCTGCTGCTGCTGGCCCGGGCGGACGCCGGCAGGATCAGCGGGCGGACCGAGTGCGATCTGGCCGAGATCGCCGGCCACGCCGCAGCCGAGGTCGCCTCGCTCGCCGGCGACCGCGAGCTGAGGGTCGAGAACGAGCAGCCGATCCGGGTGTCGGGCAACCCCGACGAGCTGCACCGGATGGTGCTCAATCTGCTGGAGAACGCCGTCCGTCACACCCCGCCCGGCTCGCGGATCGAGCTGCGGCTGCCGGCCGAGGACTCGGCGGCGACGATCGAGGTGGCCGACGACGGGCCCGGAATCCCGGCCGCAATGCGTGAGCAGGTGTTCGACCGCTTCGTGCGCGGGAGCGGTCCCGCCGACACCGCGGGAGGTGCCGGCACCGGTCTCGGGCTTGCGATCGTGCGGGCCGTGGCCCGCTCCCACGGAGGAAGTGTCGAGGTCTCCCAGTCGGGTCTCGGGGGCGCACTGTTCCGCGTGCGCCTGCCGCTTTCCGGAGCGACGGCAGGGCTCGCCTCACCGCTGGGGTCGAACATTTAGGGGCGCTTTAGAGCGCGCAGTTAGCTTCCCCCGCGGACGAGACACACGGGTCCGTCGAGGATCTCCCCCTTTGACACCTCGACGGGCCATCTTCGGCCCACTGGGTCGAAGCGGCCGCCGGGCTCACCCCTCCCTAGAGCCCGGCGGCTTTCGTTCTCAGACCTCGACCACCACCGGCAACACCATCGGCCGGCGGCGCAGCTTCTCGTAGACGAACTCGGCGACGTCGTCGTGCAGGTCCTCCTGGATCAGGTGCAGCTCTTCGACCTTCGCCTTGGCGGCGTGGTCGAGCGAGCTCTCGACCACCTCGCGAAGCTCCTCGACCAGGCCGTCGGCCTCCTCGAGGAACGGTACGCCGCGGAAGATCACCTCGGGCGGGGCGACGGTTGCGCCATCGTCGGAGGAGATCGTCGCAACGACGATGAAGATGCCGTCGGCGGAGATCGCTCGGCGGTCGCGCAGCGCCACGTCGTCGGGCTCACCGATGTCGACCCCGTCGACGAAGATCATCCCGGCCTCGACCTCGTCGCCGAATCGCGCCCCGGAGGCGTCGATCTCGAGCACCGCCCCGTTCTCGCCCTGGAACACCGACCGGGGCTCGACCCCGACAGCCTTGGCGAGGTCGGCGTGCAGCCGCAGCCGCTTGTAGTCGCCGTGGATCGGCAGCACGTAGCGCGGCTTGGTCAAATTGAGCATCAGCTTCAGCTCCTCCTGCCAGCCGTGGCCGGAGGCATGGATCGGGGCGTCGGCCGCGGTCACCACAGAGGCCCCGATGCGGAAGATGCGGTCGATCGTCTCGTTGACGGCCTGCTCATTGCCGGGGATCGGCGTCGCCGAGAAGACCACCGTGTCGCCGGAATGAAGCTCGACGTCGCGATGGTCGTTGTGCGCCATGCGCCGCAGCGCCGACAGCGGCTCGCCCTGGCTGCCGGTCGA
>JBBPIM010000074.1:0-5279 GCA_038040325.1 Candidatus Mayfieldus profundus
CGGTGGCCGAGCACTGCCGCCAGAAGCTGATCCGCCGCCACCCGCACGTGTTCGGCGAGGTGCAGGCCGACGACGCGGCCACCGTTCTGCGCAACTGGGACGCGATCAAGTCCGAGACCGAGGGCGGGGGCGCGTTCGGCGACCTGCCCGAGACGCTGCCCTCCACCCTCTACGCCAAGAAGGTGCAGCGCCGCGCGGGCCGGCTGGACGCCGAACCGCCCCCGGAGCCCGGGGAAGCACTGCGGCGGTTGCGCTCCGCCGAGGGACGTGACGACGCCTTCGAGGCCGCAGGCGAGATGCTGTTCGCCTCGGTGGCGGCCGCCACCGAGGCCGGGGCCGATCCGGAGCTGGCGCTGCGGGCGGCCGCCGACAGGTACGCAAGCAAGGTGAAGGAGGGCGAGGCCCGACCGTGAGCGAGATCGAGCAGGTGCACGCGCGGCAGATCGTGGACAGCCGCGGCAACCCCACCGTGGAGGTGGACGTGACGCTGCGCTCCGGCGCGAGCGGCCGCGCGGCGGTGCCCTCGGGCGCCTCCACCGGCGAGTTCGAGGCTGTGGAGCTGCGCGACGGCGGCGAGCAGTGGGCCGGGAAGGGCGTGAGCAAGGCGGTGGCCAACGCCAACGGCGAGCTGGCCGATGCCGTGCGCGGGCTGGACGCCGGCGACCAGCGGGCGCTGGACCGGGCGATGATCGACCTCGACGGCACCGACAACAAGGGCCGCCTGGGCGCCAACGCGATCCTGGGAATCTCGCTGGCCGCCGCCAAGGCCGCCGCGGCCGACGCGCGCGTTCCGCTGTGGCGCCACCTCGGCGGGGAGAACGCGCGCGTGCTCCCTGTACCGATGATGAACGTGCTCAACGGCGGCGCCCACGCCGACAACAAGGTCGACTTCCAGGAGTTCATGATCGTGCCGGTGGGCGCGCCGTCGTTCGCGGAGGGCCTCCGGCTCGGCGCTGAGGTGTTCCACACGCTCAAGAAGACGCTCAAGGACCGTGGCCTGGGCACCGCGGTGGGCGACGAGGGCGGCTTCGCGCCCGACCTGGACTCCAACGAGGCGGCGCTTCAGGCCGTGATCGACGGGATCGAGGCGGCCGGCCACACGCCGGGCGAGAGCGTGGCCATCGCGCTCGACCCGGCCACGAGCGAGATCCACTCCGGCGGCGTCTACCGCCTGGAGCACGAGGGCCGCGACCTCTCACCGCAGGAGATGGCCGCCTACTGGCAGGACATGGCGAGCCGCTACCCGATCCTCTCGATCGAGGACGGCATGGACGAGGAGGACTGGGACGGCTGGAAGGCGCTCACCGAGGCGCTGGGAGAGCGCGTGCAGCTGGTGGGTGACGACCTGTTCGTGACGAACACCGAGCGCCTGCGCAAGGGCATCGAGCTCGGGGTGGGCAACTCGATCCTCGTGAAGGTGAACCAGATCGGCACGCTCACCGAGACGCTGGAGGCGATCGCGATGGCCCGCGAGGCCGGCTACACCGCGGTGATGTCCCACCGCTCGGGCGAGACCGAGGACACCACGATCGCCGACCTGGCCGTGGCCACCGGCTGCGGCCAGATCAAGACGGGCGCGCCCTCGCGGTCGGACCGCGTAGCCAAGTACAACCAGCTGCTGCGCATCGAGGAGCAGCTGGGCGACCGCGCCGAGTACCCGGGGCGGTCGGTCTTCCGCAGTTAGCTAAGTGGTCGACGATGAGCTGGCGGCGGCCGGGGCATCGCAGCTTTGAGCCCCTGAGCTGAACCCAGCTGGCGCGACACCTACCCGCTTGCGATGTGCGCGCGAATCGCCACGCCGTCGTGGAGGACGTCCAAGTGGAATGGCGACGGCGTCCTGCTGGCCAAGGCCCTCGAAGCTGGGGCGCAATTGTTGGCGGCCGAAGGCGCAACCGTCGGGTTTCACGCGGACCTGATTTGGCCGGACGGCAAGGAGACCGTCGACAGCGCCGACGCCGCGCGTGCTGCGCTGAAACGCCGGCTGCGAGCGATCCGGTTGAGCCCAGACAAGCGAAGCCTCGGCGTGAATCTCGGCCCGTGATCGACTGGCTGGAAAGCCACCCAGGGGTTATCGCGGCCGTGGGCGTCTTCGTCGCGGTCGTGAGCATCATCGTGGCCGTGCTGCTCGCCAGCTGAGCAACCTCCCCGCTAGCGTTCGCGGGCCGTGACCTGGTCAGCGCGTGGCGCGCCGGTCGAGCGGCCGCGTGGCTCCTCCCAATCCTCCTGGCGACCGAGCGCCGTCATGTCGAGGTAGTAGTGGGTGCCACCGACCTGCTCGGTGCCGCGCCCGTAGGTCGAGTAGGTGTGGAAGACGCGCTCACCGTCGCGCAGGAAGGCGCTCGTGCCGTGCAACTCACCCGTGGGGTCGGGAAAGCCCGCCTGCTCGAGCTCCGCCTTGTTGCGGTAGTTGTATTCCACCGGCGCGACGGCCTCGTCCAGCGTGACGTGGAAGTCGTAGTTGAAGTCGCTGCCGAACGAGGAGTACCAGGGGAAGGTCCACCCCATGCGCGCCTTGAACGGCTCGATCTTGGCCAGCGGCGCGCGGGAGACGACGGCCATCGTGGTGTCGCGCGCGTGCAGGTGGGCGAGATTGCCGTATTGGTCGACCCGGCCCGAGCAGCTCGGACAGCCGTCGTCCCAGCTCGGGTCGAACATGAAGTGGTCGACGATGAGCTGGCGGCGGCCCTCGAACAGGTCGAGCAGGCTCGCCTCGCCGTCCGGCCCCTCGAAGACGTACTCCTTGTCGATCTCGACCATCGGCAGCCGGCGGCGCTCAGCGTTCAGCGCGTCCCGCGCGCTGGTGGCGTCCTTCTCCTTGGCCAGCAGCTCCTTGCGGGCGGCAAGCCACTCGTCGCGTGAGGTGATCTTCGGAAGAGCCACGGTCATGTCTTATCACAGAACTTGGAAAAACCAACTATCAATACGGTACTCCCGACTATCTAGTAGTAGACTTTTGGCATGTCAACCAAGCGCACCTACGGCGAGGCCTGCGGGATCCCGCGGGCTCTGGACCGCGTCGGCGAGCGCTGGGCGCTCCTGATCGTCCGCGAGCTGCTGCTCGGCCCCAAGCGCTTCACGGACCTACGGACGGGCCTGCCCAACGTGAGTCCCGACGTGCTCGCCCAGCGCCTGCGCGAGCTCGACGAGTCGGGGGTCGTGCAGCGGCGCAAGCTCCCGCCGCCGGCGGCTTCACAGGTCTACGAGCTGACGGAGTGGGGGTTCGAGCTCGAGCCGGTCGTGCTCGCCCTGGGCCGCTGGGGCGCCCGCGCACCGGGGCCGCCCGACAACGCCGCGATGAGCTTCGACGCCCACATCATGTCGCTCATGACCCTGTTCGACCCCGAGCTGGCCGAGGGCTTCGACGCGAGCCTCGAGCTGCGGCTCGAAGAGCACCGCTTCCGCGCCGAGGTGGCCGATGGAGAGCTCGAGGTCGTGCGCGGGGACGCAATCGCGCCCGACGTGACGATCGAGACGGACCCCGGCACCTTGATCGCCCTGGTCCATGGCCATCGCCAGCTGGCCGAGGCGCTGAGCGCGGGGGACATCGAGATCGCGGGCGACGAGCAGGTCGCGGAGCGATTCCTCGGGCTCTTCCCCCTGCCTGAGCCGGCCATGCCCGCAGCGTAGGAAGGAGGCCGCGGGCCGGACGCGAAGTCCCCGGCAGATGGCCGCCGCCACCCAACGCAGGCGCCGGGTCCGGTCCCGGCCCGGTCGCACCGTGCGCTGGGACCGGTTGGGCCGGATGGCGCTGCTCGGCACGCTGGGCGTGATCCTGCTGCTCTACATCTCGCCGGCCAAGCACTGGATCGAGCAGTCGGGCACCGCGCGCGCGGAGACGTCCGAACTGGGCGAGCTGGAGAGCGAGCACGACCGTCTAGAGCGCCGTGTGAAGGAGCTGCGCGATCCGCAGGCGGTCGAGCGCGAGGCGCGGCGCCTCGGGATGGTGCGCCAGGGCGAGCGCGCCTATGTGATCGAGAACGCCCCCCGCTAGCCTGGGGCCCCCGGTACCGTCGCGGCGTGGCCTTCGAGCTGGAGAGCGCGCTGTACCAGTGGCGGGAAGGCGAGGAGCGCTTGCGCGGCGCTCCCCCGCTCGAGCAGTTCGACCTCGAGCGCGCGGCCGCCGCGGTGGGGGACGAGCTGCGACGTCGGCTGGGCTCCAGCTTCACGGTGATCGAGCTGGCCGTCCTATACACCCGCGGGACGGAGTGGGCGGAGGCGCTGGCCGCGCGCAACCGCGCGGGCACCGACACCTCGGCCGTTGTGGACGCCGCCTTCGGCCGCTACGCCGGCGAAGCCAAGGACTTCGCCGGCGGGCGGCTGCGCCGCGGCGAAGACTGATCCTTCACTCGGCCGGTTAGGAGTCGTCCCCGTCGCCGGCGTCCTCGCCGGTGCGGGTGATCACGATGCGGTCGGGCTCGATGGTGGCGGTCACGGGACGGTGGCCGGCCCAGTGCTCGGCGTAGACGGGGTCGTCCTGGACGGCCGGGTCGAGCCACAGCCCGTAGCCCTCCTCGCCATGGTCGAAGGTGCCGTCGAGCGCCTTGCGAACCCGGCCGCGGCCGCGGCCGCCACGCCGCCCGCGGCGCCGGCGCTGCGGCTTGCCGTCGTCGTCGTCGCCGCCGCCCGAGTCGCCCGAGTCCTCGCTGTCGTCGCCGTCCGAGCCGTCGCCGTCGCTCTCGGCCTCCAGGGCAGCGGCCACGAGCGCCTCGTCCTCGGCCCGCAGGTCCGGCTCCTCCTCGTCGATGCGGGGCCCGAAGAGGTCGCTCTCAGCGCCGGTCTGGTCGGCCGGCGCGAGCTCGTGCTCGCGTTTGAAGGCCGAGATGTCCTTGACCGAGACGTCGAGCTGGTGGGCGATCCACGCGTCGGTGCGGCCCTGCCGCACCCAGGTGCGGATCTGATTCAGCTGCGGTTTCAGCGAACGGCGTGCCAAGAGCGCAGGAGACTACCAACGGAGGTCCTTCTGGCCTCCCTCCTCGGTGCCGCCGCGACGTGCGCAATACTCGGTCCAACTGCAGGCCAAGCCCCAGGCAGGGCGAAGGAAGCGCTGTGCTCGTACTCACGCGTAAGGCCACTCAGAGCATCATGATCGGAGACGAGATCGAGGTCTCGGTCCTAGCCGTCACGGGTGAGAAGGTGCGCATCGGCATCGAGGCCCCGCGCGCCGTGCCGGTCTTCCGCAAGGAGGTCTGGATCGACATCCAGCGCGACCAGGGCGGCGAGGGAGAGCGCGAGGCAGTGGACGAGGCGCTGGAACGGCTCAAGGGCCAGCCCGAGTAGCT
>JBBPIM010000075.1:0-5261 GCA_038040325.1 Candidatus Mayfieldus profundus
GGATGCGCGGTTCAGGGAGATCCAGGAGAACAACGTGGTTGGTAGTTACAACTAGGACTTAGGCCCGAACGCCTCGATGATCCGCCGCTGGTACTCGCTCAGCTCCTCGGGCGAGATGAAGTAGGTGGGTGGGGTGAGGAACAGGCCGTCGGCGAGCTCGGCGGTGGCCTCGACCCGCTCACGCACCTTGTCGAGCGGTCCGGCCGCGCAATAGGTCTCCACCATCTCGTCGGAAATTGCGGCCGGCACCCCGGCCAAGTCTCCCTTGCGGAAGGCCTCGCCGGCCGCGGCCGCATTATCGCCGAAACCGTGCATCTCGAACAGGGGGCTATACGTCCGCACCGTCGCGTAGAAGGCGATCGTGCGTCGCGCCAGGTCGTTTGCCCGGGCCTGGTCGTCGTCGATCGCGCAGCAGACCGTGGGCAGGTAGTCGAAGTCCTTGCGGTCGCGCCCTGAGCGCCCAAGCCCGGTCTCGAAGCCATCCACGACCACCTCGTCGATCCACTGCAACGATTGGATCGGGTGGCCGATCAGCCCGTCGGCGACGTCGCCCGCCATCCGCGCCATTCCGGCCTGGACCGCGGCGGTGAAGATCGGCACCGACTCGCGCGCCGCCGGGTGGGGACGGACCCAGCCCTTGATGTCGATGTCGTAGTAGCTGCCCTCGAAGCGGATCGGCTCGCCGGAGCCGGCCTGGGCCATGATCTGGCGCGTCGCCTCCACGGCCTCGCGCAGGTGCGGCGCCGGCTTGCCGTAATCGGCGTTGTGCCAGGTCTCGTTGAGCCGCTTCACGCCGGCGCCCATGCCGAGCCGGAAGCGGCCGCCCGACATCTCGTCGACGTCGAGTGCCGAGACCGCGAGGATGAAGGGGCTGCGGGTGAACGCCCAGGCGATCCCGGTGGCGACGTCGATCTTCTCGGTGCGCGCCGCCAGGTAGGCGGCCTGGGTGATCGAGCTGCGAAACAGCTCCGGCGCCCACACGCACTCCACGCCGGCGTCCTCGGCCGCCATTGCCTCCGCCTCCAAGTCGGCGACGGTGGTGCCGATCGCGGCGACGGAGATGCGTTCGAGGGCACTCAAGCCGGCCGGGTTCGCGGGGCTCAGGCGGGCGCCAGGGCCTTCTCGCGCGCCTGCTCGAGCACCGTGTCCGCGACCCGCTCGCGGTGCCAGTGGGTGTCGCCCAGCATCGCCGCATCGGCCTTGGCCCGCTTCAGCCACAGATGCAGGTCGTGCTCCCAGGTGAAGCCGATCCCGCCGTGGATCTGCAGCGAGGCGTCGGCGACCCGCCATCCGGTGTCGGACGCGTAGGCCTTGGCCATCGAGGCGGCCAGCGGCAACGTCTCCGGCTCGGAGTCGGCCGTCCAGGCGGCGTAGTAGGTGGCCGAGCGTGCGCCCTCGGTCTCGAGCAGCATCTGCGCACAGCGGTGCGAGACCGCCTGGTAGGCGCCGATCGGGCGGCCGAACTGCTGGCGCTCCTTCGCGTACTCGACCGCCATGTCGAGCGTGCGCTGGGCGATCCCCGTCAGCTCCGCCGACAGCGCCACGCAGGCCCGCCACAGCACCGGCAGGTAGTCGGGCTGGTCGGCGGGCAGGGTGCGCTCCGCGGCCACCTCGACGCCGTCGAAGTCGACCGCGAACAGCTTGCGGGTGAGGTCGATCGACTGCTCGGGGCTCACCGTCAGCCCCGATTGCCCGCGCTCGACGATGTGGCGGCGGCCGTCCGCGGTGGCGACCAGCATGAAGTCGGCCGAGCCGGCGTCCATCACCATCACCTTCTCGCCGCTCAGCACCACGCCGCCGTCGCCCGGCGCGGCCTCCATCTCGAACTCGCCGATCGCCCCCGAGGAGCCGGCGTCGACCAGCGCAATGGTGCCGCGTTTCTCGCCGGCCGCCAGCGGGACCAGGAATTCCGACTTCTGCTGCTCGGAGCCGCAGCGTGCGAGCGCCAGCCCGGCGATCGTGTTGGAGAGAAGCGGCGAGGGCGCCAGCGCGTAGCCCATCTCCTCGAACACCGCGGCCAGCTCGACGATGCCGAGGCCCTGGCCCCCGTGCTCCTCCGGGAGGGCGAGGCCGGGCCAGCCCAGCTCGGCCATCTCCTGCCAGTCGGACTGCTCGAAGCCGTCGTCGGTCTCGATCAGCTCACGGATCCGCTCCGACTTGTAGCGGCTGGCCAGGAACTCCTTGGCCGTTCGCTTTATCTGTTGCTGTTCGTCGTTCAGGTCGAAGTACATATTCGTTGCTCGTTACTCGTTGCTCGTCACTCGGCCGTCGTCCCAAGCACGAGGAACGCTTCTCATCTCATCTTTGGCAATCCGAGCACTCGCTCCGCGACTATGTTTTTCAGAATGTCCGTGGTGCCGCCCTCGATCGAGTTGGCTCGCGATCGCAGGAACGCGTGCTGCCAGCGGCCGCCGTCCACCGCGTGCTCGTCGCCGCGGTCGATCGGCGCGTAGGCGCCCTCCATCTCCATCGCCAGCTCGGTGATCCCCTGGTGGATGTCGGCCCACTGCCACTTGCCCAGCGACCCCTCGGGCCCGGGAGTCCCGGATTGCATCGTCTTGGTCAGCCCGCGGAAGGCGTTGAGGCGGAAGGTCTCTGACTCGATGTAGAGCTGGGCGAGGCGCTGGCGGTAATGGCTGTCCTCGGCCGCCGTCCCGCCGTTCAGCCTGGTGTCGCCGGCAAGTCGCAGCAGGCGGCCGATGCTGTTGCGGATCTGCCCGATCGCGCCGAAGGCCAGGCCCGCGCGCTCGTTCATCAGCGTCGTGATCGCGACCTGCCAGCCGCTTCCGACCTCGCCGATCACGTTCTCGTCCGGGATCCGGGCCTCCTCCATGAACAGCTCGTTGAACTCCGGGGTGCCCGTGATCTGCACCAGCGGGCGCACCTGGACCGCGTCCTGCTCCATGTCCATCAGGAAGTAGGTGAGGCCCTGGTGCTTGGGCGCGTCGGGGTCGGTGCGAGCGACCAGCATGCACCACTTCGCGTACTGGGCAAAGCTGGTCCAGACCTTCTGCCCGGTGACGACCCACTCTTCGCCGTCCTTGACCGCCTTGGTCTTCAGCGACGCGAGGTCCGAGCCCGACTCGGGCTCGGAGAACCCCTGGCACCAGATCTCCTCGGCGGTGAGGATCGGCTCCAGGTAGCGCTTCTTCTGCTCCTCGGTGCCGTGCGCGATCACCACCGGGCCACCCATCGCCAGCCCCAGCACGTTGGCCGGGGACGGCGCCTCGGCGCGGGTCGCCTCCATCGCGAAGATCGCCTGCTCGATCAGGGTCGCGCCGCGGCCGCCGTATTCCTTCGGCCACGAGATGCCGGCCCAGCCCGCCTCGTGCAGCTTGCGCTGCCACTCAACCCGGAACGGGATGACCTCCTCCATCGAGTCGGGCTCGGGCCCGGGATGGTTCTCCTCCAGCCAGCTGCGGACCTCGTCGCGGAACGACTCCTCCTGGGGGGTCAGCGAGAGGTCCACGGGTTGAGCATATATCTGGCCGTATGGCCAGCGGGCACCGCCCGAGACGACGAAGGGCGCCCGTGGGCGCCCTTCGTTCAACGTCGTGCCCGGTCGGAACTCAGCCGCCGCTGCCGCACTCCTTCAGGCCGTAGTCCTTGGCGAGGCGGTTGGCCTCCGCGAACGGATCCGCGTTGGAGGCCAGCAACCCTGGATCGTCCTTGACCTGATCGAGCGCCCCCTGGGCGCTGTCGTAGATCGCGTTTACCGTGTCCTCGTCCCCCTCCGGGGGCGTGAGGTCGCGCAGGTCGTCGATCTGGCCCTGGATGTTGGGGACAACATCGTCCTCGGCGAAGCTCGCGATCTCCGCCCGAGTGGGCCGCTGGTTCTGTTGGAACTGCTTGTCTGCCGCAGCGTCGATCTCCACGTCACCCTTCTTGCAGATCGCGTCGCCGTCGGCGATGTACTCGGACTTGCTGGGAGCATCCTCGCCGCCGCAGCCGGCTGCGATCAGCGCCAGCGCCAGCGCCAGGATCCCCGTGAACGCCACAACGTGCCTTCGCATCGAACCTCCTGCTTTTGGTTGGTGGCGGCGCACCGTAGCGGCCCGCCGGGACGCGACCGGGCCGGCTAGCGAACGCAGGCAGGGATGCCGAACTCGATGGCGAGCCGGTTGGACTGCTTGAACGCGGGGGGTATCTGGGGGGGCTTGGTGACGAGCGCGGGGTCGCGTTTGAGCTGCTCGATGCCGCGCTCATAGGCGGCGTAATAGCTCTCCATCGTGGACCGGTCCTGGTCCTGCCCGGGCTGCGGCAGCGCGCGTAGCTTGGCGAGCTGGCGCTCCACGTTGGGAATCGCCGTCGTCTTAACGAAGCGGATCAGCTCGGCGTCGCTCGGCTGTCGCGCGCCGAACTCAACCGTGTAGACCCTCTGCAGATCGGACTGGGCGGTTGCGCAGACCCCGATCGCAGCCTTGGCGAATGCCTGCTTGGAGACGTCGTCCCCGGATTGGGAGCCGGAGCCGCCATCCGCGGATTGGGAGCCGGAGTCGTTACCGCCGTCGCCGCAGCCGGCAGCGAGCAGCCCGGTCGCCAGCAGCCCGGCCGCCCAGTGCAGCGTCGCTCGCCGGATTCCGCTCAGACGCGCTGGATGATCGTGCCGGTGCCGAGGCCGCCGCCGCAGCACATCGTCACCAGGCCGATCTCCTTGTCGGAGCGCTCCAGCTCGTGCAGCAGCGTCGTGATCAGCCGCGCGCCGGTGGAGCCGAGCGGATGGCCGAGTGCGATCGCGCCGCCGTTGACGTTGACCCGGTCCATGTCCGGCTCCAGCTCGCGGCGCCAGGCTGCGACCACCGAGGCGAAGGCCTCGTTGATCTCTACGAGGTCGATGTCGTCCATCTTCATCCCGCCGCGATCCAGCAGCTTCTGGGTCGCGGGGATGGGGCCGGTCAGCATCATCACCGGGTCGACCCCGACCGTGGTCTGGTCGACGATCCGGGCCCGCGGCTCCAGGCCGAGCTGGTCGGCCTTCTCGCGGGTCATCATCAGCACCGCGGCGGCGCCGTCGGAGATCTGCGAGGCGTTGCCGGCGGTGACCTTGCCGTCCTCCTTGAAGACCGGCTTCAGCTCCGACAGCTTCTCGAGGCTGGTGTCGGGGCGGATGCCCTGGTCGGTCACGTAGGTGTCGCCGTTCACGGAGAAGGGGGCGATCTCGCGCTCGAAGCGCCCCTCCTCGGTCGCCTGGGCGGCCAGCTGGTGGGAGCGCAGGCCGATCTCGTCGAGCTCGGAGCGGGGAATCTCCCACTTGTCGGCGA
>JBBPIM010000076.1:0-4690 GCA_038040325.1 Candidatus Mayfieldus profundus
GGCGCCTGGCGCGCCGCCCTGCAGAACGGTGCCGCACTCGATGCAGAACTTCGCCCCGGGCGGGTTCTCGGCGCCGCAGCTGGGGCAGCGCGGCTCCAGCGCCGTGCCGCAGGACATGCAGAAGCGAGCCCGCTCGGGGTTCTCGGTGCCGCAGCTCGGGCAGGTGCCGCCCATGCCACCCAACGATACGCCGCCGGTTACGCCTGCATGAGTGAGTTCTGTCACAAGCCGCGCGGCTTTCGATGACCGTCGCCGCTGCGGCGTGTTTGTCCCGCATAGAGAGACGAAGTCGCCGCGCGGGCCGAATCGGGCGCTTGCGAGCCGGCGATCCGAGTGCGCCAAACTGGCTCTCAACGAACGGAAGGAGCGGCGTTGAAGATCGGAGTGCTGGGAACCGGAATGGTCGGTGTGGCGATCGCGACCAAGCTCGCCGAGCTGGGCCACGAGCTGACGATGGGCGCACGCCAGGCGGGAAACGAGAAGGCGGTCGCCTGGGCGAGCGAGGCGGGCGAAAACGCCGGCGAGGGCAGCTTCGCCGATGCCTGCCTCGACGCCGAGCTGGTCTTCAACTGCACGGCCGGGATGTTCTCGCTCGAGGCCCTGCGCGCCGCCGGCGCCGACAACCTCTCCGGCAAGGTGCTGGTCGACGTCGCCAACCCGCTCGACTTCTCGCAGGGCATGCCGCCGACGCTTTCGGCCTGCAACACCGACAGCCTCGGCGAGCAGGTCCAGCGCGAGTTCCCCGACGCCCGCGTGGTGAAGGCGCTGAACACCGTCAACGCGAGCGTGATGACCGACCCGGGAAGCGTGCCCGGCGATCATGTCGTGTTCGTCTGCGGCGACGACGACCTCGCCAAGCAGCGGGTCATAGGGCTGCTCGGCGAGATCGGCTGGCCCGCGGATCGCGTCGTCGACCTCGGCGACATCAGCGCTGCCCGCGGCACCGAGATGTACATGCCGCTGTGGCTGCGCATGATGAGCAGCCTCGGCACGCCGCAGTTCAACATCGCGCTGGCTCGCTAGCAGCGCTGGCCCAGCCGACGACTACTCGTGCGGGATTTGGCCCCGCTCAGTCGCGCTTCGCGTACTCGCTGACCTTGCCGAAATCGACCAGGACGCAGGGCTCGTTGCCGACGATCTCCGCGTCGTGGCCCGGTGAGATTGCAACCACGTCGCCGGGACCGCACTGTGCCTCGGACCCATCGTCCATGACGATTCGCATCCGGCCTGAGATCACGTAGCCGAGATGCTCGACCTCGCACGAGTCGGTGCCGGCGATCGGCTTCACGTTCTCCGACCACTTCCAGCCCGGCTCGAAAGTTCCGCGCCCGACTTCCTTGCCTGCGACGGTCACCACGTCGGCCTTGCCCTTGCCCTCGAACGGGCGGGTCTCGTCCGGCGAGTCGAAGCTCTTTACCTCAATACCCATCAGGACTCCTTTTCTCGATTGCCCTCTCGTGCGAGCCTAGCTCGCTGGCCAGGCCGAGGCAAGTCCGCTACTCGATCGGGATGTCCTCGACGCGGCTGCCGGTGCGGGTCGGCTGGGCGCCGAGCCGGTCGATGTAGGCGTCCAGCAGCTGGCGCAGCGTCACCAGCGTGTCGCGCTGGATGCTCTGCCACTGGTCGCGGATCTCCGGCGGGGCGCTTGCCCGCAGCACGTCGGCGGTGCGGCAGATCGGGCACCACTCCAGGCACTCGTGGTCGTGCTGGTGCGCCTGCCCGCCCTGCTCGTGGGGAATGCCGTGGCCGTTGCCGGGCCCGGGCTCGCCGTCGTCCGCGCGCCGCGCACCGCCGCGCGCCTGGCGGGCGTAGTCGCCCCAGAAGCGCTCGGCGCCGCTAGACGGGCTCTGGCTGTGGTCTTTCGGTTCGGACATCGTCGAATGTCACCTTCAGCGTGCCCTGCTCGAAGCTCGCGCCGGAAGGACTTTGCTCGGACAGCGCGGCGGGCAGGATGATAGTTCGCTTCTCGCCGCCGACCGCGATGATCAGCTCGTCGCCCACCTTCTTGAGGTCGATCTCCGCCTTCTCGGTGAACGGGATCGGCAGCCGCAGGGTCGCCACCCCGTCGTCCATCGACAGCTCGTGGGCGAGCTCGGTGTGCAGCATGTCCTGGGGCTCCCCTGGCCCGTCCGCGCCGAACAGCTCGCCCCCAAGACGGTCCAGCATCTCGCTGCCCACCACCTCCTCTTCGAAGTAGCGCGCGGTCAGCACCGGGATCGGCGCGAACCCCTCCCGCACCTCCTCCAGGTGGCGCCGCTGGCGCTCACGCCAGGAGCCGAAGTAGCCGCCCTCGACGTCGTCGGGGAAGACCCGGTTGACAACCACGGCGTCGGTCAGATAGCCGTAGAGGTTGAGGTAGGTGAAGGTGCGCTGTGCCTCCTTGATCACCATCCGGTCGGGGTTCATCACCAGTCGGATCGAGCAGCGCTCGCGGTCGCGGAGGATCGCGTTCATCTGGATCATGGCGCGGACCAGGCGCTGCACCTCGTCGAACACCTCGGGGCCGGGCAGGGGCATGTCGACCGCCCGCGCCAGCGGCCGCGCCGCGCTGACGATCCGCCGCTCCCACGGGAAGACCTTCTCCAGCCACCAGCGGGCGATGTCCGGGAAGCCCAGCAGCCGCAGCGTCTCCCCGGTCGGGGCGCAGTCGACGATCACCGCGTCGAACTCCCGGGCCTCGTAGTGGCGCTTGATCTGCAGCAGGCTGAACATCTCGTCCATGCCCGGCGGCACGGTCAGCTCCTCGGCGCGGATGCGCTCGATGCCGCGGTCGGCCAGCAGCTGGCCGAGCCAGCTCTGCACCGCCGCCCAGTTGGCCTCCATCTCGCGCTGGGCGCGAACTTCCTGGCCCCAGAGGCGCTCCCCCGCGGGCGTCGGCTGGGGGCCGAGCTCCACCTCGAGGGAGTCGGAGAGGCTGTGCGCGGGGTCGGTGGACAGGACTACGGTCCGCAGGCCGGCCCGTGCGCAGAGGCGCGCGGTGGCGGCGGCGACGCTGGTCTTTCCCACCCCGCCCTTGCCGGTGTAGAGGATGGTCCGGGGCGCGGGCATTGGTCTTCGCGATGAGCCTAATGCCCCTGGCCAGGGCACGTTGCGCGGGCCTTTGTGGATGCGCTACGGTGCGCCGTCGCGGCCAGCGGTGCGCCGTCGCGGCCAGGTCTCAGGCAGGAGGCCGCAGATTCCGTAACCCGAGCCAGCAAGGAGCACTTTCTCTTGAGCCGATTCCGACTTCTGTTCGCGATCGCTGCGATCACGGCACTGGCCACCGGACTCGTCGCCTGTGGCGGCGGCGGCGGTGGCAGCGACGAGGACCCGCAGAAGGTGCTCGACGCGACCTTCTCGGGCGACCACGCCAAGGTCGACAGCGGAAACCTCGACATTTCGCTCGACGTCAACGTGGAGGGCGACCAGGGCGGCAGCCTGTCCGCCAGCGTCTCCGGGCCCTTCCAGAGCGAGGGTGAGAACAAGATTCCGTCCCTCGACCTCGCCGCCAAGATCGATGCGTCCGGCCAGGGGCAGGACTTCAACTTCGAGGGCGGCCTGATCACCACGCCGGACTCGGCGTTCATCAACTACAACGGCACCGACTACGAGATCGACAAGTCGCTGTTCGACCAGTTCAAGACGGCGATCGAGAGTGCCGCGCAGCAGAACCAGCAGAACCAGCAGAGCGGCGCCGAGATCCTCAAGCAGCTCGGGATCGACGACCCGCAGGCGCTGCTGACCAACCTCTCCAACGACGGCGAGCAAGACGTCGAGGGGACCAACACCATCCACATCTCCGGCGACCTCGACGTCGACAAGACGGTCGACGCGTTCAAGACGCTGCTCAGCAACGCCAGCGCGCTGGGCGGCCTCGGCGGCGTGGACACCTCGCAGCTGCCTTCCGACGCCGAGCTCGACCAGGTCAAGCAGGCCATCAAGGAGGCCCACTTCGACGTCTATACCGGCGTCGACGATGACATCCTGCGGCGCTTCACGGTGGCGCTGGTGCTCGAGCCGCCGGCGGGCAGCGGCACCGGCACGATCAACGTCGACTTCGATGTCACGCTCGGTGGCGTCAACGAGGATCAGACGATCGAGGCTCCCTCCAACGCGAAGCCGCTCAGCGACCTGCTGCAGCAGTTCGGCATCGACCCGAGCGCGCTCGGCGCGCTCGGCAGCCTGGGCGGCATCGGTGGCACTGGGGGCACCGGCGGATCCGGGGGTAGCCTGCCCGCCCTCCCCGGCGGCACGCCCAGCGGCGGCGACCCGCAGCAGTATCTGGATTGCGTCTCCCAGGCGCAGGACGCTGCCGACCTCGAGGCGTGCGCGGCGCCCTAGCCGCAGCGGCAGCGACGATTTGAGTGGAAGGCCCCGCCCAGGCGGGGTCTTCTGCTTGACGTAGGCTGCGCCCCATGGAAGGCGGAGGCACAACCCCGAGGGGGCCCGGGCTCAACCCCCGGTTCCTCCTGAGCCCGCAGGGCTGGCCCTACCTGCTCACGCCGCTGATCCCGGTCGCGGTCGCGCTGGAGCTCGGCGACGCCTCGGCGGGCCTGATCTTCGCCACGGCGGCGCTGGGCATCGTTCCCACCGCGGCGCTGATGGGGCGCGCCACCGAGGAGCTGGCGGCGCGCTCGGGGCCCGGCATCGGCGGCCTTCTCAACGTCACCTTCGGCAACGCGCCGGAGCTGATCATCGCCCTGTTCGCGCT
>JBBPIM010000077.1:0-4626 GCA_038040325.1 Candidatus Mayfieldus profundus
GAAAGTTCGCGCGCGAGGGCCTTGAGCCCGCGGGAGATCTCCGAGACTTCCTGGAGGGCCAAAGCGCCGGCCGTCACGACGAAAAGGCGGCTGAGCTAGACGAAAAGATCTAGCTTGAATCGAGTCCTGAGCTAGCGGCGGGTAGTTTCGGAGGCCACGCGCGGCCTTCCCGTGGAAGCCGAGCGGATGCGCTGGCGGCGTGACTCCCGCTGTTGCCACGCGCCGGACCGCCGTCAAGCGCCTTGCGTTGGCGCCTCAGCGCCAACGATTACTTGCCGCCGCCTCCACCGCCAGCAGCGCCTGCGCCTCCACCGCCGGAGCCGCCCCCGCCCGAGTCGCCGCCGCCGATATTGATGTCCCCGATGTTGACGTTCACGTCGAGCAGTACCAGCGGCCAGAGAAGGACTGCGAGGACCATCTCGGCGATCTCCTCGAGGTTGCTCAGACCCGAGAAGTAGTTGCCCTCGCTACCGATGATGCCTGCCGCAACCAGGACACCGACCACGAGGTAGAGGAAGAGGAGACCGGAACGCATGTCCGGTGAAATATACGCGTCTGACCGCCGACAAACTTCTCGGAGGCCATTTAGGCGTGGAGTTCCTCGACATCTCCGAACACCGGTATGTCGAGCTGCAGGGCGCCGCACCGCGATAGGCCCCGAACAACTTGAGGCTGGATCGCCAATGCTGGGACCGACACCCATGACGGGTGTTGGCGTTCCTCAGCAATCAACCCGCGTCCAGCTCGACCACCAGCGGCATCCCGTCGTTGAACCAGGTGCGATACAGCTCCTTGATCTTGGACGGCGTCGGACGTCCCTTTCGCCACATTGTGTACTCGAGGTACTCGAACCGATTGACCGTCTCGCAGTACGCCTCCATCGCCTCTTGCTCTTCCGCGGTTCCGCGCAGCTCCTGCGCGACGCCTACATATGTCCCGGCCGGCGCCTGCAGGCGCCCGTCCGGGTTCGCCCGGATGTTCTTCAACCAGCCGGTGCGCGCGCCCTTGATCGCGACGAGGTAGGCCTTGTCGCCCCTGCGGATCGCGCGGATGCATCTGCGGCGCGCCCTCCCGGTCCTTCGACCCGTCGTGGTTATGAAGCCGTATCCCGTGGGCGGCCGGAGGGCGAAGAACGGAAGCTGCATCGCACTGAGCAGCCGCCGGCCGCCGTATTGATGAAGGGGTTGTGTTCCGCTCTTGCATCTTCACGCTCCCACCTCCTCGTCGTGCCTCATATGGACCGAGGGCCCTGGTCCACGAACGCCAGCACATCCTCGGCCAACAGCTCCGGCTCCTCATGAGCCGCGAAATGCCCGCCGCGCGGCATCTCGGTCCAGCGGCGCAGGTCGGTCAGCAGACGCGCGGTCCACTCGCGCGGCGGGTTGATGATCTCGGCCGGGAACACGGCGGTCGCGGCAGGCACCTCGATCGTGTCCCCCTCGCCCGGTCGCCAGCGGTCGGCCCGCTCGCCCCAGTAAAGCCGCATCGAGGAGGCGATCGTGCCGGTCGCCCAGTACATCGTCAGGTAGTCGCAGAGCTGGTCCTTGGAGAAGCGCTTCTCGACATCGCCGTCGCAGTCGCTCCAGCGGCGGTACTTATCCAGCAGGTAGGCGGCCAGGCCCGCCGGAGAGTCGTTGAGACCGGGTGAGGCGATGTCGGGAACCGTCGATTGCAGGAGCAGGTGGTGGCCCTCGCGGCGGCGCCAGCGCATACCCTGCTCGATGAACGCCTGCTCGGCCTCTCTCAGCGGCGGGTCCGAAAGGTTCGCGGACGGCGGCAGCGTTCCCGGCGTGAACACGTGCAGCGCCGCGACGCGCGGCGAGTCGAAGGCGATGCGTGCCGCCACCGGCGCCCCCCAGTCGCCGCCGACGACGCCGTAGCGCTGCCAGCCAAGCCCCTCCTCGACCAGCTCGCGGAACCTTGCCGCCACCCCGGCGATGTTGAGCGGCGATCCCGGATCGTCGGACCACCCGTAACCCGGCATCGACGGGACCGCGATCTCGTGCCCCTCCGCCCGCAGGCGCGGGATCACGTCCAGGTACTCGATCGGCCCACCCGGCCAGCCATGCAGCAACAGCAGCGGCAGCTTCTCGCCCTGCTCGTGGATGAAGTGCAGGCCGCGCCAGCGGAAGTTGCGGAACTGGTTGAGCAGGCCCGGGAGCCGTTGGGGCTCATAGCCCTCGGCCCAGTGGGCGCAGAGCCCGCGCAGGTACTCGATGTCCACTCCCAACTCCCATCCCTCGTGCGGCTGCTGCGGCCAGCGCGTCCGCGCAAGTCGCTGGCGCAGATCCCCGAAGACGCTTTGCTCGATCGAGATCTCGAGCCGCTCGGGACCGCTCAAAGCGGCAGCTCTCCACCGCTGAGCAGGATCCTCAGCATGTGCAGCCCGACCAGCGCCGAGCGCTCGCGGATGTCCTCGCGGCCGCCGGGGATCACCGGATCGCGTGACAGCTTGGAGCCGTCAGCGGTCAGTGCGTGAACGCAGACGTAGCCGACCGGCTTGTCCTCGGTGCCGCCCTCGGGGCCGGCGATCCCGGTCACCGAAACTGCCACGTCGGCCTCGAAGCGCTCGAGAGCCCCGCGCGCCATCGCCTCCGCCACCTGCGGCGAGACCGCGCCGTGCTCGGCGATCAGCCCCCGCGCCACTCCCAGCAGCTCGGTCTTGGCCTCGTTCGAGTAGGCGACCACGCTGCCCACCAGGTAGTCCGAGGCGCCGGGGACGTTGGTGATCCGCGCCGCCAGCAGCCCGCCGGTGCACGACTCGGCCAGGCCGAGGCGACGGCCCCGCAGCAGCCGGGCCACGATCGAATCGATCGTCTCGCCGTCGGTGCTGAACAGGTAGCGCGCCTGGCGCTCCGCCAGGCCCGTCCGCAGCGCCTCCGCCGCCGCCTCGGCACCGTCGCGATACCGGACGTCCACCTCGATCTCGCCGCGGCGCAGGCAGGTGGTGACCTCCAGCGCCGAGAGGTCGGCCTCGGCCTCGATCTCGCGCAGGCTCTTGGCAATCTCGGACTCCGGGGTGCCGATCATGCGCAGGGTGTAGCCCTGAAACGGCGTCGCCCGCCCCAGCACCTCCTGGGCGGGCTCGGCGGCGGTGGCCGGTTCCCACATCGCCTGCAGCTCGCGGGGCGGGCCCGGCAGCACGATCACCGTGAAGCTGTCGGTGGGGACCACCAGCCCCGGTGCCGTCCCGGCGGGATCTATCGCCGTGGCCCCCTCGGGCACCATCGCCTGCTTGCGGTTGGCGGCACGCAGCGCGTCTTCGTCGAGCCGCAGCCGCGCCGCGAAGCCGCGCAGGATGCGGGCGATCTTCTCCTCCATGCCCTCGTCGAGGACCAGCTCGCGCCCGGCGAAGCGGGCAACCACCTCGGCGGTGAGGTCGTCAGCGGTGGGACCCAGCCCGCCCGAGGTGACCACCAGATGCATCCCCTGCACCTCCATGAAGCGCAGCGCGGCCTCGAGGTCGTCGGGACGGTCGCCGACGGTGAGGATGCTGGACACCTCGACCCCCAGCTCGGCCAGCCGCTCGGAGATCCAGGGGCCGTTGCGGTCGCTCACCCGGCCGTTCAGCACCTCCGTGCCGGTGACGACGATGCCGGCCCGAACGCTCATCGCGGTGCGCTCACCGCCTCACTCGCACGTGGGCCGCTCGCTCTCCGTCAGAGGTCGGACCTTCCCCGGCGTCAGCCGGTAGCCGAGCGGATTCGCCGACTCCGGCACCTGGAAGTCCTTTCCGTTCACCCGCATCGAGATCCCACCGTTGCCGAATGAGACGTCGAACCTACCGGAGCGAAACGGCCCCTCCTGTGCCCCGGCGGTGAGGATCTGGCCGTTGACGAGATGGCTGCCGCTGGCGTCCAGCACGCACACCCAGACGTCGGCGGAGGCGGTCAGGTCGAGCGACACCTTCCCGGATTGCAGCTGTGCCTGCTTGCGCTGCTGCCTCTTCCTCTTCTGTTTCAGCTTCGCCTGCCGATCGCCGGCATTCAGTCCGCCGCCCTGCGGTTCGTCCGACCCTCCCGTAAGCCCGCCGATCACCAGCAGCAGCACGATCAGGGCGACGGAGATCAGCGCGGCCGTCACGCCGGTGGGAAGCCGCGGGCCCGTGCCCCTGCCTCCGCCCTGTCGCGGAGGCAGCCCGACGGGCTCGCCGCGTACCGGCAGCTCCGCGGCCGCCTCCTCGGAGCGCCGGTAGTCGTCCGCCAGGCGCTCGCCGTCGAGGCCGAGGAAGTTGGCGTATGTGCGGATGAAGCTGCGCGTGTAGGCGGGGCCGGGCAGCACGTCCCACTCCTCGTTCTCCAGCGCGCGCAGGTAGCGGACGCGGATCTTGGTGCGCTGCTCGACGTCGCTCAGGTCGATCTTGCGGCGGATCCGCGCCTCCCTCAGCGTGGGTCCGATCTCCGTTTCCACGCACCCTATTGTCGCGGCTGGTGCCCGACTAGGCCTGAACGTCGTGTGAAGCCGTGGCCGGCTCGGCTTCGGCGTCGGTCGCATTCGCGCCGTTGCCGAGCACGCGCACGAGGTCCGCCTCGCCGATCAGCACCTGCCGTGGCTTCGAGCCCTCGTATCCGGAGATCACGCCGCGGCGCTCGAGCATGTCGATCAGGCGGCCGGCCCGCGTGTAGC
>JBBPIM010000078.1:0-4554 GCA_038040325.1 Candidatus Mayfieldus profundus
TCTACACCAAGAAGGGCGACGACGGCACGACCTCGCTCTGGTACGGCGGCCGGGTCCCGAAGTCCTATCCGCGGCCGACCGCCTACGGCTCGATCGATGAGGCCGTCTCGGCCCTCGGCGTGGCCCGCTCGCTGTGCGGCCTCGACGAGGATGAGCTGGCGGACGACATCCTGCATCTCCAGAACGAGTTGTTCGTCGCCGGAGCCGAGCTGGCGACCGCGCCCGAGGCGGCGGAGCGGCTCGAAGACGGGGTGAGCCGGATCACCGACGAGATGGCCGACTCACTCGATGCCGAGATCGACCGCTACCTGGAGGGGGTCGAGCTGGCACCGCAGTTCACGATTCCCGGCGGCACCCATCTCTCGGCCCAGCTCGACGTCGCCCGTGCCGCGATCCGCCGCGCGGAGCGTCATGTCGTCGCCCTGAGGGAGGCAGGCGCCGGATCCTCCGATGCGCTGCTGCGGTTTCTCAATCGGTCCTCCGATCTCGTGTTCGCGATGGCACGGGCCACCGATGCCGACGAGCCCGAGCTCTTCGCGGGCCGCCGCAAGGAGTAGCGATGCCGCGAGCCGTCGCACGTCGCCGCGAGGGCTACACCCACGACGTGGAGATCGAGGGCGGGCACTCGCTGGTCGTCGACGAACCGGAGGACTCGGGCGGCGCCAACCACGGCCCCTCCCCCACCCGCCTCACCGCGGCCGCTTTGGCCTCATGCACAGCGATCACGATGGAGATGTACGCCGATCACAAGGGCTGGGAGCTCCCCGACGCCGAGGTCGTTGTCGACATGGAGTACGGGCAGTCCGGTGTCCCCAGCTCATTTGTGGTCACGCTGAAGCTCCCCAAGGAGCTTTCCGAGGAGCAGCAGGAGCGGCTCAAGGTGATCGCCGGCAAGTGCCCCGTTCACCGCGTCCTCTCGCACGAGACCGAAGTCTCGATCGAGGACCGCGTGGAGCTCGTATAGGCCCGTGGACCTCGGGCTGAACGGACGCGCGTGCGCCGTCACCGGCGCCAGCCGCGGCATTGGCCGCGAAACCGCGCGCCTGCTCTGCGCCGAGGGCGCCCGGGTCCTGCTGGTTGCCCGCAGCGAGGACGCAATTGCCGAGGCGGCCCGCGAATGCGAGGAGGCCGGGGGCAGCGCCGCCCACCTCGCGCTGGACGTCACCGAGGAGGACTCCGGCGAGCGCATCGTCGCGGCGACAAGCGAGCGCTTCGGCCGGCTCGACGTGCTGGTCAACGGCGCCGGCACGGCGCAGTGGCGCGACCTCTACGACGTCCCGGACGAGGACTGGCGCGACGCGTTCGAGCTCAACGTGATGGCGCCGCTGCGGGCGATGCGCGCGGCGGCGCCGGCGATGGCCGAGCAGGGCTGGGGACGGATCGTCAACGTCGCCTCGACCGCCGGCAAGCGCCCCTCGGCGTCGATGCCGGAGTACTCGGTCGCAAAGGCGGCCGAGCTCTCGCTCTCGCGCCTGTTCGCCGACCGCTATGCGTCGCAGGGCGTGTTGGTGAACGCGATCTGCCCGGGGCCGGTTGCCTCGGAGCTCTGGATGAAGCCGGGCGGGCTGCTGGACCAGTCAATGGAGCTGGCCGGCGCCGGCAGCCGCGAGGAGGCGCTGGAGACAGCCGGCTCAAAGCGCCCGATCGGTCGCCTCGCCGAAGTCGGCGAGATCGCCGCCGCGATCGCCTTCCTCTGCTCCGAGCAGGCCTCCTACGTGGCCGGCGCCGCCTGGTCGGTGGACGGCGGCACCGTGCAGGTGATCATCTAGGGAGGCGCCGCTCGATCGCGCTGCGGGCCCGCGCGAAGGCCTTCCGGTCCCCGAACAGCTCGAAGGCGGTGTTGGCTCCCTGCACGATCGCCTGTAGCTCGAAGGCGAGTTGGCCCGGGTCCTCGACGCCGGCCGCCCTGGCCTCCATCTCCAACGCCCCTATCCAGGCCGCGACTCGCTCGCGAATCGCATCCCGAACCGGGCCCGGCCGGCCGTCGAACTCGGCTGTGGCCGCGGCCCAAAAGCAGCCGCCCGGGAAGACCCGCCGCTCCAGGTAGTCCACGTAGCGGTCGCAGAGCGCCCGCAGTCGCGGTGCACCTGAATCGACTTCCCTCACTGGCGCCACGACCTCGGCGATGAAGCGGGCAGCAGCAGCGTCGACCGCGGCTAGCTGCAGCTCCTCCTTGGAGCCGAAGTGCCCGAACAGTCCGCTCTTGCTCATCTCCATCTCGGCGGCAAGGCGGCCGATGGTCAGGCCCTCCAATCCCTCCTCGGAGGCGAGGTCCACGGCACGGTCGAGGATGGCCTCGCGGTTGCTCTTCTTCGCAGCGACTGGCATGCGCGCTCCCCATCATATCGCACGAACGTTCGTGCGCTATGCTGCGCCTGCCCGACCCCGACTTCAAGGAGGACTCATTGCCGGATACAGCGTCAAGAAGATCGACGAGATGGAGGCGATCTACGCAGGCTCGTTCAAGCGGGCCCGCGCCGAGCTCGGCGTCGAGGCGTTCGGGATCCAGGTGATCGACATGCCGCCCAACGCCGACCAGTACCCCGAGCACGACCATGGCAACGACGGCCAGGAGGAGGTGTACGTAACGCTCCACGGGACCGGCGAGATCGAGATCGAGGGCGAGCGTCACCGCCTCGACCGCGACACGATGATCCGCGTCGGGCCCGGCGTCAAGCGCAAGGTCTGGACCGGCGACGATGCGCTGCGGCTGCTGATCGTGGGCGGCGTCCCCGGCAAGGCCTACGAGGCGCCCGCCGTCTCAAAGCTCGGAGAGCCCGACCCGATCGCGCAGGCGCAGAGCTAAGGCTGCTCGGCGGGCGCGGAGGCCGCGCGAATCTGCTCCGAGGTCGCGACCTTCGCGCCGGCCGCCCTCATCTCCTCGACCGCGCGCTCGCCGTCGCCCGGGTCGACCTCCACCGCCCGCACCGCATCGCTGACCAGGGTCACGTCGAACCCCTCGCGGCAGGCATCGATGGCCGACGCCCGCACGCAGTAGTCGGTGGCCAGGCCGCAGACCGCGACCTCCTCCACCCCGCGCTCGCGCAGCTGCTGCGCCAGGTCGGACTTCTCGAAGCCCGAGTAGCCCTCGTCATCGCGCTCGCGCCCGACATCGACGACGAAGTCGACCTCGACGTCGTCCATCGCCGGGTGCAGCTGTGCCCCGGGGGAACCCTGAACGCAATGGACGGGCCAGGGGCCGCCCTCGGTCTCGAACGAGGCATGGTCGGGCGGGTGCCAGTCGCGCGTAGCGGCGACAACGTCGAAACGCGGAGCCAGCCTACGAATCGGCTCCCCGATCCGGTCGCCCCCCTCGACCGCCAGCGCACCACCGGGCGTGAAGTCGTTCTGGAAATCGATGATCAGCAGCGCGTCGGCCACAATGCCCGATTCTACGCCCGTGAAGCCCGCCGCCAGAGAGCTCAGCGAGGTGCTCCTCACCCCCGATGAGGCGGCCGCAATCGACGTGCACGGACGCACCGACGCGGCGGTGCTGCTGCCCCTCTACGGCTGGCCCGATCGGCCCGGGCTGGTGTTCACCGAGCGCCGCCACGACCTGCGCCGCCACGCCGGCGAGATCTCCTTCCCGGGTGGGCGCCAGGACGAGCCGGGAGAGGACCTGCGACAGACGGCGCTGCGTGAGTCGGAGGAGGAGATCCGGCTCGACCCCGACCAGGTCGAGCTGGTCGGGGCGCTGCCACCCGTCGGCACGTTCGTCACCTCCTACAAGGTGCACCCGTTCGTCGGCCTGATCCCCGAAGGCCTACCGCTGCGCCCCAACCCGGCCGAGGTCGAGACGGTGCTCGCCTTCGACCTCGACCAGCTTCGCGAGGGCTTCGCGATGCGGCGCCTTGTGCGCCGCGGCGTGCCGATCCGCACCCCGACCTACGAGGTCGAGCGCCACCTGATCTGGGGCGCGACGGCCCGGATCCTCGGCGACTTCCTGGAGCGGCTGGGCGCCTAGACGTCCTTCTCGATCGGGACGTTGACCATGTTGCCCCACTCGGTCCAGGAGCCGTCGTAGTTGCGGACGTCGTCGCGGCCGAGCAGCTCGTGCAGCACGAACCAGGTGTGCGCCGAGCGTTCGCCGATCCGGCAGTAGGCGATGATCTCGTTGCCGTTCAGCACGCCCTTTGACTTGTAGAGCTCCTCCAGCTCCTCCTTGGACTTGAAGGTGCCGTCGTCGTTCACCGCCTGCGCCCAGGGCACCGAAGCGGCGCCGGGGATGTGGCCGGAGCGCTGTGCGCCCTCCTGCTCGTAGCCCGCCATCGCGATCAGCTCACCCGAGTACTCCTGGGGGCTGCGCACGTCGACCAGCTTTGTGTCGCTTTCGAGCGCGTTCATCACCTCGTCGCGGAAGGCGCGGATACCCTCGGCGGGGCCCTCGGCCTTGAACTCGGCGGCCTCGTAGCTCGGCACCTCGGTAGCGGTCTCGCGCCCCTCCTCGATCCACTTCTCGCGCGGGCCGTTCACCAGCTTGACGTCGTCGTGCCCGTAGTACTTGAAGTACCAGTAGGTGTAGGCGGCGAACCAGTTGTTGCGGTCGCCGTAGAG
>JBBPIM010000079.1:0-4487 GCA_038040325.1 Candidatus Mayfieldus profundus
GGTGACCTGCGAGGCCCCCCGCGGGGCGGGCCTCGAAGTCGAGGTCGCGGCGCCGCGCCACGACGTCGACGGCCTGGTCGAGGCGCTGCTTCGCGACGCGCGGCGCTGACGGGTGTGGCTTTGCAGCGGCCGCGAGGCGCGTTGCTATAAGTCGCCTGTGATGAGCAGGGGGCTCTTCCGCCGACAGATCGGGCCCTGCGCGCTGGCCGGCGCGACCGCGCTGAGCGCGCTTGCGCTGGCCGTTCCCGCGCCGGCCGGCGCCAAGATCAGCTGCGAGTACCAGAGCCTTGGCGCCGCCGGTGCGTCCGGAAATCGTCTCCAGGTGACCGCCACCTCCAGCACCGACCAGACCGAGCTGAAGACCAACGGAACCGACATCAAGGTTGCCGACCTGAACAAGGGCGCGGTCGACTGCGACGGCGGCGTCAGGCCGCGGATCACCAATGTCGACGAGATCCACATCACGGTCGCAGGAAGCCTCGCGATCTCGCGCATGGACGGCGAGTTCGCGCCGGGGGTCGAGAACGAGCCCGGGGCCGGTGACGAGATCGAGATGTTCGCGGCGGGCGCAGGCGGCGTGCTGACGCTGGTCGGCTACCAGGGGCGCGACGAGTTCCAGCTTCGCGGCGGATCGGGCGATTCGTCGCCGCGCGACCACGCCAACCTCAACGCCGCGCAGGAGAACGTGGACGATTTCGACGACCTCGAGTTCAAGGGGTTCGCCAAGGTCGCGGTCGACGCCAAGTCGGGAAATGACAAGGTGATCAACGACGCCACCAGCCCCTACGCCGACCCGCTGACCCTGGTCGGCGGCGGGGGGCGCGACCTGCTGCTCGCCGGCCCGGCCGCCGACCGCCTGCTTGGCGGTTCCGGAGACGACGTGCTGCGCGGCCGTGGCGGAGGCGACAGGCTCGTCGGCGAGGGCGGGCTGGACACGCTCGGGGGTGGGGCCGGCAACGACGTCCTGCGTTCCTCGGCTGACGGAAAGCGCGACAACCTCCTCTGCGGGCCCGGCCGCGACAAGGCGGTCGCCGACGGCTTCGACATTCGCAGCGACTGCGAGAGGCCCAAGCCGAACCACGACTGAGGCCTCCGCCGGGGGATAGGCTGGGGCTCGGTGGCGAGGCCCATCACCTTCCTCTCCGACTACGGCTACGCCGACGAGTTCGCGGGCGTCTGCCGCGCGGTGATCGCGCGGATCGCCCCCGACGCCCAGGTGATCGACATCACCCACGGCCTTCGGCGGCACGCGGTTCGCCAGGGCGCAATCGTGCTCGCCAACACTGTGCCTTTCACCCCCGCCGGGGTCCATGTCGCGATCGTCGACCCGGGGGTCGGGACGGAGCGGCGCCCGGTCGCCATGGAGGTGGCGGAGGAGGGCCGCGTCCTGGTCGGCCCCGACAACGGGGTGCTGGCGCTGGCGGCCGAGCGGCTGGGCGGCGCGACCGAGGCCGTCGACTTGTCAACCTCGCCGTTCCGCCTCGAGCCGGTCACCGCCACGTTTCACGGCCGTGAGCTGTTCGCGCCGGTCGCGGCCCGCCTTGCGCTGGGCGCATCGCTGGCCGAGGCCGGAGAGCCACTCGAGCCGTCATCCCTGGCGACGCTGGAGCTGCCCGAGCCGCGGGTCTACCAGGACCGCGTCGTCGCCCACGTCGTCTACGTGGACGGCTTCGGCAACACCGCGCTCAACGTCGGCCACGACGACCTCGCGACCACCTTCCTGAAGCTCGGACACCAGGCCGTGGTGGACACAGGGCGGGCACGGATCACGGTGCCGTTCGGACGGGCGTTCGGGGACGTCGGGCCGGGCCAGGGGATCCTCTACGAGGATTCCTCGCGCAACCTCGCACTGGCCGTCAACCGCGACAGCGCCGCCGAGATGCTTGGCCTGGCACCCGACGACGAGATCGTCCTCACCCCAGCGTGAACTTCGGCTCTCCACGCCTGCACTACCGCCGGTGCGACTCGACCAACAATCGGGCGCGCGAGCTCGCCGCCGACGGCTTTCCGGCCGGCACGGTCGTGACCGCCGACGAGCAGACCGCCGGCAAGGGCCGGCAGGGGCGCAGCTGGACCGCGCGGTGGGGAAAGGCGCTGCTCTACTCGGCGATCCTGCGTCCGCTCGCGGAACGGCACGTCGTCCTGCCGCTCGCCGTCCCGCTCGCGGTCGCCGAGGCGGTGGAGGGCCTGGCCCCGGTCGAATGCAAGGTCAAATGGCCGAACGACCTCTGGATCGAGGGGCGAAAATGCGCCGGGGTGCTGATCGAGGGGCGGCCCGAGGACGGCTGGGCGGTGATCGGGGTGGGGTTGAACGTCGCGATCGAGCCCGAGGAGTTCCCCGAGGAGCTGCGCGACAGCGCCACCTCGATCGGCCATGACGTCGAGATCGAGGCCGCGCTCGGGGTGCTCAACGCGCGTCTCGGCGAGTGGGTCGAAGCCGAGCCCAACGACGTGATCGACGCCTTCGGCGAGCGCGACGTCCTGCGCGGGAAGCGGATCAAATGGGGCGACGGCGAAGGCGTCGCGGCGGGCGTGGACAAGGCCGGGAACCTGCTCGTGGAGACCGACTCGGGCGAGACCGTCAGCCTCGGCGCCGGCGAGGTTCACCTGAGCGCTAGCGGCGGTTCCTGAGCAACCATCGCGCGACCAGCAGCCCGGCCAGCATCGCGCCGAGCCCGAGCTGGGTGACGTCGACGACGGGCCGCCAGCGCACCTTGCCGCCGCGAATCTCGAAGGCTCCGACAGGCCGCGCGAGGAATCCGTAGCCGAGGCCACCCCCCGATCCTCTCGCCGGGGCCTCCCGGTCATCGCCCGGCTGCCCGAAGCCCCCCTCGCTGGCGCCGGCGCCGCCTCCGCCGATCACCGACGCGACCGGGATCACGGTGACGCCACCCCGCTCGACCGGTTCGCCGAACACGTCGCGGGCACGCAGCACGCGCCGAATCGCGGCGAATGGCCTGCGCGAAGCCCTTGCCGACGCCTTCTTGCCTTGCCCCATGCGATCGCCTGCGGCTAGGCGGCTTCGTCGGCCGGAGACTCTGCGGCCTCCACGTCCAGGCCGGAATCGCCGTCCCGGCCCGCCCCGTCGTCTTCGGCCTCGCCGCGGACCTCGACGGCGTCGGCCTTCGCCTTTCCGTTGCCCTCGCCGTTGCCTCCGCCGCGCTTGCGCCGGCGCCGACGCCGGCCGCTCTTGGGGAAGTTGCGCAGCAGCTCGCGCGCGACCGCGGAAGGCTTGCGGGCCATGCGCATGCGCGCGCCCCGCAGAACCTCCTCGCCCTCGGGCGTGTGGGCCACGGCGGCGGCCAGCAGCGCCCCGGCGAGGCGGCGGTCGTGCTTGCGTGCCGCGTGGACGAGACGGCGCGCGTTGCGCCCATGCGCCCGCCCCGATGAGTTCACCAGCAGCCCGAGCAGGCGCTTGGTCTCCGGCCAGCGCTGCACGGCGTACTCCTCGTGCAGCTCGCGGGTGTACTCGGCCAGCCGCCAGACCCAGGCCTGCGCCTGGTCGCGGCGGCCGATTCGCTGGTCGACCAGAGCCTGCAGCAGCACCTTCGATCCGGCCCGAGTTTCCTCGCGACTCCAGGTGCCGACGATCTCGACCGCGTCGTCGAAGGCATCGGCGTCGCGCAGCGCGGCGATCTCGGACAGCGCCTTGAGGCGCAGCTGCGAGTTGCGGTTGCGCTGCACGCAGGTAAGCAGGAAGCGGCGCTTCAGCTCGTTGGTGCTGTCGTGCTGGAGCATCGCCTTCGCGCGGCGCCAGCCCGTGGGGTTGACGCGGGCGCCGGCCAACGCGGCCCAGACGTGCTGTTCGGAGTGGTCGAGGTTCTCGACGGCGATTCGCCAGATCTCGCGCTCCAGCACCTGTAGGCGCCGCTGCTCGTCGTCGGAGACGGGGACGATGCGGCGCTCGACCCGCACCCTGCGGCCGCGGCCGCGGCGCACCGGCCCGACCACGATCGCGCCGCCACGGTAGACGTCTCGGTCCAGCAGGCTGTGCAAGGTGATGATCGTCTCGTCGTGGGTCGTGGCGGGATGGACGAGGTCGACGATCAGGCCGGCCTCCTTGCCGGGAGCGCGGCGGGTCACGCGGCCGACCCGCTGCTGGTATACGCGGCGCGACGCGGTCGGCGCCAGGTGCATGCAGATGGTCGCTCGCGGCGAGTTCCAACCCTCGGCGAGGAGCATCGCGTTGCAGAGCACGTCGACCTCGCCGCGCTCGAAGCCGGCCAGGATCTCGGCCAGCTCGCGCTTCGGCGTCTCGCCGGAGACAGCGCGAGCTTTGATGCCCGCCTCCTGGAACGCCTTGGCGACGTTGGTGGCGTGCTTGACGCCGGCGGTGTACACGACCCCCGGCACCTTGCGGAAGCGGGAGCGGTACAGGTCGGCGATGGCGACGTTGAACGGGCCCTGGTCCAACAGCTTGGCCAGCTCTTCCTGGTCGAAGTCCTGGTCCACCTCGCCCTTTCGCAGCGGCACCTTGGCGATCGTCC
>JBBPIM010000080.1:0-4458 GCA_038040325.1 Candidatus Mayfieldus profundus
CACTCTCGGAGGCATGGCAGGTGCGATTTACGGCGGGATGCGCCAGGAAACCGATGCCGAGCATGCCGCGGGTGCGGGAGGTGCCTTGGGCCTCGTGCTCGCCTCCCTGGCACTACTGATCGACGCGCTCGGGAGGGTCTAGGATGACGGCTGTGGTTCGACGAGGGTTGATCTTTGGAGCGATCGCCTTGGTCGCCGCCTACGCCCTGGTCGCGACGCTCGACGCACTCGACGTCAGCCAGCTTGTGGCTCAGGTGGCCGTCGTCGTGTTCAGTGGCATCGGGGGAGGCATCGGTGCCGTGCTGTTCACGCCTCGCAGGCACGTCGAGTAGAGCGCGGAAGACCCTCTCGCCGCCGACCGCCCCTGCGGATAGAGTCCCTCCAGAGCGTCCCTAAGCGAAGAGGAAGGCTTCCCAACGATGGCGCGGACGGTGCGCGAGCAGCAGGACAAGCGGCGTGAAGAGAAGCTGAAGCAGGTGCAGGAGCAGGTGGACGACGGGTCGCTCGTGATCCGGAAGATGACTCCGGCCGAGCGCAAGAAGAACCCGCCGCGCCCGCCGAGGGAGAAGAAGAAGAAGCGTTCGTAGCTGCGGGAACGCCATGAAGGTCGGACTGGTCCTCGGCGCGGGCGGGGTGCTCGGCGGCGCCTGGCTCACGGGCGCGCTACACGCGATCACGCGCGAGACCGGGTGGGACCCCGGCTTGGCCGACCGCATCGTCGGCACCTCGGCGGGCTCGGTGATCGGCGCCTTCGCAGCGGCCGGTGTCCCGCCCTGGTTCATGGTCGCCCACTCCAACGGCGAGACGTTCCACGGCCTCAGCGGTCCCGACGGCCGCCCCGCTGCCGACGCCGACCGCGACGGTGGCGCGGTCTTCAAGCTGCACCGCGGCCTGCCACCCATCGGACCGGGCTCCTGGCGGCTCGGGCTGTCGAGTCTCGTGCGCCCGATGAAGAACACCCCGCTGGCGATGACGGTCGGCTGGGTCCCGCGCGGCTTCGTGTCCACGGAGTCGATCGAGCGATCCGTGCAGCGTGCGGTGCCGGCCGGGTGGGCGCCCCACCCGAGCTTCTGGGCGGTGGCGTGCGACTACGCGACCGGCAAGCGCGTCGCGTTCGGTCGCGAGGACTCGCGGCCGGCCGAGCTCGGCCCCGCGGTGGCGGCCTCCTGCGCCATCCCCGGCTTCTACCACCCGGTGACTATCGGCGGCCGACGCTACGTGGACGGCGGCGTGCGCTCGGCATCGAACCTCGACCTGCTCGCCGGCCAAGACCTCGACCTCGTGATCTGCCTCAACCCCACGTCCACGCGCGAGCCCGCGACCGGCGGCCCGCTGGACCGCGTGGTGGGTGCGCAGCGGTCGGCGTCCGGCCGCCGCCTGGGCCACGAGGCCAGGCGCCTCAAGGCGGAGGGCACCGAGGTGGTGTTGGTGCAGCCGGTGGCCGACGACCTGGTGGTGATGGGGCGCAACCTGATGAGCGGCAAACGCCGCAACGAGGTGATGAAGACCGCCGAGCGCACCGTGGCAGAGCAGCTGCGCGAGCCCGCGACGGCGGCCGCGCTGCACGAGCTTCCTGAGGGCGAGCCGCACAAGCTGCGCCGCCCCGACGGCCCGCCGTCGAGCTGGCCGCCGATCGTGCCCCCGCGCGAGCCCGCGGACGGCGCCGCGGCATGAGGCCCATCGCGCCAACTCTGGCGTGAGAGACTGTACGCACTGGCATGAGTGAGGGTTCGCGAGCAGGTAGCAGTACCGGCAGCGAGACGTCGAGCAATGGGGGGAGCCCCAGCTCGGCCGCCGCCAAGCGGGCGAAGGCGACTCGAGCCTCCTCGGCCGACGGCTCCCTCGTGCCCACGAGTCCGGGAGAAGCCGTCGCGCTGCTCGGCCGCGCCGGCCGCGCGATCGCCAGGCAGGCCCAGGCCCGCGTCCCCCGCGCGGACCTCGACGAGCGCGACCCCGACTACATCCGCGAGTCGCTCCCGCGTCTGTGGGTGCTGGCGAGCCTCTACTTCCGCGCCGAGGTGAGGGGCCTGGAGCGCATCCCCGCCGAGGGCCCCGTGCTGCTCGTGGGCAACCACTCCGGCGGCAACGTCACGCCTGACACGAGCGTGTTCACGCTGGCGTTCAACACCCACTTCGGCGTGGAGCGGCACTTCTATCAGCTGGCCCACAACATGGTGCTGTCGATGCCCGGCCTGGGCTTCCTGCGCAAGTACGGCACGGTGGCCGCGTCGCACGAGAACGCCGAGAAGGCGCTCGACTCCGGCGCGGCGCTGCTCGTCTACCCGGGTGGCGACCACGAGGTGCACCGCCCCACGTGGGACAGCGACAAGATCAGCTTCGGCGGTCGCAAGGGCTTCATCCGCCTGGCGCTGGACAGGGGGGTGCCGCTGGTCCCGGTGGTATCGGTGGGCGGGCAGGAGACCGCCCTCTTCCTCAGCCGCGGCGAGGGCCTGGCGAAGCTGCTGCGGCTGGACAAGATGTTCCGCCTGAAGGTGCTGCCGATCTCGCTTGCGCTGCCGTGGGGCCTGAACGTGGGCGACATGCTCGGCCACCTCCCGGCGCCGTCGAAGATCACGATCCAGGTGCTCGAGCCGATTGACCTCGAGGAGCGCTACGGGCCCAAGCCCGACCTCGACGAGATCTACCACGACATCACCCACTCCATGCAGGATGTCCTCACCTCGTTGCAGTCCGAGCGCGCGCTGCCGCTGATCGGCTGACCGGGGAAAGCCCGATGCGGATCGAGAAGCAGATAACGATCGAGGGACCGCTGGAGAGGGTGTGGGAGTGGATCGGCCACCCGCAGGACTACCCCCGCTGGCTCGCCGGCATGACCCGCTTCGAGCCGGAAGGGGAGAAGGACCCGGACGGTGAGGCCGACGACGAGGTCCACGTCGGCTCCCGCTACGCGATGCGCATGCACGTGGGCTCGGCCGACGTGGGCGGCCTGATCGAGGTGGTGGAGTGCGATCCCGCCAAGGAGCTGGCCTGGACGAGCATCACCGGGATCGACCAGCGCGGTCGCTGGCGGCTGCGCGAGACCGGCGAGCCCGGCCAGACCAAGGTGACGATGCGGATGAGCTACGGCTCGCCCGGCGGCATCACCGGAGCGCTGGTGGACCGCCTCTCGGCACCGGAGGTGGGCCGCAACATCAGCCGAGGGCTCAAACAGCTGAAGGCGGAGATCGAGGGAGAACCCATCGACGAAGAAGCGAGCTTGGCGGAGCAGGGGAGAGGCATCGTCGGATCGGTGGCCCACGAGCTGGGCAGCCTGAGGGTGCTGGTCGAGGCGGGGGTGATCAGGCCGATCCGCCCGGACAAGCTGGTCAAGGCGGCCATCACGCTCGCGCGCTGGGGTCGCAGCCCGGCCGCCGGCTTCATCACTGGCGCGGTCATCCATCCCAACGACACCGCCGTGGTGGACGACCGCGGCACGCTCAGCTGGAGGGAGATCGACGAGCGCACCAACGCGCTCGCGCACTCGCTCGCCGACGCCGGCATCAAGGAGGGCGACGGCGTGGCGATCATGTGCCGCAACCACCGCGGCTTCATCGAGGCCACGGTGGCGATCGCAAAGCTCGGCGGGAATGCGCTCTACCTGAACACGGCGTTCGCAGGTCCGCAGCTCACGGAGGTCGTCAAGCGCGAGAAGCCGATCGCGATCGTCTTCGACGAGGAGTTCTCAGAGCTCCTGTCCGACGCCGCCGAGCGCCGCAAGCGCTTCATCGGCTGGCACGACTCCGACGATCTCGACGACCCCACCCTCGACGAGCTGATCGAGAAGGGTCCGACCGAGGCACCGGTGCCCCCGAACGAGACCGGCAAGGCGATCATCCTCACCTCGGGCACGACCGGGACGCCCAAGGGAGCCAACCGCGGCTCGCCGGAGTCGATGGACCCGGCGGTGTCGCTGCTCTCGAAGATCCCGATGCGCAGCGGCGAGACGTCGCACATAGCCGCGCCGCTGTTCCATTCCTGGGGCTTTGCGCACTTCACGATGGGGATGCTGCTGGGCGCCACCGTCGTGATCACGCGCAAGTTCGATCCCGAGGACTGCCTGGCGCAGGTCGAGCGCTACCGGGCCGACCACCTCGTGGTGGTGCCGGTGATGATGAAGCGGATCCTCGAGCTGCCCGAGTCCACGCGGCGCAAGTACGACACCTCGTCGCTGAAGATCGTCGCCGCCAGCGGCTCGGCGCTGCCGGGCGACCTCGCCGGCGACTGGATGGACGAGTTCGGCGACACGCTCTACAACCTGTACGGCTCGACCGAGGTGGCCTGGGCCACGATCGCCACGCCGGCCGACATGCGCGCCGCGCCCGGCACGGCGGGCAAGCCGCCGCGCGGCACCGTGCTCAAGTTCTACGACGAGAACGGTCAGGAGGTGCCGGCGGGGCAGACCGGCCGCATCTTCGTGGGCAACGAGATGCTGTTCGAGGGCTACACCGGCGGCGGCTC
>JBBPIM010000081.1:0-4289 GCA_038040325.1 Candidatus Mayfieldus profundus
TCGTGGCGATCTCCACCCAGGCCCCTGCTGAGTCTCGCACCGTCACGCTGTCGATCGACGGCCGAGAGGTGACGGCTCCCGAGGGGACGACGATCTGGGAGGCGGCGAAGAGCGCGGGCATCGAGATCCCCGTCCTCTGCCACGACGAGCGCTACGACCCCGTCGGCATGTGCCGGATGTGCGTCGTCGACGTGGGCTCGCGCGTCTATGCCGCGTCCTGCGTGCGCCCCGTGGAGGAGGGGATGGAGGTCAAGACCGCCACGCCCGACGTCGAGCGCAACCGGGCGATGCTCACCCAGCTGCTGATGGCCGACCAGCCGCCGACCGAGGACGACCCCAAGGAGACCACCACCGGCGACAACGAGCTGCTGGTGCTGGCCCGCCGCTACGGCGTGCAGCGCGAGAACGGCCTCCCGGTCGGAGAGGGACGCGGCGAGGACGCCTCCAACCCGGTCATCGCGATCAACCACGACGCCTGCATCCTCTGCGACCGCTGCGTGCGCGCCTGCGACGACATCCAGGGCAACGACGTGATCGGCCGCTCGGGCAAGGGCTACACCAGCCGCATCGCCTTCGACCTCAACGACCCGATGGGCGAGTCGACGTGCGTGACGTGCGGCGAGTGCGTCGCCGCCTGCCCGACCGGCGCGATCGTCAACAAGCCGATCCGCGACGTCCCGATCCAGCCGCGCAACGAGCTCAAGAGCGTCGACACGGTGTGCCCGTACTGCGGCGTGGGCTGCGCGCTGACCTACCACGTCGACGAGGAGCGCAACGCGATCGCCTTCGCCGACGGGCGCGAGCAGCCGGGCTCGCAGAAGCGCCTGTGCGTGAAGGGGCGCTACGGCTGGGACTACGCCTCCTCGCCCCAGCGGCTCACGATGCCGCTGATCCGGCGCGAGGACAGCTACCCCAAGGGCCCGCTGTCGGTCGACGTGCAGGGCGAGGGCAAGGGCCGCCACAAGCCGGGCGGCCTGGTCGACTACGGCGAGGTCATGCCGCACTTCCGCGAGGCCAGCTGGGAGGAGGCGCTCGACCTCGTCGCGGAGCGCCTGAAGGGGATCCACTCCGAGCACGGCCCGCAGTCGATCGCCGGCTTCGGCTCGGCGAAGTGCTCCAACGAGGAGGCCTACCTCTTCCAGAAGCTGATCCGCGCGGGCTTCGGCACCAACAACGTCGACCACTGCACGCGGCTGTGCCACGCCTCGAGCGTCGCCGCCCTGTTCGAGGGCGTGGGCTCGGGCGCGGTGTCGACGACCTACGGCGACATCATCAACGCCGACGTCGCCATCCTCGCCGGCACGAACACGACCGCCAACCACCCCGTCGCGTCGTCGTTCTTCAAGCAGGCGCGCCGCCGCGGCACCAAGCTCGTGGTGGTCGACGTGCGTCGCGAGCGGATCGCCGACCACGCCGACATCTTCTGCCAGATCAAGCCGGGCACCGACGTCGCCTTCTACAACGGCGTGATGCACGAGATCATCCGCCTGGGGCTCGTGGATCGGGAGTTCGTCGCCCAGCGCACGACGAACTACTCCGAGCTCGCCAAGCTGGTCAAGGAGTACCCGCCCGAGCGCGCGGCGCAGATCTGCGGCATCGACGCCGACATGGTCCGGGAGGTCGCGCGGCTGTGGGGCGAGGCCGGCGCCGCGGTCGTGTTCTGGGGGATGGGCATCTCGCAGCACACCACCGGGACCGACAACGCGCGCTGCCTGATCGCGCTGTGCGCGATCACCGGCCAGGTCGGGCGTCCCGGCACCGGCCTGCACCCGCTGCGCGGCCAGAACAACGTGCAGGGCGCCTCCGACGCGGGGCTGATCCCGATGATGTACCCCGACTACCAGCCGGTCGACGGGCCGGGCGTGCGCGAGCTCTTCGAGGCGAAGTGGGACCGCGAGCTCAATCCCGACAAGGGCCTGACGGTCACCGAGATCATCCACTCGGTGCTGCACGGCGGCGTGCGCGGGATGTACATGATGGGCGAGAACCCGTTCATGTCGGACCCCAACACCAACACGGTCCGCAAGGCGCTCTCGGCGCTCGAGTTCCTCGTCGTGCAGGACATCTTCCTGACCGAGACGGCCGAGTTCGCCGACGTGGTCCTGCCCGCGAGCTCCTACATGGAGAAGGAGGGCACCTACACCAACACCGACCGCCGCGTGCAGATCGGCCGCAAGGTGCTCGACTCCCCCGGCGAGGCGCGCCTGGACTGGCACATCATCCAGGACATCTCCAACCGCATCGGCCTGGAGATGAGCTACGAGTCGCCGCGCGAGATCTTCGACGAGCTGGTGTCGGTCATGCCCAACTACGCCGGGCTGTCCTACGACAACCTGGGCGAGAGCGGCAAGCTCTACCCCAACTCGGACCCGGAGCACTCCGACGGCACGGTGGTGCTGTTCGAGGACCGCTTCGGCACCGACGACGGCAAGGCGCACCTGGTGCCCGCCGAGTGGCTGCCGGCCAAGGAGCTGCCGAGCGACGAGTTCCCGTTCGTGCTCAACACGGGGCGGCTGCTCGAGCACTGGCACACGGGCTCGATGACCCGCCGCTCGTTCGCCCTGGACGCCATCCAGCCCGAGGCGCACGTCTTCCTCAATCCCGGCGACGCGGCCGAGATGGGCATCGCCGATGGCGACTTCGTGCGCGTCAGCTCGCGGCGCGGGTCGATCGACCTGCGCGCGCGCCTGTCGCATCGCGACACGCCGGGGACGTGCTTCGTCCCCTTCCACTTCCGCGAAGCGGCGGCCAACCTGCTGACGATCGACGAGGTAGACCCGGTCGCGAAGATCCCGGAGTTCAAGTTCTGCGCCGTGCGCGTCGAGCGCACCGGCCCGACCGACGGAGGCCGCCCGACCGAGCACGAGTCGGCGACTGCCAGCGAGGGCGCGTGATGGCCGCCGGCAACGGGGACGTGGGCATGCGGGTGCAGGTCCGCGTCCCGGGCACGGAGGCCCGCGACGGCAAGTTCCCCGGCCCCAGCCTGCTCCCCGCTCTCACGGCCATCCAGCGCGAGCACGGCTGGCTGCCGCGCGAGACGCTCACCGAGCTGTCGCGCGAGCTGCGCCGGCCGCTGTACGAGATCGAGGGCCTGATCTCGTTCTATCCGCACTTCCGCACGGAGCCGCCGTCGAAGATCGACCTGCACGTCTGCCACGACCTGTCGTGCTGGCTGCACGGGTCCGACGAGCGGATCGCCGAGATCAAGGCGCGCTACGGGGACGACGTCGAGATCGAGATCCAGGAGGTGTCGTGCCTGGGGCGCTGCGACATCGCACCGGCGGTCGCGGTCGACGAGCGCCCGGCGGCGGTGGCCGACACCGACCGCCTGGTCGGGGCCGCGCGCGAGTCCTCGGACGGGCACGAGCCAGGGGAGGCGCAGCGCGGCGAGGCGCCGCGCGCCAACGATCCCTACGCGCCCGGGGAGGAGCGCTACCGGGTGCTGCGCCGCGCGCTGGACGGCGAGCTCAGCGGCGAGCAGATCATCACCGCGCTGAAGGACTCGGGGCTGCGCGGGATGGGCGGGGCGGGCTTTCCCACCGGGAACAAGTGGGAGCTGGTCTCCCAGCAGGCCAACGAGCCGAAGTACGCGATCTGCAACGCGGACGAGTCCGAGCCCGGGGCGTTCAAGGACCGCCAGGTCCTGGCCGAGCAGCCGCACCTGGTGCTCGAGGGGCTCCTGCTCGGGATGGTGGTGACCGGCGCCGAGGAGGGCTGGGTCTTCATCCGCCACGAGTACGGGCCCGAGGAGGCGGTGCTGCGCGAGGAGCTGGCGTCCCTGCGCGAGTCGGGGCTGCTGGGCGACGACGTGCTCGGGTCCGGCCGGCGCCTGGAGGTCGACGTCTTCACGTCCCCCGGCGGCTACATCCTGGGCGAGGAGTCGGCGCTCATCGAGTGCATGGAGGGCCACCGCGGCGAGCCGCGCAACAAGCCGCCGTTCCCCGGCATCTACGGCCTCTGGGGCCAGCCGACGCTCATGAACTCCGTGGAGACGTTCGCCGACGTGCCGGTGATCGTCGAGCGCGGGGCGGAGTGGTGGAAGTCGCAGGGCGTCAACGGGGCCACGGGGCTGAAGTTCTTCGCCGTGTCCGGCCACGTCGAGCGCCCGGGCGTCTACTGCCTGCCCATGGGCACCACGCTGGGCGAGCTCCTGGCGGAGGCCGGCGGGGTGCAGGGCGGCGCGGAGCTGCTCGCCATCCAGCCGGGCGGCGCGTCGTCGAACTTCCTCGGCCCGGAGCGGCTCGACGTCCCGCTCGACTTCGAGCCGATGGCGGAGGCCGGCTCGATGC
>JBBPIM010000082.1:0-3750 GCA_038040325.1 Candidatus Mayfieldus profundus
CGGTCGAGGAGGGCCTGCTCACCCTGATCGGGGCGACGACCGAGAACCCCTACTTCGAGGTCAACTCGGCGCTGCTGTCGCGCTGCCAGATCTACGAGCTGCACCAGCTCGACCCCGACGACATCGAGGCGCTGCTACGGCGCTCACTGGCCGACGAGCGAGGCATCCAGGGCCCGCCGCCGATCGACGACGGCGCGATCCGGATGCTTGCCGAGCGCAGCGGCGGCGACGCGAGGGTCGCCCTTTCCGCATTGGAGCGTGCGGTGGAGCGAGCCGGCCACGCCGGTGGCACGGTGGACGTCGCGGCCGTCGAGGACGCGCTGCAGCGCAAGGCGCTGGAGTACGACCGCGAAGGCGACAAGCACTACGACTACATCTCCGCCTGGATCAAGGCCACCCGCGGCTCGGATCCCGACGCCTCGCTCTACTACCTGGCGGTGATGCTGGAGGGCGGCGAGGACCCTCGTTTCATCGCTCGGCGGATGGTGATATTCGCCTCCGAGGACGTCGGCAACGCCGACCCGCAGGCGCTGGTCGTGGCCAACGCCGCGGCCGCCGCGGTCGATCGCGTCGGGCTGCCCGAGTGCACGCTCAACCTGGCGCAGGCGGCCGCCTACCTGGCGCTGGCGCCGAAGTCCAACGCCTCGACGCGCGGAATCGGCTCCGCGGTGCGCGAGGTGCGCGAGCACGGCGCCAAGGCGCCGCCCGACTACCTGCGCGACGCGCACTACCCGGGGGCGCGAAAGCTCGGGCGCGGAACCGGCTACGTCTACCCGCACGACGAGCCGGGTGGGGTTGCCGACCAGCCGCTGTTGCCCGAGGGCCTCCAGGGCCACCGCTTCTACGAGCCGACCGAGCGAGGCTTCGAGGCAGAGCTGCGCCGGCGGCTGGACGAGATTCGCCACCGGCTCGGCTAGCCGCCTGCGCAACTTCGCCCCGCCCGACGTGTTTGGAGTTGACGTGTTTGGAGTTTCGCCTTTCGAGGCTCACTAGCCAGGGAGGCTGATGCAGCGGCCGGAGACCCAGACTGGGGGCCTCCGGTCGCGCGCGTTGTGGGCTCATAGACTCTGGGTAGTCCCCGAGCGAGGAGAGCCATGGAAGCCGCCGCCACGACCCGGTCCACGCGCACCCGCCAGCCGAAGCAGCTCGAGTCGTTCAACCCGGCGACCGGAGAGCTGGTCGGCTCGGTCGACACGCTGACTCCGGCCAAGGTGCAGGCAGTCGTCGACGACGTAGGCCGCGTGCAGCCGGCGTGGGCCGAGCTGACGCTCGCCGACCGCGCCGCATACCTGCGCCGGGCGGCGGACGTGCTGCTCGACGAGCTCGACGACATCGCCGAGCTTCTGTCCAGCGAGCAGGGCAAGGCGCGGGCCGAGGCCTACACGATGGAGCTGCTGCCGACGATCGACCTCCTGCACTGGTGCGCCGACAACGGCCCGAAGATCCTCGCCGATGAGAAGATCCGCTACTCGCAGGTCTTCCTGCTGTCCAAGCGCAGCCATTTCGCCTACGAGCCGATCGGCGTGGTGGGGGTGATCGGCCCCTGGAACTACCCGTGGTCGATCCCGTTCGGCGAGGTCGCGATCGCGCTGATGGCCGGCAACGGCGTGGTGCTGAAGCCGGCCAGCCTCACCCCGCTTCTGGGGGACCGCATCAAGAGCATCTTCGACAAGGCCGGGTTCCCCGAGGGCCTGGTCCGCACCGTTCACGGAGGCGGCCGCATCGGCGACGCCCTCGCGAAGTCGACGGCGGGCAAGATCTTCTTCACGGGCTCGGTCGAGATCGGCCGCAAGGTCGGCGAGGTCTGCGCCAAGAACATGAAGGGCACGGTGCTCGAGCTGGGCGGCAAGGACCCTATGGTGGTCTGCGCCGACGCCAAGCTGGAGAACGCGATCCCCGGCGCAGTCTGGGGCGGCTTCGCCAACGCGGGGCAGACCTGCTCGGGTATCGAGCGCGCCTATGTGCACCGCGACATCGCCGACCGCTTCGTGTCCGGCGTCGCCGAGCGCGCCGCGGCCCTGCGCCTCGGAGACCCGCTGCAGTGGGAGACCGAGGTCGGCCCGATGACCTCCGACGAGCAGTACGACCTGGTCAACGAGCTGGTCGACGACGCGATCTCGAACGGCGCCGAGCGGCTCTGTGGCGGTCCGACCGAGGTCGAGGGCTTCTCCGGCAAGTGGATCGCGCCCACCGTGCTGACCGGCGTCACGCACGAGATGCGGATCATGAAGGAGGAGGTGTTCGGCCCGGTGCTGCCGATCGTCACCGTGGGATCCGACGACGAGGCGGTCGAGCTCGCCAACGACTCCGAGTTCGGGCTCGGCGCCTCGGTCTGGACCAGCGACCGCCAGAAGGGCGAGCGGATCGGCCGCCGGATCGAGTCGGGGATGGTCTGGATCAACGACCACTCGTTCACCCACGGCGCCTGCCAATGCTCGTGGGGCGGCGTGAAGAACTCCGGCCTCGGGCGCTCCCATTCGAAGTTCGGCTTCTACGAATGCGTCAACGTGAAGCTGATGACCTGGGAACCGGGCCTGGCCCGCGACTTCTGGTGGCACCCCTACGACCGCACCCTGGGCGATGCGGTGCGCGCATCGGCGCGGCTGGTCTACAGCCGCAACGGGGAGCGGCTCACGGCGCTGCGCGAGGGGATTGGACCGCTGATCAAGGTGGGGGCGCGGACGCTGCGGCGCAACGCCGGTTAGTCGTCGTACCTGCTCCTCGTCCGACCCACGAGCGGGTACTCGCGCGGGCCAAAGGGTTACTGCTTTCACGCGAAAGCGGAAGTCCGCCCCAGGCTGCTACGGACTCTTGGTGAGCATTGGGGAGCAGCGCACGCTCTACCCGGCCACCACCCAGCCGCCATCCACGTGGATCACCTGACCCGTGATGTACCCGGCCCCGTCCGAAGCCAAGAACAGGACGGTCTCGGCGATCTCCTCCGGCTTGCCGAAACGCTTCAGCGGGTTCATGGCGATTGCCTCGTCGATGTGCTCGGGCGAGACTCCCCACTCGGTCTCCCATTCGCCTGAGATTGGCCCGGGGGCAAGCGCATTCACGCGGATTTCCGGGGCCAGGTCCCGGGCCAGCGTGGTGGTGAGGCCGCGGATCGCTCCCTTCGCGGTGGAGTAGGTGACGGGAACGAAGTTGATCGCGTTGTCGGGGTTTATCCCGTTCCCGTAGGTGCTCGAGAAGTTGACGATGGCACCGCCGCCACCTTCGAGCATCATCGGCCTCACTGCGTGACACATCCGCATGGCTCCGATCACATCAACCTGTAGGAGGGCGCTCGCCGCGGCTGTGTCCAGCTCGCTGAATCTCACCGTGTCCGCCTCGTCGAGGCGGCCGGCGGCGTTGACGAGGACGTCCAACCGACCGTAGCTCTCCATGACGTCGGCGACGAACGCGTCTACCGAATCCTGATCCGTGACGTCGAGGTGACCGGAGTGAGCCTGCCCGCCGCGGCCCTCCAGCTCCGCCACGACCTCCGCGGCCTGGGAGCGAGAGGAGCGATAGCCGATCGCAACCGAGGCGCCCTCCGAACCGAAGCCTCTGGCAACAGCTCCACCAAGCGTCCCTCCGCCCCCCGTAACCATCGCCACCCTTCCCTCGAAGCGCCGCCCATCATTCCATTGAGCACCCATGCTTCTCCCTTGGTCGGTGGTCTCTGTGGCCAGGCGATTAGATCAGAGGCCAGCTGAGCCCGACGCGCGGGCAGTCTGAACCGCTTAGCGGCTCCCCTTCGCGCGA
>JBBPIM010000083.1:0-3456 GCA_038040325.1 Candidatus Mayfieldus profundus
GCCGGGATGCGCAGCCTCGCCCTGACCGACCCCGAGATCACCCACACCGTCGGCCTCGTCGCGCCCGAAACCGACCTCGTCCACCCAATCGTGCGCGCGCTCCGCGACGAACTCAGCACCCACGACATCGACAGCGCAGTCGCACAGCGCAGCGGCGCCGCGCCCCCAGGCCACGAATAGGCCGCTCGATCTCCACGATCACGAGCACCAGCACCACCGGCGGCACGCTCTCGCTCACGAGCGTGCGCGCGCACCAGGCGGCTTACCGATACGCGTCGCCGCCCGCGGCACGGGCCAGCGCGCCCCGCCTCCGGTGTCGATCGGCCACGCGAACCCACGCGACCGGCTCGAGATCGCGGAGGAAGCACCCGCGTTCGTCTGCCGCTGACCGCGACCAACCCGCTCCAAGGTCTCGGGCACGCGCGACTCAACCGTCACACCGATACCCGCCCCTGCGGCGCCACCGCGCCGGCGGGCACAGGCGAGGGACCAGGCATGGTGTCTGGCCAGGGCGCTTTGATCGTTGGCGAGAGACTCGTCAGAGCCACGCCTCGCTAAGCCGCGCGCCTAACGTCGACGACATGTCGCCAACGCACGAGCCTCGCTGAACACCCGGCGACGACAGGTCGCGCCAGAGATAACCCAGGTGTACGTCCGGCCGGTGAGCTCGCAGATGGCCTTGTAGGAGTGGCCTTCGGCGCGCAGCAGCAGGACGAGCCGTTGCTGTGGCTTGAGCTGCGCGATCAGGCGTAGCGCGTCGCGGGCATCGACGATGTCGTCGAGGTCGCTGGCGGTGGCGACCAGGGGGAGGTCGTCACCGGCGATCTCCCTGCGGGTGCGTGCCAGTAGTGCGAAGGCTTCGTGCTTGGCGACGGTGTAGAGCCAGCCGACGAGTCGATCGCCGCCGGGATGGAGGCGCAGGAGCTGCAGCCACGCGAGCCCGCAGGCGTCCTCGGCGAACTCGCGCGAGACGCCAAGTTCTCACTTGGAGGAGACGCACGATCGGATCGTGGTTGGCGCGGAAGAGCTCCTCAGCGTCCTGCCAGTCGGCCGTGGCCGAGCGTTGGTGCCGCCGTGCTGATTCTAGGCCCGCGCGGGGTGGTGGCCGTGGCCGTGGCCGGGGTGCTCTTGACCGCGACCGGCGCACGATCGGCGGGCTCTGCTTTGCGGGCTGGGCAGAGCTCGATCGCGTCGCGGGGAGCCGGCGCCGGCGGTCCGCGTTGCTAAGCCTGCGGGCGCGGAGCGGCCACTGGGCTACCCCAGTCGCCGTACCGGCGGCGCCCTCGCCGCTCCCCGCCCAGCGGGGCGCATCGACGTCGCAGATGGGGGCCCCCGGCTGCGCTGGCCGGGCCGTTACGGCGGGTGGCTCAATCGCAGCCTGCTGTCGGTTCATAGGTTCCGCTACCGCCGAGCGAGGAACTCGGAGAGTGGATCGAGGCGCGCCCCGCCGGCTCGGAGTCGTCCCGACCCGCGCTCAGGGCTGCACCGCCGCCCCCCTCTCGCCGGTCTGACCCGCCGCCGCGCGTGCGCGGAAGTCGTTGATCAGCCCGCCGGCCAGCAGGACGCGCACCTGCCGGTCGGAGAGGTCGTGGCGCACCTGGAAGGTGGCGCCGCGGGTGACGTTGCGCACCGTGAAGGCATCCTCACCGCGCTGCAGCCGCTGCCGCAGGCCGTCGATCCCCAGGATGTCGCCCTGCTCGATGCCGTCGTGGTCGGACGCGTCGCAGAACAGCAACGGCGCCACGCCGAAGTTGACCAGGTTCTGCCCGTGGATGCGCGCGAACGCCTTGGCGACGACGGCGCGCAGCCCGAGGTAGGCCGGCACCAGCGCGCCGTGCTCGCGGCTCGAGCCCTGCCCGTAGTTCTCGCCGCCCACGATCAAATGGCCGCTCTGCCCGCGGATCCCCATGGCGCGGTCATAGAAGTCCTCGTCGACCTCAGAGAAGGCGAACCTGGCCAGCTCGGGGATGTTCGAGCGCAGCGCCAGGGCGAGCCCCGCGGGCATGATCTCGTCGGTGGAGACGTCGTCGCCGAGCTTGAGCAGCACGGGCGCCTCGATCACCTCGCGCAGCGGCTCGAAGTCCGGCAGCGTCGCGATGTTCGGCCCCTTGCGCAGCTGCACCGACGGATCCGGGTCCGGCGCCACGAGCATCTTCCGGTTGACCACCTGGCCGGCGGGCGGCTCGATCCGCGGGTAGGGCATGTCGAGGTCGCGCGGGTCGGTGATCCGGCCGCTGAGCGCGGAGGCCGCGGCCGTCTCGGGCGAGCACAGGTAGACCTGGTCCTCCTTGGTGCCCGAGCGGCCGGGGAAGTTGCGCGGGACGGTGCGCAGCGAGATGGAGTCGGTGGCCGGCGCCTGGCCGACGCCGATGCAACCCATGCAGCCCGACTGATGCAGGCGCGCGCCCGCCGCCACCAGCCGCGCCAGCGAGCCGCCGCGAGCGAGCGCCTCGAGCGTCTGCCGCGAGGTCGGGTTGACGTCGAAGGACACGCCGTCATGCGCCTGGCGGCCCTCGACAATGTGCGCCACGACCTCGAAGTCCCGCAGGCCCGGGTTCGCCGAGGAGCCGATCACGACCTGGGAAATCTCCGGGCCGGCCACCTCGCGGACCGGCCTCACCTTGCCGGGGCTCGAGGGCAGCGCGATCAGCGGCTCCAGCCCGGAGAGGTCGATCTCCTCCTCGACGTCATAGCCCGCGTCGTCGTCCGGGAGGATCTCCACCCAGTCGTCCTCGCGCCCCTCCGAGGCCAGGAAGCGGCGCACCTCGGCGTCCGACGGAAAGACCGTCGTCGTGGCGCCCAGCTCGGCGCCCATGTTGGCGATGACGTGCCGGTCCATCGCGCTCAGGTGCTCCAGGCCAGGGCCGTGATACTCGACGATCCGCCCATAGCCGCCGTCGACGTCATGGCGGCGCAGCATCTCGAGGACGACGTCCTTGGCGCTCACCCAGGCGGGCAGCTCGCCCACCAGCCGCACGCCCCAGACCTGCGGCATCTTTACGTAGTACGGCTCGCCGGCCATGCTCATGGCGACATCGAGGCCGCCGGTGCCGATCGCCAGCATGCCGAGCGAGCCCGCTGCGCAGGTGTGCGAGTCCGAGCCCAACAGCGTCTTCCCCGGGACGCCGAAGCGCTGCATGTGCACCGGGTGCGAGACGCCGTTGCCGGGCTTGGAGAACCAGACGCCCCACTTCCGGCACGCCGAGCGCAAGAACAGATGATCGTCGGCGTTGCGGAAGTCGGTCTGCAGCAGGTTGTGATCGACGTACTGCGCCGAGAGCTCCGTGCGCACGCGATCGAGCCCGAGCTGCTCGAACTCGAGCATGACCATCGTCCCGGTGGCGTCCTGGGTGAGCGTCTGGTCGACGCGCAGCGCGATCTCCCTGCCCGGCGTCATCTCGCCGTCGAGCAGATGCGCCTCGATCAGCTTGCGCGCGACGCTGCGGCCCGTCCCCA
>JBBPIM010000084.1:0-3410 GCA_038040325.1 Candidatus Mayfieldus profundus
GCTCGTTGAGGCGCGGGTTGTGCTTCATCGTGCAGGAGCCGAGCGGGTAGAAGCCTGTGTCGAGGTCGAAGTTGCGGCGCGAGATGCGGTTGTAATGGCGCACAATCTCGGGCTCGGCTATCTCCGGCAGCCGCGGCGGCTCGTCGCGCAGCAGCCTGGCGGGAATCAGCTCCTCCAGCGGGCGCTCCGGCACCCCCGCCTCGGGTAGCTGGGCGGCGCGGCGGCCGGAAACAGACTTCTCGAAAATGGTCACCGCGCGGTCCGATTGCATGGGAGTTTCCGTGTGTGTGGGCAGACTCATGCGGTGACCCGTTCCTCGTTCCTCGTTCCTCGTTCCTCGACTGCTGCCCCGAGCGCCTCGGCCAGTGCATCGATCTGGTCCTTGGTGCGGCGCTCGGTGATCGCGACCAGCAGCCCGTCCTCGTACTCGGGGTACTCGCGGCCCAGCGGGTAGCCGGCGGCGATCCCCCGCTCTGCGCAGCGGTCGAGAACCTCTCCGACCGGCGCCTGCAGCCGCAGCCCGAACTCGCGGGCCACCGGCGCCTCGTGCAGCAGCTCTACCCCGTCCACCGCGGCGAGCCGCTCACGAGCGTAGGCGGTGCGGCGCAGCAGCAGCTCGCCCAGCTCGCGATAGCCCTGGCGGCCGAGCCAGGCGAGGTGGACCATCGCGGCGAGCGCGTTCAGCGCCTGCGCGGTGCAGATGTTGTGGGTCGCCTTCTCGCGGCGGATGTGCTGCTCGCGCGTTTGTAGAGTCAGCACGAAGCCGCGGCGCCCGTCGACGTCGGTGGTCTCGCCGGCGATCCGTCCCGGCATGCGGCGGATGTGCTCCTCGGTTGCGCAGAAGAACCCGAACGAGGGCCCGCCGAAGTCGAGGCGGTTGCCGAGCGGCTGGCCCTCGCCCAGGGCGATGTCGGCGCCGCACTCGCCCGGTGGCTTCAGCACCCCGAGCGTCATCGGGTCGCACGCGACGACCAACAGCGCCCCCGCGTCCCTGGCGGCGGCACCAAGCGCCTCGACGTCCTCCACCGCGCCCAGGAAGTTGGGGCTCTGCAGGAAGACCGCGGCGGTGCGGTCGTCGACCGCATCCGCCAGTGCCGATGCGTCGGTGAGCCCGCCCTCTATCCCCACCTCTGCGATCTCGGCGCCGTAGCCGGCCGCGTAGGTGGCGAGCGTCTCGCGGCTGTGCGGGTGCGCCGCGCGCGAAACGACGAAGCGGTCGCGCCCCGTGGCGCCCATCACCAGGTATCCCGCCGATGCGAAGGTCGAGGGCCCCTCGTAGAGCCCAGCGTTGGAAACCGGCAGCGCGGTCAGCTCCGACATCGCGGTCTGGAACTCGAACATCACCTGCAGGCCGCCCTGGCTGACCTCGGGCTGGTAGGGCGTGTAGGGGGTGAGGAACTCCGAGCGCTGCGTGATCGCGTCGACGATCGCCGGCACGTAGTGGTCGTACATGCCGGCGCCGATGAAGCAGGCCTCGTGATCGGCGTCCGCGTTGCGCTCGCCAAGGGCCGCGAGGCGCTCGAATACCTCCGACTCGCCGAGTCCGTCGGCAAGCTCGAGCGGGCGCCCCAGCTTCACGGCGTCGGGGATCTGCGCGAACAGCTCGTCGACCGAGCCGACGCCGATCTCGGCCAGCATCTCGCTGCGGTCGTTCTCTGTGGCTGAGGTGTAGCGGGTCATGCCATCAGTCTGACGACTGGGATTTGCGACTGGCGACTACGAATCCTCGAGCATCGCCTTGTAGGCGGCGGCGTCCATCAGGCCCTCGGCCTCGGCGGGGTCGGAGAGCTTCACCTTGACCAGCCAGCCGTCGCCGTAGGGATCGGAGTTGATCGTCTCGGGGCTGTCGGCAACTCCGGGATTGACCTCGGTGATCTCGCCGGAGAGTGGGGCGAACACGTCGGAGACCGCCTTCACCGACTCCACCTCCGCATAGGGCTGGTCCTTCGAAACCTCGGAGCCGACCTCGGGCGGGTCGTAGAAGACGACCTCGCCGAGCGCGTCCTGCGCGTACCAGGTGATCCCGAAGGTCGCCTGATCGCCTTCGACCTTGGCCCAGTCGTGCTCGGGGTGATAGAGCAGGTCGTCGGAATAGCTCGCTTCCGCCACGCTCACTCCTTCCTGTAGAGCGGTTTGGAGCCGACCGTGGCGGGCCGGCGCTTGCCGCGGACGTCGATCTGAAGCTCGGCGCCGGGCTCGGCCAGGTCCGCGCGAACGTAGCCCATCCCGATCCCGATCTCCAGCGAGGGCGAGAAGGTACCGCTGGTCACCTCCCCCGCCTCCTCTTCACCTTGGAGGATGGCGTTGCCCTGGCGCGGGATGCCCCTGCCCTCGATGGTGAACGGCGCCAGCTTCTGGGCCGGGCCGGCGGCGCGGACCTCGGCGATCCGCTCGGAGCCGATGAAGCCGGTCTCCTCCTTGCAGCACCAGCCGAGGCCGGCCTCGATCGGGTTGCGCTCCGGGGTCAGGTCCTGGCCATGCAGGTGGAAGCAGACCTCGAGGCGCAGCGTGTCCCGGGCACCGAGACCGCAGGGGACCACGCCGGCGTCGAGCAGCTCGGCCCAGATCGCCGGGGAGACCTCCGGGTCGATCAGCAGCTCGACGCCGTCCTCGCCGGTATAGCCGGTGCCGCAGACCAGCGCCGGGCGGTCGCCGATGCGGGCGGTCGAGGTGTGCATCCGCTCCGGCAACTCGACTCGCAGAGTCCCCGACACGATGCGTCGCGCGTTGGGCCCCTGCACGGCGAGCATCGCGTAGCGGTCGGCGACATCGCGCACCGCGATGTCGAAGGCATGCGAGTGCCGGCCCAGCCACTCCAGGTCGGTGCCGTGGTTGGCGGCGTTGGTGACGGTCAGGTAGCGGTCCCCACCGAGGCGGTAGGTGAAGAGGTCGTCGATCACGCCGCCCTGCTCGTTGGTAAGGCAGGAGTACTGGGCGCCTCCCTGCTCGATCTTCGCCACGTCGTTGGAGAGCACCCGCTGCAGGAACGGCAGCGCACCCGGCCCCTCGCTCTCAACCTCCCCCATATGTGAGACGTCGAACATCCCCGCGTGGGTGCGCACCGCGAAGTGCTCGGGGCGGATCCCCTCGTACTCGACCGGCATCTCCCAGCCCGCGAAGGGGACAAGCTTCGCGCCGGCTTCGACGTGTCGCTCGTACAGCGCAGTGCGTCTGAGCGTCTCGGTAGCCACCGAGGCGCAGGCTAAACGGTCGAGCGACTACTCCTGCAGGAACGGCGGGACTTCGATCTCGTCCTCGTCGACCCGCAGGCTGCGCAGGTCGGTGTCCTCAGGCGAGACGCGGCGGCCGGCGGAGCGGCGCCGCACCCGCTGCGGGGTGCGGGCGAGCAGCTCGAAGCCCTCGAAGCCGGTGGCGATCACGGTCACGCGCACCTCGTCGCGCATCGACTG
>JBBPIM010000085.1:0-3004 GCA_038040325.1 Candidatus Mayfieldus profundus
TCGACCCGATGGCGATGCTGCCCTTCTGCGGCTACAACATGGCCGACTACTTCGCCCACTGGCTGCGCAGCGGGCGCGAGGCCGACACCGGCAAGCTGCCGAAGGTCTTCCTCGTCAACTGGTTCCGCAAGGACGAGGACGGCCACTTTCTCTGGCCCGGGTTCGGCGAGAACAGCCGCGTCTTGGAGTGGGTGTTCCGCCGCTGCAAGGGCGAGGGGGAGACGGTCGAGACGCCGCTCGGGCTGCTCCCCGCCGAGGGCGAGCTGAACACCGAGGGTCTTGAGATCGCCGAGGGCGCGATCAAGGAGCTGCTCACGGTCGATCCGGAGGGGTTGCGCGATCAGCTCCCCCAGGTCGAGGAGTTCCTCGCCAAGTTCGGGGACCGGCTGCCCGACGAGGTCTCCGCACAGCTCGAGGCGTTGAAGCAGCGCCTCGGCTGATAGCTCCGGCGATCGCCTGAGGCTTACAGTTCGTACTGCTCGGCGAGCTCGGGGTCCTTGCGGGCCAGCATCTCGGCCAGCGAGACCATCACCTTGCACTGCTTCCAGGTGGCGTCGTCCTGCATCTTGCCGTCGATCATGTGCACGCCGCGGCCGTCCGGGATCGCCTCGATCACCTTCTTGGCGAACTTGACCTCCTCCGGATCGGGGGAGAAGACCTTCTTCGCGATCACGATCTGCGCCGGGTGGAGCGACCAGGCGCCCACGCAGCCGAGCAGGAAGGCGGCGCGGAACTGGGTCTCGCACCCGTCGGTGTCCTTGATGTCGCCGTAGGGCCCGTAGAACGGCAGGATGCCGGCCGATGTGCACGCGTCGACCATGCGGGAGATCGAGTAGTGCCACGGGTCCTGCTGGGCGGTGGCGCGAGGCGCGTCGGGATTGTCGGGGTCGGGGTCCTCGATCACCCTGTAGCCCGGGTGCCCGCCGCCGACCCGGGTCGTCTTCATCCGCCGTGAGGCGGCCAGGTCGGCGGGCCCGAAGCTCATCCCCTGCATGCGCGGGCTGGCGGTGGCGATCTCTTCCAGGTTGACCACGCCCAGCGAGGTCTCGAGGATCGCGTGGATCAGCAGCGGCCGCTTCAGCTTCGCCTTGGCCTCGAGCTGGGCCAGCAGGCGGTCCACGTAGTGGATGTCCCAGGCGCCCTCCACCTTGGGGACCATGATCACCTCGAGCTTGTCGCCGATCTCGGTCACCAGGGTGGTGAGGTCGTCGAGGACCCAGGGGCTCTCCAGCGCGTTGACCCGGGTCCAGAGCTGGGTGTCGCCGAAGTCGACATCCTTGGCCACCTCGACCAGGCCCTCGCGCGCGGGGACCTTCTTGTCGACCGGGACGGCGTCCTCGAGGTTGCCCAGCAGGATGTCGGCCTGCTTGGCCATGTCGGGGACCTTCGCCCGCATCTTCTCGTTCGAGGCGTCGAAGAAATGGATCATGCGCGAGGGCTTGACCGGAATCTCGCGCAGCGGCTCCGGCGCGTCGATGGCCAGTGGCTCGAAGAAGTCTCGGGGGTTGCGCACAGCTGTCCTTTCCTGTCGGGCGGCGGAAAAGCCTAGCTACAGCGTAGTTTTCTCACGATGCGGGTCCGCGATGCATCGATCGGCGAGGAGGACCGGATCCTCCCGCTCTACGACTGGCTGTTCGCCGAGCCGGGGTCCCCGCCGCCCGACTGGGACCGGGACCGAGCGAAATTTGCGTTGACCGAGGCGATCTTGGCGCCCGAGAGCACCGTGTTGGTGGCCGAGCACGACGATGACTTGATCGGGCTCTGCAGCGCCTACCTGGAGCTCAACTCGGTGCGCTTCGGGCAGCGCTGTTGGGTCGAGGACCTGGCGGTCGATCCCCAGCGCCGCTCCGACGGCGTGGGCGGCGCGCTGCTCGACGCCGCGGCGGATTGGGCGCGCCGCGCCGGCGCCACCCACATCGAGCTGGACACCGGGCTGGCCCGCACCGACGCGCAGCGCTTCTATCAGCGGCGCGAGCCCGACACGGTCGGCTACAGCTACTCCTGGAGGCTCTGAGCGCAGGTATTCTTGGCCTCCGCGCCGGCCACAGCAGCCCGTCACCGCCTGGCGCCACCGTTTCACGACCTCCGAGGAGCCATCGCAGTAGCTACCGCGACCTACCAGGACAAGACCGACGACCAGAAGGCCATCACCGAGATGGTCCACCAATTCGCCGACGAGCAGATCATTCCCGTTGCAGGGGAATACGACCACGAGGACAAGTTCCCCGAGCCGATCGTCGAGCAGATGAAGGAGCTGGGGCTGTTCGGAGTCACGATCCCCGAGGAGCACGGTGGGATGGGGCTCGACCTGACCACCTACGCGATGATCGTCGAGGAGCTGTCGCGCGGCTGGATCTCGATCTCGGGCGTCGTCAATACCCACTTCATCGGCTCCTACCTGCTGATGAAGTTCGGCACCGACGAGCAGAAGGACTACTTCTTGCCGAAGATGGCGACCGGCGAGATCCGCGCCGCCTTCTCCCTCTCGGAGCCCGAGGTCGGCTCCGACGTGCAGGGGATCAAATCGGTCGCACAGAAAAATAGCGACGGGGACTGGGAGCTCAACGGCCAGAAGATGTGGGTCACCAACGGCCTCGGCTCCGGTGTCGTCTTCGTGCTGATGAAGTCGGATCCGAAGTCCGACCCGCCCTACAAGGGGATGACCTGCTTCATCACCGAGAAGGAGCCGTGGGCAGAGGAGAACTCCGGCGACTACGCAGGCCTGACGATCCCGCCCAAGATCAAGAAGATGGGCTACAAGGGCGTCGAGTCCACCGAGCTGGTCTACAACGGCTACAAGTGCCCCCCTGAGCGGATCCTCGGCGGCGAGGAGGGCCTCGGGCAGGGATTCCGGCAGATGATGGACGCGCTGGAGGTCGGCCGCGTCAACGTTGCCGCCCGCGGCGTCGGCATCGCCCAGCGGGCGATGGAGCTGGCGCTGCGCTACAGCCAGGAGCGCAAGACCTTCGGCAAGCCGATCGCCCAGCACCAGGCGATCCAGTTC
>JBBPIM010000086.1:0-2950 GCA_038040325.1 Candidatus Mayfieldus profundus
AGCTGAGCCCGACGCGCGGGCAGTCTGAACCGCTTAGCGGCTCCCCTTCGCGCGAGGAGCAGAAGCGGCAGCTCAGGCATCTGCATTGCATGTGAGGCGACACCCTTCGCGCACCATCGGTGACAAGTGCAGTGCTCGTATCCCGATCGCGCGGAGGGTTGAAGTCTCAAGGCGAGACGCACGACCGAGGATCGTTGCGATCGGCCCGCGAGGGCTGATTCCGGTTCGAGTCCGGCGCCCTCCGCGCGTAGACTTCATGGCCTCGGTCGTGCGCCGGGAGCTGATCCCGGTTTCAACCTCGAGCGGTCCGCCTCGGCGGACCGCTCGCTTGCTGGGTCCCGCCTAGGACGAAACTCAGCTGGGAGCCGGCGCTAGAACCGCCGCCGGTTCGGGAACCGCACGTGCAGGTGCTCGTCGTGGTAGATCAGCGGCTGCACGATCTGCGGCGGCCCGGTCAGGCCGGTGTGGGGCCCGACGAAGACGAACTGGGCGCCGGCGTCGACGAAGCGGTCGACGAGGTCCTGCGCAAGCTCGACGTCGATCTGCTCGACGCGCCGCGGCGCCCGCTCGAGGCGGTCGAGGCGCGGATAGTAGATGTCGGCGTCGAGGCCGTTCTGGTGCGAGCGGTGACCCATCCCGCCGAACTGCGGGCCGAAGTCACCTCCGAAGGGCCGGCTGAGGTCGCCGATCGCGCAGCGGGGGGAGTCGAGGTTGGCATCGCGGTACTGGTGACAGACGCGCAGCACCTTGCGCAGCAGGTAGTCGGTGCCCCAGCGGCGCCGGCCGCGGTTGGGGATGCGCCGGAGCGCGAAGTCCCAGCTGAACCAGTCGGTGCCCCCGGCGGGGAGCTGGACGCCATCGACCAGCGACCCCTGCCAGGGAAAGCCGAGAGCGAGCGAGCGGCGCCATAGGATCGGCGAAGTGGTGACCGTGACCGTGGGGGGCGACTCGACCACCGGGGGCGGCTCGAACTGCGCGAGAGCCGGGCCGGGGACGCACACCGCAGGCGCCGCGCAGGCGACGGCAACTGCCAGCGATAGCCACAGCGGGTGCGTGCGATGGACGGACATGGCGACAAGAGTAGGAACACGCTTGCAGCGATCCTGCAGCGGATCTTGTCCGCGGGCGGGAGAATTGCCCCTGTGAACACGTCAATTGAGCTGCGCGGCCTGCGGCGCGACTTCGGCGAGCGCACGGCGCTCGAGGAGGTCAGCCTGTCGGTGGGCGAGGGCGAGACGCTGCTGGTGCTGGGCCCAAACGGCGCCGGCAAGACGACGCTGCTGCGGGTGCTGGCGACGCTGCTGCGGCCCAGCGCCGGCGAGGTGCGGGTGCTGGGTTGCGAGCTGCCGGACGAGGCCTGGCGGCTGCGCGGGCGGGTCGGCTACCTTGGCCACGAGCCGCTCCTTTACCGCGACCTCACGGGCCGCGAGAACCTTCGCTTCGCGGGGCGGCTGCACGGGATCGGCGGCGAGGCGGCCGAGCGGCGAATCGACTCCCTGCTGGGCGCCGTTGCGATGGAGCGGCGCGCCGATGAGCGGGTGGAGGAGCTCTCCGCCGGAATGCGGCAGCGCCTCGCGGTTGCCCGCTGCGTCCTGCACGACCCGGCGCTGCTGCTGCTCGACGAGCCCGACTCGCACCTCGACGCGGAGGGACGGGAGCTGGCCCGGGGGCTGATCGGAGCCGGCACGCGGGTGCTCGTCAGCCACGAGCCCGAGCGGGCGCTGCCGGAGTCCGACCAGGTGCTGGTGCTCGAGCAGGACGGGCGTGTCGCCCACCTCGGGGCAGCCGCCTCGCTGCAGCCGGCAGAGGCGCGCCAGCTCGCAGGGGCGGCGGCATGACTCCCTGGCGCGATTCCTTCGCGGCGATCCTCGCCAAGGACCTGCGCTCGGAGCTGCGCACGATGCGCTCGCTGCCGGCGATGGTGCTGTTCGCGGTCACGACCTTCGTGATCTTCCGCTTCGGCCTCGACCGCACCGCGCTCTCGGGAAGCCTCGCCGCCGGGGTGCTGCTGGCGACGCTGCTGTTCGCCGCGGTGCTCGGCATCAACCGGCTGTTCGTGGCCGAGCGCGACGAGGGCGGCTTCGAGGCGATCCGCCTGGCGCCGATCGACCGCACCTCGCTGCTCGCCGCCAAGGGGGCGGCATTGCTGGTCTACCTGCTGGCGCTGGAGCTGGCCACGGTTCCAGTCTTCGCGCTGTTCTTCCTCGACTCCGCCACGGCGCTCGCCCCCCTCTGCCTGGTGCTGGTGCTGGCCGACCTGGGGTTGGCGGCCACCGGGCCCCTGGTCAGCTCGATGGCGGTCAACTCACGCGCCCGCGACCTGCTGGTTCCCCTGATCCTGCTGCCCCTGGTGGTGCCGCTGATGATCGCCGCGGCCGGCGCGGCGCAGCCGCTGCTGCAGGAAGGAGGCCCTGCATACGACCGCTTCGGCACCTGGCTGGCCGTGCTCGGTCTTTACGATGGGGTGTTCCTCCTGGTCGGATATGCAGTCTTCGACTTCCTGCTGGAGGACTGACGAGATGTACGGAAAAGGCCTGCGCACTCTCTCGATAGCGACCGTGGCGACGCTCGCCGTGGCGCTCTCGCTCGTCTTCTTCTACGCGCCGCTGGACGCCGACCAGGGCTTCATCCAGAAGATCTTCTACCTGCACGTGCCGCTGGCGATCACCGCGCTGGTCGGCTTCATGGTGGGCGGCATCCACGCGATCCGCCACCTGCGCAGCGGCGACCCCAGCCACGACATGCGCTCCTACGTCTCGATCCACCTCTCGGTGATCTTCGGTGTCGGGGTGCTGATCACGGGCTCGATCTGGGCCCGCGCCTCGTGGGGCAAGTGGTGGGTCTGGGACGAGCCGACCCTGGTCAGCTTCCTGATCGTGTTCCTGCTCTACGCGACCTACTACCCGTTCCGCTACGCGATCGAGGACCGCGATCGCCAGGCGCGCTACGC
>JBBPIM010000087.1:0-2655 GCA_038040325.1 Candidatus Mayfieldus profundus
TTCGAGCACGTCGGCCAGGCCACCTTCCCGACCTCGGTGTTCGTGGTCAAGCCGTTCGGCAAGGTGGTGATCTGCGGCGCCACCTCGGGCTACGCGGTCGACTTCGACGTGCGCTACCTGTGGATGCGCCAGAAGCAGATCATCGGCTCGCACTTCGCAAACGCGTACGAGTGCACGCGGGCCAACCAGCTGATGGCCGAGGGGAAGATTCGCCCCGTGCTCTGGCAGACGATGGGCTTCGAGGGCGTGCCCGAGGCGCACCAGCTGCTGCACGAGAACAAGCACCTCGGCAAGATCTCGATCCTGGTCGGCGCGGAGAGCGAGGAGGAGGGCAAGACCGAGGAGGGCCCGGGCGCGATCCGGGCGGAGGTCGGAGCCTAGGACGTTGGCCGAGGTCTGCTACATCGAGTGGCACGTGACCCCGTTCCGGGCCGACCGCTTCATCGAGGTGTGGGAGCCGGCGGCGGCCCGCGCGCTGGCGTTCGGCGCCCGCAACTGGGCGCTGACCCGCAACATCGACGACCCGCTTCACGTCCGCCAGGCCTCCGTCTGGGACAGCCGCGAGGACTTCGAGCGCTATTGGTACTCGGATGAGATCGCCGCGCTGCGCGAGCAGGTGATCAACTGGCACGGCATGCCGGTGCTGCCCGTGTGGCACTCGGTAGTCGGAGCTGAGTAGCCGGACTCAATGTTGTTCCAGCGGGGCCATGGTCAGTCCCGCCTGCTTCAGCTGCTCCCAGTAGAGCTCGGCCGGCTCGCGGGGGCCGGTCCAGACGGTGGCCTGGCCGTTGTTGTGGATCGTGTCCGCGAACCGATGGCCCTGCTCGAGACTGATTCCGGGAATCACCCGGGCCAGCGCCTTGGCGACATGGTCGAACGTGTTGTGATCGTCGTTCTGGACGATCACCATCCAGTTGCCCCCCAGCCCTGACTCAGGTCCGGCGCTGCGCGGACGCTCAACCGTGGTCGTGTCCACGGGTGGAAAGACTAGAAGGGGTTCGGGACGCTGACTTGGAGGTCGTCGAAGCTCGCCGTGGCGCCCTTCGCGCCCTTGTTCGAGCCGACCTCGATCGTCGAGTAGCGGCCGGGCAGCTTCGCCGCCGCATCGGAGCTTTCCAGCGCCGAGGCGACCTGCTTGCCGTTCACGAAACCGGCGAGCCGGAGGGCCCCGCTGTCATCGGCGAACGCCTGCAAGCGCAGCTTGTTGGCCTTGTTGACGTCCTTTACCTTCGGGCTGCGACCCTGGGCGAGTACGGTCACCTCTCCATTGGACGGCGACTCCTTGCGCAGCTGGAAGGAGCCCTTCGCCGGGAACACGACGAGCTCGTAGCCGCCGTTGTTGCCGACCCGCAGCCCGAGCCCGATGAAGACCCGGTCACGGATCGACTCGGGTGTCCCGCTCAGCAGCCGCTCGTTGGCGACGATCAGCAGGTTGCGTCCGACCACGGGGGTGCGGAACGAGCACTCCTCGGTCTGCTTTCCGATCCGCATCTTCAGGACCTTGGCCTCGCCGCTTCGTGAACAGCGGGCGTTGCCGACCTTGGAGAGCTCCTTGCGGTCGCCCGCGGTGGACATCTCGTTGCTGTAGATCGGGACCGCGGCGACGGCGACCGCGCCGGCGGCCAGCGCGGCGAGGACTGCGATGACGACTGAAGTGCGCAGCGGGTGTCTCATGGTCACGCGCCCTGCCTGGGCGGGGCGTCAACGAGAGCCTAAACACAGCAGCGGGCGAAAGATGCGCTTCGCCATGCAAGCGGGTGGCAAATATCATTTGGCCCATGGCCGACTATCGCCTGCCTGAGCGCGACCGCCCCTGGGTGATGCGCACCTACGCAGGGCACTCCGACGCTCGCCGCTCCAACGAGCTCTACCGGCGCAACCTGGCCAAGGGGCAGACCGGATTGTCGGTCGCATTCGACCTGCCCACGCAGACCGGCTACGACCCCGACCACGTCCTTGCCCGCGGCGAGGTGGGCAAGGTCGGCGTCTCGATCACCCACAAGGGCGACATGCACACCCTGTTCGACGGCATCCCGCTGGACGAGATGAACACGTCGATGACGATCAACGCCACGGCCGCCTGGCTGCTCGGCCTCTATGCGACGGTCGCCGAGGAGAACGGCGTCGAGCGCTCGCAGCTGAAGGGGACGACGCAGAACGACATCATCAAGGAGTACCTCTCGCGCGGGACCTACGCGTTCCCCCCCGGGCCGTCGATGCGGCTGATCGCCGACACGGTCGCCTTCGCCGTCAACGAAGCGCCGAACTGGAACCCGACCAACGTCTGCAGCTACCACCTCCAGGAGGCCGGCGCGACCCCCGTGCAGGAGATCGCCTACGCGCTCTCCACCGCGATCGCGGTGCTCGACGAGGTCAAGGCACGCGGTCAGGTCGCCGACGACGACTTCCCCAAGGTCTTCGGGCGGATCTCGTTCTTCGTCAACGCCGGCATCCGGCTGATCGAAGAGGTCGCGAAGCTGCGGGCGATGGGCCGGATGTGGACGCAGATCGGCCGCGAGCGCTACGGCGTCACCGATCCCAAGATGCTGCGTTTCCGCTACGGCGTCCAGGTCAATTCGCTCGGCCTGACCGAGTCCCAGCCGGAGAACAACGTGCCGCGCATCGTGCTCGAGGCGCTGGCGGTGACGCTGAGCC
>JBBPIM010000088.1:0-2655 GCA_038040325.1 Candidatus Mayfieldus profundus
AGAGGACGAGGAAGTTCGCCGCCTGCAGGCCCGGGGCGCCGTAGCCGAAGGCGACCGTGGAGACCACGAGCGGGAACCAGCACAGCTTCAGGGCGAACAGGAACTGCGAGACGAACTCGCCGCCGTAGGGGTAGGGCGGCCGCAGTGCCGACATGATGGTCTTCCCGGTGAGGATCATCATGTCGCCCACTTCCTCGAGCAGGCTCTTGGCCGGCAGGAATGCTCGATCGGCGACGCCTCTGACCATGGTCTCCCCAGTTGCGGCCACGCTCCGAGCGTCGCCGCTTGCGACAGGCGGTGAAGCCTACGCAATCCGCTTGTTATTCGCCAAACGTCAGGCGGGTGCGTAACTGGCGCTCAATGGTCCCTTTCGGGTGCGTTCTCGAACCGCGGCCTCCCGCGCCGGAGCGGTGGTACGCTCGCGGCCGCATGAGGGGATTGCGCTCGCGCCGGGGGTCACGGGTGACCGCGGCAGCCGCTGTCGCGGTGGCGCTGGTCGCCGGGGGCTGCGGCAGCGCGCCGCGCCAGGACGAGAACGAGCCCGAGGGCAACTACCGCCTCGAGGTCTCCTCGGCCTCCTTCCCGGCGCAGCAGTCGATCGCCCAGAACAGCACGCTCTCGATCCGCGTGCGCAACGCGGACTCCAAGACCGTCCCGAACGTCGCGGTCACGGTCGAGACGGCCTCGGCCAAGCCCGGCGGGGCCGCCGTCTCCTTCGGCCAGCGCACCGAGGACACCCGCCAGTCCGACAGCTCCCGGCCGATCTGGATCCTCGACACCGGCCCGACGGGGGGCGACACGGCCGCCACCAACACATGGGCCCTCGGCCGGCTGAAGCCCGGCCAGGCCAAGACGTTCGAGTGGCGCGTGACAGCCGTGGTGCCCGGGACCTACACCATCAACTACCGCATCTCGCCCGGCCTGGACGGCCGCGCCCGCCTGACCGGCGGCGGCCGCACCAAGGGCTCCTTCAAGGTCCGGATCGCCGACGATCCCGTGCCGGCCCGGGTCGACGAAAACGGCAACGTCGTGCGCGGCGAGGAGGCCGGCGGCAGCGGCGGCTCCTCCGGCGACTCGGATTAGGGCTGGAGGGCGCCGCGGGCGAGCAGCTCGGGAACCTCCTCGGCCTCTACGGGGCCGGAGAAGTGCATGCCCTGGACGAGCGGGCATTTGAGGTCGCGCAGCACCTGCAGCTGCTCCTCGGTCTCCACGCCCTCGGCGACGACCTGGAGGTCGAGTCCGGCCGCGATGCCCGCGATCCCGGAGACGATCGCGTAGTCGGAGCGGTTGCGCGCGAGGCCGGCGATGAACGACCTGTCGATCTTCACCCCGTCGATCGGGAAGCGCCGCAGCGACTGCAGCGACGCGTAGCCCGTGCCGAAGTCGTCGAGCACGATCTTGGCGCCCAGTGCCTTGATGGCCTCGAGCGTCGTGATCGTCGACGCGATCTGCTCCAGCACCGCTCTCTCGGTGACCTCCAGCCAGAGGCACGCCGGCGGGTCCCCGGTCAGCTCGATCGCCGCCTGGATGCGCTCGGTGAACTCCGAGCGCATCAGCTGCATGGGCGAGAGGTTGACCGAGATCACGAATGGCTGGTCGCCGCGGTGGGCGGCGTTCCAGTACGCGGCCTGCGCGCAAGCCTCCTCGAGGACCCAGCTGCCGATCGGGCCGATGAGCCCGGTCTCCTCGGCGAGCTCCACGAAGTCCAGCGGAGGGACAAGGCCACGGGTCGGATGCTGCCAGCGCAGCAGCGCCTCGACGCCGATCGGCACGGGGTCCTGAAGGGAGACGATCGGCTGGTAGTGCAGCCGCAGCTCGCCGCGCTCCAGCGCGCGCTGGAGGCCTTTCTCGATCGTGAGGCGATCGCGATCGCGCTCGCGCGCCAGCTCGTCGAAGATCTCGTAGCGCCCTCCGCCGCGCTGCTTGGCCTGGTACATCGCGAGGTCGGCCTCGCGGAGCAGGAGCTCGGGACGGCTGCGCGGGTCCGTCGTGACCGAGATCCCCAGGCTCGCGTGCAGCACCGCCTCGCCGCCGGGCAGGATGACGGGATGACCGAGCGCGTCGCGCAGGCGCCTCGCGACGCGTTCGGGCTCCTCCAACCCGTGGCCCTCCTCGCACAGGACGACGAACTCGTCGCCGCCGAAGCGCGCGACGGTGTCCTCGGGCCGCAGCTCCTCCCGCAGCCTGCGTGCCACCTCGATGAGCACGCGATCGCCCCCGTCATGGCCGAACGTGTCGTTGAGCACCTTGAAGTTGTCGATGTCGATGAACAGGACCGACACCTGAGCTGCCTTCGTCCGCGAGAGGCGCGCGAGCGCCATCCCGAGGCGGTCGAGGAACAGCGACCGGTTCGGCAGGTTGGTGAGCGGGTCGTGCACCGCCCTGCGCATGAGGTCGCGTTCCGCACGCTTGCGCTCGAGGGCGTAGCGCACCGTTCGCGCCACGATCTTTTCGTCTGCCGTGCTCCTGACGAGGTAGTCCTGCGCGCCCGCCTTGAGCGCCTCCAGCGCCAGCGCCTCGTCCTCGGAGTTGATGATGACGATGATGGCCGCGTCGGGCGCCAGCTTGCATACCTCCAGGACCGCCGCGAGGCCGCCTCCGGGGAGCGAGAGATCGACCAGCACGCAGGCGGTCTCGGCGGACTTGAGGTGCTCG
>JBBPIM010000089.1:0-2461 GCA_038040325.1 Candidatus Mayfieldus profundus
AGACGAACCCGGGCGAGGCGGAGCAGCACTCGCTCGAGACCTCGTTCGAGCGCCGACTCGCCTGAGTCCTGGTGCAAGCCGATCAAGCGCGGGAACTCATCCCGGGCACACAGTGGGGAATCGTCACCCTGCCGCAGCTGGCATGGCCCTGCTGTTGTTGGGGTTTGTGTTCTAGCCGGAACCGGTCAGCTGCTCAACTGAGAAACGCCAGCGCCCGCCGCGCGACCAGGTCCGGCCTCTCGTTGGCGATGAAGTGGCCTGATCCGGGCACGAGCTCAATGTGCATATCGTCGGCGTGCTCCTCGCCGCCCTCGAGGAGGTCGGAGGGGACGAACAGGTCGTCGGCGCCGAACAGCAGCAGGGTCGGCACCGTGAGGTGCGCGTCGCGGTAGGCACCGCCGCGAAGGCCCTGGACAAAGGCGCGCAGGTAATAGCGGTAGAGCTGCACGGTGACCTCGGCCCGGTCCGGGTCGCGAAAGCGGTCGAGATACACGTCGAGGCCGTCGGGAAACGGGTTGGCCACGTTGCCGGTGCGCAGCATGAACTTCGGCATGCTGCTCGACTGCGTGACCCGTCGGCCGAGCACCGGCAGGGAGTTCGCCACCGCGTACCAGCTGCGCCAGGTCTGCAGCAACAGGCGGGGCCTCACGCGGGGCCACGGGTGCGGGCAGTTGAGGACGATCATTCGCTCCAGACGCTCCGGCGCGCCGAGCCCGAGCAGGAATGCCACGTAGCCACCCCAGTCGTGACCGATCAGCCTCACTCGGTCTATATCCAATGCGTCGAGCAGGGTCAGCTGGTCCTCCGCGAAGGTCTCGGGGTCGTAGCCCTGGCCGGGAGCCTCGCTCCAGCCGAAGCCGCGCAGGTCCGGCGCGATCAGCCGGAAGCGCGGCGACAGTCGCTCGATCACCTGCCGCCACATGTACCAGTGCTGCGGCCAGCCGTGCAGGAGCAGGACGGGGTCGCCCTCGCCGGCCTCGGCGACGTGCACGCGGAAGTCGTCGAGATCGATGAAGCGGTGCTCGATCCCCTCGACCTCGGGCATGCCGGGCGGCAGATCTCGCGCTTGCGCCTTCGACGCTCCGCTCATGCGCCTCGCGAGTCTATTTCGTGATGCCTTCGATGCAGTGGCGCGTTGCGCCGCGCGCCGTGCCCGCGTAGCGTGCGGCCAGTGGCGAAGGAGCGTCTGAAGAGCCCGCGGGCGCGGCTGTTCGTGGCCCTCGACCTGCCCGAGCCGGTTCGCGAGGGCATTGTCGCCTGGCAGCGCGCCGAGCTGACCGACCAGGCCCTGCGCGTCGTGCCGCCCCAGAACCTTCACGTCACCCTCGTCTTTCTCGGCTTCACCCCCGAGAAGGCGATCCCGCGAGTGGCGGAGATCGTGAACGCGGTCGAGGCCGGCGCTCCGGCGATCGAGCTGCAGCGCGAGCCGCGGGCAAAGCCAAGGGGGCGCCCCGGCCTGTTCGCGCTGGAAGCAGCGTCGGAGGCGAGCGTTGCGCTGCAGGCGGACCTCGAGGCAAAGCTCGTCGCCGAGCGCTTCTACAAGCCGGAAAAGCGCCCCTTCTGGCCGCACCTGACCGTGGCCCGGGTGCGAAAGGAGCGGCGCGGCTCCAAGCGCCCGGCGCGGGTCGGAAGGCGTCCTGGGCCGCTCCCCGAGGCCCTCTGCGAGCCCTTCGGAGCCGTCCGAATCACTCTCTACCGTTCGAAAATCAGGCCGCAAGGTGCGGAATACACCTCGCTGGCGCAAGTCGAGCTGTCCGAAGCCGGGCAGCGGTTAGGTGACTAAGAAGATGGCTGAAAGCAAGACGAACTTGAAGGACGCCTCGGCGAAGGACGCCAAGGCGAAGGACGCGGCCCTGGAGGCCGCGGTCACCCACATCGAGCGTGAGTTCGGGCAGGGGTCGGTGATGAAGCTGGGCGACAAGAACGCGGTCGAGATCGAGACGATTTCCACGGGAGCGCTCTCCCTGGACCTGGCGCTGGGAGTGGGGGGAGTCCCCCGCGGCCGCATCGTCGAGATCTTCGGGCCCGAGTCGTCGGGCAAGACGACGCTGATCTACCACATCATCGCCGAGGCCCAGGCGCGCGGCGGGGTCTGCGCCTTTGTGGACGCCGAGCACGCGATCGACCCCATCTACGCGCGCCAGATCGGCGTCGACACCGACGAGTTGCTGATCTCCCAGCCCGACTACGGCGAGCAGGCGCTGGAGATCGTCGACGTGCTGGTCCGCTCCGGCGCCGTGGACATCGTCGCCGTCGACTCGGTGGCGGCGCTGACGCCGCGCGCCGAGCTGGAGGGCCAGATGGGCGAGATCCAGGTCGGCCTGCAGGCGCGGCTGATGTCGCAGGCGCTGCGCAAGCTGGCCGGCAACCTCAGCCGCGCAAACACCGTCTGCCTGTTCACCAACCAGATCCGCGAGAAGATCGGGGTCCAGTTCGGCAGCCCGGAGACCCAGCCGGGCGG
>JBBPIM010000090.1:0-2305 GCA_038040325.1 Candidatus Mayfieldus profundus
TCCAGACCTCCCGACATAGAGAGGCGGGCACCCCCGGTGAGCAGCAGGTATCCACCAGGTCGCGGCCAGGAGGTGATATAATCTCTTCGGAGTAGTCAACGACACGGGGAGGTCGGGGGATGGGGCTGTCGGCGTGCACACTGGATGCGATGCCGCTTCCGTTGGCCCCGGGTGGGTCGCTTCGAGTCGCCGAAGGCGTGGCGTTCCTGGAGGACGGCGAGGGGTCCGGGTCGGTGTTCTTGTGGGGCATGGCGGCGTGGAGCTGGGGTGGCCAGGACCGGGTGGCCCGGCGGCTGGCAGCGGTGCAGCTCGTGGAGTCCAAGGCGGCCAGGCAACGCCAGGTGGCGGCAGCGTTCGGCGTGAACGAGGACACCCTCATCATCTGGCGCGCCGAGTACAAGGCGAAGGGCTCCGCGGGGCTGGCCGGGCGCCGGCCGGGCCCGAAGGGGCCCTCGAAGCTCACCGACGCCAAACGGGCTGAGATCCGGGCGCTGCGCTCCGAGGGACTGGCGTTGCTGGCCGTCGCCGGGCGCGCCGGGGTGTCGACCGACACCGTGCGCCGGGCCCTGGCCGCCTCACCGGTGCCGGCGTCGGAGGCGGTCGAGCCTGCCCGCGAGTCCGGGCTCGAGCCTCTCGCCTGTCCGCCGGACCGCTCGGCCGAGCGCCAGGCGGCCCGCGCCGGGCTCATCAGAGAGGCGCCGCCGGTCATCTGTGAGGGCGCCTCGCTGCCGCTGGCCGGCGCACTCATCATCCTGCCGGCGCTCGCCGCGACGGGCCTGCTGGAGGTGGCGGCACGGGTCTACACCACCGGACGGGCCGCCTTCTACGGGCTGCGCTCGCTGGTGCTGGCGGTCGTGTTCGCCGGCCTGGTCGGCGAACCCCGCGCCGAGGGGCTGACGCGCGTCGACCCGACCGACGTGGGACGACTACTCGGGCTCGACCGGGCGCCTGAGGTCACCACGATGCGCCGGCGGATGCAGGAACTCGCCGGACTGGGCCGGGCCGGCCGGTTCATCGACGCGCTGGCCCGGCGTCACCTCGACACCCACGCCGAGGCCGCCGGGATCTTCTACGTCGATGGCCACGTGCGCGCCTACCACGGCGGCGCCGAAGTCCCCAAGGCGCATGTGGCCCGCATCCGTCTGGCCATGGGCGCCGAGGTCGACACCTGGGTCTGTGACCGCAACGGCGACGGTGTGTTGGTGTGGGCCACGCCACCGGGCGCCAGCCTCGCCGGGGAGCTGCTCACGGTGGCGGCCAAGATCCGCGAGCTGGTCGGCGCCGACGCCCGCCCGACGATCTGCTTCGACCGGGGCGGCTGGTCCCCGAAGCTGTTCGCCGAGCTCCGCCTGGCCGGCTTTGACATCCTCACCTACCGCAAGGGCCCCGCCCGCCCCGAGCCCCGCTCGGCGTTCGTCGGGCACCGCTTCAGCGACGAGTCCGGTCACCGCCACGACTACCTCCTCGCCGACCGCAACGTGGCCATCTCCTACGCGAGCGGGAAGCGGCGCTTCGCCTGCCGGCAGATCACCCGCCTCGACGACACAAGCGGACATCAGACCCAGGTCCTCACCACCCGCGACGACCCCGACCCCGCAGGCGTCGCCCACGCCATGTTCCACCGTTGGAGCCAGGAGAACTTCTTCCGTTACATGCGCGCCCACTACGGCCTTGACGCCCTCGACAGCTACGCCACCGTCGACGACGACCCCGCCCGCATGGTGCCCAACCCCGCCCGACGCGACGCCGACCGGGAGCTGCGCGACGCCCGGCGCCGGCTCGGCGAATGCGAAGCGGCCGAGGGCAAGGCCTCCATCGACGGAAGGCGCCCGAGCCCCGTGCTCCTCGAGGCCTTCGCCGCCGCCCGCGCCGAGGTCGAACGCCTGGCCCAGGCAGCCAAGGCGATCCCCGCCAAGGCACCCCTCGGCGAGGTGCGCCCAGAAGCGGTGCGCCTCACCCCCGAACGCAAACGCATCCACGACGCCGTCCGCATGGCCACCTACAACGCCGAATCGGCCCTCGCCCGCCTCCTCGCCCCCCACTACGCCCGGGCCCAAGACGAGGCCCGCACCCTGCTGCGCGAAGCATTCCGTGCGCCGGCTGACCTTCAGGTGCTCGGCCAGGAACTGCACGTACGCCTCTCGCCGCTGTCGGCTCCCCGACGAACCCGGGCGATCGCGGGGCTCTGCGACGAGCTCACCGCCACCAAGACCCTCTACCCCGGCACCCAGCTCACCCTCGTCTACTCGATCAAGACGGACCGATGACTCCGCAGAGACGATCGCTCTATGTCAGGAGGTCTGGA
>JBBPIM010000091.1:0-2073 GCA_038040325.1 Candidatus Mayfieldus profundus
GCTCGTCGAGGACGCCGGCAGCGAGCGCGAGCTGCGCGGTTCCGGCGCCGTGGACCAGCACGTTCTTGTCGCCCGCAGCCCGCTTGGCCTCGGACATCGCGGTCCTGACGTCGTTCACATAGGCGACCAGCGGCCACTGCCCCATTTCGCTGTCGGGTTCACGGCGGCTCAGGACGAAGATCGGCACGCCATCGTGGTGGTCGCCGGCCCAGCCGCCAGCCGGCTCGAAGGTCCCCCGGCCGGCGACGACCGCCCCGGTCGCCATGAACTCGTCGACTACCTGGCCGTTGACGCCGGCCAGGCGGCCCGAGATTGCCCTGCGGTCGGCGTCGGCACCCGTCGGGGACCACTCGTGCAGGCGGTGCCCGCCGTCGCCGAGCCCGTTGCCCGGTCCCTCATTGGGCCCGGCGATGAATCCGTCGAGGGACATGGACATGTAAAGAACGGTTGCGGACACGGCGTCTCCTTTCCTGGTCTGCTGTCTACTGAGACCGTGGGGTGCCGCGAAACTAATCGCTCGGCCCGACGACAGCTTCCCGGCGCTCCCGTTGACGAGGAAGCGGGTGTCTCATGCGCGATCGGATCACGCCTGCGTTGGACGTCCGGGGCAAGAGTGCAGGAGTTGGCAGCCGACGTGCCTGCTCGCGCGTGGAGGCGGGCGTGGTGTGATGTCCCGGTTGTCGCTCCTTGGGTTCGCGCGGTGATCGCAACACGGGGCTGGCCGGGAGCGCGCTGAAGGGTCGTCCGACGCTGGTGGTGGGGTGCGCGTCGGTCGGCGCGGAGGCGAGCCCGTAGGGCGAAGCCGGAGCGGCGATCGACGCGTGCGCCGCTGGGCCCCCTCCCAGCGAGGTGGGTGTCGGGGGGCGGCGTGGATCCTGCTACCGAGTCCCGGGGGTGTCGATGGTCCGCTTCTCCAACGCGCAGGTCTCCGAGGCGATCCAGCCGTTCTGGGCTGCGCTGCAGCGCGGCGAGTTCATCTCCGACGCGGCCCTGGAGGCCGGCACGTATCGCAAGCAGGGCACCCGTTGGGTGGCCGCCTGTGGCGGTGTCCGCCCGCGCCGCGGGCGCGATCTGAAGGGCCGCTGCCTGTCCTTCTCAGAGCGCGAGGAGATCGCGCTGGCCCGGGCGCGCGGGGAGACGATCCGCGTGATCGCCCGGCGTCTGGGCCGCGCGCCGTCGACGGTCTCGCGCGAGCTCGGGCGCAACGCCGACCGCGGCGGCGGCTACCGCGCGACGACCGCGCACGCGCTGGCCTACGAGCGTGCGAGCCGCCCCAAGCCGGCCAAGCTGGCCACCAACCTCGTGCTGCGCGAGCTGGTGCAGGACGATCTGGTTCGGCGCTACTCGCCCGAGCAGATCGCGGGGCGGCTGCGCCGCCAGTTCCCCGAGGATCCGGAGATGTGGGTGTCGACCGAGACGATCTACCAGTCGCTCTACGTGCAGTCCCGAGGTGCGCTGCGCCGCGAGCTGACCCGTTACCTGCGAACAGGGCGCCAGCTGCGCAAGCCCGGCCGCCAGACCGGGCAGCGCAAGAATCGCATCCCCCACATGGTCAACATCGCCGAGCGCCCGCCGGAGGCCGACGACCGCCGGGTGCCCGGCCACTGGGAGGGCGATCTGCTGATCGGCAAGCGCAACGCCACCGCGATCGCCACGCTGGTCGAGCGTTCCAGCGGCTTCGCGATGCTCGTCGCCCTGCCCGACGGCTACAAGCCCGAGCACGTCGCGCCCGCGCTGACGCGCAAAGTCGCCACGCTGCCCGAGGCGCTGCGCCGCTCGCTGACCTGGGACCAAGGCCCGGAGATGCGCGACTGGAAGCAGGTCCACATCGACGCCGGCATCGAGGTCTTCTTCTGCGACCCGCACGCCCCGTGGCAGCGCGGCTCCAACGAGAACACCAACGGCCTGCTGCGCCAGTACTTCCCCAAGGGCACCGACTTCGCCACCGTCACCGAAGCCGACCTCGACGCCGTCGCCGACGAGCTCAACGACCGACCCCGCAAGCGACTCGCCTTCGCGAACCCGACGGAGGAGCTCTCAGAGCTGCTGTTGCAATGACCGCCAGAATCCGCC
>JBBPIM010000092.1:0-2051 GCA_038040325.1 Candidatus Mayfieldus profundus
GACAGGCCGACGGTCTGATTAGTGTCGCGCCCTCGTGCTGCGAAACGGTTTGCACCTCGCCGTCCTGTGCTCGTTGGCGATCGCACAGCAGTACTTCGAGCCGCTGGCTGACGGAGCCGACTTCTTCATCGGCCGGGGGGCGACCGGGCTCGACATAGTCGTGTACGCCGTCGGGCTGGTGCTCCTTCCGCCCGCCGTGCTGCTCTTGGTGGAGGGGCTCGCGGGAGTCGCCAGCAAGCGGCTGCGGGACGGTCTGCACCTCCTCTTCGTCGGGGGGCTCGCCGCACTCATCGCATGGCAGGCGCTGACCGGTGACGAGGAGCCGCTGCCGGCACTGGTCACGATCCTGGTGGCCCTGATCGCAGGCGGGGCGGCGGCGTTCGCCTATCAGCGCGTGGCGGCGGTCTCCTTCGCGGTGTCGGTGCTCTCGCCGGCCCCCCTCGTGGTGCTCGCCCTCTTCCTCCCCTTCTCGCCGGTCTGGACGCTGGTGCTCGGCAGCGGTCCGGAGCCGAAGCCGCGCGCGTCGTCGGGCACCCCAGTCGTGATGGTCGTGCTCGACGAGCTGCCCGTCGCCTCGCTCATGGACCGCCGCCGACGCATCGATGGGCGCCGCTACCCCAACTTCGCCCGCTTCGCCCGCCACGCGACCTGGTACCGCAACGCCGCGAGCGTGGGCGACTACACCCAGGTTGCAGTGCCGGCGCTGCTGACCGGCCGGCCCGGCAAGCCCGGGCGGCTCCAGGTGGCCCACGAGTACCCCGACAACCTCTTCACCCTGCTTGGCGGCAGCTACCGTCTGAACGTCTTCGAGCAGGTGACCCACCTGTGCCGCGCGGCCTGCCCGGTCCAGCGGCGGGCGCCGTTCTCCTGGCGGATGCGGTCGATCCTCTCCACGAGCATCGAGCAGATCCCGGCCTTGCCGCACGCGATCAGGGTGCGCCTGGCCGACGCCCTGCACCCGGGCCCTTCGCCGAACGACGTCCCCGCCGTCGGGCGGCGGAGCGTACGCAACCACGTGGTGGCGGGGCAGGACGTGCGTTTCGCCCGCTTCCTCGGGACGCTGGGTGGCCGCCGTCGGCGCACGCTCAGCTTCATTCACCTGATCCTGCCCCACCGGCCCTGGCGCTACCTTCCCTCGGGCCAGAAGTACGTGAGCCGGCGGTCGTACAGCCAGAGCTTGTTCGCCCGCTGGCCACGCGACCCCTGGCCGTCCACCGTCGGTTATCAGCGGCACCTCCTGCAGCTGGAGTTCGTCGACCGCCTGATCGGTCGCCTCGTCCAGCGTCTCACGGCGACCGGCCTCTACGACCGTGCCCTGATCGTGGTGACCGCCGACCACGGGTCGAGCTTCCGGCGGGACGACGAGCCGCGCATCCTTAGTCGCACGAACGTGGCGGACGTGGCCTCGGTGCCCCTGCTCCTGAAGGCTCCCGGCCAGCGGCGCGGAAGGATCGACGACTCGTACGTCGAGAGCACGGACGTCCTCCCGCTGATCGCCCGGCAGCTCCACGTGCGCATCCCCTGGCGCACCGGCGCCCGAAGCCGCACGAAGCTGACCGTCTATCGCGAGCAGGATGGCGGCTCCGTGGTGATCGACCGCCGCCGCCTCGAGCGCCTCCGCGACGCGGCGGTCGCCCGGAAGCTCCGCCTCTTCGCTGGCGGGGATCCCTTCCAGATCGGCCCTCACCAAGAGCTGGTCGGCGCGCCGCTCTTCACCCTGGCGAGGGCCTTTCGCACTCCGATCAGCGCGACTCTCGACGCCCCCCGGCAGTTCCGCTCGGTCGATCCACGCGCGGGCACGATTCCCGTCGACGTGAGCGGCGTCGTGCGCGGTGGGCCCGCCCGGCGGCGCGCCGTCGCCGTGGCGCTGAACGGGCGGATTGCCGCCACCGGCTGGACGATCGTCGACGGAGGCGGCGAGCACTTCACGGTGCTGCTCCCGCCGGGGCGCCTCCGCCGGGGCGCGACCGTGGTCGAGGTCTACGCCATGGCCCGCGGTCCGGGCGGCCTGCGGCTGACCCGCCTGGTCGGGTAGCCCGCGAGGCGAGGGG
>JBBPIM010000093.1:0-1788 GCA_038040325.1 Candidatus Mayfieldus profundus
TCGACGAACCCGTGTGAGTCGATGATCGAGTGCGTCCGGCGCACCAGCCGCAACGTCAAGCGCTGGCAATCAGGCGAGATGGCTTTGCGCTGGACGGCGGCCGGGATGCTCGAGGCCGAGCGGCAGTTCCGCAGGATCATCGGTCACCGCGACCTCGCCAAGCTCGCCGTGGCGATCGAACGAGACCTCGCTCACACGACCCCCGTCGCGTCCCCGACCGAGGAGGCCGGCGCGGCCCAGAGGCGGGCGCCGGTGGTTTCTTTCGCTCCGGTGACGTGGGAGGAGGTGATCGAGGCGGTCTGAGAAACAGCTTCGGTGGGCCGCGGCTGCGGTGGTCGTGGGTGGCGATGCGATCTAGTCTCCTGCCGGGATGGTCTGTGCGAACTGCGGTCACGAGAACAGCGACGCGGCAAGGTTCTGCGAAGCGTGTGGTGCTGTGCTCGGCGGTGGGTCGGGTGAGCGCCGCAAGGTGGTGTCGGTGTTGTTCTGTGATGTGGTGGGTTCGACAGCGCTCGGGGAGTCGACGGACCCGGAGGCGCTGCGGGCGCTGCTGGCGCGGTATTTCGACCGGATGAGGGGGATCGTCGAGGGTCACGGTGGTTCTGTGGAGAAGTTCATCGGGGATGCGGTGATGGCGGTGTTCGGGGTGCCCGCGGTGCACGAGGACGACGCGTTGCGGGCGTGCCGGGCGGCGACGGAGATGCGGGAGGCGTTCGCCGGGCTGGGGATCGAGGGCCGGATCGGGGTAAGCACGGGTGAGGTTGTGACCGGGACGGAGGAGCGGCTGGCAACCGGTGACGCTCTCAACGTGGCGGCCCGGTTGCAGCAGGCGGCTGCGCCGGGGGAGGTGTTGATCGCAGGGGCGACGCGTGCGCTGGTCGGTGACGCCGTCGAGGTGGAGCCGGTCGAGCCGTTCGCGCTGAAGGGGAAGAGCGAGCCGGTGCCCGCTTTCCGGCTGCTCGAGGCCCGCGCGGCGCCCGAGCGGCGGCACGACACGGTGTTCGTCGGCCGCGAGCGCGAGCTGGCGCTGCTCGGCGAGGCCTGGGAGCGGACTCTGGCGGAGCAACGTTGTCAGCTGGTCACGGTCGTGGGTGACGCGGGCCTTGGTAAGTCCCGGCTCGCGGCCGAGGCGCTCGCGTCGATCGAGGCGCGGGTCGTTCACGGCCGCTGCCTCCCCTATGGGGTCGGGATCACCTACTGGCCGGTCGTGGAGGTGGTCAAGCAGCTGAATGCATTGCCGTCCGATCCGGCCGGCGCCGCCGCGATCCGTTCGCTGCTGGGGGAGTCGGAGGCGGGGACGTCGGCGGAGGAGATCGCCTGGGCATTCCGCAAGCTGCTCGAGGAGCAGGCGCCGCTCGTCGTCCTGTTCGACGACATCCAGTGGGGCGAGGAGACGTTCCTCGACCTGGTCGAGCACGTCGCTCTGCTCTCCAGCGGCGCCCCGCTCCTGGTCGCCTGTATGGCCCGCCCCGAGCTGCTCGACAGCCGGCCTTCGTGGCCTGTGACGGTGCGGCTCGAGCCGCTGAGCAGCCAGGATGCGGCCAGCCTGATCGGGGCGGGTGTGGCGGAGGAGCTGCGGGCGAGGATCGCGGCTGCGGCCGGCGGCAACCCGCTCTTCATCGCCGAGATGCTCGAGATGGCGGGTGTCGCGGGGGACGAGGTCGTGGTGCCGCCGACGCTGCGAGCACTTCTTGCCGCCCGCCTCGACCAGCTCGACGCCGGCGAGCGGCGGGTGCTCGAGCGCGGCGCGGTCGAGGGCGAGGTCTTCCACCGCGGCGCCGTGCAGGC
>JBBPIM010000094.1:0-1679 GCA_038040325.1 Candidatus Mayfieldus profundus
CCAACATTGGCCCACGTCGACTTCGTACGCCGCGTACACCAGGTGGAGGCCAAGGTGGAGGCGGAAGTCGTGGCCAACCTTGTGCGCCTCAGTGCCAAGCACACCTTCGCCGCACTGAGGTTTGTGAGACATGGGCGCGCTGACCCGCTACCGTCGACCGCGTCAGTCGCCACCAAGGTGGGAGTGGCCGCGGAGCAGGCAGACTAGCGGCAGGAGGCGGCGGGCGCCGCGCATCGGTCTCGATCAAACCCCCACGCGCTGCTCGTCGCTCGGCTCCGCGCAGCAGTACCAGGCCTCGCTCAGGTGTGGCGGCGGCCCTGCCCCGGTCCCGGTGGGCAGCACCGGCGCCGGCCGTTGGGCGGCCGCGTGGGCGGCCAGCCACACGGACTCGAAGACGGCTCGCCGCGGCATCTCCGCGCCGCGCTGGACGAGCCGCTGCACTTCTGCCTGGAGCGCGTCGGCGCCCGGATGGGGGTTCGACCAGGGATGGACCAGGGCGGCTTCGTCGAGCGGGCCGACCAGCTCCTGCACCTCGGCGAGCTCGAGAAGGAGCGAGCCGGGCGGGATCAGCAGCCGGATGGCGAGCTGAATCGACGGCACGGCCTCGACGAGGTCCAGGTCGGCGATGGCCGCCAGCAGGTCCAGGTAGCCGTGCACGCTGGTCCACGGCGTGAACGCCACGAAGGTGGGGGCGAGGGTCAGCCCCACGTCCCGGCAGAGCTCCACAACCCGTTCGAAGTCCGCGCGAGTGTGTCCCTTGCGGAGGATGCGCAGAACGGTATCGTCGACCGATTCGACGGCGGTCGTCACCCACAGGCAGCCGGTGTCGCGCAGCTCGGGGAGCAGGTCGGGGTGGCGCAGCAGATGCTCGACCTTGATCACGGCGTCGTACGTCAGGTCGGGGAACTCCGCGTGCAGCGCCCGCACGATCGGCAGCGCATGGCCGGGCCCGTTGAGGAAATCGGGGTCGCCGAAGGTGATGTGCATCGCCCCGGCGGCCACCTGGCGCCGAACATCCTCGAGCACGACCTCGCGCGGCACGACGCGAAAGCGACCGCCGTAGACCGCCGGGATCGGGCAGTGCCGGCAGGTGTGCTTGCAGCCGCGGGTCGCCTCCACGTAGCCGGCGATGCGCCGCTCCCCGTCCGGCATCCGCACGTGCCCGTATCGGTCCAGCGCGGGCAGGCCGGATCGGTCCGGCGGCAGAAAGGCCAGGCGCGCCAGCGAAACGGTGGACGGCGGCCGCCCGCCCGCGGCAAGCATCGTCAGCCCCTCCTCGAACTCGCCGCCCAAGATGGTGTTGACCCCGAGGCCGCGGAGGTAGGACGCCTGAAGCGGGGCGTACAGGCCGTAGGCGGCGAGGTGCGCGGTCGGGTTCGTCTGGCGGACGCGCGGAATGAGGCGAGCGGCGAGGCGGGTGGCGGTGTGCATCGGGAGGTACACGGCGACGAGGTCGGCGTCGCGCACCGCCTGCTCATCGAGCCGCTCGACGGCGAGGTCGAGGGCGCGAACGTCGTGTCCCGCGCGGCGCAGCCAAGCGATCGGCTGCGCCAGGCCGAAGGGCTGGTGGCCGAGCTCGTAGGTCGAGATCAACAGGACCCGCTGCAGCCGCTTGGGGTGAGCATCGGTCCTGGGTAGATCGGCTGCGAGGAGCGACACCACTATTTCTTGGAGGCCTC
>JBBPIM010000095.1:0-1559 GCA_038040325.1 Candidatus Mayfieldus profundus
GGCGAGACGCTCGCGCTGCGCGAGGAGGACTACGTGCGCGCCGCGGTCGCCAACGGCGCCGGGGACGCCGTGATCCTGCGCCGCCACATCCTCCCGAACCTGACGAGCACCCTGCTCGTCCAGGCCACGGTCACCGTCCCCATGGCGATCATCGGCGAGGCGCTGCTGTCGTTCCTCGGGCTCGGCGTGCAGCCGCCCACCCCGTCGTGGGGCACGATGCTCTCCTCGGCCCAGCCCCTGCTCTCCCAGGCGCCGCTCCTGGCCGTGTTCCCCGGCGTGGCGGTCGGGCTGGCGACGCTGTCGTTCAACCTCCTCGGCGACGGCCTGCGCGACGTGCTCGACCCGAGGATGACGCGCTGATGGCGCTGCTCGAGGTCGACGACCTCTCCGTGCGCTTCGACAGCGACGAGGGAACCGTGCACGCCGTCGACGGCGTGTCGTTCGCGATCGAGCCCGGCGAGGTGCTCGCCATGGTCGGCGAGTCCGGCTGCGGCAAGAGCGTGACCGCGATGTCGCTGCTGCGGCTGCTGCCGGCGTCGGCCACGGTGTCGGGCGCCGTGCGCTTCGAGGACCGCGAGCTGCTGGGGACCGACATGGCCAGCCTGCGGCGCATCCGCGGCCGCGAGATCTCCTTCATCTTCCAGGAGCCGATGACCTCGCTGAACCCCGTGTTCACGGTCGGGAGCCAGATCGGCGAGGTGCTCCGCCACCACCTGGACCTCAAGAAGGCCGAGGCTCGCGACCGCACGATCGAGCTGCTCGAGCTGGTCGGGATCCCCGCGCCGGCACGGCGGGTCGACGAGTACCCGCACCAGCTCTCGGGCGGCATGCGCCAGCGGGTGATGATCGCGATGGCGGTGGCATGCAGCCCGAAGATCCTGATCGCCGACGAGCCCACGACCGCGCTCGACGTCACGATCCAGGCCGGCATCCTCGACCTCATGCGGGAGCTGCGCCAGCGGCTCGGCACCGCGATCCTGCTCATCACCCACGACCTCGGCGTGGTCGCGGACGTGGCCGACCGGGTGATGGTGATGTACGCCGGGCGCAAGGTCGAGGAGGCGCCTGCGGACGAGCTGTTCGGGCACCCCCAGCACCCCTACACGGTCGGGCTCCTGAGGGCGCTCCCGCGCTCGGGACGGCGCAGCGCCGACGAGCCGCTGCAGGAGATCCCGGGCGTCGTGCCGTCGCTCTCGGAGCTGCCGGACCACTGCTCGTTCGCCCCCCGCTGCCCGCGCGCCGACAAGGGTTGCGAGCACATCCCACCGCTGGCTCCGGTGCGGCCGAACCATCTCGTGGCGTGCTTCGACCCGGGAGAAGACGCATGGAGCAAGGCGTGAGCGACCCGGCCCTCGAGGTCGTCGACCTCGTCAAGCACTTCCCGACGGGCGGGAAGCTGGCCGGTGGCAAGGAGGTCATCCACGCGGTCGACGGCGTGTCGCTCACGCTTGCGCCCGGGGAGGTGCTCGGACTCGTCGGCGAGTCGGGCAGTGGGAAGTCGACAGTGGCCAACTGCATCATGCGGCTGGTCGACCCGACCGCGGGCACCATCCGCCTCA